>CAUSUW010000010.1:0-39381 GCA_963535095.1 uncultured Gemella sp. | reverse complement strand
AACTATCAAGTTGTAAATCTTCTACTATACTCATCATTCCAAAATCAGGTCTACCAGATGCTAAAATAACTTTAATATCTTGTTTCTTACACTCTTCAATTACTTCTCTATTTTTCTTAGAAATCTCACGATCACTATTTAATAGCGTATCATCAATATCTGTAACAACTAATTTTATCATACAAAAGCTCCTTTAGTAGATTTCATTAAATCTATAATCTTATCAATTTATATATTTCACTTTTATACATTATATCAGATATCACTACTCTCTCATAGCGAAAAAGGAAAAATCATATCACACTGACATATAATATTCATTTAATTGTTACTTAACGTTAATTTTTTTAACATTTTTTTCTAATAATATTGAAAGGTGTATAACTAAAATTCTATTACCAATCCAGATATATCTCTGTTAAAAAAACATAATCTTTTGGAATCTCATCTGACGTACTTATCTCATCTCCAACCCAGTTTCCTGTATTGCATGACTTCCCATGGCTCAAAAGTATAGGTAACGGATTAGCAAAGTCACATTCAGAACCGTTTAAATATAAAACCTTAGTTATATCTAATGAAAAATACACCTTCTTTATATGATTAATTGTATATAGGAAATCTCTTCCTTCTCTCGAAAAAAATCCTTTAAATGGATCATCTACTCGGATACCATACTGTTTTATTAAACTTAGATAATACTCAAGTTCGTCTCTAACCTCTTTTTCAGCTTCCTTAAAAGTTCCAGAGATATTTATATACATCTCATCTACTGTGTCCCCTGATGAACCAGGATACCCTGATTCCAATGTATGTTGATAAAGTATTTCTAACGATACATTGTCTGAACTTTTAAGTCGAGGTAATTCATCACCTAGCCATATTATATGATCTCCTGCCCAATCAGTAGCTAATAATTTATACAACGCACATAAAAAGTCATTCCCAACATGAAGTGTTTGCCAACGTTTGCTACCATAACCAAAATCAACAGGAGAAATATACTCCTTTTTATCTACATTCACCCACTGGTAATACTCACTCATATCTCAACCCCATTTCATTAAATTTCCAATATCATATCTATATGTGATTCTTATTATATTTCATACTATTATATATAATTAAATTTATTACCTTTACTTCTAATTATAAACATAGATATGATTAAAAAACTACCTTTTCTATTTTCAAGAATTAATCATAAAAAAGTTCCTTGAATAGTTTTCAAAAAATCTATAATCTTATCAATTTATATATTTTATTTCTTTACATTATATCAGATATCACTACTCTCTCATAGTGAAAAAGGAAAAATCATATCAGATTGATATGACTTCTCCGTTTTCCTCATTAAATCACTCTAATATTAAGTTTTTTCTAAAATTAACATAAAAATAAGACCCAAAGCATTTCTACTCTGAGCCTTTTATTTACTTACAGTAAATCTAACTTACTACCTTTTATGGCAGCTTTTTCCATATTTTTCAACAACACTATTCCTAATATTAAAAATACAAAAGCTAACACTAACTCTCCTCTAATTAGATATATGTTACTTATTACACTCTCCCCACCTATTAATTTTTGAGCTAAAAGTATGGAACGTGTGAGTGGTAAAGTATAGCAAAATTGCTCTACTAAATATGGAAAATTACTAACTGGAAAATTCGCTCCTGTAAATATTAAAAGTACTTTGTCTATAGTATTCGTTACTAGATGAATTTCTGTCGTTAATAATATTAAACACGAGATAAAAAATCCAAAACAAGTCGCTACAAATATTGCTAATATTAAAATAAAAACAAACTCCAATATTTTTTGTCCATTCCAAGCTAGTCCTAATAATAAACTAAGTACGCTAACTCCAAAAACTATCGATACAAAACTTAGTAACATAGTTGAGATTGCACTTGAAATTAATATTTCTGAAATACTCGTTTTAGTCGCTAACATTAGAGACAATGTTCCACTTGCCCTCTCCCTCGCTAACTGAAGACCAACTCTATAAATTGCCGTAAATGCACTAGTCACTATCGCATTACTTATAACCCATTTTTCAATATTTTCCGCACCATAAACATAGTATCCTACTAGTGAATAACACATCATTTGCATTAGTGGAATTAACAAATCTATAGTAAAGAAAGCACGCCAATCATTTAATACCGAAGACATTTTATATGAAAAACTAACTCTTCTAAAAAATCTATACACATTTTCCATATTAAAACACCTCCAAAGTCCCATTAATAACACAAAGTTTCTTAATTTTTCTAAATGAAAATATACTAATAATAAAATAAATAATTATAATAACGACCAATATAAGCGCTACTCTCAATAATTCTTCATTACTGCCACCTTGAACAGCTAATTTATAACCTTCCATCGCCCATGTTGGACTCAATAAGTATGAAATATATTGAATAAATTTCGGGAAGATCGAAATAGGAAAGACCATCCCAGTTAGCATTATTATCGGATAATCAATAACATTCATAAGAATACTTATTTTTCTAGATAAAGTAAATAATCCTGCCATCATAAAACCGACAGCTATCATAGACACTATCATTAAGATTGTTATTAATACAAAATAACTAAAACTTGCAAACTGGATAGATTTATTAAACAAAATTTTTACCGTCAACATATTGAGTCCAAAACTAAATATTCCCCAAAGTGTGTTCCCTAAAATTTTTCCAAAAATTATATTTTCGAAACCTATCGGTGAGGTGAAAATCATTGGCATAGTTCCTAGCCATTTTTCTCTATCCATATCACTAGCTGATGAAAAACAAATACTTCCCCAAAAAGTAGTAATTCCCGCTCCTATAAAAGCATATAACATAAAATCTTCCACACTACGATTTTGATAAATCATCCCGAGTAAAATTCCACTTAATATCGGACTAATAAAAATACAAAATCTAAACATTGGGCGTGCTATTGATTGTTTCATCTGAACTTTGGCACTCATTAATATTGCTCTCAACATATTATGCATCCCCCAATAGTTCTATATAAATATCTTCTAACGTTATTTCTAAATTCTTTTTATTTTTCTCTTCTTGTTCGCGTTCTTTCTTTGCTTTTATTTCTTCTTTTCTTTCGTTAGAAACTAAATTTTGCAGACCTACTACATCGTCTATAGCCAGTAACTTACCTTTTTTTATTATCGCAATTCTATCACAAAGTTCTTCTGCTTCTGGCATATAGTGAGTTGTTAGTAAAATAGTTACTCCTTCTTTAGACAGTTTTTTAATTAATTCTCTTAATTCTTTTGCTCCTACTGGATCTAATCCAATACTTGGTTCATCTAAAAATATTACTTTTGGATTATTTAATAATGCTCTTGCAATTTGAAGTCTTTGTTTCATTCCTTTGGAGAAAGTTTCTACCTTTTTATCTATAAACTCACTTAACCCCACTTGAGCTATTAATTTTTCAATTAACTCTTTTTGATCTTTACTAGGAATTTTGTATAAATCTGCAAAATATGCCAAATTATCTCTTGCACTAAGTCTCCAATAAAGACTCCTCTCACCACCAAAAACAAAATTAATATATTCTCTAGCTTTTTTGGCTTCCGAAAAAGTATCAAACCCAAATACTTTTACTTCTCCTTCGCTTGGAGCAAGCATCGTAGTCAAAATTTTTATCGTTGTTGTTTTACCCGCACCATTTGGTCCAAGTAAACCAAAAATTTCTCCTTCTTTCACTGAAAATTCTATTCCTTTTATAGCTTCAAATTCACCATTTTTCGGAGTCTTAAAACTTCTTTTTAGACCTTTTACATCTATTATATTATCCATCACTTTCTCCATTTCCTAAAATAATTCCGACCTAGACTTTTCAACAACTAATTATATTTAAATCCCTTAATAGAGAGACTTCAATAACGTTTATTTGTATTCTACTTTACGTTGTTATTTCTATAACAACTAATTTTATCATACAAAAGCTCCTTTAGTGGATTTCATTAAATCTATAATCTTATCAATTTATATATTTCACTTTTATACATTATATCAAATATCACTACTCTCTCATAGTGAAAAAAGAGAAATCATATCAGATTGATATGACTTCCCCATTTTTAAAAATAAGTTTATATTTTTTTCTATATCTTTTACATCATATATCTTGATTCTTATTCTAATATCATATTTATCCCTCGTTCTATTTCTTCTTTTAAATACTTATGATATATTTTTTCCTTTTAACGTTTTTCAAATTTCAATAAAACAAATATTCCCAAGCCAAACATTATTGTTAATATGTTCAAAGATACTCCAAGAACTTTTATATTGTCATAAACGAAAGGTATTAATAAAAACAAGACGCCAAATACTGAATAAAAACTAGTTATGATAGTGTGAATAGCTCCAAAGTCTTCCCCTTCATAATCATCATAAAGCATTTTTTCAAAGAAGTTTCCAGAAATTCCTATTACGACGAAGGTGATAAAGAAAAACAATAATTTTAGATAACTATTATCTATTATAAATACTAATAAAAAGCTAGTTCCTGATATCAAATAATCCATATAAAAGAAATTTTTGGGAGGAACTTTTACAAAAGGTGCAACCATTGCTCCTACTAAGTCCGCACCACGCCATACAGAAAGAACTAAAGCTAACCATTTTACATCAATATTTATGCTAATAAGATAAAGCGGAAGCAGTTTTAAAAGCAAGTCAGTAGCACCACTAAGAAATGCTTCGATAACAATTATCTTCGACGCAGCATTTCGTGAAAACAATGTCTTTATATTGCCAACTATACTAGCCTCAACCACCTCTTCTGTTTCCTCAGTTTCTTCGGTAGTTTGAATATTTTTATTCAGGTTTAACTTTGTAAAGAAGTATACCCCTGCTAAAAAGATTGGAATACTTAGTTGCATAAGTGATAAATAAGTGATAAAACCAAGTAACAGCGATGCAACAAAATTACTAAGTATATCTAATGAGTTTGATGTAAAATATTGAATATCAACTGATTTTTTAATCAAATTATTATCATTATCAAGAACTTCCGGTACCACTTTTACATTTAACGAACTAAGAACACAATTTACCAAATTAAATAAAAAGTTATAAATAAATATAAAAGCAATATGAGCTTTATTAACTAATGCAAATATTAGAAGACTGACTAAGATACTTTGCATAATTTGGAAACATAGAATCCAAAATTTTGTATTTTTTATCTTATTAAAGAAATAACTATATGAAAATGCGACTAGCGATGGGATCATTCCTATTAAAGCAAACGACGTTAAAGTACTCGCTTCTATATTATATACTTCTACCAAAGCAATCGTTACCGCAACCATATAAAAGCTATCCGCTATATTCAATACCGAACGGCCTAAGATTAGATTAATAAAATTCTTAGGAAATATTTTTAATAATTTCAAAATTATGCACCTCCCCTATGAGTAAGTCGATTTTAATTACATCTTTTATAGTTCCAAAACCTGTAAGTTCTGAAAATACTTTATATGCCATCATTCTAGAATCCATAAATAAAATATAAATCTATATTAGCACTAATACATTATATAGTCAATTCTTTTTTCTGAAAATAAGAATAAATAATTTGAAAATTACGAACTTTAATATTAGAGAAAACTAATAAAGGATTTTTTTAATACAAGAATATTATATCTAATTATATATACTAATCCCTCTTTATTTTTGAGTGTCTAATCATCTCCCACAAAATATACATTTTATTGTCTTTTATTGACTTTAACACAAAAACACGTTACAATGAAAGCGTTAATAATAGAAATATGATTTGATCTATATGTAATTACAAACATATATTATGCTTTACATTCACAAGTGTGGGTATATTTCATGAATAAAAAATTTAAATTTATACATACTATGCTTTCTACTGATCTTTTAGTTCCCCCCCTATATCTTCTATGTAATTAAAGTATAGTTAGATCTACAAATTAAAAGCATAATAAATCTAAAATATCTATTTAGGTGACAATAGGGGCTGAATTATATAATAAAATTATTGTTTACTTTAACAAAACTAAATATTATCAACATCAAATAAATTAATAATAAAATATATAGGAGATAACAAAATGAATACTGAAAAATATATAGAAATAGCAATATTCGTTATAATAACAACCCTGCTATCAGCCACAGGTTCATATTTCACCTCGAAAAAAATAGAAAAATTAAAACAAAAAAGAAAAAAGAAAAAAGATGAATAATTAACTTAATCAACATTGAGAGCCACTTACAAAAATTAATTTCAATGAAATCATAATTCTTTAGTCTCATTGATAAATACCTAAATAAAAAATGGAGATAACAGTGACACAAAACGTATTAACTTGTTTTAAATTTATTACAATTATCAATATAATAAATTATGTAATAATAAAGAACACATTCATAATAAATTATTTACTTATATGTACACTTAGTGGAATATTCTACATAGTAATAGATTCAAATAAAAATAAATTAAATATATTAACTGATAAAATCGATATAATTTTATTACTAATTTTTACAAGTATAATAAATATCCTTTACATAATTAATATAAAAATAACAAATTTAAAATATATTATTTTTATATCGCTATCTTATATAATCATTAAATATATAAATAAGAA
The DNA here is from genome assembly GCA_963535095.1 of uncultured Gemella sp. Classification (GTDB taxonomy): domain Bacteria; phylum Bacillota; class Bacilli; order Staphylococcales; family Gemellaceae; genus Gemella. Next base: position 32,723 of record CAUSUW010000010.1, on the reverse strand, counting down.
AAAGACTAGTTAACTATAGTAATAGCCTCTAAAATTCATCTGAATTTTTAGGGCTATTACTGATTCTTAATTGATTTATTTTATTTATTGACTGATAAATAATTCTTTTGTGATAGTTACACCTAATTTAGACTGTATAAAAAAAGAGCCTTTCTTTTTAGAGTCGCGACTCCTACGACCACATCAACTTGAGAGTATTTTCTTTTTAGAGTCGGTATTACTCTCCGACTTCTTCTACACTTATTATATGGAAAAAATTAATCTACGTCAAATTTATATATAGTAATGACATAGTAATATTGTTACGAAAAAAATAAATTTCTTTTAAAAATTAGATAAGTATTGCTTCCTCTTTTTATTTTTTGAATTATTTAACTTTGTTTCGCAGATTTTTTCTTCTCATTGCGATAATCTATTATATATATAATAATCTCAACTACTAAATAAATTATTACTATCTTTATAACCTTTGGAAAGAATATACAAAATACAACAATTGGTATTAATCCTACCAGTAATTGTTGTTTGTTCTTTTTAAATATAGGTTGAGAATTTCTTCTAAACATAAAATATAAAAAAGCAATAGTTATAGTTGCGACTACAGATCCTACTATACTGTCCATTTCCAATAGCCTCCTCTTATTCGGGAAATTTTATATTATGGTGCTATTTAACTTTACACCTTTATTGTAATATGAAAATACACTGGTATCAATACGAAAACCTTAATAATAGATTTTCTAATTTTTCTTTCTCCACAAATAATAAAAATCATATACGCTGTCTATAAATATTCATCTTCCATTTTCTATACTTTAATCGTATCTACTAACACTGTTTCTATACTATTTTTCATCTTATCACACACTAAATAAAAACAAAATAAATTATATTAATATTTTCATCTTTTATTATATTTTAAACTATAATTTTCTTTATTTACAATTGACTTTAACATAATAATTCTTTTAAATAATATTATTATATTTTAAAATATTTACGTGATACCCCTTTCATTTTATGGATGTGTATGATAATATATGTGTAAGGAGGGGCAATAAATGAAAAAATATCTATTCTGTATTTATACTCTAATATTAATCGTATTTTTAACTGGATGTTCTGCAAATGATACTGATGGTTTCTTTTATAATACATTCACCAAAAATATGGATATGTTTTTATCAAATATTAATGTCTATGTTAAAAGTTGGGGTCTTTCTATAATTATTATTACACTTATAGTAAAAGGTATTATTCTTCCTTTTATGTTGAAAAATTATAAAAAACAACGTACATCATCAATCAATATGGAAAAAGCAAAACCTGAATTAGATCTTGTACAAAATAAAATTAAAAAGCTTAGTGAAGATCAAAAGAGAGCTCTTAATAATGATGAACGAATGAAAATAAGAATTGAACAAACTGAACTTCAAAAAGAACTCTTTAAAATATATAAAAAATATGATTGTTCACCAGCAATTTTCGGTAATCTAATACCTATTCTAATTCAAGCACCGTTTATTTCCGGTTTATATTTCACTCTACAGAATCCAGTCTATTCAAAAGATATTCTTGATTCAAGCTTTTTATCCATTTCACTTGGAGAAAAATCTTACATACTATTAATTCTTGTTTTTGTAATATATATGATTGTTGGTAAAATTTCTCAAAGTATGATGCAAAGTAATCCTATGTCACAAAACACACCAGAGGCTGAACGTATACAAAATGTTTCTAAAAATATGGTTTGGATTACTCCTATAATGTTAACATTTTTAACATATACGAGTATCGCTGCTATAGGAATTTACTTTGTAGTCAGTGGTATCCTTGTAGCATTCCAAATATTATTAGGACGTAAACTTTATCCGCCTTATGTACCTAAGCCTGTAAAAACAACAAATAAACAAAAAACAAAATTAGTAAAAAGATAAAACAAATGTACACTTAGTCATCTCTATAACAACTAAGTGTACATTCTTTTATCTCTCGTCACCTAATAATTCTGATCTTATTATCACGTTTATTGCTAAAACAAACATTATTAGACTTAAGAATATTGTAACATAAGTATTTATATCAAGATTCATATCAAAAATTACAGTTCTCATACTCGTTAATTGGTAAGTTAATGGATTAAGTTTTGATACATAATATAGCACCTTGGAATTATCCAAACTATAAAAAGTTGGTGCGGCAAAAATTATCGGTAGTAATAATGTTCCTAAGATAAGGTCTCTAGTTCTATATGATACAGTTCCTAATGAAATAATAACTCCAAGAGAAAACCAAAATACTAGACTAATAATTACAATAATTAATACTTTTAAGAAAGGAACTATCTGTATTTTTATTCCTAAAAAGAACGATAAGAAATAAATTAGTAATACCTGTACTATTGTAATTCCTAACGGAAATACTAATTTCCCTAAAAAATAAGAAATAGCTGATGTTCCTTTTATTCTTTTATACGCTAGAAGTCCCCATTTTTTATCTAAATTCACTCTATAAACCGACTGATTCATCTGAGAATTTAATATTACTCCTATAATTCCAACGAAAATATATTCTATATAGCTAACATTTTCTCCTTTAAAAGCTAAACTTGAAAAAGAATTCCCTATTCCAAATCCAAAGAATACAAAGTACAAAATTGGAACCATAAGCTGAGTATATATAATCTGCTTATTATTTTCAATCGCCTTATATTCTATATACGATGTTGCCCAAAAATTCTTCACTACATTTTTCATATAATTACTCCTCCAATTCCAATATTCTCTTCAAGGTAATCTCTTCTTTCTGCAGGCTTCCTATTGTAATATTTTCTGCCAATAATAATTTTAATACATTTGAAATTTCCTCTTCTTTTTCCAAGAAAATTTTTAAATTTTTATCATCAACTATTGTAATAGTATCTTTATATTTCTCTACTATATCTTTACTTAATTCACCATTGTAAGAAATGTTATATACTATTTCTTTATTATATTCTCTTAAGAACGCGCTCATTTCTCCGAAGTATAAACATTCCCCATCGTTTATATAAATTATCTTATTACAATACTTTTCTATAAGATCTAAATCATGAGAAGATATAAAAACAGCATGTTCTTTATTATTATTTTTTATGTATTCTAATATATTTTTTGATAATACTACATCCAATCCTGTAGTAGGTTCATCTAAAAATAATATTTTTGAATTAGATACTAGACTCCTTGCTATTTGTACTCTCTGCAATTGTCCTCCAGATAGTTCTGTTAGATCAGACTTCTCCTTATCTTTTAAGCCTAGAACAGCAATAATCTCATCTACACTTTTCTTACTAATAGTATTTTGAGAGTATAATGCCCCCATATAAATATTGTCATATACATTTAAGTACCAGTCTACTGATTGATTTTGCATACAGTAGTCTACATCTTGAACAGACACTCCTTCACCGAAAGACACCTTACCTTCGATATTAGAAAACAATCCTAATGTAGAATTAATTATAGTAGTTTTCCCTGAACCACTTTTACCTATAAGTGCAATCATATCTCCTTTTTCCGCAGAAAAAGAAATATTTTTAATCGCGTAATCACTAGAATTTTTATATTTATATGCTAAATCTTTTACTGTTAATAGTTTTACCATTTAACTCCCTCCTCTCGATATTACATTTTTCTTTTAATTACTTTCTAGAAAAGGTTGATTTGCAAATACAAATCAACCTTCAACTCTTTAATATGCAGTTTACATGTAGCTTACACAATAAAGTGCGTCTTCTTGAATGAGTGACTTATTAATCAAGTGTCTACTTTAGCAGTTACTATAAAATCATTATCGTCTGTTAAAATAGCTGATTCTCCTCTATTCAAGTTATAATGAGAAACAACAATTTTTTAAGATCAATAGAAATTCAAAAAATAATGATGATTCTCTTTATTATTTACATTATAAACTATATAATTCCAATATCTAATACCATTTTTTTGTCCTCCTTATTTTATGAGGTTATAAAGCTTTATAGTTTTATTGTAATATAAAAACGATGTGAAAGCAATATGAAAAGAAAAAAAACACTTTCAAAATTATCGCATGTTATTTTTAGTTAATGAATACTGATTTTTGTAGCAATATAACATAGTATTAATTCTCAAATCAAAGAAAAAAATATACACCTAGCTTCTCAAAAAGCAACTAAGTGTACATCGTTTTATTAATTTTTCATTTTTAAAATTTTTTCTAAGAACTTTTCCTTAATCTAATAAAGTATGCTCTCTATTCTTTAAATTTACATACAATACATGAATAGCCGAAATTGCATTTATTAACAAAATATAATAAGCAATGTTTTCCACGTATAGTCCTACAAAGCTCAAAACAATAGTAAATAACGGCGCACTTATTCGAAAAATTTGAACTATACTTTTTCTATATTCTTTATCATTAATTTTTATGAAATTAGTCCTTAATTTTATACTTATTGACACACCTAGTGCCACTATTAAAGATAATAGGATCACTTGTAATGGTAAAAATACCTTACATATAACCAATATGAAGAATACTATATCCAAAATTATGTAAGACATAAGTATTTTATTTAGATTCACATCATATTTCTTAGTAATCATTAAAAATAAAACTACCGTTAGACCTGGTATAAAGAATACAATACTAGAATATTGTATTAAATTCCTAGCCGCTAATTGTTTTATAAACAACGGTATAAAAAACACTGCTGCTCCTGACAATAACGCTGTATTGATAATAATATATTTTCTTTTCAATTTATTAAAAACTAATCTTTCAGAATTTTTCTCAGTTTCATTTTTAAAATTATTTATTTTGAAACTTGAAAATAAAACAAACATAATTATAAATACTATTAAATATTCATCAATATTCACCTTATAAATATAACTACCTAAAGAAAATCCAAGTAATTTTGACAAGTTGCTATATATGGATATATCTGTCACTCCTGCTTTGATAGACTTACTTTCCTCTATTACAAATAAATTGTAATTAAGCAGAACTATTGATATTAATAAGTAATAAACAAAATAAAATGTTAATATGTAGTATAAATCTATATTATTTTTAAGAATAAACACTACTGCTGAAAAAACTATTAATATATAGTAAAAATACTTTGTTTTTATACCAGTTAAAATCCTGAAATAACTAGTGTCTAAAAAAATAAATATTTCTATCAAAGTCGTTATTAACAAAATAAAATATATAGGAAAATTATGTACAGATATAAATTTCACCGTTATATAAGAATATAAAACACTCAAAATTAAATTCAAACATAAATATAAACTTCTCGCTAATTTAACATTAAATTCTATAAAGAACACCTCCTATGTGATTCACTTTGATCTTATTTCTTATAACTCTCTAACCTCATTAACTATTATGATCCTGTACTTTGATATTTTTTCAATCCAAAATTCCATATTGTTTTATAGATTAATATAAGTAGAAATGGTCCAAATAATATTAAAATCCATGTTTCTAAATTAAAACTATCATGGAAATTTATTAAATTTACCACTGGGAAATATCCCACAAATGCGAATGGAATAATTATTAGTACTACTTTAATGAAAAACGGATAAATATTAACTGGATAATTTGCCAGTTGATACAATTGCCATAAAACTGATTTTATACCATCATTTGTTATCGAAAAGAAACTAATTGATACTAGTGCTAAATATATAGCCTCTCTTACTAAAACCGCAGATATTGTAAATAAAATGAATTTTATTATAAATAAATAAGTTACATCAATATCTAAGTTATATAATGAAAAAATCACAATTACTATACCTGTAATTAACTCAAATAAAGCTTCCTCATCTAATTGGAAAATAATAAATTGATAAAGAATATTAAGCGGTCTTAATAAAAATAAATCAAGTTCTCCAGTTTGAATTAAATATGGGACTTCTAAAGTTGTCACGAAGAAAAATTCCCATAACGCCGATGTTAATGTTAGAAAACCATATAAAAACAACAATTGATATAATGAGAAGCCACCGATTAATTCTGTATAATTAAGCGTAATAAGTAATACAAACAATGTTGTAAGAGTATCTAGTAAATAACCCAAATTTCCTATAATAAAATCTAGTTTATAACTCAATATCCTTTTTACATCCATTTTAAAAAACTCTGCATATAAATATAAATGTTTCTTCATATTAACCTCCCATTATATCAAACTTGTTAAATACATATCTTGATAGTCTTTTTGAAATTATCAATAATATGATTAACCAAAACATCTGTACACCAAGAATAAATAAGACTTTTCCTAAATCATTATCATGTACAATAATAGAAATAGGTGCATACATTACAGCGTAAAATGGAGTTACCTCTGATATTCTTAATAATAGTTTCGGATATAAATCTAAAGGTAGCAACCCTCCACCGAAAATAATAAGAAGAGCATTAACTAATTCAGATACACCGTTTATTCTTATAAATACTGTTGATAATAATGCAATAATATAACCTAATAAAAACGTAACAATATAACTCAAAATATACACAAATATAAAAAGTACAAATCTCTTAAGAGATATGGTTCTAAATATTAAATTATAAAACAGTAAAATATAAATAACTAAAATCGGTAGTGCTTGGAATTTTAATTTATAGAGAAAATTGCCTAAAGTAGTGAAAAACGTTATAACTATTAATCTATTAGGCTTATTCAAATAATTAATAATAGTACCTTTTAAAATCTTCTCAGATACAAAATTAGTAGTTATTTTTATAGGTAAAACTATTTGTAAAATAATCGCAAACAGTACATAAGTTATTATTTCATCAATATTTTTAGAATTGTATTTTTCAACATATATCCAGATACTATACTGTATTAATACCATAGAAAGTGATGCAATTATCTGCATTATCGTATTAAATTTGTATTGTAATAAACTTTTGTATTGATATAAAGTATAAGCAAAAAATCTATTCATATTTATCACCCGTCTTGTCCTTCACAAGCAATACTTCTTGTAGATTTAGGTCCAATACTTCAGTTTGTGTAATAATACTTTCATTCGGTAGTAGTTTTATTATATCTAACACATTAAATTTAGTTTCATCAAAAACAAATTCTTTAGAATCGATATTTGTACGTAAAGGTAATATTCCTTCTTCATTTAAATCTACTATATTCTCTCCGTACATTTTTAATTTTTTATATTTATTAAAAATTTGCTTAAAGCTTTTCACTTTGCCATCATAATTAATTTCACCATCACTTATCAAAATCATTCTCTTACATACTTTTTCAATATCAGAAATCTCATGAGTTGTTAGTATGATAGTAGTATTATACTTATCATTTATTTTTAGTATTAATTCCATAATCTTTTTCTTTGTTTCTATATCTAAACCGATGGTCGGTTCATCTAAGAATACTAATTGAGGTTTATGAATAATACTAGCTATAAACTCCCCACGCATTCTTTGCCCTAAAGATAGTTGCCTAACTGGTTGATATAAGTACTCTTTTACATTTAATTCTGTTATCAAATAGTCTAACCATTCTTTATTGTCTACTTCATAGATTTTTGATAAATACTCAAAAGAATCAATTAGTGGTAAATCCCACCATAAATGTGATCTTTGTCCGAATAGTGCACCTATGTTTTTAGCATTTTTTTGCCTGTTTACAAACGGATCTTTACCGAACACTTTTATTGAACCTTTTGTAGTAGTTAGTATTCCTAACAGTAATTTTATTGTTGTAGATTTCCCAGCTCCATTGTTTCCTATGTATCCTACAATCTCTCCTTCTTTAATACTAAAATTTATATCCTTCAACGCTTGTTTAACTGTCTTTTCTGTATTAAAAAAGCTAACTCTATTTTTTATTATGTAATCTTTACTAAGACTCTCAACACTAATTATCTCTTTCATAATATTTCCTCTTATTTTACTAATTTATTATCTGATTTATGATGATTTTCTTTATCAAATTCTACTATTTTTCTAGAACCTATTCTCCTATTTTTAACTATATTAACGTGTTTTTCTCAGAAAGTCAATATTTTCTGAATATTATATCAATTTTTCTTTTAATTTACGATAAAGAAATTATTTTCGCTATCGAATTCGGTGATTTTTGAACAATAAAAAACAACCCCATCTCACTAAATCAAGAGATGAGGTGGAATTACGTAATTTATTTCTATTGTTTTTTAACCCTTTTCTTTCCTTTTGCTATTCTTATTTTTATTGAAAAGAAACACGAGAATCATTATAAAATATCCTACATACATAATATTATTTAAAATATACATCATATAGCTATTTATAATATATATTACTATAATAATCGGAAATTTATAAATTAATAATTTTTCAAAAAATATTTCTTTGGTTTCATAATTTCTAATCATCCTTTTTCATAATTAACAACATATATACTAATTTTAAATTATTAAATCTATTCTTCCTCACTTTATTCTCCCATTAATTCAAAAAACAGACTCTTGATTTAGTAATAACTTAATCTGATACTATAATTTATTCATCTTTTAACAAAAAACAACAATTAATATAACTGTCTACTATTTCTCCAATTTTATTATCATCTGTCAAATTTGGAATTTTTTCTTTAGTTTTTTCTATTAATAAATTTCTATCTAATAAATGTATATCCTCGGCTGCTATTTTATCAGTAATGTCCGAATAGAATATAAGCAAATCTTCAGTTTGCTCTGTATTTAACCCATTTTTAAAACAAGCAAATGTAAATGACGGTTCTTCACCATGCTTAACCCTTAAATAATCTACTAGTTCAACAATAATTTTAAAATTTAGTAAATTATCATTAAACATTTTTTCAATCATAGGATCCATAATTATTTTCTCCTTTCTGTTGTACTTATTTACAGACATAATTATATCATTTTCTCATAACAAAAATAAATATCTTTAATTCACTCCGAAAAAATATATTTTAATTTACAGTAGATAAATTTACGATATTTTTTTAAGACTCATTAGTGATATTACTATAATGATAATTAATGAATATAAATTTATATATGAAAAATATTCTTTTCCTAATTTTTCTATCAGGAATGCTATAATAACGCCTCCTAGGGAATACAAGACACTTCCTAAAACTAGGATTAATGATAGTACTTGCCCCATTATTCTTCTAGAAATTTTTCTTTGGAAGAATGTTGCTTTATAAATTAGTACTGGTGCTGAAGCAACTCCTGCTATAATAAGTATAATTACTGAAAGAATAATATTCGTACTAAAATAAAACAGTATCAATAATAAACAATGAACTATAATACCTAAGCAAATTAATTTTTCTATTTTAATTTTCGATATAAATTGCAAACCTATTATAAGTGAAGCTAGTATAATACCAACAGATTGTAAAGAATTTAATATTCCATACGCTACACTATCATTATTTAAATTTTGTTCTACATATATTGGTAATAAAACGATAAAACTTCCCCAAGTGAACATATTCCACAATGTCGTATTAATTGTCATAAGGAATATCTCACTATTTTTTACAATATACTTCATAGAACTAAATACCGTATATTTTTCCTGTCTATCTTCACTGTTACTAAATATTTCATCACTTTTTATTGTACTTATTATAATCGCTGAAATAAAAAATAATACAGCACCTATTATAAAAGCTATTCTATTATTACCTAGCACTCCCATTATCGCAACAGAAATCGAACCAAAGATATAAGAGATGTCAAAAAATATTATCATCAATGCATTAGCTGTTACTAATTGTTCATCATTACACACCTCTTTTATTATTATATCTCCTCCTGCTGATAAAGGAATTCCTATAACGCTATTCAAACCTATCAATAATCCTATAATACTTAAAGATATCTTATCATTAAACGGTAATAAGAATATAATCAGAAAAATACCAGCTCTTAGTAGTAAAAATAAGAACATTGCTTTTCCAATATTAAACCTGTCTAACACTTTTGATATTAATGGTCCAAAAACTATAGCTGGTAATTGAGTCAACACACCAAAAATAGCTATCAATAATGGGTTTTTAGTTTCTTCATAAATCAACCAGATAATACTTATACTAACAAATGATTGCGCTAATGTTGTGAAATTAATCGAAAAAAAATACTTTATAAAATCAACATTTTTTAAAACACTCATATATTTATTCATAAATTAATCCCTTTCTATTCCATAATCTCTCATATCTTATTCTAAAATATTAATAATATGCAAATTTATAACTTTTAAATACACCTACAAAAAATTTCTCCTTTATTTTTATAGCATATAAACAATTACTATATTTATTATAATATGAAAATAAGATGGTAACAATTTGAAAATTTTAATATAAAATCATCCTCCCTCTACTTCACTTCTTCCTTTTTCTTATAATATTCTTTCGCAAAATCTACGCAACTTTTTAAATCAATGCAAAGAACTGATGTTTTCTGAATCTCTTTTATTTGATAACTTTCCTTACAATTGTCCAAGAATTCTTTCTGAACTGTTAAAAAATCATCATATATATCTAATTCGATATTAGAAAATTCTAACCACTCTCCATCTACATTGGCACTCTCTTTTATTTTTTTTCTATTTAACGAGTACTCTGCGAGATGCAATGCCGTATTAGTTTCAAAATCTGTTCCTAATAACAAAATTTTGGCATTTTGATCATACAATCTCCCTAATGGTGAATTGTATCCTAAACCATCATCTAATGGATGCTCTTTTATTATTTCCTGTGCTTTTTCTCCTACTCCTGAAAAAGAATATAACGGATGAGAGCTTCTAACAGAATGTGTTAGATTCATAACAAACTCGCTAAATTTCCCCATACCTCGTGTACTAGATAGATTAACATCATAAGATAAACTCTCTTGTTTTATTTTTTCTATCCACTCCTGAGGAACTTTAGGATATTCCCAGTACTCTGGAGACATATTTTCTAAAGATTGCGTTGGGACAACAAGTGTTCCACTTTCTCCTAATTTTTCCATAAGTGCTTCATAAACACATCTTGCACCACCGATTATATAACCGAATTTGCTAAGAGAGACATGCGCAATTAAAATGTCTCCTTCTCCTATCTCTAAATCTTTAAATAAATTTAAAAAATCACTTTTACCTATAGGCATTAAATTATTATCTAAAGCATCACTCATAAACTTATAACTCATGCTTATCCTCCTTATTAAATGGGAATGACTCAAAATCTTATTTACTGAGAAATTTATTTTTGAGCCACCCCACTACTTTCGTTCTTCTATATTAATCTATATTATTTTTTACTAACTTTCACTTGTATCATAATTTTATAATGTTATCAAATTTTTCTCTTAGTTCATCACTTATGTCATGACTAATCATTATTATCGTTAATTCTTTATTTCCTAACAGCATTTCTACTAAACTTTTTGCTGATTCTTTGTCTAAAGCTGATGTTCCCTCGTCAATTAATAGTATATTTTTACCATTGAACAACGCTCTAGCTATAGCCAATCTTTGGCGTTGTCCTCCTGAAAGATTATTTCCACGAACCTCTACTTCTGAATATAAGAAGTCTTTCTGTGTTAAGCCCACTTTTTCTAAATATTTAGCTACTTCACTATCCTCTACTACTTCTCCCATAGTTATATTGTCTTTGACAGTACCTGAAAATACAAAATTTTCTTGCTGAATTATAGTCAGTTTTTCTAGTACTTGTTTAGTAGATAATTTTTTCAAATCAACACTACAATACTCTACACTACCTTCATAATTTCTTAATTGTCCTGTAATAATTTTAAATAATGTTGATTTTCCTACTCCACTATCTCCGCTTATTAAATATTTATTCCCCTCTTTTATGTCAAGATTCACATTATTTAGGATTTCTCTATCACCATAACTGAAATGTAAGTTTTTAATTTTAAATAATGTTTCTCTTAAAGAATATTCAACAGGTGAGTGGCTACCCTTATTATTTAACATGAATTCATCATGCTTAGAGAAAATAGGTTTTGTCCCTTTAATAAATGCTATTCTATAGCCTACTTGGCTCATACCATCAAATACAAGATTAGCAAACATTCCTACAGCTGCAACTGCACCGATTTCCAAATTATCTTTAACAACTAAATACCCTGTAACAAAAACTAATAACACTTGGAAAAAGACATTTAAGCCAAAGTTAAGCATATAATAATTACTTTCCAATTTACTTTGTCTAACAAATACATTTTTCAAAATTCTACTTATATTAGCTATTCTTTTAGGAATTATTTGTAATTTATTAAGAGAGAAATACGTATCATAACCTAGAATTGTCTCCTCTAATGAAGCTACATAGTTCTCATTTTCTTTAGTAACTTCTGTTCCCATATTATGAAGTTTTTTATTAAAAATTTTTGGAAGATAGATTAATATTCCTGTTCCTATAATAGTAATTAAAGAAATGATCCAGTGATATTTTAATAGAGCATAAAGAGAAAATACCACACCAGAAAGACTATATATTATAGCAAATATATTCCTTAAACCTTTTTCTTGAATCATTTGAATATCATTATTAAACCAAGATTGATAGACACCAGATGAGTTATCTTTATACTTTTCTATATCTAATTCTATAAGGCTAGTAGACAGATTATCCTTAACATCTATTCCAATATCTTGAATAAAAATCTCCTCTCTTACCTTTACCACCCTATCAATTACTATAATAACGAACCACGTAACTGATAAGAAAAAGATAATTTCAAAGAAACTATGTAGATTTCTATTAGTAAGTACAGTTATAGCATCTGCATTTAAAAAATTACTTTTCATAAGGAATAACTGCCTTAACAATATAAGAAAACAAATTAATAAGAACCTATATTTAAATTTTAAAATATATTTTTTCATAAATACCTCCTACTTTTAATTCCACCTAATTTAATAACAAACTATTAAGGGGAATTTTGAGAACTATATAAAACACCAACTTATATATTTATATATTTATTATAGTATGAAAAAAAGATGATAACAATATAAATTTATAATTTTCAGAAAATTTACTCTAATCGTCTTGACGCGCACAAAAAAAGTCAGTATAATTAAAGTTACATAAATACTATAGGGGATTCAAAAATAACTAAATCTTAAAAAAGTTTATATGAGAGCTCGTATTCGTAGTCTAAACTCATCTTATAAAAGCTTTTTAGAAATCTAAGAAACTTCATGGAGAAATTGACAAATCGATGTCTCAGAAGTCGCTATTTTTGAGTGACTTCTATAGAAATATAATCTATACAAAGGAGAGCAATATGATTAAAAATATTTTAGAAGTTATAACATTAAACAAATTAAAGTTATGCATTATGTTTATTTTGACACTAATAGTATCAATAGGGACTGTTTATGTTGTATACGCACGTGTTGATATTGTTGATTCTGTAATATACAAAACGGGATCTCTATGGGCAAAAGTTGGTGTTATTATTTGTATTCTAATAATAGTAGAATTACTTAGGGCATGGTTAAAAATTATAATTGCACAATTAGTTAAACAATGGAAAATATATCTAGGTGATAGAATTAGTAAAAACATAGAAACTATGTCTCAATCGGAATTTAATAAGATTGATTCTGGTGAGCATATGACTAAATACACTTATCAACTTGAATTATTATCTGCGTATTTATTCTCACCATTAACTGGTTTACTAAGTGCTATTGTATTATTTATCTCATCAGTAGTATTTTTATGGCTTATTAATTGGAAATTTGTTGTATTCGCCCTATTATCATCAATCGCTATGTTTTTAATAAGCGGTAAGTTCGGTAATAAAATTAGTGTAGGATATACAAATTTATCAATTTTATCAGGGAAATTCTCTGGAGTTTTAAAGGAATATTTAACAGGTTATGAAGATTTAAAAAATATCGGTAAGATAAATTTATTCTCAAAAAATGTTAAAGCTAGTCAAATTCAAAAAGAAGATCAACAGTATAGTATTTCTAAATTAATGGCATTTGGTGAGTTAACTTTACAAAGTATTGAGAAGTTACTTGAATTATTAATTTTTATCTTTGCGATTTATTTAGTTTTAAAAAATGAATTAACTATCGGAACAATAGCTTCGGTATCTACTATACTAGGCATATACCTTACTTCTATCAATCAATTGGTTGATCTGTATATTAAGGTAATCGGTACAAAAGAAATATTAAATAGCGTTATAACTAAATCAACTGCTAAAGAAACACTTTATCCACACGTTGAAGAAAATATTGAATTTAAAAACTTTAATTATAGTTTCGGAGATAACCATATTATTAAAAACTTTAACTTTAATATAAATAAAGGCGAAAAATATGCCGTAATCGGTAAAAGTGGTTCTGGAAAATCTACTATAATCAAGTTGCTACTAGGGAAATTACAATCAAATAAAGATAAAGTTTTAATCGATGGTAATCCTCTTGAAATACAGGATGATATTAACTTCTCAAAAGAGATTGGATATGTAAGTCAACAAACATCTATCTTTACCGGTTCAATTCGATATAACATAACTTTAGATGATAGCTATTCAGATGAAGAAATATGGGACATACTGGAAAAAGTTTGTTTAGCTGATAGAGTTAAAGATTTACCTGATGGCTTAGATCACAACTTATCTAATATGGGAGAAATACTTTCAGGCGGAGAAAAACAAAGATTAGTTCTTGCAAGAGTTTTAATTAGAAATTATCCAATTTTAATTCTCGATGAAGCAACCTCAGCATTAGATGAAAAAACAGCAGTACGCATAGAAAACAATATCTTAGCTGACGATAAGTTAACGTTAATAATGATTTCTCACCATATACAAGAAGAAATCAAAAAACAACTAACAGAATGTGTAGAATTAAAAGTACAGTAATATGATTTATTAAATGGTTTAAACAAAACGGGAGTGACTCAAAAATCGCGATTTTTGAGTCACTCCCGTTTTTTTATTTTCCCCTATATATTCCAGCAACAACAGTACAACAATTATATTGAATACCTACATTCCAAATTAAAATTTTAAACTAAAAATTTCTACACTTTGAACAGTGTTTTCCTCCAGACTTTGTTCAAAAGTATAAACTTATGCAAATTTCTTATAAAAGTATAAATATCTCATTATGAATAGAAATGAAACTAACACAAATAGAAATGCAAACTTAACTAGATTATCTATAAATTGTAAATAGATAAATACTAGTAACACCCCCATCACTTCTACCAAGTATTCTATTACACTCGCTTTTTTCCAGTTGATTTTGTCATATAAGTCAACCACATAATATTGAGCAATACCTAATACCATAAACGCCAACGCAGCTAAACTATATGCCTTAATATCTGTTTTATCTTGAGTGAAAGCTTCAGGTAAAAAGCTTGTAGTGTTAGTTAAATATTTATTCATCGCTATAAATAAGAAACCCATTACTTCAACTTGCAATACCAACAAACCTAAATCTTTAAGCTTATTCATCTTTCTCCTCCTCCCTTTTAAAATTATTTTATTAACTAATACAATATAATTATTTATACTTATTCAATTGTATTATACCACTTTATAAAACGTATTCAAAATATTTGTGATGAAATATTACGTGTATTTTTTTAATTCATCAGAAAATAATACTATACCTAAACCTAATAAAACTATAATAACCGATATTAATATCGCCATTTTTATCGAAAAATATGTTGAAATACTTCCACCTATTGTCGCTCCTAGTGGAATAAGCCCTCTTCCAAAAATTCTCCAAATAGCAGAAACACTTCCCAACATTGATAAATCAACATTACTTTGTCTAATTGTAGTAGCATTCACATTATATAAAGGCATCGCTGCTCCTATACACATAGTTGCAACAAATAAAGATAATGTACTCTCTTCACTGCTTAAATAATAAAGAGTGAAGCCCACTGCATATAAAATAAATGATAATATTATAGTTTTTCCCATCCCTATAGTATCAGATATTTTTAAAGAACTCACCGATGCAACTACAAGACCTATATTTCCTACGCTTATAATCATCCCAATTGTATACGGAGAAACATTTAAAACTTTACTTAAGTAATAAAACTGAATCGACTGAAAAATACCTATACCAAATACCAATACAAAGTAACTCATCGCCAATTTAAATAATATTTGATTATTAAAAATATAATTGTATGCTTCTCTTATGTGAACTATCGATTTCTTTTTTGTTTTTACTCTATCTTTCTCTATATTACATGGGAGTAGTATCTGACAAAAACTTGCTAGTATAAATGTTATCCCATCTATTATAAAGATAAACGGAGCAGAAAATAAACCAAATATAATTCCCCCAACACTTGGAGCGGCAGTATCAATAACACTATTACTTAATTCCATTTTATAGTTTGCTTTCTTTAGATTTTCTTTCTCTACTACTATAGGAATTTGACTATAAAAAGATATACTCCCAAATAATAAGAATGTATTCAATAAGAAAATTAAAATGTAAAACCCCCACAGTGGTAATATTTTAAAAATAGAAAATACAAATAATATTATAGAAATAACAAAACAAATTATATTTGTAAAAATCCCTATTTTCCTTTTATCCCCCCTATCTACAACAACACCTATTATTGTTCCAAAAAGTAAGCTCGGTAAAAACGACATTACTGTAATCATAGAAGTTTCTAATACCGTAGTATCATAAATGAATATTCCTACTAATGGAAATCCAAATATGGTCAGTTTATTTCCAATTGAACTAACTATCTGTGATAACCATAATAAATTAAAATTCCTATTTAACATACTAGACTCTCCTATCTCTATATTTTATGAAAGTGACTCAAAAATTGTGATTTCGGAGAAAGAGACTTTATCGAGTCATCTCCGAAAAGTTTATCAAATATCTAAAAAGCTTTCATAAGGTGAATTTATATATCAATAAACCACTACGTCTACGAGTGCTCGTATAAACTTTTTTTAAAATTTGGGACTTTTAATTCAGTCCCTTTTTCCCATTACATACACCTCATCATACATTCTCAAAGTTTCTGGATAAGATCTGTGTGAAATATGAATTAAAGTCTTATCTTTCATACTTAATAGTAATTTTTCGACTAAAATATATGTATCTTTATCCAATCCTGATAATGTTTCATCTAAAACTATAACCTGTTTTTTCTGTAATATAGCCCTTAGTAACGCTAGCCTTTGTTTTTGTCCACCAGATAAATTTGATTTTCTTTTATCGTACATAGTATTAATCAAATCAGAAACTTCTTTAATTTTGTCATCTAATCTAGTTTCTTTTATTAAGGTCATTATTTTATCCGCTTCTATGTTTTTATAAAAAGTAAGATTATCAATAACCGTACCTACGAATATAAAACTATCTTGAGGTACATAGGTTATCATTTTCTGAATTGTGTTGTATTCATAACTATTAATATTCTTTCCGTTTAAAAAGATGTTACATCCTTCAATGTTTTTCGTTAATAGTAATGCTAAAGTCGATTTTCCACTACCACTATCTCCTTGAATTAAATACTTTTTACCTTTTTCAAAACTAGCTGAAAAATCACTAAAAATTTCTCTATTATTAAATTTATAACTTTCATTTCGAACTTCTATGTTTTCAAAATCGACAACATCATAACTATCTAGGTATTCAAACTTCTCTTTAGAATCTAGTTCCCTTTTTATATCTTTTACCGATGTTATATTAGCTATCGAAGCTGTAATCAAATTGACAGGCATTACTAACTCTGCAGAAATAGTAAAAATAGATACTATATCCCCCACACTAGTATTTCCTAACAGAGCTTGACGACCTCCAATGTATAAAATAGCAATAATAGTAGCGTAGAATACTAATCCTGTTAAGACATTTACAAGTGATACTAAAATATTCTTTCTATTAACAAGTTTATTTATTTTTTTATATTCATTAAGTAATTTTTCATAAAATATATTAGCCGAATCACTATTTTTAATAACCAATAATCCTTCTAAAAAATCTTCAAGTTTGTCATTATAAATAGCCTTTTGTATAGAAATACTGTTTTGAACATTTTTCAAATATGCTTTGAATAGGTTAGGAATTACAATTGGAAATAGTGACAATCCTATAACCCAAAAAGCTGTTGTTACATCTAATTTGAACAACGCTATTGTAGCAAAAATAAAATAAACTATCCCTTGATACAGAGAAAAAATCGTATTATAATATTGATCTTTTACCATTTCAATATCATTATTTACAGTAGATAATAAATTTTTACTCTTTGTATCTAGTTTATTCCTAAGTAAGCTACCCACAAGTGTTCTATGAATATTAAACCCAACTTTATTTAGATAAATAGTATCTAAAATCTGACGTAAATATTCACATATAAGCATTAGTATAATAATTACAGATAAATAGATAATTTGATTGTAGAATAATTGCTCATTTTTAGTAGTAAGGGCATCGACAACATATTTAATTTGATATGAAAAATAAATATTAATTCCCGAGACTACTGTAATAAGAAATAAAACTACCGAAAATAAAAATTTCCTCATATTTCCCACTCCTTAGTTGAGTCCTTCTATTTAAAAGTTCAGTTTTCATTTTATAAATAGCCTTTGAAAATCTAAATACAATAAAAAGAAATCAATTGCTAATAGAAGCTAATCAATTTCTTTCTTAATATTTGATATTATAAAATAATTCAATTTATAGATTAACTTTTCACTCAACATAAAATCTAATTAACGTTTTGTTAAATTATAGAAATTATATCAAATAGGAAATTACTAGTCAATGTTTTTTCTGAAAATTCAAGATTGTTTTTAGAATTCGTTAATTCTCAAAGTGAATTCCAGTTCAAATAAAAAACTGGAATTTATCTTGAAACTAATCTTTTAATTGAAACTAAAAAACCTCTGTCCCCTCTTTTATCTTACATTAATAGTACTCCATACAAAAAAGCTAGGAAAAATTCCTAGCTTAACGTTCACATTTGAAATATAGGTAGTGAATCACCTTCCTTTATACTACTATATTTATACTAGTAAATCAATTTTTTTATATTTCACTTTAGAACTTTTACTTTTTAATACTCTCCTACAACCTTGTATTTTCTCAGTATATATTTTAACTGTTCACCTGTAACATCTTCGTATTTATAATCTATATTTTCTACTGCTAGATAATTCAATACTTTTCTAATGCTAACATATCCTTTTTTTGCTACTACGATATGATCTAGCATTTCAATACCAACTATTTCACCAACTTCCATTAGATTTATAGTCGTTTTAATATCTTCTATAGAAGGTGTTGCATCTCCACTTGGGTGATTATGCACGCAGACTATGCTCGAAGCACTATTTTTTATCGCTACTTTAAATACTTCTCTTGGATGAACTACTGACATAGATAAACTGCCTTTGAATACTTCTCTTTTTTCGATTATTTTACCTTTCGTATCAATATCTAATACTACGAAGACCTCTTGTGTTAAATTCTCTAGAGATGATTTTAGATAATTGGCTATTGACTGCGGGCTATCACACTTCACATCTAGGACATTTGTTGCATATATTCTTCTTGCGAATTCTATGTTAGCAAGAATATGTATCGCCTTTTCCTGACCTATACCTTTATGTTTCATAAGTTCTATTAAGGTTGCATCTCTTAACTTCGTAATCCCGCCCATGTCTTTTAAAATCATGTCAGAAAGCTCAATTACATTTTGATTTTTTGTACCTGTTCTTAATAATATTGCTAGAATCTCTTTATCACTAAGGGCTAGAGCACCTAATTTCTTAAACTTCTCCCTTGGACGATCTTCCTCACTAAACTCTTTAATAGTATATGCTACCATAATAATCCCTCCCTTATTAATATTATTGTTAAATAGCTAAGTGCTATGAATGGCACTAGCGGTAGTTTCGTTTTTCTTTTAACTTTTTTCAAAATTATTAATCCAATAGCGAAAAATCCTGCATATAAAAATGTGAAGATTAACAAATACACTCCTTCAAATAAGTTTAAATTTAAACCTAATACACAAAAAACTTTTATGTCACCATAACCTAAACCACCTCTTGTGAGAATATATAGTATATGAAAAATAATAATAAGATAAATAAAATCTAAAAAATTGAATAAATAATAGTGTATATATATAGAAGAAAAATTTAAAATAATTAGAAGATAAAACAATTCATCATTAACTTCAAATGATTTCACATCTTCTATTCCTAAAAAAATGAGAATAATAAATATACTAACTTCAAGATAACTAATAAAAATAAACTGTTTTTGGAAAATAATAAATAATACTATAGTAATAAAAGTAAAAATTTCGTATAAAAATACATCTAATGGAATTTTTTGATTGCAGTAACTACATCGTCCTTTTTTAAACAAATAGCTAAAGATCGGAATTAAGTCCGTTCCCCTTAATTTTTTCTGACAACTAGAACAACAGCTTCGTCTAAATAGAAACTCTTTTTTATTCTCACTATCTACTAAGCACTTAATTGCACTAGCAAAAATTAGACTTAAGATAATGATAAAAATATAACTTTCCATAAGTATCTTCCCCCCTACTGTGTAACCCTTCGATTATATTTTATCATAAACATATTTACCAAACCAACTATATCCTTGCCGGCGCCTTAGCTAATAAATAATATTTTTTTATTTTTCTTTTGTAGTAAAACTACATTCTATTTTGTAAGAGTTTGTTATTTTTGAATTAATTTGACGTGAATCCATATTAATTTTCAACTTTTACTAACAAATAGCTATTATCATAGTGATATCTATTTTCAATAAAATTTACATTTTTTCATTTTTGTAGTAGAATATTATTTATAGTTTTCCAAAGGCAAAATTTCCGCCTGAAGGAAAGTAGTTCTGTAATTTTTACTAGACTATTATTTTTAGAAAAGGTGATTAAATGATTTTTAAAAAATTTTTAAGAAAAAGTCAAGAAGAGCTAGAAGCTGCAAATCAGCTATCTCTTCAAGAAATAAATAATACCGTAGAGGTTCCAAAAGAAGGAAGCTTTTTAAAGAAGGTCCTAGCCTATAGCGGACCCGGTGCTTTGGTGGCAGTCGGCTATATGGATCCTGGTAACTGGATTACCTCTATCGCTGGTGGTGCTCAATATGCATATAGCTTACTATTCGTTATACTTATATCGAATCTTATCGCAATGTTACTTCAATCAATGTCTGTAAGATTAGGTATTGTTACTGGTATGGATCTAGCTCAAGCTACTAGAAAACATACAGGTAAAAAAATGGGGGGTGTTCTTTGGATAATTACCGAACTAGCTATTATGGCTACTGATATTGCAGAAATTATTGGTAGTGCTGTAGCTTTAAAATTATTATTCGGTATTCCTTTACTAATAGGAGTTATAATAACTATCTTTGATGTATTCTTACTACTATTATTAGCGCATTTTGGATTTAGAAAAATCGAAGCTATTGTAGCTACCTTGATATTTACAATTCTAATAATATTCTTCTATGAAGTTTTATTAGCTAACCCTAATACCGGAGAATTAATTAAAGGTTTTATTCCGAATAAGGATGTAATTAATAATAAAGGTGCATTATTTATTGCCTTAGGTATCGTAGGAGCTACAGTTATGCCTCACAATCTGTACCTACATTCTTCTATTGTTCAAGCAAGAAGATACGATAGAAAGGACAACAAAGTTAAAAAAGAAGCTATTAGATTTTCTACTATAGATTCTAATATTCAACTTTCAATCGCATTTATTATTAACTGTTTACTATTAGTTCTAGGTGCTTCTTTGTTTTATGGTCATGGTGATAGTCTTGGACGCTTTACAGACCTTTATAACGCTTTACAAGATGGCAGCATTGTTGGAGCTATTGCTTCACCATTCCTTAGTACACTATTCGCAGTAGCTCTGTTAGCTTCTGGTCAAAACTCTACTATTACTGGGACATTATCAGGGCAAATAGTTATGGAAGGTTTCATCCACATGAGGCTTCCTATGTGGGTTAGAAGAATGCTAACACGTGTAATTGCTGTGATGCCTGTTGTCATTTGTTTAATAATTTTTGGTGATAGTGAACAGGCAATTGAGAGTTTGCTAATTTATACTCAAGTATTCTTAAGTATTGCTTTACCAATATCCATTATCCCATTAACACTATATACATCAGATAAAAAACTTATGGGAGAGTTTGTTATTAAACCATGGATGAAAATTGTTGCATGGATTTGTACAGTAATATTAATAATCTTGAATTTCTGGTTAATAATATCAACATTCATTTAACATAATAGGAGTGACTCAAAAATCATGATTTCCAGAGAAATCGAGTTTATAGAGTCACTCCTTATTTTCATTTCTTAAGATTTACATCTTAATCTCACACTCACTGTGCTTTGTTTACAATAAAAAAAACAGCTCTTTCGAACTGCCTTTTTTTTTTAATGAAATTATTTAACAGGTAATACTGCTCCATTCCATTTTTCTTTAATGAATTTTTGAGTATCTTCAGATTTTAAAGCTGCAACAAGTTTTTTAACAACTAGTTTATCTTTGTCACCTTCACGAACAACGATGATGTTAGCGTATGGGTTGTCATCTGTAGCTTTTTCTACTAAAACTGGTTCAGTTGCTGCATTTAATCCTGCATCAACAGCGAAGTTAGCGTTGATTGAAACTAGGTCACCTTCACCATTTTGGTAGAATTTAACCATTAATGCTGGATCATTTTCGTAGCTGAATTGTAATTTTTTAGGATTTTCAGCGATATCATCGAAAGTAGCTGTTACTGGGTCTACACCATCTTTAACTTTTACTAATCCTTCAGAAGCTAATAATTTAATTACACGTCCCCACTCAGATTTGTTGTTACTTACTAATACTTTAGCACCTTCTTTAAGGTCTTTAACGTTTTTAACTTTTTTAGAGTATAATCCGATTGGCTCTAAGTGAATTGCACCAGCGTCTTCAATTTTGTATCCATTTTCTTTAATAGCATTTTTTAAGAATGGTACGTGTTGGAAGTAGTTAATGTCGATTTCTTTATCGTTTAACGTTTTGTTTGGTACATAATAATCTTGGTATGTAACGATATCTAATTTGATTCCTTCTTTTTCAAGTTGTGGAGCAACGTGCTCTAATAATACTGCGTGAGGTACGTTAGTAGCCCCAACTTTTACAGTTACAGGTTTGCTAGGATCTAATTTATCAACATCGATTCCTTTTTTCTCAGTTTTTGATGCACTTGAGCATCCAATTAATACGATTCCAAGTATGAAACTTGTTACTAAAAATAATAATTTCTTCATTATATAATTTTCTCCTTTTGATTTTTTTATTATTAATATTTAGGCTTTGTGAATTTTATGTAAAAAAATTCACCCTTACTCTCCAGAGAGAATAAGGGCGAAAACTAATTTCACGGTACCACCTTACTTTTTCGTAAACTACGAACTTTACCACTACATCGTCTATGCATCTAGAATATATCCGAGATAGTATGCGTTTGTAACGTAACGCCTACGAAAAAAGCTTGTGTTTTAAAACTCACTTTTTTTACCATTCAAACCATTTTCCTTTATCATCTGCATTGTGTGCTTTCACCTACTCACACTCTCTGTAAAAGTTACTATAAAGTACTTATTTGAATATCGGTAATTTTTAACTTGACTCTATATTATCATTAGCAGATAAAATTGTCAACACTTTTTTTGAATTTTTTTAAAAAGTTTTTTGAAAATTCCTGAATATTTACTTTTTCATTTACATAAAATATTATTTTTTTCAAAAAATCGCTAGTTAAGATTGTTGTTTTTTAACCATTGCTCTATTACTTCTACAGTCTTGTTTCGATATTTAGGAGCTTCATACATATGATCTGATCCTTCAATAATACTTAATGTCGAATTTTTATATTTCTTAGCTGTTGCTTTGGCTATATTTGGATGTACCATTTTATCTTCGCTTCCAGTTATTACTAATACAGGTTCAGTTACTTTTTCAAAATCAATATATGCACCTTTTTGCTTATCTAAGAATGGAAGTGCCATTTGGAAATACGTAAAACCTGACTCAGGAACTAGTTTAGAAAATTCTCTTTCTTTGTCCGCTTCATCTTGATTATTCATACAATAATCATAGAAGGCATGTTTATAAGGTGGCATAGATTTTTTCCAGAATCCCCAACGTAGAAAATGTTTATAGAAACAAATTACCATACTTGGATAAAAAGCGAAGATTCCTGCTGCTGGAGCAGTTCCCATTAATACCAAACCTTTAACTTTTGTTCTCATAGCAACCTTCTGAGCAAGAAGCCCTCCTAATGAATGTCCTAGTACTATTGGAGTTTCCTCTAAAGTTTCTATTAACTCTACAATATCATCCGTAAACTCATCCAAACTAACTTCTGCTACCTTTTTTTCAACTTCTTCGTAAGGTAAATCATGATATCTTAAAGTTGGAGTATATACATTCAAACCTAATTTTTCTAATTCATACACAAACTCTCCCCAGACACTTCCATCACACCATGTACCATGTATCAATACTATATTTGTCATGAAAATTCCTCCTACCACCATATTAGCATTGTTTTTTCTACACTAATTATACACTTAAATCTCTTATTAATCAAATAATCACGTGAAAATACTCCATAATATTTATTATAAAAGCCAAACAAAAAAGAGTAGACTCAAAAACTGGTAAATATTTTTGTTCTACTCTTTACATCACCACTTGAAAGTTATCAAAAGGTGATTCAAACTTTGGAGGCTAATTTTAGAATTGTTCGATCATTTCACGAACAGTTTTTTCAATATTATCTGAATATGAGATTGCTGATATAATAGACACACCATCGACATTTGTTTTCATAACATCTTTAATATGTTGTGTCTGAATACCACCGATTGCCACTAATGGCATTTGTGGTAAAAATCTTCTCATTAATTCTAGTCCTTCATAACCTATAGCTCCACCAGCATCATCTTTTGATTGTGTGACATATACAGGTCCTACACCAACATAATCTACATATTCAACTTTGGATTGTTTAAATTCTTCTTCATTTCCTATAGAAAGACCTATTATTTTATTAGGCATTAATTTTCTAATTTCATCAACACCTAGGTCGTCCTGTCCTACATGTACTCCGTCAGCATCTATTTCTAATGCCAACTCTATATCATCATTAATAATAAACGGAACATTGTATTTTTTACAAAGATCCTGTAGTTTTATTGCTAATTCTACTTTTTCTCTACCTTCTAAGGCACCTTCACCTTTTTCACGAAATTGAAATAGAGTTATTCCACCTTTTAAAGCATCTTCAACTACTGTATATAAGTCCTTACCTAGGCAAGTAGTAGTTCCACAAATAAAATATAATTTTAATAGTTCTTTATTAAACATCTTATTTCACCTTTTTAAATGCTTTTATATCTTGATCTGTAATTTCATATAATGCATTAATAAATTCAACTTTAAATGTTCCTGGTAAATGTCCATTAGGACGTTTTTCTGCCATTTCCCCGGCAATATTATATGCTAACATAGCTGCCTCTAGTGATTTTAATTCTTCACCTTTCTCTAGTCCGATAAAGCTTGCTAATACTGCTCCTAATAAGCATCCTGTTCCAATAACTTTAGGCATCATTGCACTTCCGTTACGTATAGTTATTACTTCTCCATTAACTGCAATAGCGTCAACTTCTCCAGTTACTACTACAGGAATATTAAATTTAGCGTTTGCTGCTAAGGCAATTTCATCAATATTATCTACTCCAGCACTATCCACTCCCTTAGAAGCAACATTTATACCAACTAAAGATGCAATTTCTCCAGCATTTCCTCTGATAGCTGCTAGTTTGTAATTTTTAATTAAATCCTCTGATACTTTTTTTCTATAAGCTCCCGCTCCACATGCTACAGGATCTAATACTGCAGGAACATTGTATTTCTCTGCAATTTTCAATGCTTCTTGGTATAATTTCCAAGTTTCATCAGTTAATGTGCCAATATTAATTAATAATCCGCCAGCATATTTTAATAAATCTTCTAAGTCTTCTGGGTACTCACTCATTGCAGGTGATGCTCCTAGTGCTACTAATCCATTTGCTGTGAAATTCTTAACTACATCATTAGTTATACAAATCACTAGTGGTGCTTTCTCTTTTAATGATTTTAAACTTGTCATATTTATAAATCTCCTTTAAAGGCTATATGATTTACAGGTCCATTTCCATGACCTATCTCTGGTGTATATTTTATCGCCGCTGTAATAAATTTTTTCCCAACATCTACAGCTTCAACTATACTTTTACCTTTTGCTAATTCAGCGGTAATAACAGCTGAGAATGTACAACCTGTCCCATGTGTATGATTAGTTTTAAATCTTTCACTAGTCCATACTTTCTTAGTTCCATCATTCAAGAATAAATAATCTTTCGCTTCTCCTGTTAGATGTCCACCTTTTATAACTACTGACTTACATCCAACTTCGTCGATAATGAACTTTCCTGCACGATTAACATCATCCTCTGTTAATATTTTAAAATTAACAATTTCTTCTGCTTCTGGTACATTTGGTGTAATAATAGTTGCTAGCGGTAATATCTCTTCTTTTAAATGTTTTCTTGCAACATCATCTATCAATTTATCCCCGCTTGTCGCAACCATTACTGGATCAACAACATAAGGAACATCTTTAGGTAAATATCTCTTAATTAATTTCATCATATCAGCATTTGCTATCATTCCAGTTTTTATACTATCAGGTGTTATATCGTCAAACACACTCTTTAATTGCGCTTCTAATATATCTAAATCTAAGTTTCTTATCATTTGAACACCTAACGTATTTTGTGCAACAACACTAGTAACTACAGCCATTCCATACACTTCACGTGCCTGGAAACTTTTCAGGTCAGCCATAATTCCTGCTCCACCTGTTGGATCGGTTCCTGCAATAGTCAATGCAATATTTAATTTACTCATATCCTATACCTCTAAATCCCAACGTTCTTGTGTATAAGCCATATTAAAGAAACGACGTTCATGTTCACAACTTTCTAAGAAGTTTTTAATAAGTCTTTGTTTACCTTCTTCACTCATAAATTCAGCTTCACGATTAATAATTTTATGATATTCAGTAAGCACTTCATCTACTAAACCGTCAGCATAAAACTCTACCCAGAATTTTAATGGATGATTTTC
The DNA here is from genome assembly GCA_963535095.1 of uncultured Gemella sp. Lineage (GTDB taxonomy): Bacteria > Bacillota > Bacilli > Staphylococcales > Gemellaceae > Gemella. Next base: position 5,428 of record CAUSUW010000010.1, on the reverse strand, counting down.
TGCTAAATTATGATTAGCAAGAATTTTTCTAGCTACCATTTTATAAATCCATGGACACGGTGCCATCGCACTTAAAGTTTCTGCCATGCCAAATGCAAACGCATTATAATACATATGTTTTATATAATGATCTGCAGATGGATACCACTCTCCACCTTTGATAATCTCTTGATAATCTCTCCCTATGTAATCTGCTAAATTTTTATGTGCAGCAATTTCTTCATTTAACACAAAATTAATCTGATCTAAGAAAAAGTTTTTTTCAACTTTATCATTACTTTTCGCTAAAAGCATTGCATAAATATCGCTAAAATTTTCTAAATAAAGTGCATCAGCTTTCAGATAGTGCTCTACTGCTTTCTCTGATAAATCAGCACGAATTAATCCTTGAATAAAGCCATCATTATATATCTTGTCAACAATCGGCAATGCCTTCTCTTCCATAATTTCAGTAATAAGTTTCATAGGTATATCCCCCTAAATATATTTAATTTTAGTATAAAATAATATCACTTATGATAAATAAAAAAGTCCCCCTACTAACGTAAGAGAACTTGAAACATATATTACTCATAGTATATTTTCCAAATATATTGGATTAATTCTATTTTGAAAATATTCACGTTTCCTACGCTAGCATTATCTAGTTCAGGTCAAAGGGTCTAACTTAGTTATCTCAGCCTAAAGGCTCCCCCAGTGATTTTATTCTATTCACTTTTTAAATCGTAGCATAGAAAAAATAAAATGTCAACAATTTAGTTTAAGGGTTTACAAAATTTATATAATATAAAATACTTTTAAAATAAAGAATTTTTTATAATAATATTTTTTATATTTTAAAATTAATCTCTTTAAAAATATGGCGAATTATCGGTGTAGATTTATTGTAAATTTCGTCTATTTTAGGTTATAAATGAAATTGGTTATCATTTTTTTTATTAATTAGCACCTTTGTATTATAATAGTGATGATAAACTTTAAAATTAAAAATTACAATTTTTAAGGAGAAATTTCTATAATTATGAAGAATAAAACATTATTGAAAGTTCTTTCTGCTTCTGCAATTTTCACTGTAATCGCAGCTATAGAATCTTATGATTGCAATGCATTTGCTACAGAAGTTACAGCAACTGCTAATAATACTCAAAGTGATGTAGAAACAAAAACAGTACCTCAAGATGTTAAAAATTTACCAGATGATACATACATTAAAAAAAATGTAGGCGATAAAAAAAGTGTAGAAGCACTAAACTTTTCAGAAGAAGGTAGAGAATCTATGGCTGCTGCTGGATTAGATACTGAAAAAACAAAACTAGTTGTTAAAAATGGACAATACTCTGTAAATGTTTCATTTAAACCTATTACATTTGGAGGTCTTACAGGGTACTTAGGAGATTTAAAATACTATGATGGGGATAAGACTCATGCTAATCGTTCAGAAATAAAAGATAGTGAATTTAAAGATACAACTATTGTTGAAAATTATTCAAAAAATGAAAAAGATGCTTTTATTGATATATACAAGAAAAAATTCCCTGGACGTACGGTTTATCCAAAAACTTTATCTTACAATGTAAATAAAAATAAAATCGACGCCAACAATAAACTAGAAACATTCACTCAAGTATTCGTACCGGTTATGGAGTCTATATTCCCAGGTGCAGGTACTCAGCGTATGATTCTTAAATACGATTTAAGTTCTCTAACAACAAAAACAATAACTGTACCTAAAGTAGATATATAAAAACTAGCTAAAGAAAAGGCTGAAAAAGAACGTATCGAAACTGAAAGACTTGCTAAAGAAAAAGCTGAAAAAGAACGTATTGAAAGAGAAAAAGCACTTGTAACTGCTAAAGGTGAACCTGCAATAGCAGAAGTACCTGAGTTTGATTTAGAAGGGTACCTTAGAGAACAAAAACAATTGACTGAAGAGACAACTACTACATCAAATAAAAAACCACTTATCAATGATATCCTTAGACAATCTGAAGTTAAAGATACTTTTGTAGCTACTCCAGTAAGTACGAAAGAATCTAATGCTACAACTGCAAATGTGAAAAAATCATTAGCAAACACTGGTATTTCTACTTCATCTACAGCATTCTTTGGATTAGCATCACTGCTTGCAGCATTCATACTACGTAGAAAATTTAATAAATAATATTTAAGAAAATATGGGTTTAGACGTATTCCAAGCCCATATTTTTATTACTTTATAAAATTTTATTAATAATATTTTTGTATTTTATAGAATTCAAAACGTTTAAATTATGACAAAGTTGTGAACTAACTTTGAAACTTTGTTGTAAATTTCGTCTATTTTAGGTTATATCTGATAGCAATTATCATTTTTACCTTTATTTACACAGTTTTTTGTATTATAATAGTGGTAACGATTTAATATCTAATAATATACAAATTAAAGGAGAAAATTCCTAATATGAAAAATACAACATTATTAAAAGTTTTGTCAGCAACTGCAATTTTTTCTGCTGTTGCAGCAATTGAAGCATATGATCAAGATAGTTTTGCATTCGCAGCAGAAGAAACACCTGTTGTATCAAATACAACAGCTTCTTCTACGAAGCCAACTACTACGCAACCTGCAGCACCAGCATCTACTGCACCAAAAGCTGAAGAGCCAGCTACTGTAGCTCAAGACGTTAAAGCTTTAAAAGATGGTGAATACAAGATTTCTGCTGAAGCCTTAAAATTCTATGAAGAAGGTCAACCATCTATGGCTGCTGCTGCAATCGACAATGAAAAAACTAAATTAATTGTAAAAAATGGGAAATATTCTGTAAATGTTTCATTTAAACCTATCACATTTGGTGGACTTAGAGGTTACTTAGGAGACTTAAAATACTATGATGGTGATAAAACTCATGAAAATCGTAAAGAAATTCAAAAAAACGAGTTTAAAGACTCAACTATAGTTGATAATTATAGTGCCAGTGAAACTGACAATTTCGTAGATACCTACAAAAAAGAATTTCCTGGTCGTACTGTTTATCCAAAAACAGTTAACTATAATGTAGATAAAAATAAAATCGATTCAAATAATAAACTAGAAACATATACTGAAGTGTTTGTTCCTGTTATGGCTTCAATTAACCAAGCTTTTGGAACTCAAAAAATGATCTTAAAATTTGATTTATCATCTTTAGCTAGAAAAAAAGTAACAGCTGATAACTATGAAGCTGCAACTTACGAAAATCCTAACAAAGACGTTGAATACAAAGGAACTATCAAAAAAGATTTCCCTATTCACGTTCAAGGACACTTAAGAAATGCTAATAACAATGATGAAGAATCATTATACGGTTCTGCACTAGATAGTTATGTTAAAGTTGAAAAAGTTGGAGATAAATACAAATATACTCTTAGATTCAAAAAAGGTCTTGCGAATGTAGGTGGTGAATTCTATCCATTCGAATTACACAAAGTTGCATATCAAGGTAAAGATATTCCATTAACAACTTTAGCATCAAACGGTAATTCTTCAGTAAAAGAAGGTTCTATCACTACTGATAAATTATTAGAAAAAATTCAATTAGACGGTACTGCTCCATATCCAAATGGTGCTTTAATGTCACACTTTGTTACATTAAAACTATACTATGAAACAGCTACTGCCTATAAGGAAAGACCTGTAAAACTAGAAGATGTAGTTGCACCTGCTAAACCTAAACTAGTTAAGCCTGCACCAACTACACCAAAAGAAGAACCAAAACCAGCAACACCAACAGCTGCTGACCACAATGTTGATGCTGATAAAGTTCCTAACACTTTCCCTACTACAGTAAAAGCTGAATTAAATGGTAGAACAACTGATGCTGCTTCTATATATGAAAATGCATTTGTTAAAGACGTAAAAGTAGAAAAAGTTGGAGATAAGTATCAATACACTATTCAAGTAAAAGAAGGTAAATCTACTAACTTCCTATTACGTAATAAACCATTCACAGTTTCTAAACTTACTTATAAAGGAACTGAAATTAACTTTACTGAAGTTGATGCTGCTACTAAGCTAAAAGAAGGTAAAATTTTAACTGACTCTCTTCTAGACAAAATTCAAGTAGATGCTGTATTCAATGTTCAAACAAAAGGCGGTGCTAAACCACGATTTGAAGACAGAGCTGCTGAAAGTACAATAGCTTTAGACTTCCCTAAAGTAGAAAAACCTAAAGAAGTTACACCTGCTAAACCTTCAGTACCTGATCACGAAGTTGATGCTAATAAAGTCCCAACTACATTCCCTGCTATTGTTAAAGGTGAATTAAATGGTAGAACAACTAATTCAAGTTCAATCTACGAAGATGCATTCGTTAAAAATGTAAAAGTTGAAAAAGTTGGAGATAAATATCAATACACTATTCAAGTAAAAGAAGGTAAATCTTCTACTTACTTACTACGTAATAAGCCATTTACGGTTTCTAAACTTACATATAAGGGAACTGAAGTTAACTTTACTGAAGTTGATTCAGCTACTAAACTAAAAGAAGGTAAAATTTTAACTGATTCTCTTCTAGATAAAATTCAAGTAGATACTGTAATCAGTGTCCAAACTAGAGGTGGAGCTAAACCTAGATTCGAAGACAGAGCTGCTGAAAGTACAATAGCTTTAGACTTCCCTGTAGTAGAAAAAGTTAAGGAAGAAGCTGCTAATAATCTAGTTCCAGCTAAAATCGATAATGCACATGTTGCTGATAAACCTTCAATGGCAAATGATGCGTTAGTTCATGAAAAAACTCGAGTAGAAAAAGTAAATGATACTTATCACTACTATCTAACATTTAAAGATTTAAGTTTTGGTGCTCTTGTAGGAACTGTAGACACTTTATCAGTTGATAATACTGCAGCTGAAAGAACAGACCTGGGTGGCGAAGGACATGAAAAAGTATTCCACTTCACAAGTCCAGAAAAACTAACAGAAAAAACTATTACATTCTCAGTATTAGTAGGTGAAAAACCTTTACGCGGTCATTCAAATGTTGCAGCAACACTTAAATTTAATTGGGATGCTGCTACTCCACTAACAGCTGATCAAGTAACATCATTACACAAAGATGAAACTACAAAAGCTCAAGCCGAAAAAGAAAGATTAGAAAAAGAAGCTACTGCTAAAGCTCAAGCTGAAAAAGAAAGACTTGAAAAAGAAAAAGCTCTAAAAGCTGAGGCTGATCGTCTTGAAAAAGAAAGATTAGAAAAAGAAGCTGCTGCTAAGGCTCAGGCTGAAAAAGAAAGAATCGAAAAAGAGAAAGCTCAAAAAGCTGAAGCTGATCGTCTTGAAAAAGAAAGATTAGAAAAAGAAGCTGCTGCTAAGGCTCAAGCTGAAAAAGAAAGAATCGAAAAAGAGAAAGCTCAAAAAGCTGAAGCTGATCGTCTTGAAAAAGAAAGATTAGAAAAAGAAGCTGCTGCTAAGGCT
>CAUSUW010000009.1:0-41505 GCA_963535095.1 uncultured Gemella sp. | reverse complement strand
AGGTTAATTAAGGATTTCTCCCCCTACTGTCTACGGTACATTTTCAACTGACTTAGTTATTTTAATATATATAATTTCATTTGTCAATAGTTTTTTTAAAAAAATATTCAAAATCTTTTTAAAATATCTTTTTAAATATTATTTATTTAATCTATCATTACAATATTTTTCTATTGCTTTTGATGTATACTCTGCTACACCCTCACCAAATTTATCTATATTATTTTTAAATTCCGGATTTTGTGAATATCCTTTTCCTATATATGAAAATACTTCTACACTACAATCAAATGCATAATTGTTCATATGATTATATAAATCATCTACTTTAGCTTGTACTTCTTTTTCTTCTATAGCAATATCTTCATTTTTGAATTTTGCCATTGAGCGAAATACATCATTAAATTCCTCTGCTACATGTTCTTCCTTTCCACTTTGACGTCGTTTAGATTCATCAATTGTATCTTCACCATATTTTTCTACAGCTTGATTTTCATACTTATTTAAGTCCTCTTTTTTAAATCCATTAAATTTTTCTTCTATTGTCATTGTTTTTTCTCCTTTATAGTTTTTTATTGTTTTTTCTATATTATGCAAAATTATTTCAAACTTTTCTTTTTCCTTCAAAATCAGTTCTCGTTGTTGTTCAAGTATTTTTAAATTATCACACTCACTATCTAGTAATTCTTTTATATCATTTAACTTGAACTTCAGAAATCTATAAAATAGAATCTTTTGAAGTTTATCTAAATTTTCATCTGAATAATCTCTATACCCATTATTTAATTTTTCTGGAATCAATAGTCCTATCTCATCATAATATTGTAATGTTCTTGCGCTCACTCCCGTAAGTTTTGCGACTTCATTTATTCTCATATTAATTCCTCTATACTTTATAATATTTCACTAGTGATAAATTTATTATATACCATAACGTTACGTAAGGGTCAATACTAAAATAAAAAATCGCTAAGAAAATTTCTTAACGATTTTTTATGAATATTATTCAAATACTTTCTTTAAGTCAATTGCTTTATTTAACGCTTCAGTAATAACAATACCAATTACCATTACGATAACTTGTGATAATAGAAGTGATCCATAAATAGCTGTGAATGCTCCAAAATCAAAAGGTACTCTTGCTGAGTTTTCACCACTAAAGATAGCAATTTCATATGCGATGATAGGCATACAGATTACTAGGTATAAAATAATATTAATGATGTGTCTAGCAATTCTATTTTTAACAAATTTAAATACAAAAACACTAATAGCTAATGCTAAACCAGTACCTAATGTTCCAAAGAACACATCTACTATACCAAGTGGACTAAAAATATTAGCAATTGCAACACCTAATGTTATAGGGAACCAATATTTTTTGCTAAATACCACTAATTGAGATAGTGATTCACTTATACGAAATTGAATAGCACCATATGAAAATGGAGCAATAGCTACTGTTAATACTACATAAATTGCTGCGATTAACGCTTGAATAGTTAATACTTTTACTGTATTATTTCTCATTTATATCTCCTTGTCTTGTTTAAGAGAAAATAAAGAAGTACTGATCTTGAGAAACCAGTACTTCAGGTTTTTTTTATAGATGGATCTCTCAAACATCTTTTATTATAATAAAGTCAGAAGACAAATAACCTTACCTATGTAAAATTAAATATCAACGTCATATATACTAACATACATTATAGTTATTAGTCAACTAAAATATAAAAAATTCTTAAAAAATAACTAATAGCAAAAAAAAGTATAAAAATACCTTGCATTTACAATTTTAATATGTTAAAATGAGGTAGTTGTATCTAACAACACTTAATTCATTGTAATTAAGAATATTAATTAATATTTCTTAGTAATAAAAATAAGGACCAGGAGGTGAATCGAATGCCAAACATTAAATCATCAGTATTAAGCGTAAGAAAAGATGCTAAAACAAACGCTGCTAACACAGCAAAAAAATCTGAAATGCGTACAGCTATTAAAAAAGCTAAAGTAGCTAAATCTGAAGGTGCTGCTAACGCTGCAGAGTTAGTAAACCTTGCTTACAAAAAAATCGATAAAGCTGCTAAAACTAACTTAATCCACAAAAACGCAGCTGCTAGATATAAATCAAACCTAGCTAAATAATTATAAGACTACTCAGACTTCTGAGTAGTTTTTTTTTATTTTCACAGAAAAAAAGAAGAACATAGATATGTTGTCTACATCCTTCTTTAAAATCAATTCTATCTAATACAATTTTTTACTATTCTTTCAACAGCTTCTTTTATATTTTCTGGACTAGTTGCTAGATTAATTCTTATATAACTATTATATCCTTTTCCAAACCAGTGACCAAAGTCAATCGCTAGGCCGCATTCATCTTGAATAAATTGTTTCGTAGTTTCCCCATTTAAAACTTTTTCAAGGTTTAAAAATACTAGATATGTTCCTTCTAATGGATAAACTTTAATTTCTGGTACTTTTTGGGCTAATGTATCATGAATTAAATTATAATTGTATCGGATTGTTGCTTTTAATCCTTCTACCCAATCTTTTCCATCTCTATAGCCGGCTTCAAGAGCTATTTGTCCTAATAAACTTGGCTCAGCTCCTAGATTTTCTTTACTAAATTTATCAAATTGTTCACGAATATTACTATCTGGGATTAAAAGTGTTGCATGAACCAACGATGCAAGATTGAAAGTTTTTGATCCTGAGTTAGCAACTATTAAGCGATTATTATATTTTCCTTCTTCTAATGCTAACGCTGAAATTTGTTTATGATTTTCATACGTAAAATCTTGGTGAATCTCGTCAGATAATACTAGAACATCATATTTTTCACAAATTTCAAACACTCTTTTTTGTTCTTCTAACGTCCATACTCTACCTACCGGATTATGAGGTGAACAGTGAATATATAATTTTACATTGTTATCACGAATTTCTTTCTCAAATGTATCGAAATCTATTTTAAACTTACCGTTTTCCTCAAGCAACGGCGATTCAACTAGTTTTCTACCACTATTTCTAATAGAATTAGCAAATGGATAATATACAGGCGGCATAATTATAACTGAATCTTCTTTTCTAGTATACGCGTGAATCACCCATAATATAGCTTGAACTATACCAGGAGCAAATCTTATCCATTGTTTTTCTACATTGATATCATATTTTTGTTTGTGCCATTTTTTATATTCTTCATAATAGCTTTCTGGTAATTTTGTATATCCGAATACTCCGTGTTCTACACGCTCACTTAGCGCTTTTATAATACATTCAGGCGTTTTAAATTCCATATCAGCTACCCATAAAGCTAGTAATTCAGGATCACCAAATCGTTCTTCCAAGGCATCCCATTTTAAACTATTTGTATTTCTTCTTTCAACATAGTATTTCTTTACAAATTCTTCTACTCTAGTCATTTTTCTTCCCCCTACGCTTCTAATGCTCTTAGAAAATCTTCAACTAAATCTTCAGCATCTTCTACACCTACAGAAATTCTTAGTAAATCTGGAGTAAGTCCATAAGATAAACGTAGTTCCTCTGGAATATCAAAATGAGTTTGAGTAGTAGGATAAGTTACTAATGTTTCTACACCACCTAAACTCTCAGCAAAAGTAGCAACTCTTAATGAACGTAAAAATTTATCAATTTTAGTAGCATCATTTAATTTGAAACTAAGCATAGCTCCTCTATTTGGATATAGTACTTCTTTTACTTCAGGATGTTTCGCTAACTCTTCAGCTAATTTTTTAGCATTTTTTTCTTGTTGATTAAATCTTAATGGTAAAGTTTTTAAACTTCTAATGAATAACCAACTATCAAAAGAAGATAACACAGCTCCTGTTGTATTAGAAATCCACGCCAATCTCTCTCCTATTTGTTCATCATTTGTAATCACAGCACCAGCAAGTATATCGTTGTGGCCTGTTAAATATTTAGTTGCAGAATGAACAACAATATCTGCTCCTAATGTTAACGGTTTTTGTCTTAATGGTGTTAATAAAGTATTATCAACAATCAATAACGCATTTTTTGACTTAGAAATCTGAGCAACTCTCTCTATGTCAATTTCTTGCATTAATGGATTAGTTGGAGTTTCTATAAATACCGCTTTTGTATTATCTGTAATTTTATCTTCAAGATCTTTTTCATCTGTGAAATAAATAAATTTCTGAGCACCTTTACGTTCTAACTCATCAAAGTATCTAAAACTTCCCCCATATAAGTCTCTAGACACTAAGAATTCACTATTTAAATCGAATAGTTCAAAAACTAGTTGAATAGCACTCATCCCTGAACTAGTCGCTATCGCACGACACCCTTCTTCAAGTTCACATAAACCTTCCTCTAAAATAGTACGAGTTGGATTTTTAGTTCTCGTATAATCATATCCTGTACTTTCTCCTAATCCAGGGTGAGCATAAGCTGTCGATAAATATATCGGCGTCACTATTGCTCCAGTTACCTTATCTTTCCTATTACCTAATTGAGCTAATTTAGTTTCTATTTTCTTCATTAAACAATACCTCTTTTTATTTTTCTATTTTAACAATATTATTATATCACTATATCAAATTATAATAAACTAATTTATCTGAATTTTTTGTTTTTTTATGAATATTTTTCAACTAACTGACCTCAATTATCTGAAATAAAAAAGATTATTTGAATCTAACTCAAATAATCTTTTACTTAATTCTTACTTCTTTTTAAAAAACACAATACCTGTCATTAGTTGCCATAAGGTTATTGGATAAACAGTCATTCTTTCATAAATAGCAACAACATAAGAGAGATGGTTGTTGATTGCATTATTCATAAATCCTGCACTAATTAACCCGATAATCCCTAGCACTATAGATACAACAGCATATTTTTTATTCTCTCTAAATAATACTACTCCACTTAATAAAACTGTAAAATTTCCACCTAAAAATGATAATCTCGCACCTAGACCATGAAGCCCATCTTCACTAGGAACACCACCCTGATATAATCCTACCAATACACTTCCAATAGCAAAAATTAATGGAGTTATTATAAACAGAAAACCAAACCTTCTTATTTTTAGTTTTTCAAATACTAGTAAATAATATGCAATGAAAAAAACAATACCCATTACAACAAAGTCGATATTCATAAGAATAGCTAATTTTGAAAATCCATTTGGGCCCCCGTTAACTGCCAACCCCTAATGAACTAATAAAGTGCTTTGAATATACTTCCCCCAATGGAAAGCCAGTACCTACGGCTGCGATAAATTCACCTATTAAATAGAAAATACCATTTAATATAAATAACAAAGCTCCGACATGAATGATATTTTTTTATTATCCATTAATAATCTCCTAACAATTATAATTGTATTCTATTCTAACATAATTATATAAGACTTACCTAATATTTTTTAATTCAGCTCATCAATTAATTTATTAATAAAAAGATCTAGTATAATATACTTATCAATATATGAAGATTTTAATAACTTATCATAGTCAGCTGACAAAATCAATATTTTCATAATTTTATCAACACTATAATTTCTGATTCCTTGAGCTGCCAACTGCACTCTATACGGATGAACGCCTAATTCCTTAGCTATATCTTTTTGTGAATAATGTTCATTTAGAAGTACTTTCACCTTATAATACATTCTTAATTGACCGCTAATCAAAGATAGCAAGAATATTGGTTCTTCTTTTTTTAAAACTAATGAGTTATACACAACTCTTAGCTTCGAGTAATTTTTCCCAAATAATTCATTGGTTAAGCTGAAAACATCATACTCTAAACTTCTAGTTGCTAATAATTCTATATCTTCTCGTGTTATTATCTTCTTATCATCACAATATAAAAGGAGTTTTTCAAGTTCTTTTTTTATATTAGCAAAATCCAAACGAGTATAATTCACTAGGAATTCTGCATCAACTTTAGAAATTCTTACATCATGCTTTGATACTGTTTTTACAATATATTCTGAAATTTCCTTCTCATTAAAGTTAGAAAATTCTTTAACTTCTCCCGCTTCTTTAATCTTCTTTATTAATTTCTTTCTACTATCAATCTTATCCGATATTTTTAAAATCAACACAACGTCTTCATTAATATTCTCTAAATAATTCATCAAGGCATCAACGTTATGTTCTACTTTAATTTTTTTAGGTTTCGCTAATAAGAAATTACAATTCTCAGCTACAACGACTTTTTCATTCTCAAATAATCCACTACTTCTACATTCATAGACTAAAGTTTCTATTGTATTTTCATACATATTAATTTTTACATAATTAAATTCATCTAGTTCTTTAAGATATTTTTTCGCTATACTTTTCTCGTAATCATTAATAGCTTCAAAATTTTCTCCATATATTGCATAGATATTTTTCATCAATCATCTACCTCAATCTCAAATTCTCTATCCTGATTTTTCACCTTTATTTTTTTATTATAATAATAAATAGAAGTATTACCAAATTTCATCTCAGTTCCATTATTCAAAACGATATAGTCTACTTTTTTATATTGAGATATATCTTTTAATTCTAATAATTTTTTAGTCACACTATCTACTACTACAATCTTACTTACTAAGCCATCTACTAATAAATTTGTCGCATATTCATTTTTATTTTTCTTAGCTGAAGTAAGTAATAAATAATTGATTCTATCCTTACCTTCATAGTTCAAGAGTGAATCATATTCGTTTATTATATCATATTCTCTATCTTTTTTTCTGTAATCTGTATAAAAATTTTTCATATTACTAGATGTATTTATTATCATGTTATTTCTATTCTCTCTAATATAATAAATATTCTCTTTTCCAATTTTTATCTCCTCTATATATTCTCTAGGTATATAACTCGAAATAATTAATATTATAGCGACTGTCAAAACTCCGATTGCAGCTTTTGAATATTTTAATCTATTCAATTCAGTCATAATATATAGAACTACTATAAAAATAACAATAATTATAAAAATACTCTGTTTTCCAATTCTTAGTGGTTTTATATATAAGAATATTTCTTGAAGTTTATCGAAAATACTAAAAGTAAAATTCAACAATGGTCTACACAAAATATTAAATATAGGTACACTTAATAAAAATATTATATAACTTATCAATACTAATGGAAATAGTATTATACTAAATATTGGAACTAAAACTATATTACTTAGTACTGAAATATAAACAATAGTATAAAAATTATAAAGTAATATCGGCATACTTGCCAATGTAGAAATAATACTAATTCTCAAAGACATATGTAGTTTATTTTTAGAAGTTTTAATATAACTTTCTGACATCAATAAACTAAATGTTATAAAAAATGATAATTGAAAACCGATATTAAAAGTATACAACGGATTATAAAATAATAAGATTAAGAATGTAAGCAGTATACTATCCAATTTATCAATACTTTTTCTTCTGAAAATTATATAGAATATAATCATAAAACCTGCTCTAAGGACAGATGCACTAGCCCTACTTAATAACATATATAACGGAATTATAATTAAGATTATTTTTTCTATATAATCAACACTTACTTTAAGTTTTAATAAAATAAAATATATTAGTGATATAAGTACCCCAATATGCAAACCAGAAATTGCTAATAAATGACTAGTACCTAAATTTTTAAAAGAACTAACTTCATCTCTCAACAAATAACTTTTATCTCCAAAAATTAAAGCTTGAAAATACCCACTCTTATCAAAGGTAAGTTCTCTATCTATCTTCAAGGTCATTCTGTTCCTAAAGGTTTTGAATTTAAAAAGAAGAGAATCTAAATGCTTAACCTCAGATATTTCATTAATAGAAACTGTTTTAAAGATTCCTCTATTCTCGTTATACTTTTTATAATCAAAAGAATAAAAATTAGTTTTACTTGGAACGTCTTCTATATTAGCAACTACAGATAATTTTCCACCCAAAAATTTTTCTTTAAAAAATTTCTTCTCTTCTTCACTCTTAATTTTATAGTTTATTAGTACCTCCTCATCTCCAATACGTCCAATTCCCGACATATAATTTCCATTCACATTAAATTTATCAGAAATTACTAGTTCAAGAGTATTATTTTCAACATTTTTTAAATGAGAAATATTAGTTTTTTGTTCATATGCTCCACGAATAAAAAAAGCTAAGAAGACTATTAAACAAATAATAGTTTTCCTAGCATTAAGATTTTTATTTTTCCAAGTTATTAGTAGAAAAATAACAATACATAGCATAGATATCATTAAATTATAATTTAATAATATCGCCCCTAATGCTAGTAAAGAAAGTTGTAAGTATATCATTACTATTTATCTAGTAACCTTTCTACTACATTATTTACATCGTAATCTATTTTTCTTACGACAACACCTGATTTTTCTAATAACTCTCGAGCATATTCATTATTTCTATAATCATTTGCATAGCAAATTTCTTTTATTCCTGCTTGAATTATAGATTTTGTACAATTCAAACATGGGAAGTGTGTAACATAGATTGTTGCACCTTCAGTTCCTACACCGAATTTAGAACATTGTAAAATAGCATTTATTTCGGCATGAATCGTTCTAACACAATGCCCTTCCACTACTTTACAACCAACATCTATGCAATGTTCATCACCTTTAATTGAACCATTATAACCACCTGAAACTATTCGTTTATCTTTGACTATTGTCGCCCCAACAGATAACCTACTGCAAGTCGATCTAAGTGAAAGCAGGTGACTTTGAGCCATAAAGTACTCATCCCAACTAATTCTTTGCATAACTATACCTCTATTTTATCTTTAATTTTCTCAAAAGTAGCTTTTCCTATACCTCGTACTTTTGTTATATCTTCTTTCTTTTTAAAATCCCCATTTTTTTCTCTAAATGAAATAATTGCTTCAGCTTTAGTCTTTCCAACTCCTGAGATTTTCATAAGTTGTTCTTTATTGGCGGTATTTATATTTATCACATCTTTATTAGATAAACTTGTACTACCATCAGAAATTTGCTTCGGTTTTTCACCGTGTTTAAGAACATAAATAACCATCTGATCTTTAACTTTTTGACTTAAATTCAAAGTAGAAGTATCAGCATCCTCCAAAAGTCCACCGGCTTCTTCTATTAAATCTTTTACCCTTTTATCTTTCGTTGTTTCAAATACCCCAGGATGTTTTACTGCACCTTTCACATCAACAAAAATTTTGGAATCTTGTTCTTCTTTTTTGTCATCCTTACTCACTTCTGAGTTTTGAGAATTAGAAAAGGTTACATCATTATAATCCTCTGTTTTATCATGACCAAAATACAAAAGTCCTCCAATTATAACAAGTAAACTACAGAGTAATGCCAAAACAATTGCCTTAACATTTTGTTTTAAAAATAAAACAACATCTTCTTTATTAATATTCATATTTCTCCCCCCTAGTACTAATATTATATCATTAAATTTATTATAATAATACTGAAAACTTAACCTTCTTATCATTTATAATTTATGCTATACTAAGATAAAAATAAACATTATCATAAAATAGATAGGAGAGTTACTATGACTAACGAAATGAATTTATTAAATTGGACATTCTACAGAGAAGTTGCTATCCCGCAAGATATTGTAAACTTATTAATAAACGGTGAACAGCCTGTTGTAGCATTTGCGACAATAAGGGACGTTGCTATATTTACAGATAAACGGCTTATTGTAAAAGATGCCCAAGGACTTACAGGAAAAAAAGTAGAAATCTATTCCCTACCATACTCTTCAATATTAATGTGGTCAACTGAAAATGCAGGTAAAATCTTCGATTTAAATGCCGAAGTAGAGCTTTGGACTAAAGTTGGAAAAATAAAAATTAATCTAAGAAAAGATATCGATATTCGTAGATTTGATACGTTACTCGCTCAATATATACTATAGTCTTATAACTTAGAAATAAAAACTAAAAATCCTAAAAATTAGAGATTTCCTCTAACTTTTAGGATTTTATTAAATATTAAAGTTGAAGTTTTTCTCCATCTTTATATACTTCATCAATAATTGCCCCACCTAGACAAACATCTCCATCATAAAATACGACTGCTTGACCTGGTGTAACTGCACGTACTGGCTCTTTATAGACAACTTTTACTTTGTTATCTTCTAATACTTCTACTTCTACTTCAGTATCTGGTTGACGATATCTGAATTTCGCAGTACATGTAAATTTATTAGGTTGTGGATCTTTCGTTGTGAATGACAGTGAACTTGCTAGTAAGCTATCTGAATATAGTTTTTCATTGTGGAATCCTTGGCAAACATACAGTACATTATTTTCAAGGTCTTTACCACATGCAAACCATGCTTCACCTTCTGTATCTTTAGTTCCACCAATACCTAAACCATGACGTTGACCGATTGTATAGTGCATTAAACCGATGTGTTCTCCACGGACATTACCATCTAAATCCACCATTTTACCACCTTGAGCTGGTAGATATTGAGATAAAAATTCTCTAAAGTTTTTCTCACCGATGAAACAAATACCTGTTGAGTCTTTTTTCTTCGCTGTAGCAAGACCCACTTCTTCTGCAATCTTACGAACATCTTTTTTCTCAAGTTCTCCTACAGGGAATAAAATATTTTTAATTTGGTGTTGTTTTAATTGAGATAAGAAGTAAGTTTGATCTTTATTATTATCAACACCACGTAACATTAAACGTTCTCCATCAACATCTTTAACTCGTGCGTAATGCCCTGTTGCTACATAGTCAGCACCTAAATCTTCAGCGTATTCTAAGAAAACTTTAAATTTAATTTCTTTATTACACATAATATCTGGGTTAGGTGTACGACCTTTTTTGTATTCATCTAAGAAGTAAGTGAATACTTTATCCCAGTATTCTTTTTCAAAGTTTATAGAGTAATAAGGAATATCTAATTGTTCACATACTTTAATTACATCTTCATAATCTTTTTCTGCAAGACAAACGCCTCTGTCATCTTTTTCTTCCCAGTTTTTCATGAAAACCCCGATAACATCATATCCTTGTTGTTTTAGAAGATATGCTGTTACTGACGAATCAACTCCACCACTCATTCCAACTACTACTTTTTTGTTGCTATTCATTATTAGTTCCTTTCTTTAATTCTTTGCTCTAAAGTTACAATCTTCTCTATAACTTCGTCAATTAACTCTTTGCTAGTGTCAAAGCCTACACTCATTCTTACAGAATGTGCTGCACGTTCAATATTGTACATTTCTGTAATTATACGACTTCCTTTAATATTTCCTGAACTACAAGCTGATCCACCCGAAATATAAATATCACGAGCGTCTAAATACGTAATAAGTCGTTGTGCTTCAATATTTTTAAAATAAATATTCAATATATTTGGCAATGAATTCTCTATAGATCCATTTACTTCGAATTCAACTTCATTTTTTTCAAGTTCAGAAATAAAGTAATTTTTCAATTTTCTAAGAGCTGGAATTGAATTTAATGTTTCTGATAAACAGTCATTAAGGACTAGTATCCCTAATAAATCAGTCGTCCCAGAACGAAGTCCATTTTCCTGACCTCCACCTAAAAGTAGTGGTTCAACATCTCCATCTTTTGCATATAAAAATCCAAAATTATTAAGCGAACCAATTTTATGAGCTGAAGCAGAAGCAAAATCTATACCTAACTCTTTCACGTCAATTTCAACTTTACCTAAAGCTTGAACAATATCGCTATGTAATAGTATATTTTTATCCGCAATAAGTTCTGAAACTTCTTTTATAGGATTTAGAACCCCTGTCTCATTATTTGCTAACATAATTGAAATTAATACCGTCTTAGAATTAATTTTATCTTTTAATTCCTCTAAAGATATAGCTCCACTTTCATCTACTGATAATTCATGAACCTTAAAGCCGAATCTTTCGAGTCTCTTAGCGCTAGCTTTAACAGATGGGTGTTCTATAGATGAAATTATTATTTCTCCCGTTCCAAATCTAGTTAATACATGATTAAATACCGTATTATTACTTTCAGTACCTCCAGAATTAAAAATAATTTCATTGCTACTTGCATTTAGAGTTTTAGCTATTTTTTCGCGTCCTTCACGAACTAGCCTATCATTTTTCTTTCCTAGAGTATGGCTACTACTTGGATTAGCATAGACTTCTTTAAGTATATTCATATTTTTTTCTATGATATCAAAATGTTTTCTTGATGTTGCTGCGTAATCTAAATAAATATTCGCCATATCATCGCCTCCTAATATTAATCATATTATATTTTAACACAAATAATAGTCAAATAAAATCAAAACCACTTTTTCAAATATAACATCTAACGTATTAAAGATTTCTAACATACTCTTCAACATCCGCTAACATTTTTAATCCTAACTCCTCAAATTCTTTATCTTTAACACGTTTGGTATAGTTTAAAATACCTAATGCCGAGATAAAAATCATGCAGTATCCTAATTCCTCAGAAAGGACTTCCTCATTTGAGTGTTCATAATAATATTTTAAAAATAGCTCTTTTTTAAATTTATCATTATTTAAATCTTGATAAAAATATTTAATGAAATCTAAATAATAACTAGCATATTTAACTCTTTCGAAATCTATTAATACTAAATTATCATCTTTTCTCATAATATTTCTAAGACCAAAATCTCCATGAATTAAAACTAGTGTTTTTTCATACTCTTCATCTAATTTACTAATGTTTTTTAGAAACTTAGAATGAAGCTCACTTATTACAGTATATTCTTTTCTATCAGCTAATCTATATACATTTTTTTCTAGAACTTTTTCCAATGAAATTTCTTTGTCATTTTCAATTGAGAGCCAATTTCCCCTATGAAAATCAGATATTAGCTCTGCTATTTTTATTATATCTTCATCATTTACACTTTCTTTATTTAGTGGAATAAAGTCTTCATATTTCAACACTAGTGCAGAATACTCAGGAAAATTTAATAAAAAATTATCTTTATTTCTTAAAACTTTATACTCTAGTTTATATTTTAATGGATCTTTAAAAATTTTAACGAATACTCGTTTTCCTAATTTTCTAGACAATCCAATAAAATGCCTATTTTCAGAAATATGATTTATTTGTTGTAAATTAGTATCTAATAATTCTTCAAGTTGTCTTTTCATAATTACACCAAAATATTTATAAAAAGGGAGTGACTCAAAAATCAATTTTGTCGAGTCAGTTCCCTTCTAATGCTTACCCTCTAACTTCTTCTAAGTCTAATGTTGACTTCGCATTTAGAGTTAACGGATTAGCAAATATATTATTTTTATAATAATAGTATCCTACCGCTCCCATCATCGCCGCATTATCACTACAATAACTCATTTTTGGAATAAGTACTTCTACTCCTAATTGTTGTTCTAGCTCTAAGACTTGCTTACGAAGTTCGCTATTACCTGCAACTCCACCTGCTAAAATCAACTGTTTAACACCTAGATTCGCAATAGCTTTCTTAGTTTTTGCGATTAAAACTTCTACCACCGCCGTTTGGAAACTGCAAGCTAAATCTTCAGGTACAATCTCTTCACCACGTTGTTTTGCATTATGTACAAAGTTAATCACTGCTGACTTCATTCCTGAAAAACTAAAATTATAATCATCACTATCAATCATAGCACGTGGAAATTTATACTTATCCTCGCCTAGCTTCGCCAATTTATCAACTTTAGGTCCACCAGGATATTCAAGATTCAACTGTCTTGCGACCTTATCGTACGCTTCACCTACAGCATCGTCGTGAGTAGAACCGATTATTTCAAAATCAAGTTCATCTTTTAAATAAACTAGTTCTGTATGCCCCCCACTAACAACAAGAGCTAATGATGGATAAACTATATCATGGTCTATATTACTAGCATAAATATGTCCTGCAATATGATGTGCTCCTATTAAAGATTTATCTAAAGCATAACTTAATGTTTTCGCAACATTAACACCGACTAGTAATGAACCTATTAATCCAGGTCCTTGTGTTACACAAATTGCATCTATATCATTCAAAGTAATTTGGGCTTCTTCCAAAGCTTCTTCAATAATTTGCATCACTACTTCTATATGTTGTCTACTCGCTATTTCAGGAACTACCCCACCAAATTGTTTATGTATTTCAATTTGACTACTTACGATATTCGATAGTACTTCTTTTCCATTTTCAACTACAGCTACACTAGTTTCATCACAACTTGTTTCTATAGCTAAAATAGTTACTTTTTCTAAATTTTTATATTCTTTCATTACCAAAATCCCTTACCATTACAAAAGCATTTTCTCCATTATTTTTGTAATAATTTTTTCTCATATCGACTGTTGTGAATCCAGATTTTTCATAAACAGTTATCGCAGGCATGTTACTTACACGAACTTCAACAATAGCTTTTTTTACACCTTTTAGTTTTAAAAGTTGCATTACATAAGTGAAGAAAATTTGTCCTAATTTTTTATTTTGATGCGGTTTATCAATAACTATCTTATTAACTTGATATTCATCAGCAACAAGCCAACCACCACAGAATCCAATAATTTCACCATCATTAAATAATCCGTAATACTCTGAGTTTTCATGTTCCAACTCAGACTTAAACATTTCTTTCGTCCAAGCATCTTCGAAATTATCTACATCTATTCTTGATAATACATCTAAATCATTAACATCAACTTTATTTATTTTTATCATTTTCAAGTTCCCTTTCTGCTTCAGTTTTTCTTAAGTATTGTGGTTTCATATTATAACAATCCACATCTTCTAATGAATCATATATTTTAAAAACATTAGCTGCACGAACCATATCATTATTTTTTGAACCTTCTAAAAGAAAATCATTTAACTTTTCTATATCTTTACTAATATAAACAAATTCATCACTTTGAGATGATAAAAAGTTATTAATTTCTTCAAGAGAGTAGTATTCTTCTTCCAGTACTTCTACTAATTTTCCTTCTTCATTTTTATAAACTGCACCAAAAACATTTCCTCGTCGTGCATCGATAAATGGAACTAGTAATTTGTTGCTATCAAATTCTAACAAAGCTTGTAACTTTAAAGAAGATACTTTCTTCAATCTAATATTAAGTGTATAAGATAAAGTTTTACAAACAGCTGCGACTACACGAATTGCTGTATACGATCCTGGTCCTTCACTTGATATAATTTCAGTTAAATCCGTTTTTTTCTTATCTGCTTCTTTTAAACAATTATCGATTTCTTCTAAAATAACTGCTGATAAATTATTACTACATACAAAGTTTTTTTCAGCTAATACTGTTTCATTATCAAAGCATGCAATTGAACATACTCCATTAGAAGCTTCCACTATTAAACTTACCAATTTTCACGAATCCTTTCTTCAATTTTTTTATATTCACCACTAGAAATAATTTCAACTTCTCTGTAATCTTCTACTAAGCGAATATTGAAAATTAATCTTTCATTAGGTAAGAATTCTTCAATAAATTCTCCCCATTCGATAATACTAACATTATCTTCAAAGAAAATATCTTCAAATCCTAAATCTTCATCGCTATCTTCTAAACGATAAGCATCAATATGATATAATTTTCCATTAGGATATTTATATTCTTTCATTATATTAAAAGTTGGTGAATTAACTACACTTTTTACTCCTAAATATTCTGCTAAATATTTCGTAAATGTTGTTTTACCTGCAGCTAAATCACCATTTAACAAAAGTACTAATCTATCTTCTATACCTTCACTGACAATTTTTGCTAAACGTTTAGTATCTTCTAAATCTCTTATAACTATTTTTAACATTGTTAATCCTTCTAAATTTTTAATTTATTTACCATCTACTATAATACCATATTTACCAGTATATTCCAACAACTAACAGCGTAATTATTAGCACAAAATAACGCCAAGACATCTCTATCTTAGCGTTATTATTACTCATATAATCTGTTGTTAAATCAAATATTATTTTACTACTCTTACTCTTGAAGTTCTTTCAATTGGTGCAGCTTCTTGTAATTTTTCACCAAATGGCATTTGTGCACGTAGTACTAAGTTAGCTGGAATATCCCATTCTGCAGCAACTTTTTCATCAATTACTGGGTTATAGTGTTGAATGTTAGCTCCGACCCCAGCTTCTGCTAATGCATTCCAAACTGCAAATGATGCAATCCCTGTTGATTGTTCTGACCAAATTGGGAAGTTGTCAGCATATGCTGGGAATTGTTCTTGAAGACCTTTTACTACATCGTGATCTTCGAAGAATAAAATTGTTCCATATGCTTCTGCAAAACTATCGATTTTACCTTTTGTAGCTGCTTTAGCTTCTTCATTTGGTAAGAATTTTTCTAATTCTCCAAAAGTAATATCCCAAAGTTTTTGGTGATTTTCTCCTAATAATACTACAGCATGTGCAGTTTGTGAGTTAAAAGCACTTGGTGAATTCTTAACCGCATTATCGATAATTTCTAATACTTCTTGTTCTGAAATTGGTAAGTTTTTACCTAGCGCATACACACTTCTTCTATTTTGATATAAATTTTTTGCTTCTGTCATTATTATGTCCTCCGTTTTTTTAGCTATTGCTAAACTTTATTATTTGTTTTATAATTGTTATATATATTATTATAATATTTACCAAAAAAATAACAAGTACGTTTTTTTTACAATAGTAAGTATCTTTTTAGATAGAATTGTATAATATCAAAGAAATTTTAAGGAGATTTTTTATGGAACAACAAGAACCTTTTGGGAAATGTCCCTTTTTTACAACTCAAAAAATATTATCTGGAAAATGGACAATTCTTATTCTTCATCTCCTAGAAGATAAAAGTGTTAGATTTAATGAGTTACAAAGATCACTAGGGACAATTACCCAAGCAACATTGACAAAACAATTAAAACAATTAGAACAAGATGGATTAATAAATCGTAAAGTTTATGCTCAAATTCCACCTAAAGTTGAATACAGTCTGACAGATATTGGAAAAAAATTCCAATCAGTACTTAATGAATTAGAAATCTGGGGGAATGATTACATCGATTACTTAAAAGAAAATAGAGAAGCTGTGTAAAGTTATGGACAAGCTAAATGAAATTAAAACAAAACTTCATTTTCTTTCAAATGAACAATTAGATATTATTCATAGACTTATTTCTTCTTGGAATATTAAGGACAATAAAATTCAAACAGATGAAAATTTAGTTAAGAAAATTTATGAAAGTACAATATCACCTATAGAAGATCCACTAAAGAATTATTCAAAAGAAGAACTCTTAGAAGAATATGGAGTATTATTTTATAATCAACAGAATATTGCAGATTCAAATTTCGGAGAAGTTTCAATAGAATATAATTACGATGATAGTGATGATATAACTTCTCCATTTATTAATAATTCTATTCAAACTAAGGACTTTCATATTGAAGAATATGCCAATAACAATATTAAAATAGATAATTTGATATCTGAGTCTTCTGATACTGATACAAAGACTACTACATCAAACATTGAAATCGATGACTTCGATCCCTTATTTCCAGATGTAGATTTCGATTCATTAACTGGCCTTAATAAAAGCAAATATGATGATTTAGACTTTTCAGCATTAATATCGAAGAAACCTAAATAAAATAATTCTTTATACAGTTATATTTCTCGGAACACATCGTTTCTAATTTATTTAATAATATATTATTACAAAAAAGATATCAACAGCTCTATATAGCCCTTGATATCTTTTCTGTTTACTTTAAAATTTTATTTTCTAAATAATCGCAGTATTTCATTTCTAGATTTTGAACATATAAATTTGGAGCTTTATTTTTTATTTTTCTAGCTTCAGCTATTAAAGATAAAGCTTTCTCATCATCTAACTTCACTCCATATTCGTATGTTGCTAAGATATTCTTAGTTTGTGGATTTTTTTGTTTAAGCCTTGCTAATAAAGTTTTATCCTTCATAATTTCTTCTAGCAGTTCATCTTCTGAATTCACTAAACTTATTAATTTTACTAACAATGCCATAAGTTCAACTTTATAAACTGGTAACAAATCGTCTCTTTCAATATATAGTTTTCTTGATTCATTATATAAAGCATCGAACTCAAAGAAATATTCTAATCCATCTAATTTAATAAATTCTAATGCATCAGTTAGATAATTAGCATTATTTATTTCCAATGAATTTATTTTTTCTACTATTTCAGGTTTTTCTATTAATAAATTTTTACCAATACTTTGATAATATATATACTCCAGTTGTAAAAATAGTATAAATCTTGTAGTTTCATCTTTACTAGCATGATAAAAAGTCATACCATCATTGAATCCCATTGGAATCAAGTTAAGAAAAGCTAATGTGAATCCTATTAAAGCAAATAATAATGTATAATAACTAGGTAAAACTAACCAAAATACAATAGAAAACACTAGATTAAATGTTACTCCACCTAATAAGTATAATTTATACTTAAACTTCCCTTCAACATATTCAGGAGCTCTCATCAAACACTGTCCGCCTGTTCCTGCTAGTCTTTCATATCTAATTTTAAATTTTCCATCCTCATCCTTTATAATTTTAAAATCAAACACTCTAAAACTAATAAACTTATATCCTGATAGTAATCCGAAAAATAAATGGCCCGCTTCATGAACTATGACCTGTATTACAAAGGCTATTACTCCTGTTATTAAGAACAAAATAATATTTGGTTTATCAACCCTCGAAAGTGTATCCCCTACAATTTTACCAACTGCATATCCTATTATTCCTCCAACAATCATAATTCCTAATATTTGTAGCAATCCATTAATAATCTTTTTCTTCATAAATTATCCTCCTATTCATTTTTTTCATGAATATAATTCATCATATCACTGATGTTTTCAATATTTTCATCTACAAATATATACATCCACTCTCCCATAGCTGTTGCAAAAACCGCTGGTACTCTATCTATTAAGCGAATTTCTTTTGAATATTTGTTATAAATATCTTCATTTGAATATTTGTATGTATATTTATCACGTCTTGATAAAGCTATTCCGTTATTATTATGCTGGATTTTCTTCGGTTCATTTCCTACGACAACATCCGCATACATCTCAAATAAATCACATTCATAAGTATGATTATATAAATCAACTGTATATCCACCCGCTATTCGGTTATTATATTCTAAAGCAATATAATCGTTATTTTGCAATTTGAAGAACTCAATATGGAAAAATCTCTCTTTCATACCAAATTCCTTAACAATTTTCCTCCCATAATCTCTTAATTTATGATCTATTTCTTTTGATATAATATTTTCATAGTCAAGACTATCATTTAATAGATCTAATGTAGGTTTTGTGTAATAAAAACTAGTTTCAAAAACAATTTCTCCTCTTGAGTCAATTAGCCCATCATACGTGCAAAGGACACCATTATCTATATAACTTTCAATGAAATACACAACCTCTTGATCCCATTGACTTTTAAAATCTTCAACATCTTCTTTTGAGATTAATTTAAATGTATTATTAGCCCCTACTCCATTATCAGGTTTAGCAATTACTGGTAATTTAATATCTTTTATGGCCTTTTCAAGTTCTCTAATATTTTTTACAGCTTTCCCTTTAGCAACTGGGACTTTTGCTTTTATAAATCGTTCTTTCATTTTCGATTTATACTTTGTAAAATCTAAATTCTTAGGTTTTACTCCTGGGATATTAAATTGTTCTCGTATTATTGAATCCAACATTAACCAATGCTCATTGTTAGACTCAACCCTATCTATAACACCATGTTTGTATATTAAGAACGCTACTCCTCTTAATACTTCTTCATAATTTTCTAAATCATTTACTTTGTAATATTCGGTTAGAGAATTCTTTAATCCATCAGTAAGATTATCGTAATTTTCACTACCTATTCCTAATACTTTAACTCCTTTTTCAACCAACTTTCTTGCAAAACTTTCCTGTGAAGTTGGAAAATTTGGTGATACTAATAAATAATTCATAATAATCCCTTCTTTCCTAATTTTATTCATTAGTTTACCATAAACTTCACTAATTTTCCAATGAAACATAAAAAAAATATGAATCATATCCCCAACGTTCAAAAAATGATTCATATTATATTTTATTCTTTTACATTTACTGTTAAATTTTGTAAATATGTTTTAAATGATGAATTAACTTCCTCACTTAAACCTTTTGTCGCATTTAAGTCAACCGTAATTTCAACTTTCTCATTATATGTTTGTGTCATAATAATATTACTTAGTACACAGATATTTGAAACTAAACCACAAAATTCTACTTCTTTATAGTCACTACGTGAGATGAACTTAGCTAAGTCTATACTTCCAAATGAAGTTTTATTAAATACCTTTTTAGCATATTTTTCATAACTTGCAACTTTTCCATATAACTTATGCCCTTCACTATCAATTATGCAGTGTTCAACTGGTAAATGTTTACCTTCTCTTGTAGTTAAATAATTTGTATAATGAGTATCTTTTGTGAATATCACGTCTTGTCCAGCTTTTAAATACTCTTCAATTTTATTAGCAATAACCTGATCAAGTTGATCGGCAGTTTCAAAACCTAATGCTCCGTCTACGAAGTCTTTTTGATAGTCAACAACTACTAATAATTTTTCAGTTGTATCATGTTTTAGCGTTACTTTTAAGTATGCTAAAAATGCAACAAAAGCTAAAAATGCTAAACAATAAAAGATCACTTCCGATTTAAACTTCGGATGGGCTTTAGGGTCTAAAACTACAAACTTCACCAATACTGCCGCTTCTACTAAAAGTAATACAACAATATATTTAATATTCTTTTTAAAGTAAGTAGAAAAGTCTTTCGCACCTAATTTTTTATAAATTAGATAAACAAATAATACTGCAATGCCTAATATAAATATCATCGTACCGTACTTATGCATTAAGTGGAATACATGATGTGCACTAGGTCCAAGAACATAACCTAGAGTAATAAATACTATTACCCAAAATACACCACCTAATGTAGAATATATATGGAATCGTTTTGCATCTATACGTGAAACCCCTGAAAAGTATCCCAAAATATGTCTAACTCCAGGTAAGAAATAAGCTATAACTATAACTATATTTCCAAATTTGTTAAAAAATTCTTCCGCCTTTGTCATTCTATATGGAGTTAATCCTATATATATACCATACTTATCTATAGCCTTTGTTCCTAATCTTCTACCTACTTCGTAAGAAAATTGCATTCCGATTACCGTTCCTAAGGCACTTGCTATTATCATCCCAACGTAGTTACCATGACCATTATATGCCATAATTCCAGCCACAACCATCATAGTTTCACCTGGTAATGGTAGAGCCGCAAATTCCAAGATTAGCGAAACAAATAATATAATATAAACGTGTTCAGCTAATAGTTTAAATAACATTTCCATATATAAACTATTCTCCTTTTTTATTTATTTTCTAGTAAATTATAACATATTTTTCAACTAGTTAAAAGCTAAATAGTTAAAATTTATTTGATATAGATAATATTGTAAATTATCTTATCATACAAAACTAATAATTAGTTAAAAATTTATTTTAAATAGCTATATTTAGTAATTAAAAAACTAGAGTCATACTTAAAGTAAAACTCTAGCTCTTATTCATTTTATTTTCTTTCTTCAATTACTCTTACTAAGTCTTTGATTTCTACAATGTTTTCTGCATCTTCATCTGAGAATTCAAAACCATATTTTTCTTCAATATCCATTACTACATCTGCAACATCAATTGAATCAGCATCTAGATCTTCGTTTAATCTTGATTCTAATGTAATTTTATCTGCATCAACTTTAATATATTTAGTAATAATTTCTTTTACCTCTTCGAAAATTGCCATTACTTTATTCTCCTTTTTCCATCGTTTCTATCATTATATCATAAAGTTTTGTTTTATGTATTTGTTTTGCTTGTTGAACTGCATAATATAATGCATTTTCATCAGCAGAACCGTGAACTTTTATACTTGGTTTTTTAATTCCTAATAGAAATGCTCCACCATATTCACTATAATCAAATTTCTTTTTAAATTTCGTAATTCCGCTTTTTACAAGTAATGCTGAAATTTTAGTTATAATGCTTTCCATAAAGATTCCTTTAATCATAGAACCTAAAGTACTAGCAACACCTTCTATAGTTTTTAATAACACATTTCCTGCAAAACCATCTGCTATAACTATATCATATTTATGCTCAAGAATTTCTCTAGCTTCAATATTCCCTTTGAAGTTATTAATATCTTCTTTAAGTAACTTATGCGCTTCTTTATATACTTTGTTTCCTTTTGATTCTTCTACACCTACATTTAGTAATGCTACAGAGGGTGTTTCTATATTATAAATATATTTCATATATAATTGACCTAGTTTAGCATAATTTACTAAATCATCTGGTTTAGCTTCTACATTAGCTCCTAAATCTGTAAGTAAAAACTTATGTTCGCTTTTTGTAGGTAATAGTGACGCTAATCCTGGTTTTGAAATTCCTTCGATGCGACCTAACATAAATAATGAACTTGCCATAAATGCACCTGTACTTCCTCCAGAAATCGCTACATCAATTACTCCTTCATTTAAATCAGATAACATTCTAATCATTGAGGCATCTTTTTTCTTTCTATGAACACGTGCTGCATCATCAGACATTAATACCTCTTCAGTACAAACATTCTTAATAATATTTTCAGTTTTTATTATTTGTTTTAAGTTTTCTTCAAGTCCATAAACATAAAGTTCAACTTCATTGTCTTTATAACCATTTACAAAGTTAATAATTCTACTAGGTTCATCAACACCTAATATATCAATACCTATTTTCATAATATTATGCACTTTCTTCTCCTATTAATTTTGCTTCGACTACAAATCTACTTTCCCATACACCTGTTTGCGGATTGAAATTATCACACGTAAATAATTTTAATATCTTCGGTTCATTTTCATGTTGCTCTAAAATTTCAACTTGTGTTGGTACTACATCGTAAAGCTTGTTAACTTCATATGTACGTAATTTATCTTTAGAAATAATTTGAATTTTAGCACCATTTTTTATTTTGTTTAAGTTATTAAATCTTATACCCACACCTTGCACACTGTGACCTGCGATAACTACGTTTTGCGCATCTAAAGTTGATGGTTCTTGTGATGTTGCTACTCCATTAATTAAGTTGATTTCAGTAACATCTTGGAAAATTGGCTCTTCTATTTGTACACTATCAATTTTTAAAATTCCTAACATTGAATCAGTTAGTTTAATTTTTGATTCGTTATCTGTAAACATTTTTTGCCACCATGGTATGTCTACTTCACCTTTACCGTTTTTATAAGCTGTTATTATCTTATCGTTAGCATTTCCTGTTAAATATTCTCTAATTTGATTTTTGAATATTAACACTACTGACGTACATAGTAATACTACAATAAGAATATTTAATATTGTATTTTTAAATTTTTTATTCATTGAATCCTCCTAAATTATTGTCTCTTCTAATCCAACATACTGTAATAATCGTTCTTTATTATCGGTTACTTCAATAATTTTCACCGCTAATTTTTTAGCTAAATACATTAAATCTACGTCATTTATTAAATCTGCAACTTTGAAACTAGGAACACCACTTTGTTTCGTACCAAAGAAATCTCCTGGCCCTCGTTGTTTTAAGTCAAATTCTGCAATTTTAAATCCATCATTTTCTAAACACATTATATCAATTCGTTCACTCTTAGAATCTGTCACCAAGATACAGTATGATTGATACTTACTTCTTCCTACTCGACCACGAAGTTGGTGTAAAGTAGCAAGACCAAAACGATGAGCATCTACTATTATCATAAATGTTGCATTAGGAACATTTACTCCAACTTCAATAACTGTTGTGGAGATTAAGATATGTATTTCTTTATTTAAAAATTTTTCAACAATTGCATCTTTTTCCTTATTACTCATTTTACCATGAAGTATTGCAATTTTATAATCATCTGGTAGATAATTTTTAATATTTTCATATGTTTCTTCAACATTTTGAAGATCCATCTTCTCAGATTCTTCAATTAATGGGCAGACTACATACCCTTGCCTACCATTATCAAGTTCCATTCGTATATTATCTAGAACCTTATAAAAACTCTTATTATTAGCTTTATAAGTCTGAACTTTTTTTCTACCTGCTGGTAACTCATCTATTGTTGAAACTTTAATATCAGTAATTAAAGTGATTGCTAAACTTCTTGGTATTGGCGTTGCTGTCATCATCAATGAATTAACAGCTTCACCTTTATTACTTAATAATTGACGTTGTCTTACTCCGAAACGATGTTGCTCGTCTGTAATTACATATTTTAAATTATTAAACTTAACATCTTCTTGAATTAAAGAATGAGTTCCAATTAATAATTCTATCTCACCTACTTCAAGTAGACTTAAAATAGTGTTTCTTTCTTTCTTAGGCGTACTACTTGTTAAAAGTGCCACTGAAATATTTAAGTCTTTAAAAAACTCAAAAAAAGTTTCAAAGTGTTGATTTGCTAATATTTCCGTTGGTGCCATAATAGCTGTTTGATAACCTGCTTTTATTGTTGCATATAATGTTGCCGCTGCAACTGCAGTTTTCCCACTACCAACATCACCTTGTAACAATCTGTCC
The DNA here is from genome assembly GCA_963535095.1 of uncultured Gemella sp. Classification (GTDB taxonomy): domain Bacteria; phylum Bacillota; class Bacilli; order Staphylococcales; family Gemellaceae; genus Gemella. Next base: position 16,810 of record CAUSUW010000009.1, on the reverse strand, counting down.
ATCTTATAAGATTCATTTAAATCAGCAACTATTTCATCAATAACTCTACTTTGAGCTCCTGTTAATGTAAAAGGTAAACTGTCTTTAAATTCTTTAATATTTTTCTCATTCACACCTACAGAATATCTATTATCTTCAATTCTACTATTGATATTTTGAAGTTGCAATTTTAATTGATAATTAAACAACTCATGAAAAGCAAACATTTTTCTTGCTTTATCAAACTCATCTGCATTTTTCGGGTAATGTAACGTGTAAAGTATCTTCTCTAACTTCCAGATTCCTTTGAAATTTTCAGGAACCAAATCTAATATTACATTTTCACCATCTATCATTTTAAATGATTCTTCAACAAGTTTTATAAACTTTTTTTGTGTAATTCCTTGTTTCAGATGATAAAAAACTTCAATAGTATCACCTTTAGGCTTTTCTTCAGTTATATTGAAACTTACGCTAGAAGCAGTTATCGTATTATTAGTTGCATTATATGTACCTTTAACTACTACATCTCTACCTTCAACAAGATTTTTCTTTAAATAATGCTGATTAAAAAATACTATTTTAATACTACCAGATGAAGTTGATAAAGTAAAAAATGATCTACTTCTTCTATTTCCATAAAATTGAGTACTTACTCTAGTTTCTACTTTTCCTGTAGTTATTACTTTTTCATTATCTTTTACAGAAGAAGAAAAATCAGTAGAACTAGATACTCTGTAAGGAATATTGTACAGAATATCACGAATTGTATATATTTCTAATTCATTTAAAGTCTGTAAATATTTCTTTCCAACACCTTTTATAGTTTCTACCGATTTTTCTAAAATATTAATCATTACCGAATAATAAACTCCTATATCTTTCTCCAGTTTTTGTGATTGCTAAACCACCCTTAGCAGTTTCTTTTAATGTAGTGGACATTTCAAGTCCTATCTTATACATAGCTTCTAACACTTCATCAGCTGGAATACGACTTTTTATTCCTGCTAGAGCTAAATCTGCTGCCATCAAAGCTATAGAAGCTCCAGCAGCATTTCTTTTTACACAAGGTACCTCTACTAAACCTGCTACCGGATCACAAACAAGTCCTAACATATTTTTTAAAGCTATAGCAAATGCATGAGCACTCATCTCTGCATCTCCGCCCATGGCTTCTACTATTGCTGCTGCTGCCATTGCACTAGCAGAACCAATTTCAGCTTGGCATCCACCTTCTGCTCCTGAACATGAAGCATTATTAGCTACTACAAATCCAAATGCACCAGCTGTAAATAACATTCTTAGCTGTGTTTCTTCATCAATATTGAATTTTTCTTTAAGAGCATGAATACATCCAGGAAGAACTCCCGCCGACCCTGCAGTAGGAGTTGCACAAATTAATCCAAGCGAAGCATTTACTTCGTTTGTTGCTATTGCTGCAGCAACTCCATTTAAAAAATCACTACCTGTGATTGACTTACCACTATTGATGTATTCTTGTAATTTTTTAGCATCTCCACCAGTAAGTCCAGTTTTAGAACTCACTCCAGCTAAACCTTCTTCAACAGCTTGCATCATTACAGCTAAATTTCTCCTCATCAATTTTTCAACTGCAGATCGAGTTACTCCATTCACTTCTATTTCTTGCTCAATCATTAATTCAGAAACAGGTTTTTGTTCTAATTTTGATTTTTCTACGATTTCTTCTAAACTAGTAAACATTTCTGTACCCTCTACAATTTATCTGCAAATTTTACTTCATTAACAAATTCTAGTTCGGTTAATTTATTTATGGTTTCTTCATCTATCTTCTCTCGCGACTCAACTACAAGTAAATTAGTTCCCTCTAAAATAGAACTAGAGTATTTCTCACTTACTTTCTTATCACCGAATAATTCATCAATTTTTATAGAAAGATTTTTTTTATTTTCATCTTTGAACTTATAAAAAATGAAATAAGTTGGAAAGTCTCCTGATAAATTCACATCAAAACCTAATAATTCAAAAATAACCATCTTACCTCCACCTATTGATTTACCAATAAGATCGAGACTATAACGACCAGCTTGAACTTCGATTTTTGCTGTATTCGGATGGATGTGTTCAATTCCACTTTCAATGAATTCGAATTCCATTCCTGCTAATTTTGCATCATCCATACTTGTTCTTATACGTTTATCAGATGTATTATAACCTAATAATCCACCAATAAGAGCAATATCTGTTCCATGCCCTTTATAAGTTTCTTTAAACGAACCATATAACGTTATTTTTACATCTTCTGGTTGTCTTCCAAAAATATATCTTGTAAAGAGTCCTATACGGACTGCTCCAGCCGTATGTGAACTTGACGGTCCTACCATTACCGGACCTATAATATCAAATACACTTCTGTATTTCATATTTACACCTCCAATATTGTTGGTAAAATAACAGGTTTTCTTCCTATCTCACTTTCTAAAAATTCCCCTAGAGATTCTAAAATTTGTTGTCTTACTTGGTACACACCACATTCTTCACTCGCTAATACTGATAAAACAGCTTCTTTAACTACTGCTTTAGATTGTCCAAATAATTCCATAGACTCATTGACATTAACAAATCCACGACTTATTATATCTGGATTATTCATTAATTTTTTATTTTCAAAGTCGATTGCAATTGAAACTACGATAACACCTTCTTCAGATAGTTCTTTTCTATCTTTAATTACAACACTTCCGATATCACCAATTCCTAGTCCATCAACATAAACATCTGACGCATCAAACTTGCCAGCTATTCTTGCACTATCACTTGTTAATGCTAATACTTCTCCATTTTCCATAATAAATGAATTTTCCAATGGAATATCACATTCTGCTGCTGTTTGAGCATGAATAACCTGCATTCTATATTCACCGTGAATAGGCATGAAATATTTTGGCTTAATAAGTCTAAACATTAGTTTTTGTTCTTCTTTCGAACCGTGCCCAGATGTATGAACATTATTAACACTTGAAGTAATAACATTTGCTCCAAGTTTTGATAATAAATCTATATTTTTGTTAATAGAAAGTGTGTTCCCTGGAATTGCCGAACTCGCAAAAATTACAGTATCCGTTGGCATTATTGTAATTTTCTTATGTGTTCCATTTGCTATTCTACTCAACGCTGCTAATTCTTCTCCTTGAGTTCCAGTACATAAAATAAGCAGTTTATTAGGATCTACTTGATTTAAGTACTTACTATTTACAAATGTTTCCTTAGGTGCTTTAATATACCCTAATTCTGTACCAATTTTAATAGCTTTCTCCATAGAGCGACCAAATACAACAATCTTTCTTCCATGTTCAATACAAGCCTCTACAACTTGTTTTACACGATATACATTTGAAGCAAAAGTTGCAAATATTACTCTATGTTTCTCTTTACGAAGAATATTAGAAATAGTTTTACCTACTTCTTTTTCACTTTGAGTAAACTCTGTTCTTTCTGAGTTCGTTGAATCAGAAAGTAGACATAGTACTCCTTTTTCACCTATTGCTGCCATTTTGTGTAAATTTGATCCTTGTCCTACTGGAGTAAAGTCAAATTTAAAATCACCTGTATGAACAATATTCCCTTGCGGAGTATTTACAATAACTCCAAACGAATCTGGAATAGAGTGAGTTGTGTTATGGAATGATACTTTAAGATATTTAAAATTTAAAACAGTATCTTCATCAATAACATTAAGCTCAGCTTTAGCCAGTAGATTATGTTCTTCTAATTTCGATCTAATTAATCCTATTGCTAATGGTCCACCATAGATTGGTAAATTAACTTTTCTTAGTAAAAATGGTAATCCACCAATATGATCCTCGTGACCATGAGTTATAATCAATGCTTTTATTTTATCAACATTCTTTTCAATGTATGAGTAATCAGGAATTACATAGTCAATTCCCAGTATATTATCTCCTGGGAACTTGACTCCAGCATCGATTATTATTATCTCATCTCGATATTGGATAGCATAGGTGTTTTTTCCGATTTCTCCTAAACCACCAATAGCAGCTACACCTACTTCATTTTTTTTAATGATTTTATCCATTAACTTTCTCCACTTTAAAGTCTTCAGATTGTTTTTCAAACTCTAAGTATGCTTCACTTAATTCTTGAACAAGTTCCACATTGTAGTTTCTGTCATCTAAATACTTTCTTACTGCTGGTACTCCATCAGCTTCAACATATAACACTTGAGTGTTTTCTCTTACTGGGATTTCCTTTGAATTTTCTTGGTAAAATACTTTAAATACTGCCATTAATAATCTCCTATCATTTCTTTTAATATATTTAATGTGTAATCTAATTCAGTTTTTGTTGTGTTAATATTTATAAATGAAAACTGTATAATATTTCTCTCTTGAAGATATGAACTCTTATAATGAATGAAAATATTATTTATTGCCAATGAAGCCCCTACATTTAGCGAACTAATGTTTTCTGGTAATTCTACTGTTACAATTACCGGTGAAACTTCTTTCTCTTTGATTTTCATAATTGGCAAACCTAATTCTTTAAGTCCAGCTTTCATATACGAATACTTTTCTTGAACCTTTTCATATCTTTCATCCGATTTAAATGCATCTAAAGCTGTATTTAATGCTTCCATTAAAATAGATGGTTGAGTAAAAGGTATTGATGTCATTTTATTAGCATAGTGTAAATCTAAATATAGTGGCGTGTTTTCCAATGGAACTAACTCACAATTAGAACCTACAATTGCTAATCCAGCAACAGAGCAAAAAGCCTTACCTGATGAACATGCTACATAATCAACATCTTTATAACTATATTTAATAGCACCTACTGCAGATACTGCATCAACTGCAAGCACTAAATTATTTTGTTTAACAATTTTTGTTATTTCTTCTAAATCGTTTAATATTCCAACACTAGTTTCATTATGAACTAAATAAACAAAATCATAATTTCCTGAGTTTAATTTTTCTGCTAAAATTTCTAAATCAAAGCTTTCTCCAAACCCTACAGAGTAACAATCAATATTTAATCCATGACGTTTTGTTTCACGAACCAGTCTATTACCGAACTCACCGTTAGCTAAAACAAGACCATTAGTAAGATTTCTACCTTTTAGTTGTGCCATAATTGCTTCATTAGCCAGTGTAGCTGATCCATGCAATATAGTCGCTGTTTTAACATCTAAAATATTCTCTATTTTTGAAAGTGTATTTTTTGTTAAACTGACGAACTCGTTACTTCTATGTGAATATAACTGTTTAGATAGTTTTGCTATTACATCCTGCGATAAATCTACAGGCCCTGGTAAGAAATTAATTCTTTGTGCTTGAGCCATTCTATCAAGAACTTTATTTTCACTACCTAGTAAAAGATACATAGGCATATATTCTGCTTCTTTAGTTCCTACATTTTCGTGAAACTTAGTGAATCCTAAATGCTTATATAACTTTTCTTGTCGTGTTGTTCCTGAAATAAATACAATGTCATAAGCATTCTGAATAATATAATTAAATGTTCTTTGTAATAGTTCAGTAAACACTTTAGTTTTTCTATATTTTTCTTTTATTGAAAGTAATCTTATTTCTACTGGTTTTTTATAACTACCTTTATAATATTTATCGATATCATTAAGTTTTAAGTCTAACGAAAAAGGTCTTTGATCTGCTAATGCAATCATTCCGACCACATCATTTTTCTTTTTTGCAATTATATATATATTTTTATCATGAAATTTATCTTTTAATTTTTTAGTTTCATTTTTTTCATGTTGAGGAATTTCTTCGACAAATGTTTCATAGTTTAACTTGAAAATTTGTTCATATTCTTCCGCTGTATTTGCTATTTTATAAATCATAATTTTTCCCCATAACTTTATTTGGTTAAATTTTCTCTACACTATATCTTACCATAATTACAATTTTTTTTCAAATTAACATGGCTGAAAACTCAATAAATATCAAATTTATTAATTAATATTTAATATTAAATTTTAATATAGAAAAAATAAAGAAGACCCAAAATTACTTGAGTCTTCTGAATAAACATATTTAATAAAAATATTATTAAAGAATGCGTTGATTTTTAAGTGCTGTAACGAAGTCAGTTAATTCGTAAATTGCTTTAGCTTCAACAATTTTTTTAAGTTTAGCAGCTTTAAATCCTTTATATTTTTTACCACCCATAACATCTGCAATACCATCTTTGTGTCCTAATGAACATAATACACCACGATTGATGTATTTGAAGTCACCAACTTGTTTTCCACTGATTCTAGCTCCTACATATGCTCCCATTTGGTTAGCGATTTGAGCTGTTGTTGGATATGGTCTTTCTTGACCAGTTTCGATGAATGCAGCACAGTCACCTACGATATATACATCATCAAGTCCTGGAACTGTTAATTGTTGTGTAGTTACTAGACGTCCACGTTTAGCAAGTTCTGGGAAAGCTTCATCCATAAGTTTGTTACCACGAACTCCAGCAGTCCATACTAATGTAGAAGCAAATAGATCTTTTCTTTCTCCATCAACTTCGATAGTGAAACTATCTTTAGTAGCACCTTTAATTCCAGCACCTAAAATAATTTCAATTCCATTGTCCTCTAAGTATTTTCTTGCATAATCACTATATTCTTTAGTGAACATTGGTAGTAATGTTGGCGCAGCATCTAATCCGTAAATTTTAACTAATTTTTCATCAATTCCGTATTTAGAACATAATTCTTTTCTACGGTGAATAAGCTCTCCAAGGAATTCTATACCAGCCAATCCAGTTCCACCTACGATAACTGAAATATCTTTTACATCTTTTTCTTCACTTGTTGCATATTTTCTGAAGTTATCTTCTAATGTAGCAGCAATTTTCTCTGCAGCATTAACATTGGCGATTGGTAATGCATTTTCAGCCATACCTTCAATTCCAAATGTTTCAGGTTGGAATCCTAATCCAACAACTAGTACATCATAGTCAAGTTCATGTTTTTTAGTTAGTACTAATTTTTTCTCTGTATCAATTTTAATTACTTCGTCTTGAACAAATTCTACACCCGGTGATACTAAATCTTTAATATCGATACAAATATCTTTTGCAGGAATATTACCAGCTGAAACTTCGTGTAAGTTTACAGTATCGTAGTGATAAGAATTTTTATTTACTAAAGTAACTTTTACCTCTCCAGCTTTAGCAGCTTTTTTTAATCCTTTTAATGTCGTAAGTCCTGCATATCCAGCACCTAAAATAACTACGTTTTTCATAGTATTAATTTCTCCTTTTTCTGTTATTTTATATTTTAACCGCAGCAGCAGCCGTTTCCACAGCAACCGCCATCTTCGTCGTCATAAATTTCAATCATATTTGGATTGTGTAATGTAAACTCACTTCCAAATTCATCTTGAACATAATCGATTTCAAGACCTTTTAAAAGAAGCTCATCTTCTTCATTAACAAGAACTTTAAGATCTCCAAAGTTAAGTACTTTATCACCATCTTCTAATTCGTCCTTAATATCTATAGCGTAATGCATTTGCGTACCCTCTAAAGCGATAGAAATTTTCAAGTAACTATCACGTTTATCGGCATCAAATAACATTTCTTGGAATTTACCAACCGCCACATCTGTTATCAAAATTAATTGATTATCTGTATTAGCCATAAAATGTTTCCCTCTTTATTTTTATTTTCTATTTATTATTATAACTGTTTTTCTAATAAAATAACAGTATATTGCTTATATTTTATAAAATAATTTGTGAATATTTTATGAATTTTTCAAAAGTAATTAACTTTACATAATTCTATTATATTAATAGTACTTCTTATAATATTGTATAGGCTTTTATTAATATTTATTTTCAAACACTAAGTAGTTTGATTCAGTTACAATTGTAGACAGTTTTTAAAAAATTATTTTGATTTAGGCACTCATTTAAATATTTACTTTTATCATTGACTTTCTTTACCATATTATTTTATATTACAACTATAAACGATTCTCCCATATCCTATTTAATAAAACATTATCAATATTTAATATTTATATGTAAACTGTTTTAATATTGCCTGCTATATCATTTATGTCTTCTTGCTTTATTGACTTTTTTTATACTGAACAGTATAATATCTATAGAGAGGTGGATTCATTTTGAATAAAGAGTATTATGAAACTGTTGATAAAATTAAATTAGAGTTAGAAAAAATACGCCCTAAACTTATTAAAGATGGTGGAAATATAGAATTTATTAATTTTAAAAATGGAATTTTAAAAATTAGATTTTTGGGAGAATGTGCACATTGCGAACTATCACACATTACATTAAAATATGCAATTGAAAAAACAATTGTTGAAAAAATACCAGAAGTGAATAAAGTAATAGAAGTGAAAATGAGCGTTATTTAAACGTTCTTTTTTTTGTTTTCATTAACTATAAAAATAAAAAAAAGAGTAGATTTACATCTACTCTTAATGACGTCCCAGAAGGGATTCGAACCCCTGACCGACGGCTTAGAAGGCCGTTGCTCTATCCTGCTGAGCTACTGAGACATATTTAATAATTACCTCTCTCTGAAGTACTTTAATAGTATATCAATTTTTCTATATTATGTCAATACTTTTTTCGATATAAAAATAAATATTTTTTATAATTGTAATTTTCTAAGAATATTACGTGGTGTAAGCATATTAAAAATGCATCAAATATATAAGAAAAAATATCGCTACTCTTTCGTTACATTTATAGAAAAAAGGAAAGCCAAAGTTTCCTGTCGGCTTTCCTATATAACTTTTTAAAAATTATCTTCTTAATCCTAGAGCTTTAATTAATTCACGGTATCTTTGGATATCTTTTTTAATTAAGTAGTCTAGTAAGTGACGACGACGGAAAACTTTTTTAAGTAATCCACGACGACCTGCGTGATCTTTTTTGTGAGTGTTTAAGTGCTCAGTTAAAGCATCGATTTCTGCAGTTAATACTGCAATTTGTACTTCTGGAGAACCAGTATCTGATTCATGAGTACGGAATTTAGCGATAATTTCTTGTTTTCTTTCTTGACTAATTGCTGCCATTGCAATTTCCTCCATATAATTATATTTTTGCAGCCTTAATCCTAGTGTAGAACCTGGAGGGTTTCTATACCACGAATAAGGAACATAAGTAATTGTACACTATTTTTTGTAATAATTCAAGTGATAACATCTAAAATCAATATATAAATATAATTTAATAATCTTTTTCTTCACAAGTTTTTTTGTCTAATTTTAGCTGTTCTTTCAAGTGATTAAAACTCTCAAATTTTTGTTCTTTTCTCAAAAATTCATAGAAGAAAATTTCTATTTTTTCATCATAAATATCTTCATCGAAATCTAAGATATGTGTTTCAATAAATTTCTTATTTTTTCCAGATGAAACTGTCGGATTATAGCCTATATTGGTAATCGATTTATAAATCTCACCATGAACTTTTATTTTCGTAATATAAACCCCGTTAGTTTCTGGTAAAAGATACTTTTCTGATAATTGAAGGTTAGCAGTTGGAAAATTAATAGTTCTTCCTAGCTGTCTTCCCTTTACTACAAGGCCAGAAATGGAATAGTATCTTCCTGAATATTCTCTATATTTTTGGAACTCTCCATCTCGAACAAATTTCTTCAGTGCTGTCGTAGATATTTTTTCCCCTTCAATCATTTGCTCTTCTTGAACATTAACATCTATTCCATTTTCACTTATTAATTCTGGTGTCCCCAATCCTTTATTTCCAAATCTGTAATCGAATCCGCAAAATACTTTCTCTATATTTAGTTTTTTTAAAATATTATCTATAAAGTCAGCAGCAGATAGATTTTGTAATTTTTCATTAAATTCTAAATAATAAACTTCATCAACAGCTAAACTCTCTAATAACTCATTTTTTTTATTTATTGGTGTCAATAACTCCTCACTAGTTTTACCAAAGTACTCCTTTGGGCTTTTGTCAAGTGTTATCACAATAGACTTAAAGCCTTCAGTACCTGCACTTACTGCATCACCTATAATTTTTTGATGTGCATTGTGAATACCATCAAAAAAACCTAACGCGGTCACTCTTTTAATATTATCTTTTTTTATTTCACTAATATCTGAAATATTAAATATTTCCATCTTCATCTACCTACTCTATTATTTTTGGAAATGTAGTTTTTACAGATAACAATTCATCATCTTTATCTTTCAAATGATATATTGCTATCGCTTCATTTTCATAAGTAAAAACTATTCCATCTGTAAAATCATAATCCGGAAATTGATTTTTTCTAAATCTCAAACCGTTCATTACTTGTTTTGCTCTAAATTTTGGTATTTCTACAAATTTGTATTCTTCTAGAGCATATTCTTTCCTTAGAAGTTTTTCTTCTAAGGTTTCATCTTTTAGATGTTGTTCTACCTCAGAGAGCGTTAAACAATTATCTAATGTTATTTCACCACTTCTAGTTCTAGTTAATTTACTCATGGTACTTGGTAAATTTAGTTTTTCACCTATACTAGTAGCAATTGTTCTGACATAGGTTCCTTTTCCACAATTTATATCTATAGAAAAATAAAACTTATCATCTTTATAATATTCACTATTTTCTATAAATGAAATGTTATAAATATTTACTTTCCTAGTTGGAATTTCTACATCTAATTGGCCTCGTCTAGCATACTCATATAATTTTCTACCATTAACTTTAATAGCTGAATATATAGGTGGCTTTTGCTCTATTTCACCAATCATAGATTTAAGAATTTCATTAATTTTATCTAAGCTAATGTCAGTAACTTTACATTCTTCAACAACTTCTCCTGTAAGATCTTCAGTCGTAGTTTTAATTCCCAAACATACTTCTGCTCTATAACTTTTACCTAAATCCATTGCATAATCACTAACTTTAGTCGCTCCTCCTAATAAGAGAAGCAACACTCCATCTACCTCAGGATCTAATGTACCAGAATGACCTATTTTTTTCATTTGAAGAATTCTTCTAGCTCTGAACACAACATCATGACTAGTAATTCCACGTTCTTTATAAATTGGTAAAATACCTTCAAACATTATTTTTTATCCTCTTTTTTCAAACAATCTGGGCATAAACCATAAACCTCAAATTTATGACCATCTATTCGATAGCCTTTCAATTCTTCAATTTCTAAATCATCACATACATGTACATGTATTATTTTTGCTTTTCCACATTTTAAGCATATGTGATGGTGATGGTGATGATCTGTTTCCAAACACCCAATTTTAAAATATTTTTCCCCTTTAATTTCTGTAGTTTCCAAAATACCTATTTCTTCATAGGTACTTAGATTTCTATAAATAGTATCAAAACTTAGACCAGGATACATTTTACCTACTGTTTCAGATACATATTTTGCATTAATATATCTATCTTCTTTTACTAAAAGTTCAACCATAGCTTTTCTTTTATCAGTATATTTATACCCTTTTTCCTTTAGAAGTTTCATTATTCTATCAACTTTTCCTTCTGATAATTTCATAAGTACCTCCTACATAGTCTATTTTTTAAAATCCACAAACGTCTTGTTTCTTAACATTTCAATTTCGTCTTTATAAGGGGCAATATCCTTCTTCTCACCGTACCATGGTGTCTCTAGTATCTTAGGAATATTGGCAAACTCTTCTAAGTGAACAATTCTACTTATCGTATCAAATCCAATACCACCATACCCGATATTTTCATGACGATCTTTATGTGCACCTAATGTGTTTTTACTATCATTAATATGAAGCACTTGAATTCTATCTAATCCTACTATTTTATCAAATTCAGTAAGAACACCATCTAAATCATTAACAATATCATATCCACCTTCAAATACATGACAAGTATCAAAAGTTACTGTTAATTTTTCGTTTAAAGTAACTCCATCAATAATTTGTGCAATTTCATCAAAAGTTCTTCCACATTCACTACCTTTACCAGCCATAACTTCCAAGGCAATATTAGGTTTCATATCCTTTGTTAGCACCTCGTTTAAACCTTTAACGATACTTGCTATCCCAACATCAGCACCTGCTTTGACATGTGACCCTGGGTGAAGAACAATATTCTTAGCACCAATTTTTTCAGTTCTTTCAATTTCTAATCTTAAGAAATCAACTGCAAGCTGATAAATTTCTGGTTTTACTGTATTTGCTAAATTAATAATATAAGGTGCATGTACTACTATATCACTAATATTTTTTTCTTTCATTAATTTATGCGCTTCTTCTATTCTCAATTCTTCAATAGGTTTTCTTCTTGTATTTTGAGGAGCACCTGTATAAATCATAAATGTATCACTATTATAACTAGCCGATTCTTTTACAGAACCTAACATCATTTCTTTTCCAGACATCGATACATGAGATCCAATTTTCAAGTTCTTCATTACTTACCTCTGTTTGCCTTGTTACTACGTTTAGCAAATTTTCTTCTTTCTTTTTGTTTAAGTTTATCCATTTTATATTTATATTTTTTCTTATAACCTGGTTTAACTTTTTTAGAAACTTTTACTTTTGATTTTAGTTTCTCAGTTAAGTTATGGTCAGCTACGACTTTCTTTCTACTTTGACGTTTATTTCTATCCTTAACTTCAACGAATTCACCATTTCTAATATCTTGATGATTAAATTCTATACCACGTTTTTCTAAATCTTGTAATTTTTCTTCATCTTTGTTGTTATAGATTGTTATACAATCACCACTTAATCCAGCACGTCCAGTACGCCCTGCTCTGTGAATAAAGAAATCTAAGTCGTTAGGAATATTGAAGTTAATTACATGACTTACTCCTTCAATATCAATTCCTCGACTCATTAAATCACTAGCTACAACATAAGTAAAATCTAGATTATTAATTCTTCTTTGCATTTGCTTACGTTCACGCGGTGTTAAATCTCCGTGAAGTACACCTACATTTAATCCTTTAGAAATAAGGTAACTACTTACCTCTTCTACCTCAGTTTTCTTATTAGCGAAGATAAGTGCTAAATATGGATTAATAACTGTTGTTATTTCATGTAATTTTTCTAAACGTGAAGAACTCTTCTCAGGAATTAAGATATATTCAATTTTACCGAATTTAGCATTATCAACTTCGATATACTGAGCATTCTTTAGATATTTTTTCAAGAAATGATTCATTTGTGTAGGAATTGTTGCCGAAAATACTAAAAACTGGCAATTTTCTGCTGCTCTTTTAGAAATTTTATCAACATCTTCCATGAATCCTAAATCTATCATCATATCACATTCATCGATTACTAGACTTTCAACTTCCTTAATTGCTAAAGCACTTGCTCTATCTAACTCTAATACACGTGTTGGTGTTCCAATAATAATATGTGGTGCATTAGATACTCTCTCTATATCTCTATTTAAGTCTTGACCACCAATACATAATGTTATTTTAATATCTTCTTCAGAAAAACTAGCAATATGTAATGCCATATCGTATAGTTGTCTTGATAGTTCTCTAGTCGGAGCTAAAATAATACTTTGTGTTTTTTTCTTAACAACATCTAATTTGCTAAAAATTGGTAGTAAGAAAGAATGACTTTTCCCACTTCCTGTTTGTGATTTAGCTACTATGTTTTTTCCTTTTAATACTGGTGAGAATACTCTCTCTTGAATTTTTGTAGGATTATCAAACCCTAAATCTATTACTGCCTTATTTACAAACTCATTAAATTTATATTGTTCAAATGACTTTGGTAACATTTAAAATCTCCTTTATAATTTTTCTATCTAAATATATGGGAGTTTTCCCCATCTTCAATTTCACACGAGAAATGATTGAAAATAACTTTTTATATTTCACGTTATAATAAACCATCCTTTATTATACTATAAATACGTGGAATTAGCTATAAAAAACACCGTTCACTTACTTATTATTAGTTTTCAAGATAACTTTCTCTTTAATTACTTACTAAAATTTACTTTTAAAATTTATCTATTTTTTTTTACTTTTATTAAAAATTAATAATAAAAACAAAAAAAAAATAACTCGACAAAATCAACTTTGTCGAGTTACTTCCCACAATAATTTATCAGATAGCTAAAGAACTTATATGAAACGAATTAAGATATAAATAAACCTCTACGTCTATGAGTTTTCTTATGAATTTTGTTAAGGGACCATTCCTTTTAATAGAGTTCTTATAAGATTAAATTAATCTATGAGTAAACTCATTTTCTTATTTAAAAATATTTTCCGTAAAACCATCTGTAACTTTAAGAAGTTGTTTAAACACCTTAGTTTTAAGTGAAACTGTATTTCTATAAGAGTCTTTACCAGTTTTAGTCATTTGGTCTAAATCTTTTTGAACCACTTCATTAAACATTTGTTGCAATTGTTCATAAGATGTTACATGAACATTATCAATGTCTACCTCAACAAAGCCATGTTTAGCTTTCTCTAAAACTTCACCATACCAGTGTTTTTTCCATGCTTCAAGAGTTTCAAATACTCCTTTAGAAACTTTTTTAATGATATACTTATCACTTAATGTTGGTAACTTTTCTTTATTAGCTGCATCTTTGTATTTATTTGAAACATAACTGATAAATCCATCTTCATAACCATAATACCCCCACATACGGAATGCATTATGTTTGAATGATAATGAACCAGGTGCACCATCACTTGAATTACCTCCATAGATACCTGCCATCATATTTACATTTACGTATGCAGAATTTGGCATCAAGTCTTCAGGTCGATAACGCCCATTTCCAACACCATGCTTAGTCGCAAAGTTATTGTCTACCAAATCATTAATAGAAGTTAATTGTTTAGTCTTTTCTTCATCTCTCAAATCTCGTACTTTATCCCATTGATTTGGTTCTGTCAATTTATTATATTCATCTTTATAACGATATTCTTTATCTATTTTTCTAAACCATTTACTATTATCAGTTAGTCGTTTACTAATAACTGCATCAGCTTCTAATTGATCTAGCATCATCATAGCTTCATTGTAGCGTTTCATGTAGCCATCTATTTCTTGTCTGTTTTTTAATTTATTAGGATCATAATTATACCATTGATCTCCATTGTTTGGTCGAACATATGCCATATTTAATCCTAGAGCTCCGTATTCTCCATTTGTCGTAGAACTATCAGGTGTTTGTAGCATACCTTGTGCATACGCCTCAAGATCTGTGCCTTCACGATGCCAATTTCCTCCATAATACACCAAGCGGTCATTTACATGGGTTGTTTCATGAGTAAATGCCGAAATACCGAATTGACTAATCATATCTGTCACCATAAAGAACACTGCATCATCTTCATATGGTCTTTCATAGATTCTAGCCATGGCTCCCATGTTTCCATTTGTATTGTGATAACGCCATGTTGGTCCATATAACTCACGTACAGGAGCTACTACGTCTCTACCATTATTCGCAAATCCATAACGGTTAGAGCCACCATTATAATTTTGGTTATCCCAGACTGCAGTTGGTACCATATTATCGCTCTTCAATAGTTTATTCCTTACTCCTGGTAAGGCTAGACGAGACCAAAAGTCTAAGTATCGTTGTTGAGCATTTGCCACTTCATCAATTTTTACTTTAAATTTATTTCGTTCTTCTTCTGTATATTTTCCATATTTTTCAAAAGAGCTATAAGCAAGAGTATTATATGTTGAAATCAAGAAGATATGAGAATTTTTCAAATTCAATAATGGTAAAATCATACGCCCATGTATACCGTTGTTTAAGCCATCATAAACTCTATGTTTTTTATTTACAAAGTCTTGAGTTGTGGTAGTAGGTTCAGATATATAAACATTATTTTCTGTTGCATGTTTAAACCAATCATTTAAATCTGTATCTGCTGTGAATAATTTCATATTATAATTTAAAAATTCATGTAAATTACCTTTTCCAGTACCACCAGCTATAACTTCACGATAGGCATCATGTGTACGATCACCTTTTATATAACTTTCCTTTGAACCAATTTTGATAAGTCTATCAAGTACATCAACATTTTTTCCATAGAAATCAGGTTTGAAAGTCATCATATCTTTTATATTCATACCATTATATTTAATTCCGTAATATCTATTTAGATATGTTAATCCAAGCATAATATTAGTTTTATTTAATTCTACTTTTTTAAGTAATGCACGTTTCGCAGACTCATCATCATTTAATTGATGTTCTTCATTTTCTACAAGTTTTTTAACAAACTTATCAATATTATCCCTAACTTCATTGAAGCTTTCTTCTAAGAATAGGTCACGAATATATCCATTTTGACGAGCTTCACTATTGGCTGTAGGATCATTTCTAGTATCTCTCTTTTCAAGTATATTACGAACAGCTTGAGACTGTAACTCAACAGATAACAATAATTCTTTAACTTTAGCTTCTAAAGCATCTCTATTTTTAATAACTATATTCGGTGTATATACTATATCTCCTAAGTTTTCTATACTATATTCTTTCACTTGAGCTACTTGAGATTCTTTTGCAGAAATATTAAACAATTCTTTTGTCCCATCAGCATAATGAACCATAATCTTATTAGCATTTTCTGAATCTGTTACAAATTCTGTATCCTTCATAGCTGTTACTGATAAAACCCTCTTAGTTACAAGATTAGAATTTTCATCTAATTTATTACCTTGATTTACAATCCAATCTTTATTATAGAATGGTTGTAGTTTTTCTATATTACGATATGCCTGATCACGCTTAGCTTGGTAATCTTGAATATTTTTATATTCATTTTTATAAGAAACTTTGTTGTTAAGCTTATCTACAGTTGGTTGTGTACTAACTAATTTA
>CAUSUW010000008.1:0-57326 GCA_963535095.1 uncultured Gemella sp. | reverse complement strand
TGTCCTTTTTTGGAATTAACGTTGACTTAATTCGTTTAGTTTTCAATGTTCAAATTGTTGTGATTAACAACTTTTATATTTTAACATTTTTAAATTTCTTTGTCAAGTCTTTTTTTAAAAATGTTTTTTTAATCTTCATCAGAAGACTTTTATTATTCTATCATTTCTTTGAATGTTTGTCAAGAAGTTTTTTTATATTTTTTAAAAACTTTTGAATCATTTACTTCGTTGAAATAATTGAGTTTGTCTTTCTTCAAGACTTTTATAAGTTTATCATTTCTTTTATATTTTGTCAAGAACTTTTTTATAATTTCTTAACATTTAATATTTTGAAATGTTCAATTGTTCGTCTTCTTCTTGAGAAGACTTTTATTATTCTATCATTATCTTTATTTCTTGTCAATATATTTTTCATACTTTTTCATCTTTATTTCAATATTTCTTTCTATTTACTATTTACAATCAAATTCTATTGAGATATTATATAAATAAACTATATTAAGGAGGATTTTTTATGATTACTTTTAAAGAACCTGTCGATGTTTCATTTCAACAAATAGAAGACTACAAAAATGAGTTTATTTTAAACAACGAAACAATTCACGGTGCAGCTAAATTAACAGAACTATCTACTAATGAATGGGTAAAGTTTGTAGAAAATACTAAGTATAAAGAAACAGTCACTCCTGGATTTGTTACTGCTCATACTTTTTTTGCTGTTAACGATACTGATAAGATTGTTGGAGTAATTAATGCAAGAGATGAACTTAATGATTATCTATTAAATTTCGGTGGTCACGTAGGTTATAGTGTTAGAAAGTCAGAACGAAGAAAAGGTTATGCAAAGAAAATGTTAAACTATGTCTCTGAATTTTTGTTTTCACTTGGTTCAAACAAAATTTTAGTTACTTGTGATAAAAATAATATTGCTTCAAAATGTACAATAGAATCTTGTGGGGGTATTCTTGAAAATGAAGTTATTGATCAAAATAGAACTACTCTTAGATATTGGATATATAAAAAATAAGGTTAGGTTGGAAGTTATTCCAACTTAACCTTTTTATTTCATCTCTACTACAGTAGCTCCCATTCCACCTTCGTTTTGACCTCCGGTTCTATAACTAGCTACATATCTATTATTTTTAAGATATTCTCCTATATTTTTACGAAGTATTCCTGACCCTAGTCCATGAATAATAGTAAATGTGTCGTATCCTTGAAGTATTACTTTATCCATATAATTTTCAATTTCTCTTATAGCTTCTTCTGTATTTAAACCTATTACATTAATATCAATACCCACTTTTTTACTACTTACACTGCTAGTGCTAACATATCTAGTAGCTACTTCAGGCTCACTATCTATTTTCCTTACTTCTTTTTTCTTAATATTTAATTTCATAGCACCCATTTTTATCTGTAGAGTATTACCAGAAATTTCTAAAACTGTTGCTCTTTGATTATAACTTAAAACAAGTACATCATCACCTACTTGAATTTCACTATTATTAAACCTAGGTTGGCTCTCTAATTTTCTTTGTAATTTTATATTATTCTTGCTCTTATCCATAGAATGAAGTAATTCATTAACTTCATGTTGTTTTAAAGAAGTACTATCTTTAAATTCTCTATAGATTACAAGCATCTCTTCTTTTTTCGCTTCTATTTCTTTGTTTAGCTCTATACTCAGATCATTGTATAGACTTTCTTTATACTCTTCATATTTTTGTAGATTAGTTTCAAGAATTTCTTTAACTTCATCAATTTCATCTAAAGATTTACTTATATATTCTAATTTATGATCATATTCTCTAATGCTCTCTGAAAGTTTATCTATGAAAAGATTATTCTCTTTCGTATTAACTTCCAGAAGAGAACTTGCTTCATCTATAATTGATTGTTCTAATCCTAACTTAGCTGATATATTAATTGCATTAGATTTCCCTGGTAACCCTATAATAAATCTATAAGTCGGTTTTAATTTTTCAAAATCAAATTCCATAGATGAATTTTCATAATACTCTGATTCAAAGCAGTAGTTTTTAATTTCTGGATAGTGAGTTGTACATAACATCGTCGCATTTAGATTCTTGAATTTCTCTAATAACGCAATTGATAGCACAGCACCTTCACTTGGATCAGTTCCTGAACATAACTCATCTAATAGAATAATACTCTTATTATTTGTTTTATTTAGTATGTCAATAATATTAGTCATATGTGATGAAAAAGTAGATAAGTTATTTTCTATAGATTGCTCATCACCCACATCTACAAATATATCCTCAAAAAATCCTACTGTCGATTCTTCTAATGCAGGAATATAAAACCCTAAATGCGATAGGAAGACACACAATCCAACTGTTTTTAAGATTACAGTTTTACCTCCTGTATTAGGTCCTGTAATAATCAATGAATTCCCTTTATTATTAAGTGTTATATCATTTTTTACTACAACATCTTTATCAATCAAAGGATTATAAGCTTTTTTCAAATTTATCTCTTGTGAGTTTACAATGTTTTGTTTATTAAATCCTTTCCTTGCACAGAAATTCATTTTTGAAAATATAAACTCTATTTGAGAAAAGTTCCAAAGAGAATTTATAAGTTCGTCTGCTTTCTCTTTAATCACTTCAGAAGCTTCTTTCAAAATTCTAAGAATTTCTTCTTTTTCTTTACGTTTTAGTATGCCTATTTCATTATTAATTTCTACATTTTCTTTTGGTTCGACATAAAAAGTATTACCTGATGCACTCTCATCATGAATAATTCCACCAAAATCATTTTTATATTCGGGTTTTACTAAAATAACATCACGATCATTTCGTTTTGTTACAATTGCCTCAGTCAGTTTTTTTACATTTGAACGAAGAATATTCTTTAGTATTTGATCACTCTTATTTTTTAACTTAGAAATATTTACTTTTATATTTTTTAATTCAAGTGATGCATCTGGTCTTATATATCCATCTTCATCTATTATTCTATCTAAATATCTTTCTAAATCGCTAAAATCATCTAATTTAACAACATATTTTGTTAAACTTGGATAATTAGAATGTTCTTGTAATTTAATATTTTCAAATCTTTTTGAAAATCTATCATAAGTTATAATATTTCTTAATATATAGAAAAGTTCCTTTTCTGAAAGTACACTATCAATTTTAGCTTTTTTAACACTTGCATTATAATCAAATATCTTTAGTTTAAATTCATTCGGATACTTTCTAAGAAGATCATATCCCTCTTCATTCTCCTTATGTACTTCCACTAACTTCTCATAATCTTTTATATATTCTAAATTCTTTATTTTTTCATATGATAGTTCTGAAAAACAATATTTTTCTACATCTTTCAAAACCAAATCTAAATTAAGTTTCTTTTGAGTAATTTTATTCAAACTAATCTCACTCCTTATTTTCTCATAAATACAATATCTATTTTAATAACATCAACTATTATACACTAAATAGAAGTATTAAACAATTTCTTTCAATTAAAATTATATTGTTACTCATATAATAGAAAAATTCGGAGACCTTAGGAACTCCGAATCTAATATTATTTATTAAAGAATAAACTAATAAACTGTTTTGATAATATTGGTGTATTTTGTATTATGTAGTCAGGTAATACTGAGTCTTTGAATATTGCAATTTTCCATTCTGGAGTCGGTAGTACTGTAACTAAATATAATACTACGAATACAATTAGATAAATTTCTAGAAAACCTAATATAGCGCCTAGATATCTATCCGTTATTTTTATTAAAGGTAATTTTCTCACTACACCAAGAGTTTGAGCTAATATTTGTATTATTAATCGAATAACAATAAATAATACAATAAATGAAACTATACGATAATAAGCTGTTGGAATATTTAATCCTTTGTAAATTCCTTCTAGGCCTTCTGTTACGTCAGTCGGTATCGGAATCATACTAGTAAATAAATATGCTAATCTTGAACTAAACAGCATCGACAAAACATATCCTATTATGATAGTTCCTAAATAAAAAATTTGCATGATTAGTCCGCGTTTGTATCCTAAATAAGCACCTGCAGCTAATAACAATACAATAACTATATCAACCATTTTTTCTCCTTCCAATCATAATCTATATTGTTCTAACGTCTTATGATTAATATATGAATATCTTACTCTATTAACTTTAAAGTAGCATTAATCTGTTTTAGACTAATGCTACTTTTTTAATTTAACATCTAATCATTATTCAACTCCGATAATATATGGATATACTGGTTGACCTGATTCAATAAGTTCTACTTCTACATTAGGATATTTTTCTTCGATTAATTGCTCTAAGAAATCAGTATACTCTTCTGTACTTTCTTCACCTAAGTAAAGTGTAACAATTTCTGTATCTTCATCGATTGATTTTTCTAATAACTCTTCTAAGACTGTATTTAGTGATAAATTAGAAACTACGATTTTTCCATTTCTAATTCCCATGAATTCATCTTTTTTAATTTCAACACCTTCGATGTTAGTATCACGGACAGCATGAGTTACTTCAAGAGTACTTACCGTTGATAAAACTTCTTGCATATTTGCAAAGTTTTCTTCAGGAATAGCTTGAGGGTTAAATACCATAACCGCAGCTAAACCTTGAGGTGCTGTTTTACTTTCAATAACAAAAACATTTTCTTCTGCTAACTCAGCAGCTTGCTTAGCTGCAAGTTGGATATTTTTATTGTTAGGGAAAATAAAGATATTCTTAGCGTTAACTTCTTTAATTGCTTTCATTATATCTTCAGTTGATGGATTCATAGTTTGTCCACCTTCTACGATATAATCAACTCCCATAGAAGTTAATACTTTGCTTAATCCAGCTCCCATAGAGATAGAAATCATGGCTTGTTCTTTAAGTTCTTTTGGAGATGTCGCTTGTTTTACTTCTTGTTTTCTAAGAACTTCACGGTGTTGTTCTCTCATATTATCAGATTTAATTTTAATAAGTTCACCGTATTGTTGACCGTAATTGAACACTTCTCCTGGAGTTTCAGTATGAACATGAATTTTTACATACTCACTATCTGAGATAACTAGTAGTGAATCTCCAAATTTACTCATGTCCGCACGGAATTTATCTTCATCAAATTCTTTTTTCTCTTTATCAAGACGAACAGTGAACTCAGTACAGAATCCATATACTATATCTTCAGGGCTCATGAAGTCCATATCATGATTATCTTCAAATTGCATATCAACAACATTTGTTTCTACAGATTCTAATCCTTCAATTTTTTCACCTTTAAGTGCTGCAACGAAACCTTGATATACACAAACAAGTCCTTGACCTCCTGAATCTACTACACCAACTTCTTTTAGAATTGGTAATAAATCTGGAGTTCTTTTTAGTGAAGCTTGAGATTCAGCATAAATAGCTTCCATTACTTCAACTATAGAATCAGTATTTTTCGCTGCTTTAAGTCCAGCCTCAGCAGCTTCACGAGCTACTGTTAAAATAGTTCCTTCTACTGGCTTAATAATTGCTTTATAAGCAATACTTACACCATTTTGTATAGCTTCAGCAAACTCTTTTGCATCGATTTCTTTTTTATCAGCTATATATTGAGACATTCCTCTGAATAGTTGAGAAAGGATAACACCTGAGTTACCACGTGCTCCCATTAATAATCCTTTAGAAAAAGATTTTCCTAATTCACCGATATTCTCTACAACATTAGCAGCCGTTTCTTTTGCACCCGATGACATTGAAAGGTTCATATTTGTTCCTGTATCACCATCTGGTACAGGAAAAACATTTAATGAGTTTATTTTTTCTGCATTCTTAGCTAAGTTCTTAGATCCTAAGTCGATCATCTCAGCTAAAACGAGTCCGTTAATTTTCTCCACTATCTTTCCTCCTATTTATTTACCTTGATGCCTTGAATATAAATGTTGATTGCATTTACTTTAACACCTAGCGTTTTTTCTATTTGATATTTAACTGAAGACTGAACATTGTTTGCTATTTCTGAAATTTTAGTTCCATACATAACAATGATATATAAATCAATCACAAGTTTTTCTTCATCTTTTTTTACTACTATTCCTTTAGCGTAATTTTCTTTACGTAAAATTTCTGTAATTCCATCTTTAACTTGATTTTTACTAGCCATTCCTATGATTCCGTAACAGCTCACTGCTGCTCCTCCGGCTACTGATGCGATAACATCATCACTTATAGAAACATGACCAAATTCATTATTAATTTCTAAAGACATATTTTTTCCTCCTATTTAAAAATAGTCAAATGAACATACGAACTATTATACCTTTTTTAACAAAAAAATACAAGTGAAACATTGATAATTCTCTATTTAGAGCCTTTTAGCATCTCTTTTACATCACCTTTATTTATTATTATTAATAAATTCCTTAGAATGAATCATTAATGTGATAACATCACAAACTGGTGTAGGTATATTGTGAATTTTACCCAACCTAGATATTTCACCATTCAAATAATCTATTTCTGTTAAACGGCCATTTTTCATATCTTGGTATAATGATGGATAATGCGCACCTGCAGTCTCAAGAGGGAACAAGTTTTTAATATTTTTCTCTATAACATCTTGTTTTACATTGATACCTTCTGCTTTTCCCACTGCAGTTACTTCATTTAAAACAGCTCTAGTTAATTCTAAGTTTTTATCAAAACTTCCATATTGATTAATATTACAATCAATTAATGTACAATATGTGTTTAGTACACAATTTAATCCAGCTTTATGCCAAATTGATTGGAAGGTATCATCTGAATACTTAATATTTAATCCAGAATTATTTAATTTAGATACCAATTCTAAAGTTTTCTCTAAATTAACTTCTTTTACTTGTTTTAATTCAATTTTTCCTGTCCCATGAGCATTCAATACTCCAGGTCCACCTAGACCACTAGTCCATACTGTTACTCCAATAAGGATATTTTCTTCTTTTATATAATCTTTTAATGTCTGAACATGCCCAAGACCATTTAAAATACAAATAATTTTAGTATCTTCATGAAATAGATGTTTAACTTGCTCTAACATTGCTCTTAATTGCATAGATTTTGTCGCAACAAAAACTACATCAAATTTACTACTTACTTGATCAGGTCTATATGTTGGAATATAATAATTTCCTAAATCTTCACCATCTATAATAACTTTTAATCCATTATTTTGAATATTTTCAACATGTTCTTCCCAAGAATCAATAAAAGTTACATCCTCATTATTTTTAAATAACATATATCCGAATCTCGAACCCAATGCTCCAGCACCAGCAAATAATATTTTCATAATTGTTCTCCTTAGTATTTTTCATTCTACACTAATTTTATAACTATATTAACACTTTGTCAACGCTAGCTATCATCTTATTTACACAAAAAACGATATTCGAAATATATCGAATATCGTTTAATTTATTATAGATTTTCTGGTTTATATGCATCTTTTGTATATAATTTTAGAACATCAGAATAAAGTCTATCTGCTAAAAATGCAACTGTAAATGGAATTACAAAGAACGCTAATAATACTGGTAATAAATTACCGTTATTCATTGCATATGATTTAGATGGCCCGATTAAACCGATAATACCAAATCCTGCACTCTCGTGAGTACCTAGAATTTTTAGGAAATATCCTGAAAGTCCTGTAACTGCTGCTGTTGTTAAAATTGTTAATAATAACTGTGGTTTACGTGCACAGTTTGGCATCATAAGCTTGATTGCACCTAAGATAATAGCCACACTAGCACCTTTACTTTTCGCTCTATATGTACCAATAGCTAGAACCGCTGCTGCTGAAACTAATCCTAATGTTGCAGCTCCCGCTCCTACATAGTTTTCATTAGAAAATAGTATTAATCCCATTGCAACTGTTGATACAGGTGTAACGATTAAGAACGAGAAAGTCATCGTTATTAAAATACACATTAAAACTGGTTGTAATGTTGTAAATTCAAAAATGATTGATGCTAAAAGTTTAGTTAAACTTTTAGTATATGGTAATGTTACTAACCCTAATGCCGCTACTAATCCTCCAGTGATTGGTAAGAAAATAATTGTAACAGCTCCGAATTTATCTTTAACAAGGTTAATTACTAAAGCTCCAATAATTGTAATTAAAATGACATTAAATAAATCTCCCATTGGAACCCCAGTCCATGCTTTGGCTTGTGCATTAAAAGTTAAAGATCCACTTGCTGCTAAGACTGTTGCTCCTAATACTGCTGACTCTAATGGTTTGAATTTTAAACTTTGTCCTACAATAACTCCTACTAAAACTGGAATTGCAAATTGTAATAAATACATCGCTTGAGTTAATGTAGTGAATAATCCAGGTGCAAATAATGTTCCTAAATATTTAAATAATGTACTTAGAACTGCATTTGGAATTAATCCTGCAACAACTCCTAAAGCTGTACCGTTTAAAATTATATTAAGAAAATCCCTTACTGATTTCGTCATATACATCCTCCTTTGTTTGTTTTTAATGAATATAATAAATATAATAATATAAAATCAAACAAAAGTAAAGAATTTTTTGAAAATTTGTTTATTTTTTCTTTATTTTATTATGCAAAGCGTATACAAATTAAAAAGCAGCTAACATCATTAGATATAAAATGATATTTAGCTACTTTTTAAATACTTTTTTTTCATCACAAAGTAACACTATAATAATGGTTTTTTATTTGGTGTTCCTGCTTTTCTTGGGTACTTATTAGGTGTTTCTTTAGCTTTGCGTATTTCTAATATGTGGCGTTCTTCACCTTCAATGTCAAATTCTAAATCTTTTTCTAATTTCCCACCTAAAAGTTTTATTGCATTAATGGCTTCTTTAGTTTCTTCCTCAGCTTTTTGAGATTTTAAACTTAGGAAATATCCATCTTTTTTAACTAGAGGTAAACAAAGTTCTGCCAATACGTTAAGTCTAGCTACAGCTCTTGCTGTCACTATTTCAAAACTTTCTCGATAATCTTTGTTTTGACCAAATTCTTCTGCTCTTGCATGAACAAAATTACAATCAACAAGTCCTAGTTCCTCTTTAACTAAATTTAAGAACTTTATTCTCTTATTCAGCGAATCAACTATTGTAACTTTTAAATTAGGATACAAAATCTTCAATGGTATTGAAGGAAATCCTGCACCGCTTCCTACATCACATATACTTTCTATATTCGAATAATCTTTAAAAAACGCTAAAGAAATTGAATCGAAGAAATGTTTCGTATAGAATTCTTCTTCCTCTGTAATAGCTGTAAGATTAATTTTTTGATTCCATTCTACTACTAAATCGTAGTATTTGCTATACTGTTCTTTTTGCAGTTCTGATAATTCTATACCTACCTTCTCTTTTACAGCACTATAGAATTGTTCTTTATTCATTATTCATACCTCTTCGTTGTTCTAAATATACTAATAATATAGAAATATCCGCTGGATTAACTCCTGAAATACGTGAAGCTTGTCCTATAGTTAGTGGTAATACTTTTTTAAGTTTTTCTCTCGCTTCTAAAGCTAAACTTGGTACTTCATCATAACTCAGATCTGTAGGTATTTTCATCTCGTTCATCTTCTTAAGTTTTTCTACTTGTTGAAGAGACTTTTTAATATAACCTTCATATTTAACTTCGATTTCAACTTGTTCCACTACATCTTTAGATAGTTTTGTTTCATCATTAGCTAAATATAAAACATTCGCATGAGTTAATTCTGGGCGTCTTAACATATCGATTGCTAAGATTCCATCTCTGATTTCTGCACTATTTAATTCCGCTAGTTTTTCTAATGTTGCTGCTGTTGGAGTTATTCTAAAAGTTTTAAGTCTTTCAATTTCATCAGCAACCATACTACGTTTTTCACAGAATTTATTATATCTCTCTTCACTTACTAAACCATAGTTATAAGCTTTTTCTGTTAAACGCATATCAGCATTATCATGACGTAATAACAACCTGTGTTCTGCTCTTGAAGTTAGAAGTCTATATGGCTCATTTGTTCCTTTTGTTACTAAGTCATCAATAAGTACTCCTATATAAGCTTCATCACGGCCAAGGATCATTGGTTCTTCTCCTAGTACTTTACAAGCGGCGTTTATTCCAGCCATAATACCTTGTCCTGCTGCTTCTTCATAACCACTCGTACCATTAATTTGTCCGGCAGTAAATAATCCATCAATTAATTTCGTTTCTAAAGTTGGCCATAAAGTTGTTGGATTTACTGCATCGTATTCAATCGCATATCCATTACGCATAATTACTGCATTTTCGAGTCCAGCAATACTACGTACCATGTCACGTTGAACATCATCTGGTAACGAAGTAGACAGACCTTGTACATATATTTCTTTCGTATTTCTACCTTCTGGTTCTAAGAAAAGTTGATGTCTTTCCTTATCGTTAAAACGAACATATTTGTCTTCAATACTTGGACAATATCTTGGTCCTGTTCCTTTAATCACTCCAGAATACATAGCTGAACGTCCTAAGTTCTTATCGATAATTTCATGTGTTGTTGAATTTGTATAAGTTAACCAACATGGTACTTGATCTTTAACAAATTCTTTAGTTTCATAACTAAATGCATGTTCTTCTTCATCACCTGGTTGAATTGCTGTTTTAGAAAAATCTACACTATCCGCATTAACCCTTGGTGGTGTCCCAGTTTTAAACCTAACTAAGTCAAATCCTAATTCTTCTAATTGTTTCGCAAGATCGATAGATGGCATCTGGTGATTTGGTCCAGAAGAATATTTAATATCTCCAATTACAATTTCACCTCGTAAATATGTACCTGTAGTTATAATAATTGTTTTTGCTTTATACGCTGTTCCAAGCATAGTTCTTAATCCAACTACTTTATTATCTTCAATAATAAGTTCACGTACCATTGCTTGCTCAATATCTAAGTTTGGAGTATCTTCTAAAATTCGCTTCATTTCTAATTGATACTCAACTTTATCAGATTGCATTCTTAGTGCACGAACTGCTGGACCTTTTGCTGTATTTAACATTTTACTTTGAATATTAGTCTTATCAGCTACTCGTCCCATTAGACCACCAAGTGCATCTACTTCACGCACAACAATTCCTTTTGCCGGTCCTCCCACACTCGGGTTACATGGCATAAAACCAATAGTATCTAAATTAATTGTAATCATTAGAGTCTTAACACCTTTTCTACTAGCGGCATGCGCTGCCTCAATTCCGGCATGTCCCCCTCCAATTACAATAACATCATATTCTTTTAAAAATTCAGTCATAGTACCTCCATATATTTTAACGTAATTGCAAAATAATGCTTTGACCAAAATTTTGATATATTACTAAATTTTTACCTTTATAATATTATCACATTGCAAACAAAAAAACTAATAATATACTTTTATATGGACTATAAGTTTACATTTATTTATAATCCTTTTCATCATTATATAATAATCTGTATATTTATCTCTAAAACAAAAAATCGCAGTACATATCGTACTGCGACTAGTATATTTATTCTGAAATTTTATCAAACTCATAAAATTTTTCTTTGTTAAATAAACCTAAGTGTTTATCAACCATTATAGAGTTTGTCATACCACCACTAACGTTTAAGCAAGTACGTCCCATATCTAAAATTGGATCTACTGCTAAAATTGGGTTAATTTGGTTAAATAATGCTCCAAAACCTACTCCGTTAACTGAAACTGAAGCAGCTGTGATTGCTGTACCAGGAACACCCGCAATACCTACAGAACCTAATGTTACAACAATGACAGTCATTATAAATAATGTTGCATCAATAGTTATTCCATTTGCATTAGCTAAAAATACAACTAACATTGTTGGGTAAATCCCCGCACATCCCTGCATTCCCGCTGTAGATGAGAACGAAGCAACGAAGTTTGCTGTTGATTGGTTTACTCCCATATCTTTAGTTAAAGTATTAATAGTTAAAGGTAAAGTACCCGCACTTGAACGTGAAGTAAATGCTAAAACTAATGGTTTACTTGCTTTTTTGAAATATGTAACTGGTGAAACACCGTGTAATAATAAGAATAATCCTTGAATTATAAATTGGATTACTACCGCTACATATAATAAACCGATAAATAATAATACATCTTTAATTGATTTTAATCCTCTTTGAGCAATTGTATTAGCTAATAATGGAATTACAGCATATGGTAATAGTCTAATTACTAAAACTGTCATTCGAGAAATAATTGCATGTAAGCTAGCAATATAATCAATAAAAGTTTTTACTTTATTTTCATCTTTATTTTGAATATATCTTGCAGCTAATCCTATAAACATCGCAAAGATTACAACTCCAATTACATTGAAGTCTACCATTGCTTTTATAGGGTTAGAAGGAATTAATTCACGGATGATTGTAACAACATTTTTTACTTCTTTTATTTTGCTATCTCCACTACCTAAAACAATTGAACTACTTCCTAGTTTGAATATTGCAGAAACTACAAATCCAACAATCGAACTTATTGCAACCATTCCTAACGTTACAATCAATGTTAATCTTGTTAATTTTTTAACATCAGTATTAGCATTAATATTAACAATTACATTAATAATTGAAACTAATACTAAGGGAACGATTAACATTTTAATTAAATCAATAAACCCATTACCGAATAATGAATACCATGTTGTTGTTTCAGCAACATACTTAATCTTCATCGGTTCATCACTAAAACCTGAGTATGCTTGTATACCAATCCCTAGAAGTAAACCTATTGCTGTTGATAATAACGTTCTTTTTGAAGAACTAACCCTTTTTTTTGCTAAATAATACATTAAGTAAAATAACGCAAAAAGTACTACTAAAAATAATAACGTTTCTTTTGTAGAAATCATTATGAATTTCTCAAAAAATGTAAATTTGTTTTCCATTTTCTATCCTCCAAATGAGTTTTTACTCATCTTCTTTTTTTTGTAAAATTTTAATCTTAAATTTTACTCCATCTACAGATAGAATGGAAAAGATAATGACCTTTTTCCATGTTGTACCTCCATAATGTAAAAGATACTTAAATTAAACTACAATTTTCAGAAATTTTCAATAGTTTTGCTTAAAAAAAATTTATTTTATAAATTCTTTTTATTTACTTAATATTTTTAATAAGTTATAATAATGATTAGTTATTATTTATTTACTAATAGAATGGAGGGCTTTTTTTGAATATTAAATTAGTTTACGCAAGTTTAACAGGTAATACTGAAATGTTATCTGATTTAATGATAGAAAAATTCGAAGAAGAAAAAGGTTTAGAGATAGAAAAAATATTTATTGAGGATATGGAAGATTTTGATTTCCTTGATGATGCAGATGCTTTTATCATCGCTAGTTACACATATGGTGAAGGTGAACTTCCTGAGGAAATGGAAGAATTTTTTGAAGCCCTTGCTGATAAAAATTACGAAGGAAAAATATACGGAGTTATTGGAACTGGTGATACTATTTATGATGAATATTGCGTTTGTGTTGATCAATTTGATGAGCAAATTGCAAAAACAGGAGCCACTAATCCTACAGAAAACCTTAAAATAGAGATAGAAGCAGATACAGACGAAGATTTTGAAAATATCGATAAAT
This sequence comes from uncultured Gemella sp., assembly GCA_963535095.1. Taxonomy (GTDB): domain Bacteria; phylum Bacillota; class Bacilli; order Staphylococcales; family Gemellaceae; genus Gemella. Next base: position 43,699 of record CAUSUW010000008.1, on the reverse strand, counting down.
TTATCGAAGCTTTCGCTAGTGCTTTATAAAAAAATACGGTTATGTTTTTCCATAACCGTATTTTTCTATCCCTTAAAGAAGACATTCACCCTTTCAAATTCGTCTTCCCAATTATTCCAATCTAATCTTATCTTAGAATTCTCTTCAAGAATATCCTCAACTAAGTTTTCGATTGTAATTTCTTCTAATGAAGATTTGATTGCTTTATTTACAGTATTAACTTTCTTCAAGTATTTACTGTAACGTTTGTCAACTGCTAGAGCACCTTCAAAAATTTTAGACACATAATCTGTTTTTAAAGCAAAGATTTCTACTTCATCATTTAGCGCTACATATATGTCATATAAAGTAACTTTTTTATTTGATTTATACTTATATCCCCCGCCAATACCAGTGTTAGCTTTTACTAGATCATTGACAACCAATTTTCTCATAATTTTTTTCAGATATGTTGGAGAAATATTTAAACGCTGGCTTATTTCCTTAGAATTTAAGAAAACATGCCTATCTTGAAGGTATAACATTACCATTATACAGATTGCTTGTTCAGTACTTTTTGTTAAATGCATAAACTCAACCTCTTTTCTTTATAATATAACTCTACTTACGTCCTTATTTTATGATATATTTTTATAATTGTCAAATATTATTTTAATTTTTCTCCCCAGTATTGATAATAGGTACATTCAATAGAACCATTGAAAAGTTTTCTTCTTTTCGTTGCCTTTTTACCATATAAATGTTCAAACATTTTATGAGATGTTAAAAGATAAAGTGACCAATATTTTTTATTTTTAAGTTCTGTTCCTAAAAATTTATACATTGCCTCTACTTCTTTTTTCTCACCTAAACGTTCACCATATGGTGGATTGGCAATTACACAACCAGTTTCTTTTTTAGCAACAAAGTCAAAAACTGACATTTGTTTAAACTTAATTACTCCTGCAAGACCTATCTCTTCTGCATTATTTTCTGCAGTTGCTATCATTTTAGGATCAATATCAGAACCATATAATTCTAGTTCTTTATCATAATCAATAAGATCTTCAGCCTTATTTCTTTCTTCATCTACAAGACTTTTTGGCATCCACGGCCACTTTTCAAAGTCAAAGTTCCTATTGATACCAGGAGCCATATTTTGAGCTGCCATAGCCGCCTCTATCAATAATGTTCCAGATCCACAGAACAAGTCATATAATGGTGTTTCACCTTTCCAGTTTGTTAATTTAACCATCGCAGCCGCTAATGTTTCTTTTAATGGTGCAGTTCCTTGTTTAGCACGATATCCACGTTTATGAAGCCCATCTCCTGAAGTATCCAATAATATAGTTGCAATATCATTCAACATAATTATCTCTAGTCTATATCTTGCTCCAGTTTCTGTTAACCAACCAGTAACTCCATAACTCTTTTTCATTTTTTCTACGATTGCTTTTTTTACAATAGATTGACAGTCAGAAACACTAAATAGTGTAGATTTATGACTACGCCCATCTACTGGAAACTTAGCATCTACTGGAAGGTATTTATCCCACTCTATCTCTTTTGTTTTTTCAAAAAGTTCTTCGAAAGTATATGCAGGAAACTGTGCAACAACGATTTTTACCCTGTCAGCACATCTTAACCATAAATTCGAACGAACTATCGCTCTTTTATCTCCAGAATAATATACTCTCCCATTTTCTACTTTTGTTTCATAACCTAACTCTTGTACTTCTTTAGCTACTATTGCTTCAATTCCCATTGGGGTCGTTGCTACTAAATTAAAATTCATTTCTTCCTCCTTAAAAAAGAGGCTCCAAAGAGCCCCTAGAACTAGTTGTTTTTCTTATCATAAGCCATATTCTGTATCTATCTTACTCAATCGAGACTAGTCTACTCTCGTAAAAATAGCTGTGATCATCTGTCTAAATATATACATATTTCCTATTCCTACATTCATTTCTGCGGAATAAGTGCTTCTACCAAAATTTGAATTGCTCACTCAAGGGGTTTACCGCGTTCCACTTCTTGTATTTCTACAAGAACTCCGTCACTGTGGCACTTTCAAGATATATAACCATATAGAAAACTACTTAGGTTATATTTTCTGCCGTCACCATATGGTGCCTAAACTTATTTTTTCGTTTAGCGTTGAACACTACAGGCATCTCAGCCTGTGTGAGTATGGACTTTCCTCAGCATTACTGCCGCGATCACTCAAAGAAAACACTCATATTACTTTACACTAAAAAAACTATTTTGTAAACAATAATTTAAACTATTTTTCTAAAACAGAAATTTTACCTTCAGCAATTTCTTCTAATGCTTTACCTACTTCTTTATGTGAAGTATATTTTTCTAATTTTGCAGTTTCTGGATTAGCAAATAATTCTCTTGCTCTTTTACTTGCTAATGAAACTAACATATATTTTGAATTTACTTTTGATTTTAATACATCTAATTTTGGATATAACATCTTTTTCTCCTACATTTCTTCTAATTCTAATAATGCTCTTCTATATTTCATTTCAATACGTTCACGTTTTAAATGTTCACTAAGTATAATAGCTTTTATACGCTCTACCGCTTTATCTACTTCATCATTTTCGACTACATAATCATATAAATGCATCATGTTAATTTCTTTCTTAGCTTTAGCTACACGTGATTCTATTACATCATCAGTTTCTGTTCCACGACCTTTTAATCTATCTTTTAGGTCAGCAATACTTGGTGGTGCTAAAAATATAAACAGAGCATCGGGAATTTTGCTTTTTACTTGACCAGCACCTTGTACTTCGATTTCTAAAAATATATCTTTACCTTTATCCATCGTCTCCCTAACGTATTTAACGGGAGTTCCATAGTAATTGTCAACATATTTCGCATATTCTAATAATTCACCTTGCTGAATTAAATTTTCAAATTCTTCTTTTGTTTTGAAGAAATAATCAACCCCATCTACTTCACCAGGTCTCATACCTCTTGATGTCATTGAAATTGAATATTCGAAGTCAACATCATTACTTTCAAAAATTCTTTTTCTAACAGTACCTTTACCTACTCCTGAAGGTCCTGAAAGAACTATTAGTAACCCTTTCTCCATTTTTCGTATCCTTCTGTTATGTTTTATTATCTTTTTATGATACCATAAATCAAAAAAAATTTAAACTATAAACATGTATATTTAAGTTATAAATTAATTCATCATTATTTTTTCAAAATTCTTGATTTTTTGTCAATAAAAAAATCTATTTTATTAATTACTAAAATACATGCCTTATTATCGCTAAAGATAATATTCCAACCACAACAATAACTAGTAAACTCTTTGAAATAATTGCACTTACTACTGTAGGTAGCGAGGATAGTAGATTTTGATAGTTAATTTGAGGAAATTCTCCAATTTTTTGTATAAATAAACTATCAAACCATAATGCTGACATTATAACAATTGGTACAAAACTAAGATACTCTATTACCGCTTTAGATAGATTAAACTTTTTCAATAACACAAGAGGGAGTACTCTTGATAAAAAAGTTACTATTGTACATCCCAATATTGTTAAGAGAATATAGTTAGTTGATAACATTTTTTAACACCACTCCTATCGCACATCCTACTAAAGTAACTACTATAATCAATGCATTACTTGGAATAAAAATCATTCCAAAATATACTAAAAATAATACAACGACAATTACAATAAACTGGACCTTTTTCTTTATAGTAAAATCTGATATAACTTGCAAGTATAATAATCCTATAAACATTGCTACTAAAGCGAAATCTAAACCAAGCGATTTAGGGTCCTTAACTACTCCTCCTAATAACGCTCCTGCAACTGATGAAGCTACCCATGTAAAATAAGATATTAAGTTTGCTGCATTGAACCATTCATAAGACAGATTTCCATTTGTATAATTTTGCTTATTCATTCCTAAAGCAAAACTTTCGTCAGTTAAAAAAGTACCAATTACTATATTCTTAAACACACTATAACGTTTAAAAAACGGAGCTATTGCCATACTCATTAATATCATTCTTGAATTAATAAGGAATGTTGCTAGTACAATTGAAAGTATAGGAAAACCGCTAGATAGCATACTCACTGTTATAAATTGAGCTCCTCCTGCATATATAAATAATGACATCGCTCCTACAAAGAAGGGATTAAGTCCCACTGAGCTAGCTATAATACCAAATGCTAAACCTATACCTATATATCCAAATACAGTTGGTAATGTATCCTTTATACCAGTTTTCACATCCAATTTATCATTCATATATTCATCTTCCTTTTTTATTTAATTGTTATCATTCGTCAGAAGTTGTCCGATAAAAACTTTATCTATTTTTTGCTTAACGGTTTTCTGTCCAGTATAAGTCACTAATCCAGGTTTTGCACCCGTTATTTTTTTCACATTTTTTATCAATGTTCTATCTACATTTACATATTCTTCATTTTTAAACTTTGAATAGTATGCTGCTAACATTGATGCTACTTCTATAGTATCCTCTCCAGGATTATTATCGAAAATTACAACATGGCTCCCCGGAATATCTTTAGCATGGAACCATAGATAATCACGTCTTGCTAGTTTATTTGTTATAGCATCATTTTGAAGATTATTTTTTCCAACATAAATTGCAATTCCATTGTGATTAACAATAAAATAATTTCTCTTATTTTTTTTCTTATTAATTTTCACTTTTTCCTTTAGGATTCCATTTGCAATTAATTCCTCTTTAATTTCTGCAATATCAGTTTTATCTGCATTTTCAAGTTGAAATTTGATTGTTTCAAAATATTCGATATCTTTTTTTGCTATATCAATTTGTTCAATCAAATTCTCAATTGTTCTTTTATTCTTTTTATATAAATTAAAATATTTCTCTGAATTTTTTTCAATAGTTAAGTTTGGATCTAATTCTATCTCAATATCAGATAAATCTTCACTATAGAAATTCTGCAACGTTACTATTTCTGGTATCTCTCTTTTAAATAAATAAATATTAGAAATCAATAGCTGTCCTTTTAATTTATAGTCATCTCTACTATAAGCCTGCTCTAGTTCAGATGTTAATATTTCTATTTTTTTATTTAATCGATTAAGTTTAGCTTTAATAAAATTAAATAAGTTTCTATCAGTATTTTTATTGATTGATTCTTTGGCAATATCCATATAATAATAATCAAGTAATTGTGATAAAGATTCAAATTCTTTACTAAACTCTTTTACATTAAAGAAATAAAAGTCTTTTTTCCCGTTTTCTTCTATTAAGACTGGTTTATAATAACTATCAAAGTCTCTACAAAAACTTACGAATGAATCCTTCAATTCAGTACTTGATGTCTTCTTAAAATAATTATTTAATAAAGCAGATACTCCGTAAAAATTTTTCATTAAAAATCTTTTATCTTCATTTTCAAAATTAAAATTACTATATTCATCAAATTCAAATGGATTAATTTTTTCTATAGTTGGAGGTAAGGTATAAGCCATATTCGAGATAGTTGAACGTTTATATTCCAAGCTATAACTATTCTTTAATGATTCTAAAATAATATTCTCTTCATTAGTGAGAATTATATTAGAATGTTTCCCCATCAATTCCGTAATTAGATAATAATACTTTTCATAACCTAAATCATCAAAATTTTTTATTTTAAAAATAATTATACGATCATTATTTAATTGATTAATCTCTAGGATTATCCCACCAGTTAAATACTTCCTTAGCACTGAACAAAAATTTGAAGGTGTTGAAGGATTTTCATAACTATTATTTGTTAATTGTATTCTAGACGAACTTGGATTAGCAGAAACAAATAACTTTAAGTTTTTTCCTTTTCTTACCGAAAATATAAATTCATCTGTCGATAAATTATTTACTTTGTTTATTCGACCGTTCACTATACTTTCTTCAAGTTCTCTTACCATCTTTCTTACAAAAAAACCATCAAATGCCATTTTTATCCTCCTAAATTAAATTATATATATTAAAAAATTATACCACATATCTAAATATGTGTATATGGAAATAGTAAGTTAACCTAATGTAAAAAAGAAGAGATGATCGTCTTATCATCTCTTCTTTTTTATTATTTATTTTCAAATCTTTTTGATACTAATATCCCCCAGACTAATAATCCAAGTAAAACAACCCAGAAAATTACTGTCCAAAGTGTTGAATGTGGAAAATCATGTGGTATTAATCCTAATTTTTCATGAGCGGCTGCTATAACAAATAGTTTAATACCTACCCAACCAACTATTAAGAAAGCCGCTATTTCTAAACCGGGTTTAGTTTCTAATACTTTGATAAAAATATTAGCAGCATATCGCATTATTATAACCCCGACAAATCCTCCAATTACCATAACTGAAAATTGTCCAAGGTTAATCCCACCGATTGATTTCTCTGAAATGTGTGGCAATGTAATTGCAATTGCTACCGCAGCTAAAATTGAATCTATAGCAAATGCTATATCTGTAAATTCTACTTTAATAACTGTTGCCCAAAAACCACTTTGTTTTTTAGGTGCTTTAATTTCCTCCGGTGAATCTTTATGTTTTTGTTTTTGTTTTTCAAAAAACTCCTTGATGTGCACACCAGCCATATATAGCAGATATAACCCACCTAGTACCTGAATTTCCCAATACTGTGCTAAAATTGTAATTAGGAAAATTGCAATAATTCTAAATATTAATGCTCCAGCAAGTCCATACATTAATGCATGTTTTTGCTCTTTAGGAGGAAGGTGTCTAACCATAACAGCTAAAACAATAGCATTATCTGCTGACAATAATCCTTCTAATAGTATTAAACTTAGTAACACTATCACATACTGAATTAAAATCTGTGTATCCATTAAAATCTCCTTCTATCCGAATATTTTTTTTATAAACCTAACTATATAAATAACTATTACTAAACCGACAATATTTAATACTACAGGTAAAAAAGTAGTAAGATTAAATGTAATATATTGATTTAAATTATTAAATGATTTAGTAAAAATTGTAAGAACGCTATTATCTATTCTCTCACTTGCAAAGTTAACTCTTGCTTTAATCATATTAGCTATTACTTCTCCTCCAAGGAAAAATAATAGTGAAACTGAAATAGCTAAATTAGTATTATTGAATAAAGTTAATGATAGTAAAAATATAATGTTTGCAAATAGTAACAATAATATTAACATTGTTACATATGCACCTGCAGTATTTGCATTCATCATTATCGATTTTAGCTCTCTAAATAAATTATTTTTACGAACAAATAATGTTACTAATAAACTTGTTACTATTATAGCATAGTAAATTAAAAAATAAATTAAACTGGTTAATATCGCAGAGAAATCACGTATACTTTTCTTTTTACGAACTTCTATAAGAACATTCACCTTTGAAATATAGTCTTCTCTATAAGATAAAATATAATTAATTCCCATAATAAATAGAATTAACATTAAATCTATCTTAAATACAATATTAAAGATTATATTCACTTCAGACATATCAAAAAAAGTTGAAAAAGTACTTAATTTATATGCAAATCCTAAATTTAGTAAAATTAAAATTATAGCAAATAAGTAATTAAATTTTCTTCTAAATAACTTACCAAATTCAATCCTAAACAACATTATAGATCAGCCTCGCCCTCATATAATTTAATTTTCTCACCTAAATTACGAATTTGATATACTTCAATATTATTCTTCAATAAACTATATACCACTTCTTCAAGTACTTCTTCTCTTACTACTATTTCATTTTCATGGTAAATCGTATATTGATACCCAGATAAGACTAATTCTAGATTTTCATTGCTAGAAATATTTATTGCAGTTAATTGTTTTAATATTAGCAAGTCCTCAAGATTTCCATAATAAGACTTAATGCCATCTGTAATAACAAGAACCTTATCTGCGATACTATTATATCTATTCAGCATTGTATCTAAAATAATAACATTAGCATTATTAGATTTATCCAAAATAAAATTACTTATAACTTCCATATCTTCTATAGTTAAATCTTTATCAGTATTATCAATTATTAGTACATTTTGATCGACTAATATTGAAAATAAAATATGAAACTTACTAATTTCATTTGCTAATAAGTCTCTATATTTAGAACCTGGTTTAAGATTTAAAAACTCTAAATCTTCAGTTAAATTGTCAACTGATACTTTTATATTAAATAACTCTAGTGCTACCTTTAGATTTTTTAATAATGTTAAGTCATTATAAAATCCAAAATCTTTAGTAAATAAAAGTTGTTGTTTACTTACGTCTTCATTGTCAAAAAGTATTTCACCTTTAAACTTTGTTCTTTTTCTAAAAGAATTTTTTAGCAGTTCTAAATTTTCCGTTTTATTATTAATAATTGTTAAAATTTCACCTGTTTCGACCTTAAAATCAAGTTCTAATATAGTATCTTTTTTTATTTTCTTTGCATATTCTCTAAATTCTAAAACCATTACTTCTCCTATATAAAAATAACAAAATGATATCACCTTGTTTTTATTTCTGAATTTCTTCTTATTACAATAAGACTACATCTTATTATAATACCATTGCTTTATCGTATTGTCAAAAACAATAGTCAAAAAATTAAAAGATGATAGCAGATTAATCTCCTATCATCCTTTACTAAATTATTTATTTTCTTTTACGAAGAAAGTTAAAACAATACCTAACACAAATCCTATTAATGCAAAGTTTAACCATGCAAAATCTGCAGGCACTGGTAAAAACTTAACTTTTGATAATAAATTATCCACAGCTGGTACTGCAAGTTTGAAAGTTGAAGTTATTGTTGCATATAAACTAAATACCCCTGTAAATAGTACAGTAGTTACATAAACAACTCTCTTTCCACCAAAGAAGTTATTCAAGAATCCTAGTAGAATTAATACCATTGTTAATGGATATAATAAAACTAACACTGGCACCGCACCTTGGATAATTGCAGCTAAACCGTAGTTACCTACTGCAAATGAGAATAAAGTTAATGCAATTGCATAAGTTTTATAACTGATTTTATCATATAATCTTACAAAGAATGAAGAACATGCTGTTACTAATCCAACACTTGTTGTTAAACAAGCTAAGAATACAATAACAAATAGTAATAACTTACCAACATTACCAAAGTAATATGTTGTTGCTCCAGTTAATACCCCAGCTCCAGTTTTTTGTAATCCTAAAACTGAAACAGATGTAGCTCCAATATTTGAAATGAATACATATACTAGTGCTAGTAAAACTGCCGCTATAACAGCTGATTTTGCAGTATTATTAAATACTTCTTGTTTAGTTTTAGCTCCATAAAGTTTAACAGAGTTAATTACGATTATACCGAATACTAATGATGCTAGTGCATCCATTGTGTTGTATCCTTCCATTAAACCATTTGTAAATGCTAATGAAGTAGTAGCATATGCTTTAGTAGCTTCTTGAGCAGAACCCATAGGTTTAGCTAAAGATGCGATAATTAAAACAACCATTGAAAGTAGTAAAACTGGTGTGATTACTGTACCAATTCTATCTACTAATTTATTAGGGCTAATCGCTAACCATAATGTTAACCCCATAAAGAACGCTAAGAAAATTGCTTGAGCAATCATTGTATTTTCTGGTGCTACAAAGCTTGATAATCCTAACTCATAAGTTGTTGTACCTGTTCTTGGGATTGCAAAGAAAGGTCCGATTGTTAAGTATAATAAAGTCGTAAATGCTATACCGAATCCTTTTCCTGCTCTACTAGATAAATCTAACAGGTCCTCAGCTCCTGAATACCCCATTACAATAACTCCTAGAAGTGGTAATCCTACTCCCATAATAATAAATCCAACCATCGCTGTAGATAAGTTTGTTCCAGCGTTTTGTCCTAAAAATGCTGGGAAAATTAAATTACCAGCACCAAAGAACAGTGCGAATAACATAAGTCCGATTGAAATATATGGATTTTTCTTTAAAAATTTCAACATCTCATCTCCTCCAAATTTTTTCAATTAATTTTTAATATGTTATATACAATAATATATTTCTAGACATTTGTCAATATATTTTTAAAAAATATCTGCTTTTTTATTTAACAAATGTTTTAAATTTTCTGACAATTTTACTTTATAGTGTCTAAAGTTTTGCGTTTTCATCGTAAATTTATCGTTTTTGTAAACATTTTCTTATGAAATTTAGTATATATAAAAAACTTATAATATTAAATAATAAAAAGATTTGATAATTGAAAATACTTATCAAATCTTTTTATAGAAAATTTTATTTTTTTATTTCTTCTTTATAATCACAGTGATCACAATGGACACCTTTTTTACCCTCAAATAAGATGTTATCACATTTCGGGCAGTTTCTATTTATTGGTTTATCCCATGAAACGAAATCACAAGTCGGGAATCCTTCACAACCATAGAAAAGCTTTCCTTTTTTAGATTTCTTTTCTAATATATCATGTTTCTTACATTTCGGACATTTTACCCCTACTTTTTTCTGAATTGTATTTGTATATCTACAATCAGGGAAATTAGAGCAAGCTATAAATTTACCAAATTTTCCTAGTTTAAATACTAGTGGAGATGAACATTCTGGACAAGATTCTCCAGTAAATTCTTGTTTAATTTCAACTTTTTCCATTTCTGATTCTGCTTTTTCTACATCTTTTCTAAAACCACTGTAGAAATTATAAATTGTTTTTTCCCATCCAACTTTACCTTCTGCAATATCATCTAGCTGACTTTCAAGATTTGCAGTGAATTTTGTATTAATAATATCAGGGAAATACTGTTCAGTAATTTTGCTTACTAATATTCCTAATTCTGTTGGAGTAAACACCTTATTTTGCAACTTAGCATAATATCTTTTTTGTAGAGTATCCACTATTGTTGCATAAGTTGACGGACGACCTACACCTAATTCTTCAAGTTCAGCAATTAATTTTGCTTCAGAATATCTTGCTGGTGGCTGTGTGAAGTGTTGCTCTTCTTTTATATCTTTAATTTTCGCATCTTCACCAACTTCAAACTCTGGAGCAAGTTTTACTTTTTCTTTTTCTTTTAACACTGCTAAAAAACCATTAAATAAAAGATTAGAATGTGCCCCACGATACACAACTTCATTGTTTTCAAAAGTAGTTGTACTAGTCTCATAAACTGCAGCACTCATACGACTCGCAAGGAATCTTTCCCAGATTAATTTATATAACTTATATTGATCATTTGATAGATATTCCTTAATTGAATCTGGTGTGAAATTAACATTCGTTGGTCTAATACCCTCATGGGCATCTTGAACATTTTTACTAGACTTTCTAGATTTTATTGATGTTTCTAAATACTCTTTACCAAAATTATTAAGTATATAATCACTAGCCATTTTTACCGCTTCATCAGAAACCCTTGTAGAATCTGTTCTCATATAAGTTATTAACCCGGTAACACCACCTAATTTTTTAAGATTTATTCCTTCGTACAGCTCTTGAGCTACACTCATTGTTTTACGAGTTTTAAAATTAATCTTTCTTGAAGCATCTTGTTGCATAGTAGAAGTAATATAAACATTTGGCGCATTTCTATTTTTCTTAGTTTTCGCTACATCTATTACTTTAAATGTATCACCTTTTATTGCTTTTCTTATTTTGTCTACATCTTTTTTGCTTTCAAGCTTGATCTTTTCACCTTTATATGAATAAAAATTAGCTGTTAAAACTTTTCTATTTTTTATAAAGTCTATAGGCATTGACCAATATTCTTGAGGTACAAATTTTTGTATCTCCTCTTCCCTATCAACAATTAGTTTTAATGCAGCATTTTGCACTCGACCAGCCGATAGTTTTGGTTTAACTTTTTTCCATAAAACAGGTGAAATATTATACCCTACAAGACGATCAAGAATTCTTCTTGCCTGTTGTGATTGAACTAGATCCGTATTAATTTTTCTTGGATGTTTAATTGCATCCTTTACCGCATCTTTGGTTATTTCATTAAATACTATTCTATTATCAGAATCATTATCTAAACCTAATATATGAGCAATATGCCATGCTATTGCCTCTCCTTCTCTATCTGGGTCGGATGCTAGGAAAACTTTTTTTCCTTTAGCCTCTTTTTTTAGAGACTTGATTACATCACCTTTTCCTCTTATAGAAATATAATCAACATCTACACTCCCATTATCTAGTACTTCTACTCCCATTCTACTTTTAGGTAAGTCTCTTACATGACCTTTTGAAGATATTACTCTGTATTTTTTCCCTAGATATTTCTCAATAGTTTTTGCCTTTGAAGGAGATTCGACTATTACTAAATTTTCTGCCATTTTCTTCTCTCCGTAGTTTTTTAATAAGTAGTATCTTAAAACATTTTTATTAACTTGTCAACTTTTTTCAATGAAAATTAATCTATTTTTGTTAAGATTAACGGTTCTTGATTTTCACGAACTACAATTGTATGTTCATATTGAGCGATATATGAACCGTCATTTGCGACTAATTCCCATTCGTCTCTATCTGAATTACCTACAGTTTTTGCTTTTGTTGATACGAAAGGTTCTACAGCTAAACACATACCATCTTTTAGAATAATATTATCCCAAGGATCAAAATAGTTGAATACATGTTGTGGTTCTTGATGTAATGATGTTCCAATTCCATGCCCAGTTAAGTTTTCAATTACTTCTAACTTATGCTCTTTTATTTTTTTATGTATATTTTTTCCTATTTGGTTAATTTTTCTTCCTGCAACAGCATGTTTAATACCTTCATAAAATGCTTCTTTAGCAACTTCACATACTTTTTCTTTCATCGGATCATCAACTTTACCAACAACAAAAGAAATACCGGTATCTGCATAATATCCATCTTTGCATCCTGATACATCAATATTAAGAAGATCTCCATCTTTTAAAATTTTAGTACTAGATGGGATACCATGTGCAGCTTGATAATTTAATGAAATACATGTATAACCCGGAAAATCGTACTCTGTTATTGGAGCAGATTTTGCACCGTATTTTTCAAATAATTCTTTTGCGATATTATCTAGTTCTTTTGTTGAAACACCAGGCACTGCTTTTTTTACCATTTCATCACGAATAGTAGCACAGATAAAACCTATTTCTTTCATTTTTTGTAATTGTTCTTCAGTTTTTATAATCATTTTTATTCTCCTTGCTATTTAATCAATTGATATAAGTTTTCTATTGAATACGTTGGTTTTTTCTCTTTTTCTTTCAATTCTTCGAAGCTTGTCACACCTGTTTGAACATGAATTGTATCTATTTCACTATTTATACCTGACATAATATCTGTTTCGTAATTATCACCTACCATTACTATTTCATCTTTTCTATAATTAAATAATTTAATAGCAGATTCCATAATAATATTACTAGGCTTACCAATAATTGTAGCAGTCGTAGAAGTTGCATATTCCAAGTATTTGATTTGTCCTCCATTACTCGGAACGAAACCATGTGCAGTAGGTAATAATGTGTCTGGATTAGTACCAACAAGTTCTGCCCCATTTAGAATAGCTTTAGTAGCAATAGCTAATTTTTCATATGTAAGTTTTCTATCTAGACCTACTACTACTGCTTCAACATCTTCTTCAGTATCTTTTTGACTAAATGAACTAAGTGTATTCTTTACCCCAGCTTCTCCTATTACATATAAGTTTTTATAACCTTTAGATTCAAGATAAATTTTAGTAGCATCACTTGAAGTAAATACATGTTCTTCTGATGTCTTTATATCGAATTTCTTTAGATGCTCAGCTACATCTTTTGGTTCTTTCGTTGAATTATTTGTTAAAAATAAATAATCAATATTCTTATCGTTTAAATACTCAACAAATTCTTTAGCATACCTGATTTTTTTTTCTCCATTATATATAGTACCATCTAAGTCTATCAGGTATAATTTATAATCTTTTATAGTCATGCTGTTACCCCATAAGTTTCTATTAACATAACGGTAAAATCATCAAATTAAATTGATCTTCATCTTTATATATTAATCCACTAATATATATCAATAGTACATATACTGTATTAATATCATAATTTTGACTCATTTTAACACATATTATGTTACTCTTTATATTTTACACCGTTTATAAAAAAAATAAAAGCACTAATTAGGTTTTCCTATTTAATGCTTTAAATAAAATCGTTAAATATACTATCTAAAAAGATTAACCATGAGTTCATTTCAGACAATTGTTTTTTCTCATGATACCAAACTATCATAATAAGAGATTGTAAAGTTATATACCATTTTAATCTATTTCTATATTTTAATGTAGGTTCTTGCCCATATATTTCTAACCATTCATTCCAATCACTTTGTGGAATATATCTGTACAGAACAAATGAAATATCGATCGCTGGATCACAAAGTATAGAATGTTCCCAATCTACTAAAAATAACTTACCTTGGTCAGACAATAACCAATTATCTTTATGTAAATCTGTATGACAAGGAGTGTACTCCACATCATCTACAGGAATAGAATTTTCCAAATAATTAAGTGCACTAACTATATTACTGTTTTTACGAAGTTCATCTGTAATTATAGATTTCAAATTATATAAAGAACTAGAAGCGGTTTCTTCACTATACCCTTGTGCTTTCATAATTCTTTTTAATTTTGTAGATTTATGAACTTTCTTTAATATTTTGGGAATACGCTTATCAGTCATGTCTTCTGTATTTAATGTTCTACCATTTTCAAAATCTTGAGCAATCAATACATCTCCATTACTTATTCGCTTCGTCCATCTTAGTCTTGGGACAATTCCCTCTGCTGAAAGAGTTGCAATCATAGGAGTAGTATTTTTTTTAATAAAGTAACGTTGATTATCTCGCGAACAAAAATAGTCTTCTTGATATGTATCATCTAAAGTCCAACCCATTTGATAATATTCTTTAGACATTTTTCTACTACTCCTTTCTTTAATCTCTTTTGTACTTTTATAAATTATAATGCACTTTATATTTTACATTCTTTACTTATTTTTTTCAAGATGCTATTTTTTATTAAAATTAAAAATCTCAAAGATATTCTAATTTTAATAATAAAAAACAATAAGAATATCTTTGAGATTTAGTTTTTTATGTTGATTTTAGTTTCAACAATATTATATTGAATAAATATTTTTATAAAATTTTTACTCGCAGCAAAGTTTATAAATTCCTTCTGCATAAATTGCAGTTGCTAATAATAAATCTTCAATTTCTAAAAATTCATTTGCTTGGTGCATTGTATCTTGTTTACCTGGGAAAAGAAGTCCAAATGCTACACCTTTTTTCAAGCATCTAGCATATGTTCCACCACCAAGAACGAATGCATCATTTTTAGTATCTCCTGTATACTTTCTATATACATCCATAAGAGTAGTAACTAACTCATCATCTTTCGGTACATAGTGTGCTTCTTTTGTACTAGTAACTTCGATATTAATATTATCTACTTTTACTTCATCTAATTTTTCTACTAAGTTAAACTTCATTGGATGACGACAATCAGTTGATACTACAGCAATTTTTTCTGCTAAATCATATTTTAGAATACCATAATTATATGTAGCTGCTCCCATTTCATCATCAGAATAATTAATTCCTAATTTTTCTCCAAATGGATCGTTAGCAAGTTTTTCTACTATATAATTAACAAAGTTTTTACCATTAGCATCTAATCCTAATGTACTTAAAAATTCTGCTAATTTTGTAGCTCCATTAATACCAAATTGTGGTGTTGATCCATGTGCTGCTTTACCTTTTAGAGTTAGTTTAATTGTATCTCCTACCGCTACTTCTCCTTCAAGGTTTTCTTTGGTTAAGAATTTTTCAAATTTTTCTTTAATATCAGCAACTTCTCCAACTAATTCAGCTTCTGAACTCGCAATAACCATATTAAGAACTTGACCACCATTGAATTTAACAAGTTTATAGTTATAAGTTCCTTCTTCATCAGTAAAGATTAATTTGTGATCAAAAGTAACACGAGCTTTTTCAGCATATACTAGAGGGAACATAGCATCTGGTGTAAATCCTGTTGCAGGTTGTTCTTCATGCTCAAAGTACGATTTAACACATCTAAATCCTGTTTCTTCATCACTTCCTATAATTAAACGAACTCGTTTATTCCATTTTACTCCTAGTTTATCTAAAAGTTTAACAGCATAGTATGCGGCCATTGTAGGACCTTTATCATCTAATGAACCACGAGCATAAATTTTTCCATCTCTCACTTCTGGTTTAAATGGGTGGCTAATCCAATCAGCCTCTACAACTGGAACAACATCTACATGTCCAAGAATACCAAATAATTCTTCACCTTCACCTATTTCAATGTGACCAGCTTTATTTTCAACTAACTTAGTTTTATATCCATCACGTTCACCAAATGATAGAATTAAATCTAAAGCTTCTCTAGGTCCACTACCGAAAGGTGTTTCTTCAGTTATATCAGTTCCTAAAATTGAACGAACACTAAGTAATTCGAATAAATCTTTTAATAGATCCTCCTTATGATTTTGAACTTCTTGTTTAAAATTGATATTCATAATATATCCCTCCGTCATTTATTTAATTTTTTTAGTTCCTCTTCTGTTAAATACCTATATTCCCCTAATTTTAGATTTTCATCTAATATCAAAGAACCTATAGATAGCCTTTTTAAATATGTTACTGTAGTTGCTAGGGATTTCATCATTCTTTTAACTTGATGAAATTTTCCTTCAGTTATAAAAATATATGCTCGACTTCTTTCTTTAGAAGATTCAAGTATCTCCAAACGTGCACTTTTACACTTATATCCTCCATCAATAGTAAGCCCATCTTTAATTAATTTTATATGCTCTTCTTTTAATTCTCCAGATACCTCAACATAGTATTTTTTTTCTACATCTTTTTTAGGAGAAATAAGTTTATGGGCAAGTTCCCCATCATTTGTCAGTAACATTAATCCTTCAGTATCCTTATCTAGTCTACCAACAGGAAATACTTTATTTATGCGATCTTTTTCCTCTAGAATATCAACTACTGTTTTTTCAATCGCATCTTCTGTAGCTGATACGACATTTTTAGGTTTATTCATCATTATATAACTATATTTTTGATAAATTAACCTTTCACCATTTACCATAATCTGATCATTGATTTCATCAACCTTATAATCAGGAGATTTTACTAAATTATCGTTAATTAATATTCCCTTTTTTATAATTTTTTTCGATTCTGCCCTACTTAGAGTTGTTGTTGTACTAATAAATTTATCTAGTCTCACTATCCTTTTCTCCTTAGATTTCTTATTGATGCTAAGGTAATTGCTTTACCAAATAAATATTTATCGAATTTCATCCTAGTGATACTAAAGAAGTAGATTGCCGCACCTATAACAGCACATATCATAATTAATATAATACTAGATACCTTCGATTCAATGACGAAATTCGAAACTATAGACTCATAAACCGCAGCAACTGCGATAAACATAATAAAACAACTGCTTAAAAGAATAATTAATTTCGATAAAAATTCTAAAACTTTTAGTCTAACTATACTATTTATAATTACTAAGTTAATAATAATCATAACTATATAAGTCATAATAGAAGACAAAATTACACCGTTCGTTTCATAATTAACTACAAGTGGAGTAATTGACACGTATTTAACTACTAATCCTACCGCAATAGTTATTAAATTTATCAATTGTTTATTTATAGCTTGCATTATTATACTAGTTAAACTATAAAAAGAATACAATATAGCAAGAGGTAAATAAAATCTAAGTAAATCAGCATTTATAAGACTTCTACTATAAAAAGTAGAATATAGTGGATCGGCAAGTACATACATTCCTACCAATGCCGGAAACACCATCATCATAAGAGCTAAAATTACTTTGTTAATCTGAGTACTAACACTCGATTTATCACCTTGAGCAAATAATCGCGTAATCGAAGGTAAAAAAGTACTAGAAAATGCCGGAGCAATCGCTACAGCTATCATTACTACTTTATTAACAAGTTGCAATGCAGAGAACCTTCCATCTACAATATCAGCCTTACCTATTTTCGTCATACCATGAATAAAATTATGTTGATCAATTATATTTAAAATTGGAAATAATCCGACAATGAATATAAATGGAATTGAAACAGATAAAAATTCTTTTACTAATTCACTAGTAGAAACCTCTATATGATTACTATCTTTTGGAATATTGAAGTCTAAACTCTTTCTATATTTAGTATAAAAAAAGGATAACGTAATTAAAGAAAACACAGCTCCTACAGCTGCTGCAAAAGTTGCACTAACATTCCCTTCAACTACTCCATATCCTAGAACTCTCATAATAAAATATGTTGCACCTAACATAAAAGCAATTCGAGCTACTTGTTCAACAAATTGGCTTAGTGCAGAAGGTAACATAATCTCATGTCCTTGAAATAGTCCACGAATTCCCGCTGAAATTAACACAAGAGGAATACCGAAGCTCAAACTTTTAAGCACTAATGCTCCTTCTTGAGGAGTGAATTTTTGTTGATTACTTATTAATATTTGTTCTGAAATAAGCCCAGAACCAAAAAATAAAATACAGAAACCAACTATTCCCATTATCACAAGAAGCCAAGAACCTAATTTATAAATTTTCCTACTTATACTATATGCTCCTAATGCATTATATTTTGCAACTAACTTTGCTATTGCTAAAGGAATTCCTGCGGCAGAAACCTCAAGTATAGTTGCATAATAACTATATCCATAGTTGAACAGAGCCATCTGCTCTTCTCCACCAATAATTTGATAGAACGGAATCAGATATACAGCTCCTAACACTTTTGTCAAAATTAAACTTATGCTAAGTATAGCAGTCCCTTTAAACAAGGAATCTTTTTTCAAAATTTTCACATCCAAACTTAATATTTAATTGTAATTTTAATTATTTTATAAGTATAAATATTGATAGCAAAATACTAAAGCACTAACTAAACTATATGCTGCTACCAATGTCAATACCTTATCCATACGTCTTTTTTTTATTTTTCTATTTGCTACTAACATTATGTATGAACCTAATAGTAGTACAAATGTAATAATAAAAACTATAACAGATAAAAATATCGCCATACTATCATCCTTTCTTTTTTATATAACCTTATTTTATCATGATTTATAAAAATTTTAAACACACTTTATATAGATAATTAAAAAAACTCAATATAACTGAGCTTTTGATTTACATATTTTTAATTATGTTAGATTTTATAACATACACTTTATTTTATACATTTTTTTTGTTATTATAATAAATAGATATAAAATATTTATTTCACAAAATCTGATTAGAGAGGTACTATTATGGGGTTTAAAGAATTACAAAAAAATCTTCCCGTTTTTTCTATAAGTGTAGTAACAAAAATCACCCAGCTTACTGCAAGACAAATACGATACTATGAAGAAAAAAAACTCTTCACTCCAAAACGTACTGAAGGGAACACCCGACTTTTTTCATTCAATGACATCGATAAATTATTAACTATTAAAGATCTACTTACAAAAGGCTTCAGCTTAAAAGCAATCGATGAAATTATAAATGAGAAAAATGTCTCTGCTGAAACAACACAAATTAGGCAAATTATCCATAATGATATATTTGCTGGACCAAGCGGATTACCAAGGGAACGCTCAATTGGACGTGGTGACTTATCAAGATTTTATAACAAGAAAAATAATAAATTTTAATGTTAGATTTTTTTACAATATATTTATTCAAATAACAAGGAGACGACATGGCTAAAACTATTACTAGAGAAGAAATTATTAAAAGAATTGAAGAAGAAAATGTTAAATACATTCGATTACAATTTACCGATATCACTGGAACTATAAAAAACGTAGAAGTACCCGTTAGTCAAATTGAAAAAGTATTAGATAACAAAATGATGTTTGACGGTTCATCAATTGAAGGTTTCGTTCGTATCGAAGAAAGTGATATGTACTTATACCCTGACTTAAATACATTCTTAGTATTTTCATGGGATAGTGAATATGGAAAAGTTGCTCGTTTTATCTGTGATGTATACACAGTTGATGGTAAACCATTTTCCGGAGATCCACGTGGTAATTTAAAACGTACTCTTGAAAGAATGAAAAAACTAGGATTCGATACTTTAAATCTTGGTCCTGAACCAGAATTCTTCTTATTCAGACTAAAAGAAAATGGTGAACCAAGTTTAGAATTAAATGATAATGGTGGTTATTTCGATCTTGCTCCTGTTGATTTAGGAGAAAATGTTCGTCGTGATATCGTTCTTGAGTTAGAACGTCTTGGATTTGACATTGAAGCAAGTCACCATGAAGTTGCACCTGGACAGCATGAAATCGACTTTAAATATGACGATGTAATTTCAGCTTGTGATAACATTCAAACTTTCAAATTAATCGTAAAAACCATTGCTAGAAAACATGGCCTACATGCTACATTTATGCCAAAACCAATTTTTGGTATTAACGGATCTGGTATGCACTGTAACGTGTCTATGTTCAGTAATGGTGAAAACAGTTTTTATGATGAAAATAGTGAAAATGGATTAAGTGAAGTAGCATCACACTTCATCGCAGGAATTCTTAAACACGCTCGTAGTTTCACAGCTGTATGTAATCCAACAGTAAACTCATATAAACGTTTAGTACCAGGTTATGAAGCACCTTGTTATGTTGCATGGTCAACTTCAAACCGTTCACCTCTAGTTCGTATTCCTGCTGCACGTGGTAAATCTACACGTGTAGAAGTTAGATCAGTAGATCCAGCTGCAAATCCATACTTAGCTATGACAACAATATTAGCAGCAGGTTTAGATGGAATTGAAAATAAACTAGTTCCTGCACCTGAAGTTAGGAGTAATATTTATGTTATGACTCGTGAAGAAAGAGTTGCTAATGGTATTGATGAATTACCATCAACATTATATACAGCTCTTAAAGAACTATCTTCATCTTCTATTATGAAAGAAGCTCTTGGTGACCATATCTTCTATAACTTTATTGAAGCAAAATCAATCGAATGGGATTCATTTAGAACTCAAGTTACAGACTGGGAAATTGATCAATATTTAAAAAATTATTAATTAAATGAAAAGAAGGAATAGCTTAATAACAAGCTATTCCTTCTTTTGTCTTTAATAAAAAAAAGCTACAGAATATTAATTCCGTAGCCATTTTCTATTAGTATTTAGATAGTAATTCTACTAACGCTTCTTTTGGTTGGTATCCAGTTTTTTCTTCTAATACTTCACCATTTTTCATGATTAGTAGAGTTGGAATTGACATAATTCCAAATTCACCAGCTGCTTCTTGATTTTCATCAACATTAATTTTATAAAATTCAATGTTAGTTAATTCGTTAGAAACCTCTTCTAATACTGGTGCTAACATTTTACATGGACCACACCATGGTGCCCAAAAATCAAATACTTTTACACTATCAGTTTTTGATAGTTCAAAAAATTCTTTATCTGTAATTTCTCTCATTGTTTCTGTCTCCTTTATTTCTTATGTTTTTATTTTATAATATCATAGAAAAATATTCAAATTATCTGTTTAATCTATAAATTTTACATCATTGGCATTTGTGGTTGCATAGGTTCATCTTTTGATACATCTGCCACAACTGCTTCTGTTGATAAGAATAAACTTGATACACTCGCTGCATTTTGTAATGCAGAACGAGTTACTTTTGTCGGATCAACTATACCCGCTTTAATCATATCAACCCATTCTTCAGTAGCAGCATTAAATCCATACCCTACTTCAACCTCTTTAAGCTTAGCTACAATAACACTACTTTCTAATCCAGCATTTTCAGCGATTTGACGAACTGGAGCTTCAAGTGCTTTTTTAATAATATTTATACCAGTTTGTTCATCACCTGTTGCTTCTAATTTTTCAACCTCAGAGATTACTTGAACAAGTGCCGTTCCACCACCAGGAACTATACCTTCTTCTACTGCAGCTCTAGTTGAATTTAAAGCATCTTCTATACGAAGTTTTCTTTCTTTCAGTTCAGTCTCAGTAGCAGCACCAACTTTAATAACTGCAACACCACCTGAAAGTTTCGCTAGTCTTTCTTGTAATTTTTCACGATCAAATTCAGAAGTTGACTCTGCATAAAGTACTTTTATTTGCTGTGCCCTGCTGTCTATTTTCTCTTTATCACCTTTACCACCAACAATAACAGTGTTGTCTTTAGTAACATTTACTTTAGCAGCTTTACCAAGCATTGTTATGTTAGCATCTTTCAAATCTAAACCTAAATCGTCAGTAATTAATGTTCCACCAGTAAGGATAGCTATATCCTCTAAAATAGCTTTTCTTCTTTCTCCAAATCCTGGAGCTTTTACAGCTACAACATTAAATGTACCACGTAATTTATTAACAACAAGTGTCGCAACAGCTTCCGGTTCAACATCGTCTGCAATAATTAGTAATGGTTTCGCTGCTGCAACTACTTCTTCTAATACTGGTAAAATTTCTTGAACAGCACTAATTTTCTTATCAGTAACAAGAACATAAGGATTATCTAAATTAGCAATCATTTTCTCCGTATCACTTACCATATACGGTGATAAATATCCCCTGTCAAATTGCATTCCTTCTACCACTTCTAAAGTTGTTTCAAGACCTTGAGATTCTTCGATAGTAATAACACCATCATTACCTACTTTATCCATAGCTTCTGAAATGAATTTCCCTATTTCTTCATCAGCCGCTGAAATGGCTCCTACTTGTGCAATTTTATCCTTAGAATCCACAGTTACACTTATTTCACGAAGACGTTCAACTGCTACTTTCACCGCTCTTTCCATACCTTTTCTTATACCGATAGGATTAGCTCCACTAGTAACATTTTTTAAGCCTTCCGTTATCATTGCTTGAGCTAAAATAGTAGCTGTCGTAGTTCCATCACCTGCAATTTCATTTGTTTTATTTGCTACTTCTGCTACTAGTTTTGCCCCCATATTTTCATATGGATCTTCTAATTCTATTTCCTTGGCAATAGATACTCCATCATTAGTAATTAACGGAGAGCCAAATTTTCTATCCAATACTACATTTCTACCTTTAGGTCCTAATGTTATTTTCACGGCATTTGCTAGTTTATCTACACCAACTTTCATAGATTGGCGAGCATCTTCTGAAAATTTTAATTCTTTTACCATGTTTCCTCCTATTCTTCAATAACCGCAAGAACTTCTTCTTCATTAACTAAAATGTATTCTTCGTTTTTGAAACTTACTTTTTTATAATTATCTGAAAAAACTACTTTACTTCCAGCAGTTAATTCGCCATCATTATCTTTAGATAATAAACAACTTTCTCCTAAAGCAACTACTACAGCAATATTTGAAGTTTCTTCTTTAGAAGCTAATACTATTCCACTAGTTGTTGCTTTTTCTTCTACTTTTTTTAATAATACATTATCAAATAATGGTTTAATCATATCAATAACCTCTTATAAAAATTTTCTTTAGATTTATTATATTGTCCTCTGAAATATATAATAAAACAAAAGTCAAAAAAAGTCAAATTATAAAATTCAGGAATTAATCTATAATAGCACTCATTAAAATTTCAAAATAAATATTTCACAAAATTATTTATAATAAGAAACATATTTTCTTACCTAATAAAACGATAACAAAGGCTTTCTTACCATTTTTTTAAATCATATTATTTTTATATTTTAGTATTATGTGTTATAATACTACTTGTATAATCATACAATAGTAATTATACAGTAAAATTTTAATATTGATATAGGAGGAAAATACATGAAATATGTAGTTGTTGGAACATCTCACTTTGGTTACGAAGCTGTTCAAACTATTTTAAAAAACGAACCTA
Organism: uncultured Gemella sp.; assembly: GCA_963535095.1. GTDB lineage: Bacteria > Bacillota > Bacilli > Staphylococcales > Gemellaceae > Gemella. The sequence continues at coordinate 19,771 of CAUSUW010000008.1, read as the reverse complement.
ATGCTGAAATTCACTTATACGAAAGAGGTGCTGGGGCATCATTTATGGGTTGAGGTAGCCAATCTTATTTAGATGGGACATCTAAAGCGTTATCTGAACTACACTTTGCAACAGAGGAGTCTTACCGTTCTCAAGGTATTAACATCCACTGTAATAGCGATGTCGTAGGATTAAACTCAAAAGAAAAATATGTTGTTGTTAAAACACCAGCTGGTGAAGAAAAACAAAGTTACGATAAATTATTATTAAGTCCTGGTGGAGCTGCAATTAAACCTCCATTCGAAGGAATTGAATTAGAAAACATCCACACTTTCCGTGGACCAGAAGACACTCAAGCTGTATACGATTGTATGCAAAACAGCAAAAAAGCAGTTGTAGTTGGTGGTGGATACATCGGTCTTGAAGTTGCAGAATCTTATGCAAAACATGGTATTGATGTAACAATCGTTGACTTCGCACCAAGAATCTTAAATACTTACTTAGACCAAGAATTAACTGACATCCTTACTGAAGAAGGTGCTAAGCACAACCTTAAAGTTCGTGGTGGAGAAAAAGTTCTTTCATTCAAAGGTGAAAACGGCAAAGTTACATCTGTAGTAACTGATCAAGGTGAATACGAAGCTGATACAGTTATCGTATCTGTTGGTGTTCGCCCAGATGCATCTTGGTTAAATGGAGAATTAGAAATGACAGAACGTGGTTTTGTTGTTACTAACGAATACTTAGAAACATCTGCTAAAGATGTATACGCTGGAGGAGACTCTACTCTTCTTCCATACGCTCCAACACGTGGAGAATTACCAATAGCTCTTGCTACTCTAGCTCGCCGTCAAGGTGTAGTTGCTGCATTAAATGCTATGGGTACAAAAACTAAAATGCCTGCAGTAAACGGTACTTCTGCATTATCATTCTTTGATTACAAATTTGTAAGTACTGGATTATCTCAAAATGGTGTTAGCTTATACGATGGTAAAGTAGCTTCTAAATATGTAGAAGAAAGAATTTACCCTGATTTCATGAGAAAAGAAAACAACTTAGTTCACATGAAAATCTACTACGATGAAGATACACACAGAGTTCTTGGAGCTCAATTCATGTCTAAACATGACGTATCTAGTGCCATCGCAGCTTTATCTATAGCTATCGCATCAGACTGGACATTAGAACAATTAGCACTTGCTGATATATTCTTCCAACCAGAATTTGACCGTCCATGGCACTTCATTAACGTACTTGCTATGGCAGCTCTAGACTACAAACTAGGTGGAGCAGATAAATTACTATTCTAGTAAAATGAAAAAAGTTCGCAGAAAAATTTCTGCGAGCTTTTTATTCTTCTTTTAATATAAATCTTTTGAATTATAAACTATATATCCTTCATAATAATAACTTGCATCAAGCCCATTCATATAAATTTCTATATCATCTATTTCACTATATTTTTATAAAAAAACCTACACAAGCTACTATTAGCCTGTGCAGGTTATCATTATTCCGAAATTACTTGATCTAAATTTGATACTATTCTTGCTCTTCCTTGCACTTTAAAATTAACAATATTATCAAAAATATTTAGAATTATAACTTCTCCCTTATTTAATATTTCTAAAGCTTCCTCATTATTCGTCTTCTTAGTAATAACTTTTACATTATCTACTTCAGCTCTAATAATAATATAACTACTTTCTTTCATAATCTACTCCTGTTAATACTATAACTTGATTTTATATTGAATGTCTTTTACTAATTCTGTGTCTTCTAAGAAAATACCAGTTTTCTTACTTGTCACAGTTTTTGATCCAATTTTCTTAATTCCACGCATAGCCATACACATATGTTCAGCTTCAATAATTACATACACACCTTTTGGTTGTAATTGTTCTTCAATCGCTTTTACTAACATAAGTGTCATATCTTCTTGAATTTGAAGTCTACGACTAGCGCTTTCAACTAAACGAGCAAGTTTACTAAGTCCAGTAATTTTTTTATTATTTGGAACATATGCTATATGACATACCCCATAGAAAGGTAGCATATGATGCTCACATAATGAATAAAACTGAATATCCTTTACTAAAATAGGTTCATCATTATCTGATTCAAAAAATGTATTTATCTCTTCTTTTGGATCTATATTTGTTTTAGATAATAATTCTTCATACATTTTTACACATCTTTTAGGTGTATCTAGTAATCCAGCTCTTGATGTATCCTCACCAATATTTTCTAATAATGTTTTTATAAGTTCTTGTGACTGTTCTTTATTTCTCAAAACTATCCTCCATTTTTATAAAAAAAAGAGTTACTAAGTAGTAACTCCTCTTTTTGAATTAAATTGTTATTATTTAACTGCGTCTTTAAGAGCTTTACCAGCTTTGAAAGCAGGAACTTTACTTGCAGCGATTTCGATAACTTCGTTAGTTTGAGGGTTACGTCCTTTACGAGCAGCTCTTTCTCTAACTTCAAAGTTACCAAATCCGATAATTTGGATTTTTTCACCTTTAGCTAAAGTTTCTTCAACTGTTTCTACGAATGCTTCGATAGCAGCAGTTGCTTGTTTTTTTTGTAGTCCTGATTTCTCAGCAACTTTTGAAATTAATTCTGATTTGTTCATGAATTCTTTACCTCCATTATTGAGTAACGGTTCTCCCGTTTCACTTATTAAATATTACCATATAAATCGCTAATAATCAAGGTTTTATTATATAATTTTAGCGTTTTTTAGCATTTTTTCTATATTTTAATTAGTAATTTTCAAATTATTTTATCTTTCTACTAATACGTAAACTTATTTATTCAAATTTATTTAATTCTTCTGCAGCCATCTTATTCATAAGGTTGTTAACACAGTCTTTTATACTAAGTCCTTCATATAGAACCTTGTATATATTTTCAGTAATTGGCATATATACATCAAATTTCTTAGATAAGAAATAACATACTTTTGTTGTTCTAACACCCTCTGCCACCATGTCTAGCTTCTCTATTGCTTGATCTAAAGTATAGCCTTGACCAATTAAATAACCGCAATTATAGTTTCTTGAATGTTTAGATGTACATGTTACTACTAAGTCACCTATTCCTCCAAGACCTAAGAAAGTCATTTCATCGGCACCTAATTTTTTCCCTAATCTTGTTATTTCTATTAATCCACGTGTAAGTAATGCTGCTTTAGCATTATCACCGTATGCCATTCCATCAATAATTCCACATCCAAGAGCAATAATATTTTTAAGTGCTCCACCTACTTCTACTCCAACAATATCCTTATTGACATAAATTCTAAAATATTTATTGTGGAATATTTCTTGTGCAATCTTATTAAGTTCATCATTTTCAGAAGCTATTGCTACTACTGTAGGATTTCTTAATATTAACTCTTCTGCGTGAGAAGGACCACTTAATACACCTACCCCTTTTAGTTTATCACTATCAATTTCATCAAATATAACTTCTGACATTCTCTTATTAGTTTCCATCTCTAAACCTTTAGAAACATGAATGATAAACTTAGGACGTTCTAGATATTTATTAATATCCTTTGCTACTTCTCTCATCACTTTTGTAGGAACTGCAATAACAATTACATCTGCAAACTCAACTGCTTCTTTTAAACTACTAGTAGCAACGACTTCTTTTGGTAAAATAGCATTTTTTAAATACCTACTATTTGTATGATTTTCATTTATTTCATCTCTTGATTTTTCACTTCTTGAATATAAGCGTAATTCATGTCCGTTATCTACAACTGCTTGGGATAAAGCAGTCCCCCAACTTCCTGAACCTATCACAGATATTTTCATTGTTCTGTCCTCACTATAAATTATTATTACTTTTATTATATCAAATTTTCTAAAAATATACATTAATTTTACTTATAAGCATCATTTTATCTTAACCAAAAAATTCAACTAAAATAGCATCCACTAACCTGCTATACTATTTTTTTCTTTTAAATTATGTTATAATTTAGTGAGAATAAATATAAGGAGGTAATTTTATGAATTGGTTTGAAATTACTTTAATTGATGGGAATCGAGGATTACTAAATCTAAACAATATTGTCGATATTTGGAAAGGTCTAAATGATGAATATGCAACTATTTCTCAAGTAAATGGAGAAGAATTAGAAGTACCTGCATCAGAATACGATAGATTAAAACGTGCATTAGATATGAAAGGATTCGTATTAGGAGGGTTCTAATATGACTAGATTTTTAAAAATATTCCTTACTTTATTAACTATTACAATTGTAGGTTTTGGCTTATATTATTACTTTAATAACAATTCCAACAAAGATAATAAAGTAGATGATAAAACTAATATTGAAAATACTGTAAAAAATGAAACAAATTCTCAAGAAAATATCGAAGGGACTGTCGTAGCTAAACGCAGTACTGAAAATAATTAATTCTCTCGAAAGGATAATACTATGAAAAAGAATACACTTAAAAAAATAACAAGTTTATTTCTTACATCTACATTAATATTTTCTACGATAAGTGCATCAAATATTAATCTTATAGAGGCGAAAGGATCATCAGCGAGACCAAGTACTCCAAGACCCAGCTCTAAACCTAGTACATCTAAACCATCTAGTAGCAAACAAAGTTCTAAACCTACTAGTTCAACAGCTAGTAGCAAACCAACTACAAGCACTACTAAGAACTTCACGAAAAATTCAGGTGGTTCATATAATAAAGATTATAATAGTTACAATAATCAAGGTTATAAAAAACAATATACTGACTACATAAATAATAACTACAGAAGTAGTGGTTTCTTTTCAGGAAGTAATATAACGAATGCACTTCTATGGTATACATTATTCAGTTCAGCTACATCACATAATCATGTTCAAGCAAGTGATAAGCAAAAAGAATTAGTAGATAACGTAAAAGATTCAAAAGTTCCTGTCTATATGCTTGAAATTAAAACTAAAGATGGTGAAACTAAGCACGTTACAGTAACTAAAGAACAATACGAAAAAGTTAAAGAAGGAGATAATATCTCTTTAAAAGATGGTAACTTAGAAATTAAAAATCAATAGTAAATAGATTTTATCCAGGAGTAAGATTCTCTTGGATTTTTTTTAGGTTTAAACTACATGAAAAAACTTTCGAAATAGTTTCCTACTTCGAAAGTTTCTTTAATTTTATTCTTCTGAATATTTAGCTTTACGAGCTGCTTTTTCACGAGCTGCTTTGTCTAATTCTTTTTTACGTAGACGAATTGACTCTGGAGTTACCTCTAGGTATTCATCATCACTTAAGTACTCAAGACTTTCTTCTAAAGTCATAATACGAGCTTTTTTAAGTGTTACTGTTTGGTCCTTAGTTGAAGAACGTACGTTTGTTTGAGCTTTGGCTTTTGTGATATTAACTGTTAAGTCATTTTCACGGCTGTTTTCTCCAACAATCATACCACCATATACATCAGTACCTGGCTCAATAAATACTGTACCACGATCTTCTAAGCTTGAGATAGAGTAGGCTGTAGCTTGACCATTTTCTAAAGCTACTAATACACCATTACGACGTCCACCAACACGCCCTTTTTGCATTGGTTGGTAAGAATCGAATGTATGGTTAATAATACCATATCCTTTAGTCATAGACATGAATTCTGTAGAGTATCCGATAAGTCCACGGGCTGGAACGTTAAAGATAAGACGAGTTTGTCCATTTCCATCAGCTTGCATATCTACCATATCACCTTTACGTTGACCTAATGATTCAATAACAGCACCAACACTTTCATCTGGTACATCAACTTGAACGCGTTCAACTGGTTCGCAATCAACACCATCGATATTACGAATAATTACTTCTGGTTTAGATACTTGAAGCTCAAATCCTTCACGACGTAAGTTTTCAATTAGAATTGATAAGTGTAGTTCTCCACGTCCACTAACTACCCATGAATCACTTGTATTAGGTTCTACACGTAATGAAACGTCTGTTTCTAATTGTTGCATTAATCTATCTTCTAATTTACGAGCTGTAACAAATTTACCTTCTTTACCAGCAAATGGTGAGTTATTAACTAAGAAAGTCATTTGTAGTGTTGGTTCATCAATGTGAAGTATTGGTAATGCTTCTTGGTGATCTGTTGGACAAACTGTTTCCCCAACGTTAATATCATCCATACCACTTACTGCAACGATATCCCCTGCATGCGCTTCTTGAATTTCTTCACGTTTTAATCCAAAGTAACCAAAAATCTTAGTTACACGGAAGTTTTTAACTGATCCGTCAAGTTTCATAAGAGATACAGATTCTCCTACTTTCATACTTCCACGGAATACACGTCCAATACCAATACGTCCAACATAGTCATTATAGTCTAATAGTGCTACTTGGAATTGAAGTGGTTCATCTCTATTATCTTTTGGTGCTGGAACATAGTCAATTACTGTTTCATATAAACATTGCATATTTTCTTCTTGAGCACTTGGATCACTTTCTAAAGAAGCTGTTCCATTAATAGCAGATGCATAAACAACTGGGAATTCAAGTTGTTCATCGTTTGCTCCTAATTCGATAAATAAATCGATAACTTCATCTACTACTTCTTCTGGGCGAGCTGAAGGTTTATCAATTTTGTTTACAACAACGATTGGTTTTAAGTTTTGTTCTAAAGCTTTTTTAAGAACGAAACGTGTTTGAGGCATTGTCCCTTCATAAGCATCTACTACTAGAAGAACACCATCTACCATTTTCATGATACGTTCTACTTCTCCACCGAAGTCTGCGTGTCCTGGTGTATCAAGAATATTAATTCTTTTACCTTTATAATCAATAGCTGTATTTTTCGCTAAGATCGTAATTCCACGTTCTCTTTCTAAATCATTAGAGTCCATTGCTCTTTCTTCTACATGCTCATTTGAACGAAAAATTCCTGATTGTTTTAATAATTCATCAACCAATGTTGTTTTACCATGGTCAACGTGAGCTATAATTGCAATATTTCTAACATCGTCTCTTAATTGTACTGACATTTTTTTCTCCTTGTTCTTACTTTATAAAACATACTAAATTCTTGAATACATTTTATTTAATCTAACTTAACAATAATACCATTATTTCACCTTATTGTAAACAAATATACTAGCTAAAACTCTATAATTTACGATATTTTTTTTCGTTAGCACTTTCAAAAAAAGAGATCGAGTATAACTCGATCTCACTTAAAATTATTCTTTTATTATGGGTGTACTGGAATCATCCATCCAAGTACTCCAGTTGATTGAAGTGCGATGATAGCACACACAATAATTAATAGGATGAAACTGTGTTTAACTGTAAATTTAAGTAAGTCTGACTCTCTTCCTACTAATCCAACCGCTGCAGCTGCTACTGCGATAGATTGTGGAGAAATCATTTTACCTACTACTCCTCCAGATGCGTTAGCCGCTACTGCTAATAGTGGATCCATTCCTACTTGGCTAGCTGTAACTTGTTGTAATTTAGCGAATAATAAGTTAGCTGATGTATCAGAACCAGTGATGAATACTCCAATCCATCCAAGTGCTGGAGAAAGGAATTTAAATGCTCCACCAGTTGCTGCTAATGCATATCCTAGAGTATTTGACATACCTGATGCATTCATAATGTAAGCAAATCCTACTACAAAACAGATTGTTAATAATGCAATTTTAACTTCATTAAATGTTTGCCCGAAAGTTATAGCTGCATCTTTCCAACTAATTTTAATGATAAATTTAGATATTATCGCTGCTACTAAGATTGCTGTACCGATTGATCCTACTAAATCTAACCTAAATACTGCAGCTATTTCTTTACCAGATACTGAACTGATAATATTGTTGTGAATAAATGGAACCTTCGGATTTAAAGCAATTGTTTTGAAGAATGCTTTAGAAGATTTCATTGTCCAAATGAAGATAATGAATGTTAATACAACGAATGGTGACCATGCTACTAATACTTCTTTTAAACTGTGTTTTGGTTGTGCTGTATTTGCATCAACTTCTTTTTCATCTGCAAATCTCCAAGTTGTTTTTGGTTTCCAGAATTGAAGTAGAATAACCATTGATACTAATGATACTAATGATGAAAGAATGTCAGGTAATTGTTCTCCCATATAGTTAGAACTTACAAATTGTGCTATCGCAAATGATCCACCAGATACTAGTAATGCTGGCCATATTTCTAATGTTTTCTTGAATCCAGCCATGATTAATACTAAGTAGAATGGAATGAAGATAGACACTAATGGTAATTGACGTCCGATCATTGCTGCGATTTCAGCAGCTGCGATTGGTGATCCATTTGCATAAGTTGCTAATCCATCCATAGCTGTTACCGGTGCTCCAACTGCTCCGAATGCAACCGGTGCAGTATTAGCGATCATACAAACACCTGCAGCATAAAGTGGTCTAAATCCTAACCCTACTAATAATGAAGCTGTGATTGCTACTGGTGCACCAAACCCTGCAGCTCCTTCTAAGAAAGCCCCAAATGAGAATGCAATGATTAATGCTTGAATACGACGGTCATCAGTTAATGAAGTAATACTGTCTCTGATAACATCAAAGTGACCAGTTTTAACTGTCATTTTATATAAGAATACTGATGTTAAGATAATCCAACCGATAGGCATAAACCCATATACCATACCCTGTAATGTTGAGAATGCCGCAAATTGGAATGGCATTTTAAAGAATAGGCATGCAATTACAATTGCAACTATTAAAGTTAGGAGACCTGTTAACCATCCTTTAACTTTGAATCCTGCTAGTGCTACTAAGTAAAACACAATCGGGATTAATGCAACAAGTGCAGAAACATATAAATTATCAGCCACCGGCTGTAATAATTGAGTGAATTTTTCCATAAATACACTTCTCCTTTGTATAAATATATTTTGTTTGGTTTGTGAAAATCTATTTTTTTAACTACCAAATATTATGTTAACTAAAAATGAATTTTTGTAAAAATTCTTAACTGTTTATTCTAAAGACTATTTCTCTCAATTGTCTTCAATCAGATATATAACAGTTTTTTTACTGTTTCATTTTTTACTATTTAGATATAATAACTCTTTTAGATTTGATGGTAATTTGTCAACGATTTTCTTGTTTACATTAAATATTGTAGCACGCTTTCATTTAAATGTAAAGCGTTTTTTTAGTTATTTTTACAACATTCTTAAAAAATCCACTAATACCAAAGAAAATAATATATATTTTTTTGAAAAATATCACCTACTTTTTTTATAACAGTTCTATTATTATTAATTATTAATCATTAGAATTCATATCATAAAGTGATATTCTTCTATTATTTTATACTTCATATAATAAAAAAACATATTGTAATAAACCTTATCACAATATGTTTCTATATATTTTTTATAAAATAATACGTAGTTTTTTAATATTTTTGTTTGTCTTTTAATACTCTATTAATTTCTTTATTTGCTTCTTTTTGCTTCAGCACATGACGTTTATCATAATTCTTTTTACCTTTAGCAACCCCTATCAATAGCTTAGCATAGCCATTTTTAATATAAAGTTTCAACGGAACAATACTCATTCCTATTTCATTTTGAATATTAGTTAATGAAGCTATCTGTTTTTTCTTTAGTAATAATTTTCTTACTCTTAATGGTTCATGATTAAATCTATTTCCCTCTTCAAAATGAGAAATATGCATATTATAAACAAACATTTCACCTAATCTTGTTTGGCAATATGAATCCTTTAAATTAATTCTTCCACGACGGATTGATTTTATTTCTGTACCAGTTAAAACTAAACCTGCTTCATACGTTTCTTCTATGAAATAATCATGATTTGCTTTTTTATTCTGAGCTATTACTTTAATTTCTTTATTCATAATATCTTCCTCTACTTATTACTTATTATTGATTTATGTTTTAATATTTTAAAATCTATCTCCTGATTTTCTAAATCAACATTTGCGACTTTAACAATGACCTCATCTCCAAGTCGGTATACTTTTTTCTTTCTTCTTCCGATAAGTATCATATTTTTTTGATCATACGTATAATAATCATCATTCATAGCTTTAATATGAACTAAACCTTCAATATTACTTCTCTCTAACGTTATAAATACTCCAAAGTTAGTAACACTAGAAATAATTCCTCTGAATGTCTGTTCTTGATATTTCAGCATATACTCACACTTTTTCATTCTATCAACTTCACGTTCACATTCTACAGCACGTTTTTCATATTCCGAAGAACTTTCCGCTAATTCTGGAAGTCTAGTAAAAAAATTGTCAATCGTTTCATCTGATACATCTCCATTAAATAGATAAGTTCTTATCATTCTGTGTACCAACAAGTCTGGATAACGTCTTATAGGCGATGTAAAGTGAGTATAGTATTTTGTAGCTAATGCAAAATGTCCTATATTATTAGTAGAATATCTAGCTTGATTCATAGTTCTTAGTAAAATTGTAGAAAGCATCGGTTCTACCACTTCACCTTTGAATTTTCTTAGCATATTCGCAAGAATATAAGGTTCAATTTCTTCAATTTTACCTTTTGTTCTATAGCCTAAACTAGCGGCAATATCAAAAAATTGTCTAAGTTTTTCAACTTTTGGCTCTTCATGAATACGATAAATGAATGGTACTTGCATCCAAAAGAAATGCTCTCCAATAACTTCATTTGCGCTTAACATGAAATCTTCAATAAGGCGTTCTGATATACCTCTTTCTCTCAACACTATATCTAGTACCTCACCATTCTCATCTACAACAACTTTTGATTCCGGTTTGTCAAAATCAATTGCACCTCTAGTTTCTCTATTTTTACGAATTTTTTTTGATAATTCTAGCGCCGTATTTAACATTGGTACATACTCTTTGTATTCTTCTATAATTTCTTTGTTTCCTGCATAGACTTCATTAACTTTTTTGTAAGTTAATCGACCTTTTGACTTTATTACGGCTGGATAAATATCATAACTTTCAGGATAACCTTTTGAATTAAAATCAATATCACAACAAATAGTATATCTCAATACATATGGATTTAAGGAACAAATATTATTAGATAATTTTCTCGGTAGCATAGGTACAACTCTATCTGCTAAATAAACACTGCATCCTCTATTAGCTGCTTCTTTATCTAATGGACTATCTTCAGTAACATATCTACTGACATCAGCTATAAAGACTTTCAATCTATAACCTTTTTTAGTTTTAACAACAGAAACAGCATCATCTAAGTCTTTTGCATCATCTCCATCAATTGTAACTACCATTTCATTTGTACAATCTCTATATTTATCTTCAAGTTTTATTTCATCACTTATTTTTTCAATTTGTTCAACTACATCTTCAGGAAATTCATTCGGTATATTATGTTTGTATATTACTGAAAGAATATCCACTCCAGGATCATCTTTATGACCTATTGACTTAATGATTATTCCTTTATGATCTTCAAAGCTAACCTTAGAATAATCAATGATTTCTACCAATACTTTAGTTCCATCAACTAAATTAAAGTTTTTAGCATTTGTTATCTTAATATATTTTACAATATTTTTATCATCACTTTTAACAAATGAGAAAAACTTAGCGTTGGTTAGTGTTCCAACTGTATATTTAGTATTTCTTTCTAATACTTTTTGAACTATTCCTTCTAGATTACGATCATCCTTATATACACTATCAACTTTTACTAATACTACATCCCCAGTCATAGCACTTTGTGTGAAACCTTTTGGTATATAAACCTCTATTCCTAATTCGGCTGAAAAAACAAAGGCAAAACCTTTTTGATGTAGTCTAATTATTCCTTCTACTTCCAGAGCTTCTTTAACATATAGAAACTTTTCATTCGGTAATTGAGTTATTACTAATTTTCGTTCTAACTTACCTACATTTTTCACTAATTCAACAAATTCTTTTGCTGACTCAATATTTAATTTTTCTTTTAAATCTTCTATACTTAAAACTTTTTCTTCTTTAAATATTTTTTCTATTTTCTCTAACATATAATCCTCCTTAATTTTAGATTATATAACACATAATTATTATAAAAATAAACCTAAAATGAAATTACATTTTAGGTTTATTATTGTTTAGTCTATAATTTTAACCAAGTAAGACACACTAGTGATATAAAAAATATTAGTCCTAGTACTACTGTAATTCTTTGTAAAACTAATTCAACACCTCTTACTTTTTGTTTTCCAAACAGTTCTTCTGCTCCACCAGTTAATCCAGATAGACCACCTGATTTACTTTCTTGTAATAAAACTACTACAATTAACAGAATACTGCTCACTATTGCCATTGTCATTAAAAAAGTGTGCATACTCTCCTCCTAAAATAATCATTCGTTAATACAATACAATTTATATTAACACATTTTTTCAAAAAAAGCAAATTTATTAAACAATTCTAGTGAATATAATTCTACCTGAAGATGTTTGTAAAACACTTTGTACTTCAACTTCAACAGTTTTACCTACAGCACGTTTACCATTTTCTACAACAATCATTGTACCGTCTTCAGTATATGCTACACCTTGATTATTTTCTTTACCTTCTCTTAACACCTGAACTTTTAATTTTTCACCAGTAGTTAACATAGGTTTAACCGCATTACTCAAATCATTAACATTAAGAACCTTAATTGATTGTAAAGTAGCAAGTTTATTAAGATTGTAATCAGTTGTTATAATTGCACATTTATATTTCAATGCATAATCTATTAATAAATTATCCACGCCTTTATGCTCGTTATAATTGTATTTATTATCAATCTCAAGATCAATTTCTTTCATTTTTTGAAGGTGCTCAACACAATCTAACCCTAATCGACCTTTTGCACGTTTTAATGGATCTTCTGAATCTGAGATTAACTGCAATTCTTTTAGTACAAACTCAGGAACAATAATTTTTCCTTCTAAGAATCCAGTTTTAGCAACATCTTGAATACGTGAATCAATTAAGGCACTTGTATCAACAACTTTAGCTACTACTTTCTTAGTTTTCACTTTAGCTTCTTTTTCTTTTGGTTTAGATCCAAATTTAAACGCTGTAAGTATATTTAAAAATTCACCTTCACGTCTATATCCTAGTACCAATCCTAAGTATCCAAAAATAATATAAATCACAGCCGAAATAATTCTACCCATTATTCCCGCACCAGCTATAACATCTACTCCTGATGAAAGTAAACTAGCTAACAGTAATCCAAGAATTAATCCTATTGTCGTGAAAACAATTTTTTGTATTGGTGTTCTAGTAAGACGATCTTCGATTCTTTTTAACATTGCTACAAATCTATCTGAAAATAATAAAGACATTAATACAAAAACTACTGTAGTTCCAATGGTAACAATAATTCTTAACATCGTCTCGCTCATTGATGTGAATATATTATAGTATATCAATGCGCTAGTTGAAAGTGTTCCTACTGTTATTCCTAAGAAAAAGGAAATAATAATTAAAACTTTTTTCAACATAAAAATCACTCCTTTTAATATTTAATTGTAAAACAAAATTATTAAGTATACTTTAATAATTTTATATCATGGTATAAAGAAATATAAAACATCTCTTCTATTTATTCTACTACATTCTACTTAAAATTAACATAATTAATTTCAAAATAATTTAAGTTTTTTTATTATTTTTTTATACTAATAGATGAATAGAGAATTAAATATACTAAATCTCTATTCACCTATAATAAATTATTTAAAACACATTACTAAAAGCTATATCTAAACATTCTCTAATATCTTTTACCGGTATTATTTCAATACCATCTGGGAAATCAGAATTTTTCATATTACCAATTGGGACAATTACACGTTTAAATCCATGTTTTTTAGCCTCATTGATTCTTTGTTCAATTCTACTTACTCTTCTAACTTCACCAGTTAATCCTACCTCACCAATGAAGCAATCATTCATATTTACAGCGATATCTTTAAAACTTGATGCAACAGCCATAACTACACCTAAATCTACCGCTGGATCATCAATCTTGACTCCACCTGATACCTTAACATAAACATCTTGTTGTTGAAGTAGATATCCCGCTTTTTTCTCCAAAACTGCCATCAATAAAATTAATTTATTATACTCTAATCCTGTTGAAATTCTTCTTGGGTTGTTAAAAGCAGTTGGGGTTGTTAATGATTGAATTTCTACTAGAAGTGGTCTACTACCTTCCATAGTACTAATAATAGTTGCTCCTGCAAGATTTTTACTTCGTTCTTCAAGAAACATCTGTGAAGGATTTGCTAAATCTTCTAGTCCACTATGTTTCATCTCAAAAATACCAATCTCATTAGTAGATCCAAAACGATTTTTCACAGCTCTAAGTATTCTATAGCTGTGTTGTCCTTCTCCTTCAAAATATAGCACTGTATCAACCATATGCTCAAGCATACGAGGCCCTGCAATAGTTCCTTCCTTAGTAACATGCCCTACTATAAATATTGCTATATTTAAACTCTTAGCAATCTTCATTAATTGTTGTGTACATTCTCTAACTTGAGTAATACTTCCCGGAGAATTTTCTAGATTAGGATTATAAATTGTTTGAATTGAATCGATAACTAAAAACTGAGGTTTTATTTTTTTTACGACTTGATAAATTAAATTTAAATCAGTTTGAGCATAAACAAACAATTCATCTGTATTATTTTTTAATCTATCTGCTCTAATCTTAACCTGTCTAACAGACTCTTCTCCTGTTACATAAAGGACATCATGTTCTTTAGCTAAGTAAGCCGATATTTGAAGAAGTAATGTAGATTTACCAATACCTGGATCTCCTCCTAAAAGTACTAATGATCCTCCTACAACTCCTCCACCTAAGACCCTATTTAATTCACCACTATCAGTAAGTGTTCGTGGTACATCCTGTGTAGAAACTGATTTTAGTTTCCCAGCTTCTACACGTTCTGTATCATTTGTTTTAACTTCAAATTCTGTATGTTTAGTAGCCTTCTTTGCTTCAACTACTTCTTCCATAGATGCCCATTTTTTACAATTAGGACATCTTCCCATATATTTCAAACTTTGGTAACCACAGGCATTACATTCGTATTTAACATTTACCTTTGCCATAATTACCTCTTAGTTTTCTTTACAACAAAATTATCATTTTTATAATCAATATTAATAGTTCCAGTTAATTCAGGATTTCTTAATAGTTCTTCACTTAATAAGTCTTCAATATTTTTTTGAATACTACGTTTTAATGGACGCGCTCCGTATTCTTTTATACTACCGTCTTCAACGATTTTAGCCATGGCTTTTTTCGTAAGTTTAATAGTAATATCTCTATCTGCTAATCTCTTAGATAATCCATCAATTAATAACTCAGAAATTTTTTCTAATTCTTCTTTTTCAAGAGTTTTGAAGACAATAATATCATCTATTCTATTTAAGAATTCTGGACGATATTGTTTTTTTAATGCTTCCATCATAGTATTTTGAACGTTTTTGTAATCATTTTTAATTGATTCACTTCCACCAAATCCTACGAATTTCTGATCACTTAATTCACTTACTCCAACATTTGAAGTCATGATGATGATAGTATTTTTGAAATCTACTACGCGACCTGAAGCATCTGTTAAACGTCCGTCATCCAATACTTGTAATAGTATATTAAAGATAGATGGGTGAGCTTTTTCAATTTCATCAAAAAGCACTACAGAATATGGTTTTTGACGAACTTGTTCAGACAATTGTCCCGCTTCTTCATAACCTACATAACCTGGAGGAGCTCCTACAAGTCTACTAATTGAGTGTGGTTCCATATACTCACTCATATCAATACGTATCATATTGTCTTCTGAACTAAATAATGCTTCAGATAAACTTTTCGCAAGTTCTGTTTTCCCTACTCCTGTAGGTCCTAAGAAAATAAAACTTCCTATCGGTCTATTAGGTGCTTTGAATCCACTTCTTGCTCTTCTAACTGCTTTAGCTAAACTTACTACTGCTTCATCTTGTCCAATAACTCGTTTGTGTAAAATTTCTTCTAGTTTTAAAAGTCTTTCACTTTCAGTTTCTGTTAATTTAGTAACAGGTACTCCAGTCCAAGCAGCAAGAACTTCAGCTACATGATCAGCGCTAATTTTAATTTTATCTTTTGATAAACTATCTTGCCAAGAAATTTTAAATTGTTCAATTTTACTAACTACTTGATTAACTTCATCACGTTTTTTAGCAGCTATCTCAAATTCTTGATTAATTACAGCTCTATCTTTTTCTTTATTTAAACGACTTAATTCATCTTCATATTCTTTAAGTTTTTCTGGAGATTTATAAAATCTTAGTTTAACCTTAGAACAAGCTTCATCAATAAGATCAATTGCTTTATCTGGTAAACATCTATCAGTAATATATGTTGTACTTAACTTAACCGCTGCATCCAATGCTTCATCTAAAATTTCCACATTATGGTGTTCTTCATACTTATGACGTAATCCTTCAAGAATTTTAATTGAATCTTCTGTATTAGGTTCTTCAACTTTAATCGGTTGGAATCTACGTTCTAAAGCTGCATCTTTCTCAAAATATTTTCTATATTCTTCTGTAGTTGTTGCCCCTATACATTGAATTAAACCACGTGATAAAGCTGGTTTAAGGATGTTTGATGCATCGGCACTACCTTCAGTTCCTCCAGCACCAATTATCGTATGAATTTCATCGATGAATAAAATAATATCTCCTGCATCTTCTATTTCAGTAATGATATTTTTTAATCTTTCTTCAAATTCACCACGATACTTAGTACCTGCAAGTAAAGTTCCCATATCTAGAACCATAACTCTCTTACCTAATAAATTACTCGGAACATTTTGAGATACTATTCTTTCTGCTAAACCTTCAACAATAGCTGTTTTCCCTACCCCAGGTTCTCCAATTAATACCGGATTATTCTTAGTACGTCTATTTAAAATCTCTATCATTCGAGTGATTTCTTTATCACGAGCTAAAACAGGGTCTAGTTTATTATTAAATGCATCCTTAGTTAAATCTTTAGCTAAAGAATTTAAAGTTTTAGTTTTTGCTGAACTATCTTCTGAAGCTTCTAATTTTTTAAACCCATCAAATAATTTAGATAGTAATCCTTGACTTTGTTTTAATAATTCAAATAATTCCGTAATTAATGCATCAACATTAACTCCTAACTTATCAGTTAATAATCGAACAGCAGTCCCTGTTTTCTCATTTAATAAAGATAATAGTAAGTGCTCGCTTGTAACTACAAAACTAGATGTATCATCTGCAAATTGTTGACTTTTTTCTATAGTTCTAACAGCTCCATTTGTATAATCTATCTTCATTAAAACATTACGATAAAAATCCGTACCTTCTAATTCTGCTTCATAAAAATCTACTACACTTTTTCTGAAGTCGTCATAATAAACACCATATTTATTAAGTGTTTTACATGACAATGTATTGTTCATACTCAACATAGCTAATAGTAAGTGCTCTGTCCCTACGGCCTTAACACCAAAATCATTAGCTTCTTCTTTCGCTGTTGTTAGCACCATAAGGGCCGTTTCATTAAATCTTATGTACATAACCTTATCCTCTCTTATTATATTTTATATTTGTTAAAAATCTTATTGTCAAATCTTTTAAATTTGCTTTTGTTTTAGAAATCATCTCTTCAGCACTATTTTTATCAATATGATCTAAAAATTGATTATGAACATCAGTAATAATCTCTACACTATCTATAAAATGATTGTAGTCAAATTTATCTATATATTCTTTTTCAAGCAGAATTTTAGCTATTCTAAGGGCTTCTTCTACCTCAATAGTTTCATTATCTACAGTCTCAATTAAATAGTCTATGTAATCTTTATTTTTATGAAGGGTTATTTTAGTAATTCTAATAAATCCTCCCCCTCCACGTTTACTTTCTATAATAAATCCATGTTCCGGAGTAAATCTCGTTTTTATTACATAATTTAATTGGGATGGTACACAGTCAAATTTTTGTGCGACATTACTTCTTTTAATAATTATATGATCCTCTGTTGCCTCATTAAATAAGTTCATAATATATTGTTCAAGAATATCTGTCATATTATTATTCATAAGGGCACCTCCTTTATTGACTAAAATTGACCTTTATTAAATTATACTACATCTATAATATTTTGTACACAAAAAACATTGATTTTCAAGCCTAAACACATAAAAAAAGAGAACGTTTTTATAAAATCGAAATATTGTCTAAATCAATATTATAAAGTCATTCTCTTTTAAATTTTTAATAAGTTTTTATATCTAAATCACAATTTATATCTAACTAATTATTTATTTAATTTGGATTTTCTATTAAAAATTAAATTCATTACTATTGCAACTATCGTTCCTAGTACAATACCACTATCAGTGAACATACGAATAAAGCTTGGTAATTGTGCAAATGCTGTTGGTACTGCAGTGACACCCAGTCCTAATCCAACTGAACAAGCTATTATCATAAGGTTTTCCTGTTTTCCAAAGTCTGTATTACCTAACATCTTAACTCCATATGCTAGAACCATTCCAAACATACTAATCATCGCTCCACCTAATACTGGTTGAGGTACGATTGTAGCTAAAGCACCGATTTTTGGAATAGATCCAAAAACTAGTAGTAAAAGTACCATTACATACATCACTTTTTTACTTTTCACACCTGAAATTTGCACAAGACCTACATTTTGAGAATAAGTTGTATACGGGAATGCATTTACTAATGAACCTATCATTACAGCTAAACCTTCAGCTAAGTAACCTCTTCGTAAATCAGGTTCTTTAACTTCATGATTACAAATATTTCCTAGAGCATAATATACACCCGTTGATTCAATCATACTAACAATCCCCACTATAACAAATGTTAAAATAGCACTCATATTAAATTCAAAACCAGTAAATTTAAATGGTGTTGGATGTTGGAACCAACCCGCTTGTGATACTTCTGATAAACTCACCAATCCCATAAAACTAGCAATAACTGTACCAGATACTAATCCTAGAAGAATAGCAATTGATTGGATAAATCCAGTAGTAAATTTATATATTACTAAAATAATTGCTAAAGTAATACATGCTAGTAAAATATTTTTTGGATTTCCAAAATCTTTTGATCCTTGTCCACCTGCAATATAATTCATCGCAACAGGCACTAAAGTAATACCAATAATCGTTACTACACTTCCTGTAACAACAGGAGGGAATAATTTAGCCACCTTCGCAAAAAAAGGTGCTATTAATACAACAACCAACCCTGAAACGAAAATAGCTCCATACATAGTTGGTAATCCAGAACTATTACCTATAGCTATCATCGGTGCTACTGCCGTAAAAGTACATCCAAGAACAACAGGTAAACCAATACCTGTAAATTTACCTTTATAAACTTGTAGAAATGTAGCTACCCCACACATGAAAATATCAACTGACACTAAATAAGTTGTTTGTTCTGCTGAAAGACCTAATCCACCAGCCACAATTATCGGAACAATAACTGCTCCTGCGTACATTGCTAGTACATGTTGTAAACTTAAAATAAAAGTTTTCAAAATTCTTATCTCCTTAGTTATATATTATTTTTTGACAAATATAACTTTATAAATACAAAAAAACACCTATAATTACTTATAGGCGATTTAAAATTCTACTACAAATAAATGGGAGTGACTCAAAAATCGTGATTTCGGGGAAATGATGTGTACCCAAAATTCTGGACACATATATATTTAGTTTAGACAAGTGG
>CAUSUW010000007.1:0-57381 GCA_963535095.1 uncultured Gemella sp. | reverse complement strand
ATAATAGTGTTAGGTATAGTACGTCCTATGAAAAATATAAAAGTAAAGATATAATTCTAGAAAATATTACGCCTAAAACATTAGTGTTATTAGGGTCATCAGAATTAACTACAACAATAAATGAAGAATATCATCCAAAGAAAATCTTTAACTATGAAGATTTTAACATTATGCAAATAGGAGTAGGTAATTCTCAAAATATTATACATGCAGCAACGATTGGTTCTATAGGAAATGATATAAGAAATAATGAAATTGTCATGATTCAATCCATTCAGTGGTTCGATAATAAAAATGGTATTTTAAAAGATGCATTTTTATCAAGAATTTCTAGTGAGCATGTTTATAACACTATGGCTAATGATAAAATTAGTAAAGAAACAAAAGAAAAATTTATCAATAGAGTAATCGAACTTTCATCAACTAATAAAGTTCTTAATAAGAAATATAGGAGTTATAAAAAATATTTTGTAGAGGAACAAGGGAATTTTATCATAGGGGAATTTTTAAAATTGGATAATTACTTTTACAAATTGAAGAATAAGTATGAGTTTTTCAAAAATAAAGGAAGAGAAAATTATCCCTTAAGTGGTGAAAAAACACCTGATTATAACTGGAAAGAGTTAGATGAAAAGTTAACTGAACAAGCTAAAGAAAGAACTAATAAGAATGATTATCAAATTGATAATACTTATTATGATAAGTATATTAAAACAAAATATGATCAATTGAAAAATAGTTCTAAAAATACAAAATATGATGAGTCTAAGGAATATGATGATTTAGATATACTTTTATCAATAGTTAAGGACTTGAAATTAAATATGAAATTCGCTATACTTCCTGCTAATGGTAAGTGGAGTGATTATACAGGAATAGATAGTGAAAAAAGACAGGTTGCGTATAATAATTTGAAAGAAATTGCTAAAAAGAATAATATAGAAGTAATGGATTATTCTAGTAAAGAATATGAGGAATATTATATGTACGATGCAATGCATTTAGGTTGGAGAGGATGGATTGATTTTGAAAGAGATCTTTACAAGCTTAAAAAATAGAATGAATGAAAATCAGAAATTAATGATATGGATATTTTTCTTTTATATTATAATAATGGGAATAATAATATATTCATTTGTCACTGATTTTTCTAATGTTCAAGAATATGTATACAGTGAATTTTAAGGTGAAAATAACGGGTTGTTTTATGCAATCCGTTTTTGTTTTATTTAGAAATTTATAATAAATTTATATTCAAAAATGCATATTCTATTATGATTTATTATGAAAATAATATGTTAAAATTAATTTTTCAGAAAAATTAAATAAAATTACACTCAATTAATTGCTTTTATATGAGAAATGTTGTAGAATTATAGCTATAATAATAATTTAAAAGGAAAAAATTAATGAATAGAGATGCGTATTTTTATTTAGAGATGAAGGAGCATGAATTAAAAGTTCCTTATACGGGGAAAAATCGTCGTATTAGAGTTCTTTTGCCAAAAGGGTATGCTCAAGATGAACATAAACATTATCCAGTAGTTTATATGAATGATGGTCAAAATGTTTTTTATAGTGGAGAATCTTTTAGTGGACACTCATGGAAAGTAATTCCTGCGATAAAAAGAAACCCAGATATGCCAAAAATGATAATAGTTGGTATTGATAATGATAATGAAGGAAGAATGAATGAATATGCACCTTGGAAATTCTCAAGTTTACCTATATTAAATTTCGGTTTAACATTAGGTGGATTAGGATCTGAGTATGCTGACTTTTTTGTAAATGTAGTTAAACCATTTATCGATAGTACATATCGTACAAAACCACAGCGTGAGTACACAGCGATGATTGGTAGTTCTTTAGGAGCTAATATTTCACAATATATAGGATTAGAACACAAAGATGTAGTAGGATGTCTAGGAGTATTTTCATCAGCAAACTGGTTAAATAAACCTGAATTTGATAGATATATATCAAAACATAAAGTTTCTGATCAAAGAATATATATTGAAGTAGGAACAAATGAAGGTGATGATACAGATAAACAATTGGCAAATGGTAATTTAAAACAACTATATATAGATGCAAGTTTAGATTACTATAGACAACTAATTGACGCTGGATTATCGACTAGCGAGATTAAGTTAAATGTAGTAGCTAATGGTGAACATAGTGAAGAATGTTGGGCTAAATATTTACCGGAATGCTTAAGGTTTATTAGTGAAAACTGGTAAGAGTATTTTATAGAAAATGGAGGTTATTTAATTTGAATATAGAGAATTTAAGTCATTATAGTGGAAACTTAGGAAGAGAAATGGTTCTTAATAGATATGGACATGCAGGATTACCGATTGTTGTTTTTCCATCATCTGGGGGAACACACAATGAGTATTATGATTTTGGTATGATACATGCTTGTGAAAGATTTATAAATGAAGGAAAAGTACAGTTTTTCACATTATCAAGTGTCGATAGTGAATCATGGCTATGTGATTGGAAAAATGGTCATGATAGAGCATTAGCACATACACAATATGAGAAGTATGTGATTGAAGAAGCTATACCTTTTATTAAACATAAGACAGGTTGGTTTGGACAAATGATGGCTACAGGTTGCAGTATGGGAGGATATCATTCGTTTAATATCTTCTTACAGCATCCAGATGTATTTGGAAAAGTCATTGCTCTAAGTGGAGTTTATGATGCTAGATTTTTCGTAGGTGAATATGGTAATGATGAGTTAATATACAGAAATTCACCTAGTGATAATATTTGGAATCAAAATGATGGATGGTTTATTGATCACTATAGAAATGCAGATATTATTGTTTGTACTGGTTTAGGACCATGGGAACAAGATGGATTACCATCATTTTATAGTTTGAAAAAAGCATTTGAAGAAAAAAATATTCCAGCATGGTTTGATGTTTGGGGCGACGATGTTGCACACGACTGGCCTTGGTGGAGAATCCAAATGCCATACTTTTTAGATAAATTAAATTTATAATAATAAGAGGAGAAAGTATTTATGAATTACATAGTTATATCACCATATTACCCACACAATTTTCAAAAGTTTTCTATAGAATTAAAGAATCAAGGAATAAATGTACTAGGAATTGGGGAAGAACCATACGAACAACTTGATCAAAGACTAAAAGAAGCTCTAACTGAATATTTTAGAGTTAATAGCTTAGATGATGTTGATGAAGTTAAACGTGCAGTGGCGTTTTTATATCACAAACATGGTCATATTGATAGAATAGAATCGCAAAATGAGCACTGGATGGGGCTAGATGCTGCTTTACGTACACAGTTTAATGTATTTGGTTTAAAAGAACACGATCTTAAGAAAACAAAACACAAATCAGAAATGAAAAAATACTTTGAAAAAGCTGGGGTTCCTGTTGTACCAGGTTTCTTAGTGAAAAAAGAAGGAGACATCGAAAAAGGTGTGAAAAAATTGAAACTTCCGTTAATTGCTAAGCCTGATAATGGAGTAGGAGCTTCTGCAACTTATAAACTTAAAGATAAGAAAGATGTAGAAAACTTTAAAAAAGAATGGGATGGTACTACGCACTACTTCTTAGAACCTTTCGTTGATAATTCTGATATTGTAACTTTTGATGGATTAGTAGACGCTAAAGGGAATATCGTATTTTATACAAGTATTGTTTATTATCACACTCCATTAGATTTACTGAATAACAATACTCTAGATTGGGTTTATTACATTGATAAAGATTTAGATCCTAAGTTAGTAGAGTATGGTAAGAATGCTGTTAAAGCATTTGGAATGAAAGAACGTTTCTTTCATATTGAATTCTTTAAAACTAAAGACGATTATATTGCAATAGAGTATAATAACCGTCCAGCAGGAGCGTTTGCTGTAGATGTTTATAATTTCGCACATTCAACAGATTATTTCAGAGTATATGCAGAGGTGGCTAATGGAACATTTAATAGTTTAAATATTGATGAAAAATATGGATTAGCGTCAACACGTCGTGATTATAAAGATTATGTACATTCTGATGAAGAAATTAGAGAAAAATATCAAGATAAACTGAAAGCTGTTCTAAGAATGCCAGAAGCTTTCGCTGAACTTCAAGGAAATACAATGTATGTTCTTGTAGCCGATACGCTTGAAGAAATGAAAGAAATGGAAAGATTTGTAGGAAAGTTAAAGTAGAATAAAATATATAAAATAGAAATTAACTTGAAGTTGATTTCTATTTTTTTGTAAAACTATTCTATTAATATACATTATTAAGTTTCAAATTACGAAATAACGTGTAATAGTACTTGAATTATATTTGGAAGTATGTTAAGCTTTAACTGAAAAAAGTTAAAAAAGGAGACCAACATGAATATATCTAGGGAACATTTAGAATTACTGTCTCAAAATTTTAAAAATATTGATGAGACAACTAAGGAGATAATAAACTTAGAAGCAATATTAACATTGCCGAAAGGAACAGAACATTTTTTAAGTGATATTCACGGAGAATACGAGGCCTTTGATCATATTTTGAGAAACGGCTCAGGAATTATTAAAGAAAAACTTAAAGAAGTGTTTGGAAACAGACTACCTAAAAAAGATTTGAATTTACTGGCTACTATAATCTATTATCCAGAAGAAAAATTAAATCTTTTAAGAAAAGAATATGATGTATGCGATTATAAAGAATTTCAAAAAATTATTCTTCTTCGTTTATTAGAAGTAACACAGGTAGCCGCAAGGAAGTACACAAGATCTAAAGTAAGAAAAATTTTGCCGAAAGATTTTAAATATATTATTGAAGAATTACTGTACAAAATGCAAAGTAGTGATAAAAATGACTACTATGATAGAATTCTTGAAAATATAATTGAATTAGGTGCTGGTGATAAATTCATTATTGAATTATCATTAAGTATTCATAAGTTAATCATAGATCATTTACATATTGTAGGTGATATTTATGATAGAGGTCCGTTTCCTGATAAAATAATGGATAGATTGCTGAATTATCATTCGCTTGATATTCAATGGGGAAATCATGATATGCTATGGATAGGGGCTTATCTTGGAGATAGAATATCATTAGCAAATGTTATAAGAATATGTGCAAGATATGATAATTTGGATATTATTGAAGATAGATACGGGATTCCACTTAGAAATTTATTAAATTTTAGTGAAGCATATTATAAAGATGATAATTGTAAAGAGTTTTTACCAAAACTATCTAAAAATGATGAGTTAAAATATAGTGAACATGAAATTATGCAAATAGCAAGAATGCATAAAGCTATGGCGATAATTCAATTTAAACTAGAAAAACAAATTATCGACAAACACCCAGAATTTAAATTACAAAGACGTGCATTACTAGATAAGATAAACTTCAAAAAACAAACAGTAAAGATAAATGGTAAAGAATATCCATTAACTTCATGTAATTTTCCAACGGTTGATGAAAAAAATCCATATCTATTAACTGATGAAGAAGAGAAGATTATTAATAGATTAAAAGAATCATTCATAACAAGTGAAAAATTAAAAAAACATGTTGAATTATTCATTAACAAAGGTGGCATGTATTGTTGCTATAATGGGAACCTGCTGTTACATGGTTGTATGCCAGTTGACGAGAAAGGTAACTTTCAGGAATTTTCTTATGGAGGTCATAAATATTCTGGAAAAAAATTATTAGACTTTTTTGATAAAAAAATTCGTAGTATTTTTTATTGTGATTGTAGAGAAGATAATGGTTTATTCTTTTATCTTTGGCAAGGACAATATTCTCCACTATTTGGAAAATGCGATATGACAACTTTCGAGAGATATTTTATCGAAGATAAGACTACTCATGAGGAAGTGAAAAATGCATATTACAAACTTAGAGATAATGAAGAATTTTGCATTAAGTTATTAAATGAGTTTGGTTTAACTAGTGAGGGGCATATAATAAATGGACATACACCAGTTAAAGAAACAAAAGGAGAAAATCCAATAAAAGCTAATGGTAGAACGATTGTTATCGATGGAGGAATGTCAAGAGCATATCATAAAACAACTGGGCACGGTGGATATACGCTAACTTATAACTCTTATGGATTACAGATAATGAGTCACGATATATTCCAAAGTAAAGAAGAGTCGATAAAAAATGAGACGGATATTATTTCAACAAAGAGAGTTGTAGATAAATTATGTAGAAAAAAAGTAGCTGACACAGATAGCGGTGTAAGAATAAAAAAACAAATTGAATTATTAAAAATTTTATTGGAAGAATATCGCCAAGGTATGATTTGTGAAAGATATTAGTTAATATGAATTGATATTCTGAGTTTCTTTGTATTTAAGGGGGAGATAAATGATGAAGATTTTATTAAATATACTAGAGATTTTAATGCTACTAGGCATAATAAAAAACTATAAATTATTGAAAAAAAGAAAAAAATGATTAATTAATCATACCTTTATCAAATAGATAGATATAAAAGGATACTAGTAAGGACATTCAAAAAGAGTTTCTTAAAAAAATATATATAGAACTCAAAGATTCGAAGCTTTATTGATAACTAAACTCACTATATAAAAGTTTTTTATATAACTAATAAACTTTGATGGGGTGATTCAAAAATCAAAATTTCTCTGAAATCATGATTTTGAGTCACTCTTTTTTGTAGAATATAAGCTGTAGATATTAATATTCTTACTTTACTGAAAAAGTAGGAAAGATAATATATTCAATATTTAATTAAAATTTTAGAAAATAAAATTTTTTGTTGACAATATAAGAAAATTATATTATACTAATTTTTAGTTAATTGAATATGTACCTCACAAAATAAGTGAGGTAGAGGTTGCGATTTTTATTAGTAGGGTAGTTGAAAGTATAGGGCTTGATGAGATTACTTGAAAGGAAACATCGCCGAAATGATATTAATCCTATGTTAATATTGTTGGGCCTATATTGAACTAAGTATAGGACTGTCATAGTCGTGAGGCTATGTTGCGCTACTAATATCTTGTTTTGGAGAGATAATGTGAAGTATAACTCCGTGCAAATATGGTAGAAGTTATGCTTTTTTATTTTATCAAGGAGGTTTTTATTATGACAAACAACAGCAATAACAATAATGCAACAGAAGTAAAAAGAAATTTACGATCACGTCATATTAGTATGATTGCTATCGGTGGATGTATCGGTAGTGGATTATTTATGACAAGTGGTCAAGCAATTCAAAGTGCGGGACCTGGAGGAGCTATAGTAGCTTATCTATGTATCGGACTTATGGTGTATTTCTTAATGACATCATTAGGGGAAATGGCAACATATCTTCCTACATCAGGGTCATTTAGTACATATGCAACACGTTATGTGGATCCATCATTAGGATTTGCTTTAGGATGGAACTATTGGTTTAACTGGGTAATTACAGTAGCAGCTGACGTAGAGTTATCTGCATTAGCAATTAGTTATTGGGAGCCTATGCGAGTACTTCCTCACTGGGCTTGGAGTTTATTATTCCTAGTTATTATTATCGCTTTAAACTCACTTAGTGTTAAAGTTTATGGTGAAAGTGAATACTGGTTCGCACTTATCAAAGTAGTAGTAGTAATCATCTTCCTAGTAGTTGGATGTTTAACTATCTTCGGTATTTTAGGTGGAGAATACATTGGATTTAAAAACTTAACAATTGGTGATGCACCATTTATCGGAGAAGATACTTCATTATCAAGTCAAATCCTTGCTACACTTGGAGTATTCTTAATCGCTGGATATTCATTCCAAGGTACTGAGTTAATCGGTATAACTGCAGGAGAAAGTGAAAATCCTGAGAAAAGTATTCCAAAAGCTGTAAAACAAGTATTCTGGAGAATTTTAATCTTCTACGTACTAGCTATCTTAGTTATTGGATTATTAATTCCTTATACTTCACCAGATTTATTGGGGGCTGCAAGCTCTGAAGAAATTGCTAAATCACCATTTACAATTGTCTTCAAAAATGCAGGATTTGCTTTAGCAGCAAGTGTTATGAATGCAGTAATTTTAACATCAATTTTATCAGCTGGTAACTCAGGAATGTATGCATCAACAAGAATGCTTTATGCGATGAGTAAAGAAAAATTAGCATTCCCAATTTTTGGTCGTGTTACTAAATACGGAACACCAGTAATTTCATTAATTGCAACAGCTGCAGTAGTATTTTTAATTTTCTTAATCCAACTTACAAGTGCTAATGCGTATACTTATATTGTAGCAGCAAGTGGATTAACTGGATTTATCGCTTGGTTAGGTATAGCGCTAAGTCACTATAGATTTAGAAGAGCATACGTTGCTCAAGGTAAAGATTTAAATGCTCTTAAATATAGAGCTAAATGGTTCCCAGCAGGTCCAATTATCGCTTTAGTATTATGTATCATCGTTATTATTGGACAAGATACAGAACTTATTACTAAAGGTGTGGTAAACTGGAGTGGAATGTTAACAACATATATGGGAGTTCCAATCTTCTTATTCTTCTATCTTTACCACAAAATTAGATATAAAACAAAAGTAATTCCTTTAGATAAAGTTGATTTATCTCAAGATGTAGATACTAAATAATAAAAAAAGTTCTAGTTCGTGTTGAACTAGAATTTTTTTATTATGAAGTAAAAAGATACATTATAATTTTATTGTCGAGAATTTTTATCAATTGAATCGCTAATATAGTTTTTAATAGCTAATTAAGTAAATTATGAAAATACTATAAAATTGTAATATTTTTAGTTAAATCACGGGAAATTTTCTTGATTTTGTGGTATTATAAAGGGTAGATTAAATTTTGTAGAGGAGGAATTTCTGTGAATCTTGAATATCCATATAGTTATGAAAATGTAGAAGATATGGCGAGTAAATATTTACCAGAGGAACAAATTAAAATTATAAGACAAGCTTATGAATTTGCAAAAGTTGCTCATGAAGGACAATTTAGAAAATCAGGGGAACCATACATATTACACCCAGTTCAAGTTGCAGGAATTTTAACTGAGCTTAAATTAGATTATGCAACAATTTGTGCAGGATTTTTACATGATGTTGTGGAAGATACTAAGTATACATTTGATGATATTAAAGAAACATTTGGTGAAGATATAGCTGTAATAGTTGATGGTGTTACAAAATTAGATAAAGTAAAATTCCGCTCTAAAAAACAATCACAAGCAGAAAATCATAGAAAACTATTTGTATCTATAGCAAAGGACTTGCGTGTAATTTTCGTTAAGTTAGCAGATAGGCTACATAATATGAGAACTATGAAATATATGAGAGAGGAAAAACAACGTGAAATTTCTAGTGAGACACTTGAAATTTATGCGCCTTTAGCTCATAGATTAGGGATTAGTGCGGTAAAATGGGAACTAGAAGATACCTCACTTAGATATTTACATCCATCTCAATATTTCTCAATAGTAGGAATGATGAAACAGAAAAGAAGTGCTAGGGAAGAAAGCATAAAAGATGCATGTTCAAGTATTACCTCGATTTTAGCGGAAAACAACATTAAAGCCCAAGTTACTGGTAGACCAAAACATATTTATAGTATTTATAAAAAAATGGTTAAACAAAATAAAACTTTTGATCAAATTTATGATCTATTAGCTGTTCGTGTATTAGTTGATAGTGTAGCTGATTGTTATGCTACTTTGGGGTTGGTAAATAATCTTTGGGTTCCTATTCCAGGAAGAATTAAGGACTATATTGCTATGCCAAAACCTAATATGTACCAATCACTACATACTACGGTAATTGCTCCGGATGGCCAAACCCTAGAAGTTCAAATTAGAACTTATGAAATGCATGAAATCGCTGAAAAAGGGATTGCTGCACACTGGGCATATAAAGAAGGTAAGAAAGTAAATAAAAATAATAACTTCTATGAAAAATTAAATTGGTTTCAAAAAATCGCTGAAAATGACGAAACTGAAGCAACAGCAGAAAGCTTTATGGAATCATTAAAAGTAGATTTATTAAGTGATAAAATCTATGTATTCACACCAAATAGTGATATTATAGAATTACCAAAAGGATCATGTATTGTGGACTTTGCCTATGCGATTCACTCGGAAGTTGGTAATAAAATGGTAGGGGCAACAGTAAATGATAAAATAGAACCATTTGATTATGTATTATCTACTGGTGAAATTTGTGATATTCGTACTAGTAAAAATTCTACAGGGCCAAAACGCTCTTGGTTAGAAATAGCTACATCATCACAAACTAAGTCGAAAATCAAAGCATTCTTTAAAAAAGCTGCTCGTGAAGAAAACTTAGTTAAAGGTGAAATATTATTAAAAGATGAGATTAAAGCAAATAACTTTGATATTGACGAAGTGTTAACAGATGAAAATATTGCAGTTGCACTTAATAAATATAAATTTGCTAATCTTGAAGAAATGTATGTTGCTATTGGTTATGGTGGAATTACGGCTAATAAAGTATTTGCTAGATTGACTGAGAAAATTAGAAAAGAAAAGATGACTCAAGAAAAAATTGAGAAACTTTTCAATGCGGAAGAAACTAAAAAAATAGTGACTGAAACAGGTGTTTATGTAAAAGGTGTTGATAATATTCTTGTTAGATTATCAAAATGTTGTCAACCTATACCTGGAGATGAGATAGTTGGATTTATTACCAAAGGACGTGGGGTTACTGTTCACAGACATAACTGTCCTAATTTAACAGAAGAGGATAAAGCTAGACTACTTGAAGTTGAATGGGTTGAAAGCTTAAACGCTCGTCGTTATAGTGTTACATTACAAATACATGCTTTTGATAGAGATTTATTACTACAAAATGTACTATTAACATTGAGTGAGAGTAGAGTAGAAATTAAAAAATTAAATTCTGAATCTAAAGTTGACAAAACATGTGTAATAACTATTGGAATATATGTGAAAAATGTTAGTGAATGTGAATTTATGATTAAAAAACTTAGACAGATTCCAGATGTTTATAGTGTAGAAAGAATAGTTAAATAGGTGAAAATATGAAAATTGTATTGCAGAAGGTTAAAAAAGCTAGCGTTAGTGTAGACAATAAAATTGTGGGAAGTATTGATAAAGGATACTGTCTTCTAGTAGGAGTACATAAGGAATCTACTGAAGAAGATGCAAAGTATTTAGCTAAAAAAATTTCACAAGCTCGTTTATTTGAAGA
The DNA here is from genome assembly GCA_963535095.1 of uncultured Gemella sp. Lineage (GTDB taxonomy): Bacteria > Bacillota > Bacilli > Staphylococcales > Gemellaceae > Gemella. The sequence goes on along the minus strand of CAUSUW010000007.1, from coordinate 46,177 downwards.
TGAAAATGATAAAATTAACCTAAGTCTAAAAGATGTAGGTGGAAGTATATTATCAGTTTCACAATTTACTTTATATGCAGATACTAAGAAAGGTAATAGACCTAGTTTTACCAGTGCTGCAGGTGCAGAAAAAGCTAATGAATTGTATGAAAAATTTAATGAATATTTAAAAGAAGAGGGTGTAACAGTAGAGACTGGAATCTTCCAAACAATGATGGAAGTAAATATTGTAAATGATGGACCAGTGACTATTGTTTACGAAAAACTATCAGCAGGAAATTAATATGAGAATAAAAAGAAGAAATAAAAACGGAGTATTGTTAGTAATATCCGCATTATTATTAATATTGGTTGTAGGTGGAATAATAAACTTTATCGGTGAAAAAATGAATCCTTCGGCTAATGCTCAAAATAACATTACTATTTCAAAAGAAATAGAGCTTCGAACAGGTCCAGATGATACTTATCCAACATTGAAAAAAGTGACAGCCGGTGATAATGTTGAAATGCTAAGTAAATCCGATACCTGGTATGAAATAAAAACAAACGACAGTTTTGTTGGCTGGGTACCAGGTTGGAGTATATTAGGAAGTGGACAAAAGAGCCCAGAAGATCAAAATAAAGAAAAATTGAAATCTTATACAATCTTATTAAATCCAGTAATTAAACAAGATGATGCTGTGGATTATAAAGGTGTACATGCTAAGACATATAATTTAAAAATAGCAAAACAATTAAAAGAATTATTGGAAAAAGATGGTATTAAGGTAATATTAACTAGAGATAACGATGATACTTTTCCAACAAAGGAAGATATAACTAAGATTGCCTCAGAAAATCCAGTAGAATTATTAATTGATATTGATGTAGCTAATGATAATAATAAAGATACTTTTGGAGTAAAAGTATACTATGGAACTCAACAATCATCAATAATAGCGAGAAGTATAGAAAAAAATCTGTCAGATCATTATTTATCAAGAGTTTCATCTTCTGAAAAACAAGGAAACTTTTCTCAACTTAGTGATAAATTACCACAGGTAAAAATTATTTCAGCGAATATTGCTAATAAGATTGATGTTGATTTATTAAACAATGAAATTTCTAATAAGCAGTATATAGATTCACTTAAAGAAGGTGTAGAAGGCTATTTATATTATTTAATAAATGTAGATAATTATAATGCGAAAAGAAAAGAACAACTTCTTAACTTACCTCAAAAAGGTCTTTCTGTTCCTATGTATTATATGAAACAAGATGCATATAAAAATATTACATATGGATTGGATAGTAAAAAAACAATTGAAACTAATGGTGATGCTATTATCTCGTTAGCTATGATTGCTAAATATATAGGTAAGGATGAAGCAACAGTAGAAGAACTTGCTTCTTGGGCTGGAAATAAATACTACATTAGAAATCAAGGAACACAACCTACAATTGTTTCAGCATTTGCAGATAAATACAATCTTAAAGTTGAAAGAATTGAGATGGATAAATTAATAGAAAATATAGAGAATGCTATTAAAGATAATAAACCAATTCTTGTTAGATTAAAATCTGGGGTTTTTGGTGACAGAGTAACTTACAAAGTTATTAGAGGTTTTGAAGATGATAAATTCTATATCAATGATCCTAATGACGATGATGTAAAACTTACAAGTTATAATGGATTCACAGAAAATGATTTGAAAAATAATATTGCCCAAGCATGGGTATTTAGTAAATAAAAATAAAGATTAACTTAGATAACTTCTAGGTTAATCTTTTTTATTTAAAATCAAAATTTCTATTGACTAAAATAGTAAAATAAAATATAATAGTTAACATAGTTAACTAATTAGTTAACATTGTGAACTAATTTTTGAATAAAGGAGGTAGAAAATGAGCGTAGAGGAAATTTCATACCATAAAGCAATGGATATGATGGAAGAATTTAGATTGATAATGAAAAGATTTCATAAAAAAAGTGATACACCATATAGAAAACCTGAATTTCAAGCAATGTTATTTTTATCTTTTAAAGAAAAAATTACTATGCAGGAGTTAGGTGAAGAACTACATGTGACAAAACCTAGAGTTACAGCACTTGTAAGTGAATTACTAGAAAAAGGGTTTGTTGTTCAAAGTATAGATGAAAAAGATAAAAGAAAAAAATATCTTAGTTTATCGGAAAAAGGAGTCGAATGTATTGAATCACATAGAAAAGCTTATAAAACTTGGTTTAAATCTATGTGGGATAAATTCGATGCTAGAGAAAAGGAAGCTTTTAATATATTATTAACAAAAACAAATCTAGTATTAAGAGAAGAACTTGAAGATAAGGAGGATAACAATGAAACTAATTAAATATTTAAAAGGTTTTTTGGTACCAATGATATTTTTAGTTGCTATATTAGGGGTTCGTGTTGTCGCAGAGCTTGCGTTACCAACTTATACAAGTAATATTGTCGATAAAGGTATTCAACAAAGTGGTATTCCAGATGCAGTACCTGAGAAAATCAGTGAAAATTCTTTTAATGAGTTACAATTGTTTATGACTGATGATGAAATTAAAAAAGTTTCATCTAAATATACAAAAGATGGTGATGTTTATAAACTTGATAGTATTAATGAGAAAGAACGAAGTGAATTAAATGATATACTAAAAAATACTATGACTGTAGTATCTGGAGCAAAATCTGAGAATTTAGACTTAGCTAAGGTTGCAGAAGGAGTAAAACTAGGTTTAGTAAAAAAAGATAGCTTAATTGAACAAAAACAAAAATCAATAAGTGATTTAGGAAATTCAGCTGATATGATTACAAAACAGGCTGGTATTCGTTATGTAAAAGAAGAGTATAGAAATAATGTAGGAATTGATACTAATGAGATTAGAAAAAATTACCTTAAAGAAGTAGGAATCATGATGATAATTGTGACATTTATATCAGGTATAGGTAGTATAATTTCAAACTTCATAGCAAGTAGAATTTCTTCAAAAATAGCATATAACTTACGTGAACAGCTTTATAACAAGGTATTATCATTTTCAAAACAAGATATTGATAAATTTTCTACAGCTTCATTAATAACAAGAAGTACAAATGATATTCAACAAATTCAAAATGCTTTAAATATGATGTTATTTATCGCAATCTATGCACCAATGATGGCAGTATATGGAGTTTATAAAGTTACACAAACTGATACTGGAATGACTTGGATAATTGCATTAGGTGTAGGTATCTTAGGATTAACATTAGGAATAATTTCATTCTTAGTAATGCCAAAATTTAAAATAATGCAAAAATTAATAGATAGAGTTAACTTAGTAACTCGTGAAGCATTAACTGGTATTTCTGTAATTCGTGTTTTCGGTCGTGAAAAATATGAAGAAGAAAGATTCGATAAAGAAAATACAGTTTTAAAAAATGAACAACTTTTCATCAATAGAACTTTATCAGCGCTTATGCCAATGATTATACTAATTATGAATGGTATTGCACTATTAATAATCTGGGTTGGTGGAAAAAATATAGATGCTGGAAGTATTCAAGTTGGTGATATGATGGCGTTTATAACATATACAATGCAGATAGTAATGTCATTCCTATTCTTTACATTCTTAATGATGCAATTACCTCGTGCAGAAGTTGCAGCTGGACGCATTAATGAAGTATTAGCGACTGAGGTAACTGTCGTAGATAGTAAACATATTGATGATAGTAAGCTTAAAGATGTGAAGGGTACATTAAAATTTGATAATGTTAGCTTTACATTTGATGGTGCCGATAGTCCAGTATTAAGCAATATTAGTTTTGAAGCGGAAGCAGGAAAAACTACAGCAATTATAGGAAGTACGGGTAGCGGTAAATCTACATTGCTTCATTTGATTCCTAGATATTTCGATGCTAGTGAAGGTGAAATTTCAATTGATGGAGTCAATATTAGAGATATAAGCTTAAGTAAATTAAGAGATATTTTAGGATTTGTTCCTCAAAAAGGAGTATTATTCAGTGGTAATATTGAATCAAATATTAAATTCGCTGATGAGAATATTTCTGATGAACAGATGAAAAAAGCTGCTGAAATTGCTCAAGCAATAGAGTTTATTAATGAAAAAGAAGATAAATTTAATAGTGAGATTTCTCAAGGTGGATCAAATGTATCTGGAGGACAAAAACAACGTCTTTCAATCGCTCGTGCACTAGCAAAAAATCCAAAGATACTTCTTTTTGATGATAGTTTTTCTGCATTAGATTATAAAACAGATGTTAAATTAAGAAAAACTTTAAGAAAAGAAATGTCAGGTGTAACTACTATAATAGTAGCTCAACGTATCGCAACAATTCTAAATGCGGATAAGATTATTGTAATGAATGAAGGTAAAATAGTAGGAATTGGAAAACATCAAGAACTTTTACAAACATGTCCGACTTATTTAGAAATTGCAGAAAGTCAACTTAGTGAAGAAGAATTACAAAAAGGAGGTAAACATCATGGCTAGAAATAAAAAAATAGAAAAAGCTAATAATTTTTCTGGAACATTAAAAAGAATTATCAAATTGATGTTTACACAGTATAAACTCTCAAGCATATTGATAGTATTCTTTGCCTTAGCTAGTACTGTATTTGGTATAGTAGGACCAAAGATTATGGGGAAAGCGACTACTGAACTTTTTGAAGGGTTAGTAGCTAAAATTAGTAATGAAGGTAGTATTAACTTTGAGAAAATAGCTGGAATTTTACTAACAGTATTAGGTTTATACATACTGTCATCACTGTTTATGTTTATTCAAGGATGGTTGATGAGTAATATTTCTCAACAGATGACATATGATATTCGTAAAGAAATAAGTAAGAAAATAAATACTTTACCAATGGGATATTTTGAACAACGTACAGTAGGAGAGACATTATCTCGTGTAACTAATGACGTAGATACATTAGGACAATCATTGAATCAAAGTTTCACTCAGATGATTTCAAATACTGCAACGGTACTTGGAGTACTGGTAATGATGTTTACAATAAGTCCCGTAATGACACTAATAGCGTTGGCTTTAATTCCAGTTTCAGGAATACTATTAGGTGCAATAACAAAATGGAGTCAAAAATATTTTAGAAGTCAACAAGATATGCTTTCAGATGTTAATGGACAAGTTGAAGAAAGTTTCTCAGGACAAAATATTATTGCTGCATTTAACTATAAAGAAAAAAGTGTAGAAGAGTTTAACAATAAAAATAAACAATTATATACATCATCATGGAAAGCGAATTTCTTCTCAGGATTAATGTTCCCTGTGATTAACTTTGTTGGAAACCTTGGTTATGTTGGTATTGTATTCTCAGGTGGATTATTAGTTTCAAAAGGAACTATTGGTGTAGGTGATATCCAAGCTTTTATTCAATATATAAGAAACTTTACTCAACCAATCGGACAAATAGCTCAATCTATGTCAGAAATTCAAAAAATGGCGGCTGCGGGTGAAAGAGTATTTGAGTTCTTAGATGCTAAAGATGAAGAAGATGCTGAAGTATTAGAAACAGTTATTAATAAAGAAGGTAATGTAGTATTCGATAAAGTAAGATTCGGTTATGTAGAAGATCAAGTAATTATTAAAAACTTTACTAGTGATGTTAAAAAAGGTGAAATGGTTGCTATCGTAGGACCTACAGGAGCAGGTAAGACAACAATGGTTAAATTACTTATGAGATTCTATGATATCAACGGCGGAAATATTTATATAGATGGAAAAGATATTTCTAAATTAGACAGAGCGGAACTACGTTCTTACTTTACAATGGTTCTACAAGACACTTGGTTATTCAAAGGAACAATAATGGAAAATCTTCGATACGGTAGATTAGATGCTACTGATGAAGAAGTTATAGAAGCGGCTAAAGCAGCTCACATTCATCACTTTATTAAAACATTGCCAGGTGGATATGATATGGAATTAAATGAAGATACTTCAAATATCTCGCAAGGACAGAAACAATTATTAACAATAGCTCGAGCAATACTTGCCGATAAGCCTATATTAATTCTTGATGAAGCAACTTCAAGTGTAGATACACGTACAGAAGTACTAATTCAAAAAGCTATGAATAAACTTATGGAAGGTCGTACTACATTCGTAATAGCCCACCGCTTATCAACAATTAGAAATGCAGATAAAATATTAGTATTAAAAGATGGAGACATTATCGAACAAGGAAATCATGATGAATTATTAGAACAAAATGGTTTCTATTCAGAATTATATCAAAGTCAATTTGCAGAATAAAATTAAAGGCATTTAGAGATTTCTCTCTAGATGTCTTTAGTTTTATTTCATTGACAATATAAAGTTAATAAAGTATAATTATCTCACATTCGAGATAATTATAGTATGAATAAATGTATAATGAAATCAGGAGAATTTGAATGAATAATGAGTTTAAAGTCGTTATTGGTATTATGAGAGCAAGTAATTTATTATTGGATGATTTGAAGAAAACTTTAAAGAATTATCCAATTAATGCGACTGAATTTGCTGTTATGGAATTTTTATATAGTAAAGGTGAGAAGAATATTCAAGAAATACGCGATAGAATATTACTTGCTAGCGGTAGTGCAACCTATGTTGTTGATAATCTTGAGAAAAAAGGATATGTTAATAGAAAGATTAGTCAAAGAGATAAAAGAGTAACTTATATTAAGTTGACTCAAGTAGGCAAGAATTTAATGGATGATATTTTCCCTGCACATAAAATTAATACTAAAAAGATATTCGATGATTTAACTGAAGAGGAATTAGTTACATTAAAACAAATATTAAAAAAAATTAATTAAAGGCTGTTGTCTTTTTTTAGGAATAATATCTTGAAATTGAGATAATTTAGGAGGAACTATATGATAGAGTTAGGTATTAGTACATTTGGTGAAACAACTGAAATAGAAGGAACAGGAATAACGCCGAAACACGATGAACGTATTAGAAATATGATAGAAGAGATGAAGCTTGCTGATGAAGTTGGATTAGATCTTTATGCAATAGGGGAACATCATAGACAAGATTTTGCTGTATCAGCTCCCGAAATATTGCTAGCAGCAGGTGCAGCTGTTACTAAGAATATAAAATTAAGTTCAGCAGTAACAGTATTATCATCATCAGATCCAATAAGAGTATATCAACAATATGCTACAATCGATGCTATTTCCAATGGTAGAGCAGAAGTAATGGTAGGTCGAGGTTCATTTACAGAATCATTTCCGCTGTTTGGTTATGATTTAAGTGATTATGAAGAACTATTCGACGAAAAATTAGCTATGTTAGAGAAAATTAAAGCTAATGAAATGTTAACATGGGAAGGAAAACATACACAAAGTGTAGAAAATAAGGGAGTGTATCCGAGAAGTGTTCAAGAAGATTTTCCGATTTGGGTAGCTACAGGAGGTAACACGGAGTCTACTATTAAAATAGCTCAAAAAGGATTGCCAATAGCATACGCAATAATTGGAGGTCAATATAAAGCTTTTAAAGGTTTAATTGATTATTATAGAGCTATAGGACGTAATGCAGGTTACAGTATAGATAGATTAAAAGTTGCTTCTCATTCATGGGGATTCGTAGCTGAAACGGATGAAGAAGCGATTAAAAAATATTTCCATCCAACAAAACAAGTTGTTGATGCAATTTCAAAAGATAGACCATTTTGGAGACCTCTTTCTTTTGAACAATATTTAAATAGTGTAGGGCCAGATGGATCTATGTTAGTAGGAAGTCCAGAGACTGTAGCGAATAAACTTATTGATATGATTGAAACATTAGGATTAGATAGATTTATGCTACATCTTCCTCTCGGTTCTATGCCACATGAAGATATAATGAAAGCTATAAAACTATTTGGAGAAGAAGTAGCTCCAAGGGTTCGAGAATATTTTAAGAACAAATAAAGCCATGTTTTAAAAAAGTATTCTCTGTGTTATAATGGTAGATAATATACAAATGGAGTGAAAAGATGATTTTAGATAAGTATAAGTATTTATTATTTGATTTAGATGATACTTTATTAGATTTTGGTAAAGCACAAATTTTAGCTTTTAAAAAATTATTAGAAGATGAAAATATTGAGTATAGTGATGAGTTGTTTGAACAATATGAAACGATAAATAAATCTCTATGGAGAAGTTTCGAACGTGGAGAAATATCTAATAAAGAAGTTACAAGTGAAAGATTTATAAGGTTTTTTATGCTGTTCGATAGAGAGGTTGATGGTATTGAGGTAGATAATAGGTATAGAGGATATTTAGCAGAAGGTAATCAACTATTTGACGGTATAACAGAAATGTTAGAAAAACTTACTTTAAGTCATAAACTTTATATTGCATCTAATGGGATTGGAGTTACGCAGCATACAAGACTAAAAAATAATAATCTTAACAAGTATTTTGAAAAGATTTTTATTTCCGAAGAAATAGGAAGTAAGAAACCAGATAAAAAGTTTTTTGATATTATTTTTAAAGAAATAGGTATTGAAAATAAGGATGAAGTTTTAATGATTGGGGATACTTTTACATCGGATATATTAGGTGCTAATAATGCAGGGATAGACAGTTGTTTAGTTGATATCCATAATATTTCTAATTCAGAGATAATTCCTACGTATAAAATAGAGAAAACTATAGATTTATTGAAATTATAAAAGAAAGAGTCTAAGTTGACAAAATATCAACTTAGACTCTTTCTTTTACAAACTGTGATCGTTGTATTTAATATTTTCTAGTGCAATAAAACAATGTTCAATATCGTATTGTTCTTTAAGAAGTATTTTTACATTTTCTACAATTGTGTAATCTTTAGCAGTATTATACTCATTTAAAAGAATGTGCATTGCTGCGTTAATTTCATTTGTGTCTGTATGCCAAATATGAAATTCGTGAATATCTGAAATCCCTTCTACTTCTTTAATTTTATTATAAATTTCTTCGGTATCTAAAGTAGTAGCTTCCATTAAAATTACAAATGATGATTTAGTAATTTTATATCCACCTTTGAAAAGAATTATACTAATAATAATACTCATAATAACATCAACTATTTGATAATTTGTAAAATAAATAATTGTTGATGAAATTATTATTCCGATTGAACTTAGTAAATCACCAAGGAAATGCCATAAAGCACTTTGGATATTAAGATTGTCTTCTTCTTTTAAACTCTTTGTTAAAATTATCGTTACTACAATATTGAAGATTAATCCTATTGTTGATATTATCAGCATTGATTTGAAATCAATGTCTTTAGGGTTGAAGAATCTCATAAACCCTTCGAAAATTAAATAAATAGAAATACCAACTAGCATTAAACCATTAATAAAGGCGGCTAGTACTTCTAATCTCACAAAACCAAAAGTGTATTTTTTATTTGGCTTTTTAGAACTGAATAATAATGCTATTAAACTAAATCCTAATGCAATAACATCAGAGAACATATGGAATGAATCACCTAATAACGCTAATGAATTAGATAGAAGCCCTCCAATATATTCTAATAATGCAAAACTTATTGTTAAAATTAATGTTGTATAAAGTACTTTTTTTGAGTATGCTTGAATTTTATAATGTTTTTTATGATGAAAATTTGTTTGTATCATTTTGACCTCCTTAAATTATAATAATATTATTATAATTTAAGAGAGATGATATTACAAAAATACTGCACTGATAACAATTATTAGTACTTATATCAACTGACGCTATTGCTTTTTTTTTATTAGTTTGATAAAATTAAGAAGAATTTAGAAGAAAAAAGGTGGAGAAAATTATGCGTATTTTATGTATTGGGGATAGTAATACTTGGGGATATGTTCCAGGTGAGGATGGAGTAAGAACTGACAAACGTTGGACTAAATTACTAGCAGAATTTCGTCCCAATGATACTATTATAGAAGAAGCTCTTTGTGGAAGAACGGTTACCGCAAAAGATACAATTGTACCGGTTAGATGTGGTATTGATACACTACCAATTTTAATGTTAAGTCATGTACCTGTAGACTTAGTAATAATTATGTTAGGGACTAATGATTTGAAAAAACAATTTAATCCAAGTGCAAAACATATTGCAAGAGGAGTCGAAGAATATATAAAATACATAAGAAATCCGCATCTAATTACAGGATATAAAATTCCAAAGATTCTTGTTGTTTCACCAGTTCCTTTACGTGATGAAATAGTGGAAAGACAAAGCTTATTTGGGGAATTTGATGAAAATAGTTTAAAACAATCAAAATTCTTAGCTCAAACATTTAAAGAGGTTAGTGATAAATATGAAGTAGACTTTTTAAATGCGGGGCGTGTATCAGAAACTTCATTAATTGACTGTATTCACTTAGATGAAAAAAATCATGAAAAATTAGCGAGGTATATTGCTAGTAAAGTGTCTGAGGTGTTAGATTACGAAGAAGCAAGATAAGAAGAATCCGAAGGTAAACTTTCTAAATTTGAAAGTTTACCTTCGGATTTGTTTTTTATATTGGTAAAAACATTGATTACTTATGATGCTACAAGCATAACACGGTAGAAAGTATTTCCAGTCGTATTCTAAAATGAAAAATAAGTTGATAAATATTAATTCTAATATTGTAAAATATATACCAATTATATACGTATTACCCGACTGTTTTGTTAAAGTTCTATCGATTGTTGTAAATATTTTTTGATAGATAGTTAAAAAAAGAATAAATACTATACTAATTAACAAGATTATCTTTGTAGTAATATTTATTTTTAAATCGCTAAACCACAAACTAATAGCTATGGTGTTAGTAATTATATATAAATGGCCAGTTAAGTGATAAAAATTTATATCTCTTACATGGATACTTCTTGATATGAAACTAGGGAATAGCTGGCTTATCGTAAAAGCAAGAAATATAAACCAATAACAATAATCAATAAATATCAAACCTAAAAAGAGAGCTAATGTTCGTCCAGTGTGAATGTAACTAAACGGTTCTGTTAATTTTTTTATCATTAATTGTTTATTATCTGTGAGGATATACTCCATGATGTGTTGAACACTCAATATTACTGATAAAAGAACTAACGTTGCAAGAGTGAATTTAATATCGAATGTATTTCTTATTAATAAATTAAAGACAACAAGTGTTTGAAAAATTAAAAAGAAATAATTTAGAAAATTATCTTTACCATATCTATTTAAATGAACTATTTCTAGTAACCAACTATTAAAAAAAATAATAAATAGCAAAATAAAATGAATGAATCCATATATGGATTTATTCATATATAAATATTCTATTAAGAATCTACTTATTAATAAAGACAAAGAAATTGTGTATAAAGTAGTTAATATAGTTTCTCTTTTTAAAATAAATTTTACCACAAAACTCCCTCCTCATTTATATTTTACTTTAAGTGATTTTGAAAAAATATTGAAGTTATCTGTAGCAAAATGCTAGTTAGATAACTCCAATCTCCTTTACAAAGTGAAAGTAATTATAATCATATTTTATCAAAAAAAAATTTGAATATCAATAAAATGAATGGACCTTAAAAGGAAAGTTCCAAAAGTCCTAAAATTTTAAAAAGTGTTTGTGAGAACTCACAGACGTAGTGGTTTATTGATATCTAAATTAGCTTATAAAAGATTTTTAGATATCTAATAAACTTTGTGGGGGTGACTCTACAAAATCTTGTTTCTCCGAAATCATGATTTTTGAGTCACTCCCTTTAAGATTCATTTTTTAGTTATGGTTTAAATTGATATATTTTATTTAGAATAGTTATTTTTTGAATTTTTTATGAGTTTCTGTGTAAAATATTAAACCAAGTAATGTAATAATAACGCCGCTTATAGCTAACGTAAATTGAGTAATAATAGCAGCTAGTACTATGTAAGCTCCACCTATTATAGAAATCCAAGGGATTAAAGGATAAAATGGAACTTTGTATGGACGTGGCATATTAGGTTCTCTTTTTCTAAGGACAAATACAGCAAAAAATGTTGCTATAAAGAAAATCCAAATTGTAAATAAAAGAAAATCTGTTAGAGTATCAAATTCACCTGTAAACATCATCGCAATAGTTAAAATTAAAGTTACTAAAGCTGAGAAATATGGAATTGAGAATCTATTTAATTTGATCCAAAAGTTCTTAAATGGAATTTGATCTTTCATTGCCATTGCATAAGGAACGCGAATAGCGGTCATAGTAAATCCATTCATAGTTCCGTATACACTAATCATAATACCGATAGTTATTATTTTACCACCGTTTGGTCCAAATAATTTAGTAGCTACGTCATTAGGAACATTACTGTTACCTGCTATTTGTTCCATAGGCATAGTAAGTAAGTATGCTACATTGATAAGTAGATAAATTGCAGTTATTACTAGTAAACCATATAAAATTGCTCGTGGTAAATCTTTTTTTGGATTTTTCATTTCACCAGCAATAGTTCCAACATTACTCCAACCATCATAACCATACATTGCAGCCAACATTGCAGCACCAAGAGCGGCTAGAGGTGTAGAACTAGTTGATGTTGAACTACTAGGAAAAAGTTCAATTGTTGTAGGATTAGGTTGTAATAATCCTACAACAATAATTGCAATAATAGGTACAAGTTTACAAATAGTTGCTACAGTTTGAATGCGACCACTGGCTTTACTACCAAGTAAATTTAACCCTGTCACTGTAGCAGCAGCACAAGCACCTACAAGAATTGAGTATTTTTTATCTACACCAAAAAGATTTAGAAATTGTGTTGAAAAAATAGCGGCTGCTGCGGCTATACTAGCAGGGTAATAAATTACAGCTTGAGCCCAGCCAAGTAAATATGATACTGTTTTACCATAAGCTTTTTCAACCCAAACTATCATACCTCCGGTTTCAGGTATAGCAGCGGCAAGCTCAGCAGTAGTTAATCCTGCGCAAATACTAATAATTCCTGCAAGAATCCATGCGAGTAAGCCGAGGCTAACATTTCCTGTAGTCTTATATATGACGGCTGCTTTAAAAAATACCCCCGAACCAATTACTACACCAACTACTGTAGAAAATGCTCCAAAAAATCCAATTTCTTTTTTTAAATTTTCCAAAAGAATCTCCCCCTTATAATATGGAATATTTTAAATAATATTTAGTTTTTAAAATTTTTATGTTATTTTTTTCTTATTATTTTCTAGGCGTCCTCATTATATCTTATTTTTTCAGTCTTAACAATAGTTTTTAAGGAAAATTTAACAAATTGTGTTAGAAAATTTTACAATGTAATTCCTATGAATTAAGAACGTTGAATTTATAATGGAAATCTATGGAGGTTTGATTCACTAAACAAAATATATTAGTTTAAAAAATTAGTAAAATTCTTCTTAAAGATTTAACAAAATGGATGAAAATGTGTTATAATAGGGAGTATCTGAATAAAATTACTAGATTATACTAGAAAGGAATTTAACATGACAGAAGAAATTAAAGTAGATGTACAAGATTTAAATGATCAAATGCTTGTTCGTCGTGAAAAAATGGAAGCTATGAGAGAAAGTGGTTTAGATCCATTTGGAACTAAATTTGAAAGAACTCACCTATCAAATGAAATCGTAGCTGAATATGATAAATTTAGCAAAGAAGAATTAGAAGAAAAAAATATTTCTGTTACAATAGCAGGACGTATTATGACTAAACGTGGTAAAGGAAAAGCAGGATTTGCCCACGTTCAAGATATAGGTGGTCAAGTTCAAATTTACGTTCGTCAAGATAGAGTTGGAGATTCATATGAATATTTCAAAACTCTTGACCTAGGTGATATCGTTGGTGTAACTGGAGTACTATTCAAAACTAACGTAGGTGAATTATCTGTTAAAGCTGATAAATTTGAAATTTTAACAAAAGCACTACGTCCACTACCAGATAAATTCCACGGACTTAAAGACGTTGAAGAGCGCTACAGAAGAAGATATGTAGACTTAATTATGAATGAAGAAAGTAAAGAAACATTTATTTTACGTTCTAAAATCATTCAAATTATGCGTAGCTACTTAAACGAACGTGGATACTTAGAAGTAGAAACTCCTATGATGCACTCTGTAGCAGGAGGGGCAGCTGCTCGTCCATTCGTAACACACCACAATGCATTAGATATGCAATTATTCATGCGTATTGCTCTTGAATTACCTTTAAAACGTTTAATCGTTGGGGGATTAGAAAAAGTATATGAAATCGGTCGTGCATTCCGTAATGAAGGTGTGTCAACAAGACATAATCCAGAATTCACAATGATTGAATTATATGAAGCTTATGCAGATTACAACGATATTATGGATTTAACAGAATCTATGATTGCTTATATCTGTAATGAAATTCATGGCACTACAAAAATTATGTATGGTGAAGATGAAATTGATTTAACTCCAAAATGGCGTCGTGTACATATGGTAGATGCTATTAAAGAAGTAACAGGTGTTGACTTTTGGCCAGAAATGACAGATGAACAAGCTCATGCATTAGCTAAAGAGCACAACGTCCCAGTTAGAAAAGATATGAAAGTTGGACACATTATTAATGAATTCTTTGAAACATTTGTAGAAGAAACATTAGTTCAACCAACATTCGTTTACGGTCATCCAGTAGAAGTATCTCCATTAGCTAAAACTAATGCTGAAGATACAAGATTCACAGATCGTTTCGAGTTATTTATCGTTAGACGTGAACACGCTAATGCATTTAGTGAGTTAAACGACCCAATCGATCAAAAAGAGAGATTCTTAGCACAAATGGATGAAAAAGATGCTGGTAACGAAGAAGTTTATGAAATGGATGAAGACTTCGTAGAAGCATTAGAATATGGTATGCCACCAACAGGTGGATTAGGAATTGGAATTGATAGATTAGTTATGTTATTAACTAACTCAGCTTCAATCCGTGACGTGCTTCTGTTTCCATACATGAAACATAAATAAGTCGATATTGATTTATTAAAATCTGATTAGAAGAATATTATTCGAAATAACAAAAATTAAAACTCCCTAAAATTTAGGAAGCTTTAATAGAAATTAAAGGGAGCATAGTCTCCCTTTTAT
Source organism: uncultured Gemella sp. (assembly GCA_963535095.1). Taxonomy (GTDB): domain Bacteria; phylum Bacillota; class Bacilli; order Staphylococcales; family Gemellaceae; genus Gemella. The sequence continues at coordinate 31,105 of CAUSUW010000007.1, read as the reverse complement.
TATATAAAAAAGATATATAAGGAGTATCCAATGGCAAGCTTTTTTGAAAGACTAAAAGAAAAATTTTCTGCTAAGGAAGAATTAAATGAGGAACTGATTTCACTTGACGAATATGAAGAGTTCGTCGAGAGTCAGTTTGTAACTGAAAAATTTAAAAAAGGATTAAAAAAATCTCGTGATAACTTCTCTAATGCACTTAATAACCTAATTAGTTCATATAGAGAAATTAACGAAGAATTTTTCGAAGATTTAGAGGAATTACTGATTCAATCGGATGTTAGTTACAATACTGTTTTGGAATTAGTTGATTATCTAAAAGTTGAATCTCAAAGACAGAACCTAAAAGAACCAAGTGAACTACAAAGTATGATTATCGAGAAATTAGTTGATGTTTACATGGAGGGAACTGTAAAATCTGAATTAAACTATGCACCAGAAAAAGAACTTTCAGTGTTCTTATTTGTGGGGGTAAATGGAGTAGGAAAAACTACATCTATCGGTAAATTAGCTCATAACCTTAAGAAAGAAGGAAAAAAAGTACTTATAGCAGCTGGAGATACATTTAGAGCAGGGGCTATTGATCAACTTGATGTTTGGGCAAAACGTAGTGGTGCAGACATTGTGAAATCACATGAGGGAGCTGATTCAGCAGCGATTATCTTTGATGCTATTCAATCTGCTAAAGCAAAAGGTTATGATGTATTACTTTGTGATACAGCTGGTCGTCTGCAAAATAAAGATCATCTTATGAAAGAGCTTGAAAAAATTGTTCGTGTAATTAAAAAAGAAGTTCCAGAAGGACCACATGAAGTACTTTTAACAATAGATGCGACAACAGGTCAAAACGGTATACTACAAGCGAAAACATTTAAAGAAGTAAGTGATGTAACAGGTGTAATCCTTACTAAACTTGATGGAACAGCTAAAGGTGGTATAGTTATCGCTATTAAGAAAGAACTAGGTATTCCAGTTAAACTTGTAGGTTTAGGGGAAAATATCGATGATTTAGAAGTGTTTGATCCTGAACAATATATTTATGGACTATTTTATCAAGAAAACTCTGAGAAAACTGAAGAACAGTCGGATGCAGAATAGTAATTTAGAAATAGTTTGATTAATGAAATTTAAAAAAACTAAAAAGTTATAAAATTTTTTAAAATTTTCAGCTTTAATAAATACTTAAGTGAGAGTTTTCATAAATTTGATTTTCAAAATCATATTTGGAAAATCTCTCTTTTTTGTATTAATTTTAAATTAATAATTAAATAGAAATATTTTAGTATTAAATTTGAAATTATTTCCGAAAATTAATTGAAAAAATTGTAATAAAAGTATATAATATATATATTAAGAAGGTAAATATATATGGAGGATTGAGATGGGATTTTTATCTAAATTATTCGGAAAAAAAGAAGAGCAAGTAAATGAGGTTGTCTTAAGCTCATACATGAAAGGTAAAGTAGTAGATATTACAGAAGTACCGGACCCAGTATTTGCTCAAAAAATGATGGGAGATGGATTTGCTATTATTCCTGAAGAAGGGAAACTTATTTCACCAGTAGCTGGAGAAATTATCCAAGTATTCCCAACAAAACATGCTTTTGGAATCAAATCAGGAGATGTAGAAATTCTTATTCACGTTGGATTAGAAACAGTTGCTATGAAAGGTGAAGGTTTCGATGTAGCAGTATCTGCAGGAGATAGAGTTGAAGTAGGTCAAACTTTATTAACTTATGACTTAGAGTTAGTAAAAGAAAAAGCTAAAGACATTATTACTCCTTGTGTTATCACAAACATGGATGCAGTGGAAAATATCGAAGTATTAAAATTTAATGAAACTGTTGATTTCTCACAAGAAGTAGCAAAAGTAAAACTTAAATAGACCTAGGTCTATTTAAGTTTTACTATTAATGGCGAAGTTATGAATGATAAGAAATTTTGGAAGATTATATACCTGTATATAACGAAATATAATTATAGTATATTATATTATCGTCCAGAAAAAAAAGATGTATGGCTTATTAATGAGGATAATGAATTAATAAGATTTATATATGGGGATAGTTTTAAATCAACAGAAATTGATAGTATTGTTTCTAATGTGATTAGAAATGAAGTCAGACTGAAAAAAATGTTTAAACTGAGTAGTTTAAAAATGAAAATCCTTTATGTTTCTCCTGAATTTGATGATATTTTAGAAGATTACAAAAAATATAGAATATCGAATAGTATAATTATTGAACGTATTCTATATAATGAAAAAAATAGTAAGTTATTTTTAAAAGAAAAAGATAAGAGCTTTATAGATGGAACACCAGATACTCTAAGATATAAAAATAGAGTTGTTGAACTTTATAAGAGACAAACATTAGACAGAAATATAATTAATGTAAAATATAACATATTGTCGGGAATTTATTTATTTTTATTCTTATTAAATTATTTTATTATTTATTTATCGGATAATAAGAGTTCGGCATACCAGTATATCGAATATAGTTACCAAAAAATTATAAGTGGCCAATTTTATAGAATGTTTACCAGTGTTTTAACTGTGGATAATTCAATGAAATTATTGATTATATTGGCAACAATTGGTGTTAGCTCAGTACTCTTTAATAAATCACTTAATGTATTGAAGAGTCTGGGATTGCTATTTATAGTTTCTTTAGTATTTAATCTCTTATTGATATTTGGATATTCTGGAACATTAGATATAGCATTGGTCTCAAATGTCTCACTTTTAGGTTCTATTTTTATGGGGCAACTTAGCAAGAAAAATGATAATTTGAAATTTATGTATTCTGGTGCAATCTCAATTATCTATTTAGCATTAGTTACAATATTGTTTGATACCTCTATAGTTTTATATATTTTTTCTTTTGTATTAGGAGTATTTTTAGAATTGTTCTTAGTAAAGAAAAGAACATATATAGTATTAATTTGCATGATAGTTTTTAGTTTACTTGGTGAAACTTTATTATTTGCAGGTATTAATACAAAAAGTTCGATTAATAGATTTAGAGTATCGAGGGTTGATAGTAGGTTGTTAAAACATTATAGTGATGAAGATATATTCAATTTAGAAAAAGAATTAAACTCTAAGAACAAATCAGCTTTAACTTATTATGAGTTAGGTATGGTAAAAATGACAACTGCTACGAAACAAGATGCTAAGAAAGTTTTTCTTGATGGAATTAATTTTGATGATTCTTTTGCTCCGCTTTACTATAATTTAGCAATAATTGAACGACAAGAAAGTAATTATTCAAAAGCAAAGGAATATGCGAAAAAAGCTTATGAGCTAGATAATAGGGAATTAAACAAAAACCTAGTCGATGAATTGAGTAATTTTTAAGGTGATATATATGAAAAATTTTTATGATTTACAACAATTTTTAAAATCATTTGGTATAATTATATATATGAAGGATAGAAAACATACATTAAGTATGGTAGAATATGAAGTGAGGGAATTAAAACGTTTAGAATTAATTTCAAAAGAGGATTTTATAAGAGCAATTGCTATAATAAAACATGAAGTTAATTATGAATTATCAAAAGGATAGGTGATAAAAAATGGAAAATAACCTAATTTTTATTAAGGTTCGAAGAAGAATTGAAGAAGATGTTGTGAAAATTGAAGAGATGATTAATGCATGTGTATCAGTAAAAGGTCAGAGAAAATGTCCACTTTATCAAGATGTTATTGATACACAAATTTATGGTCTAACTAAAGAAATAAATTTAGCAGTAGAGATAGGCTGTATTTCTCAAGAAGCAGGACGCATAATCCTGGCAGATTTAGAAAATAAAGCTAGTGAAATGTACTCTAATATAGTAGAAGAAAGCAAAGCAAATTAATATGAATTTTGTAAGAAGGATACATAGATCAATTAAGCATGAGCGTAGACATGTAAGATTAGATTGGGTAGTTGCATTAACACTTCTAGTGTTGTTAGTCTTAAGTTGTATGATGGTCTATAGTGCTAGTATGATTGGTAATAAGTATGGAACTTTCACATCAGGCATTCCAGTAAGTGAAACATACTTCTTACGAAGACAGGCAATGTGGGTAGTACTTGCTTATATGGCGTTTTTAGTATTCTCGGTTGCAATACCTTTTGAAGTTTTTAAAGATAAAAGCTTTTTAATGAGGGGATGTTTAGTTATTGGCGGTTTACTTTTTGTTCCTTTATTTATGCCAGCAATAAATGGTGCTAAATCTTGGATAAGAATAGGATCATTCAGTTTTCAGCCGTCAACTTTAGCGCAGTTATTTATTATTATGTATATGGCCTATATATTAGAAACAAGGAAAGTAAAATTAAGACAAATTTGTACTAGTTCAGAATTACTAAAAATGTTTAATATTCCACTAGCCTTGGTTGCTATTATAGCATTTCAAAATGATACTGGAATGATGCTTATTACATTATCTGTAATTGGTATAATGACGCTATGTTCTAATATGCATTCACAAAATATAAAAAAAATACTAACGCTTGCGATAATCGCAGGTGCAGCAGTATTGATGTTATTTATGTTGAAGAGTGCATTGTTTAGTAGCGGAACTTCATATAGAACAAATCGTCTAAAAGTATTTTTAAATCCATTTTCGGAGGATTTAGCAGCTGCGGCAGATCAGGTAATAAATTCATATGTTGCATTTGGTAATGGAGGATTATTTGGTAGAGGATTAGGAAATTCTATTCAAAAATTAGGTTACTTACCAGAAGCACATACGGACTTTATACTTGCTATTATAGCTGAGGAGTTAGGTTTTATAGGAGTTTTATTCGTAGTAACTTTATTATTAATTATCATTGGAAAAGTAATATTTTCTGGTACAAAATCAAGAAATACTTTTTCAGCTATGTACTCATTAGGATTCGCAAGTCTATTAGTAGTACAGGGAGTAGTAAATATTGGAGGAGTTACGGCTTCTATCCCGATGACTGGAGTTCCACTACCATTTATAAGTAATGGTGGTAGTTCAATTCTTGTATTAAGTATTGGATTAGGAATAGCTACTAATATTTTATCCCATGTTAAATACTTAAGAAGTAATAAAAAATAATGATGATAAATCGGATTAATATTTTAAATATTGGTCCGATTTTTTTGATGAGCCTTTATAATTTGTAATTATATGAAATTGAAAAATTTATATTTTATTATGATGAGACTTGCTAACTTATGATAATCAAGCTATAATAGTAAAGGTAACTTTTAAAGGAGATTATAGATGAAATTAGAACAATTTGATTTTTATTTACCAGAGGAACTTATTGCACAAACTCCTCTTTTAAAAAGAGATACTAGTAAATTACTGTGTGTAGATAGAAAAAGTGCTACACATGAACATAAAATTTTTTCAGATATTATAGAATATTTTAATCCTGGTGACACTTTGGTATTAAATAATACTAGGGTAATGCCGGCACGTTTATATGGGGCCAAAAAAGATACAGGCGCTGCGATAGAAGTATTATTATTGAAAAACTTGGGACATAATGATTGGGAATGTCTAGTTAAGCCAGCCAAAAGAATAAAAGTGGGAAGTATTGTATCTTTTGGTGATGGAATAATGGAGGCGGTGTGTACAAAGGTACTTGATGATGGATTTAGACATTTTGAATTTGTTTACGAAGGAATATTCCAAGAAAGACTAGATGAACTAGGTACAATGCCTTTACCCCCGTATATAAAAGAAAGATTAACTGATAAAGAAAGATATCAAACAGTTTATTCTAAAGAAGTAGGAAGTTCAGCTGCTCCAACTGCTGGCCTTCACTTTACAAATGAATTATTAGATCGAATTAAGGAAAAAGGCGTAAATATTGCGTATTTAACTCTTCATGTGGGGTTAGGGACATTTAGACCAGTTGCTGTAGAGAATATAGAAGATCACGATATGCATTCAGAATATTATACTCTAGATGAAAAAACAGCGGAACTTATTAATAAAACAAAAGAAAATGGAGGAAGAGTATTTTCTGTAGGTACCACTTCAACAAGAACACTAGAAACAATTGCTCGAGATAATAATGGAAAAATAATTGCAGCATCAGGTTGGACAAATATTTTCATCTATCCGGGATTTGAATTTAAATGTGTTGATGGATTAATTACTAACTTCCATCTACCAAAATCATCATTAATAATGCTTGTTAGTGCATTTTATGATAGAGAAAAAGTTTTAGAATTATATAATATAGCAGTTGAAAACAAATATCGATTCTTCAGTTTTGGAGATGCGATGATAATAATATAGTTATTGAAAGGAAATTTTTATATGAGAGATGTTAAAGAAAATGCAGTTTGGTATGAACATATAAAAACATGTAAACAGTCTGGGGCAAGATTAGGTATTGTTCATACACCACATGGTAGCTTCGAAACACCAGTATTTATGCCGGTTGGAACACAAGCTACAGTAAAAGCAATGTCACCAGAAGAAGTAAAAGGTATGGGTGCTGATATTATTTTATCAAATACATATCACCTTTGGTTACGTCCTGGTGAAGAAATTGTTGAAAAAGCAGGTGGACTTCACAAATTTATGAATTGGGATGGAAGTATCCTAACAGATTCAGGAGGATTCCAAGTATTTTCTCTTAGTGAAATGAGAAAAATCGAGGAAGAAGGAGTTCATTTTAAAAATCATCTGTCGGGAGAAAAATTATTCTTATCACCTGAAAAAGCAATGCATATTCAAAATGCTTTAGGTTCAGATATAATGATGGCTTTTGATGAATGTCCTGACTATAATCATGATTATAAATATATTCGTCAATCAGTGGAAAGAACTAGTCGTTGGGCTGAGAGATGTCTAGAAGCACATAAAAATCCAAAAACACAAAGTATTTTTGGTATAGTTCAAGGAGCAGGATTTAATGATTTGCGTGAACAAAGTGCTAAAGATTTAGTAAGTATGGATTTTCCAGGTTATGCTATCGGTGGTTTATCGGTTGGTGAACCAAAACATGAAATGTACAGAGTTTTAGAGCATGTTACACCATTATTACCAGCTAATAAAGCAAGATATTTAATGGGGGTAGGTTCACCTGATGCACTATTTGAAGGAGTACTTAGAGGAGTAGATATGTTTGACTGTGTATTACCTACGCGTATTGCACGTAATGGAACATGTATGACTTCTGCTGGACGTGTTGTAGTGAAGAATGCTAAGTATGCAGAGGACTTTACACCACTTGATCCAGAATGTTCATGTTACTGCTGTAAAAATTATACAAAAGCATATCTTCGTCATTTATTTAAAGCTGATGAAATATTTGGAGCTAGACTAGCAACTACTCATAATATTCATTTCTTAATTAATATGATGAAAGATATTCGTCAAGCTATTAGAGAAGATAGATTACTAGATTTCAAAGAAGAATTCTTTGAAAAATATGGATTAAATCAAGAAAATCCTAAGAATTTCTAATAATCTAGTAAAAAAATATGATAAAAGGTTTATTTTTTACTTCGTATATAGTAGAATAAACATATATTATAAATAAACGGAGGTAAAACATGCAAGGTTCATATATTAATATTATTATGATAGTATTTCTTTTTGGATTCATGTACTTCATGATTATTAGGCCACAATCTAAAAGAAATAAAGAATTAAAACTTCTACAAGATTCATTAAAAGAAGGAGATAGAATCGTAACTTTCGCTGGAATTTACGGAGATATCGTTGAAGTAGGGACAGTAACAGTAAAAGTAAGAATTGCACCAAAAGTAGAAATCGAAATAGATCGTAATGCTATTCGTAGCTTAGTTGCAAAATAATGAATATTTAAGAGGATTATATTAATAATCCGCTTATTTTAAAGGCTTTAGTCAGTTGAGGAGGCGAAGTCTCCGAAACAAAAAACCACCCGCTATGCGGGTGTGAGACAAAAGTTAAACAATTGAAAAATCATCCTTTCTTGATAAAATAAGAGTAGTTCAAGCTCTAAAATAAAGAAAGGATGATTTTAATTATGGCAAATAAACATAATAGTTTATCGCATACAAAGTGGTTATGTAAATACCATATTGTATTTACACCTAAGTATAGACGAAAAATAGAATTTAATCAATACAAACGAGATATAGTAGATATAATAAAAGGGTTATGTTAGTATAAAGGAGTGGAAATAATAGAAGGACATATAATGCCAGATCCTATACATTTGCTACTATCAATACCGCCAAAATACAGTGTTTCAAGTTTCATGGGATATTTGAAAGGAAAAAGTTCACGGATGATATTTGATATGCATTCAAACTTGAAATATAAGTATGGAAATAGAAAGTTTTGGGCAGAAGGATAGTATGTAAGTATTGTAGGATTAAATGAAAGTACAATAAGAAAATATATCAGAGAACAAGAATCGCATGATATTGCAATAGATAGATTAACAACCAAAGAATATATAAATCCATTTGGAAATAAGAAAAAATAGATAACCCCGTTTAACGGGTAGCGGGCGTCAAAATACAATAGGGCTTGAACGAATGTGAAAGCCAGTGTCTTGAGGTGCGTGTTAGTAACAAAGGGTCATAATACCCAAAGAGAAAACCACCCCTTTTCAGGGGTGGTAATTATTTACTGAAAACGTTTTTCCATTCAGAGCGTTTTTCTAAGAATTTTTTAGCTTCCATTTGAGCACCTTCTAAAGAGTGAGATGCAGCCCAACCACATTGTACTTCATTACATGCTGGTACTTCAGTAGCAACAAGAACATCTTCTAATGTTTTTGCTAGAGATTCTTCAACTTCATCATAGCTGTCATTGTTAATTACTGATAAGTAGAATCCTGTTTGGCATCCCATAGGTCCGAAATCTAATACATTATCAAGGTGATTTCTGATTAATTCAGCGATTAAATGTTCTAAAGAGTGAAGGTTTGGCATTTCTAGATGTTCTTTGTTTGGTTGACAGAATCTAATATCATATTTATAAATTTTGTCTCCATTATCTCCAGAATAAACCCCAACTAATCTAATATAAGGTGCAACAACTTTAGTATGATCTAGGTTGAAACTTTCAACATTCATTTTCTTTTCAGTCATCTATATTTCTCCATTTCTTTAATTTTATTAGCAGTTATAATTATACTATATTTTTAAAAAAATATAAAATAAATAAGAATAAAAACTGATGCTCATGGGAACATCAGTTTTTATTCTTATTTATTCAACGGGATAAGTTTATTCATAATAATTGCTACAATTGCCCCAACTGCAATAGGAGAACCTATTAAGTATTGAAGTAATTGTGGAGCGCTAGCTTTTAATTCTGCTGGAATAAATAATAATCCAATTGTAAACATTAAAGGTACTCCGATAATGTATAATTCTCTTTCAGAGAAGTCTAAATCTTTAACAACTCTAAATCCATTTAATAAGATTATGATACATACTACAGAGAACACACCTCCGATTACAGCAGAAGGTATTGAATTAATAACTGCAGAAAGTTTACCTAAGAATGATAATCCGATAAACCAGAATGAAGCCATAACGAATACTTTTCTACTAGCTACACCAGTGATAGAAATAATACCAGCATTAGTAGAGTATCCAGTAACAGGAGTTGCACCAACTAAAGCTGCTGCTAAACATCCGATTCCTTCTCCGATTACTCCTTTGTTAACTTGAGTATCGCTTAAAGGTTCGTTAATAACTGAACTTACAGCATACCAAGTTCCTGTTGTTTCAGCTAAAAGTACCATGTAGATAATAATCATAGTTATAATAGCTGAAATTTCAAAGTGTATGCTATAGTCTAAAAATAATAGTTTTGGCATTGAAAAAAAGCTAGCATCTTTAATTCCTTGAGTATTAAAACCACCCATTAAGTATGCAGAAAATGTTCCAATAGCAAGGGCGATGATTACTGAAGAAATTTGGAAAATTCTTTTGAATTTATTAACATAATTCCCTAATGTAGAAAATAGTATTAATGAAGCTGCTGTTATAAAGGCTAATAATACATTTTGTTTCATAGTAAGACCGTTACCTTCAATGTAGATATTACTTACAAATGCTGAAGGAAGTAAAGTTAATCCTACGATCATAATTATTGTTCCACTAACGATAGATGGTATGTAATTTTTTACTATATATTTATAAATACCAGAATATCCAAGTAATATTACCAAGATTGCTCCGACAATACTTGCTCCTAGAACAGTACCAAGGTTTTTAGTTCCCATATAGATACCAATAATAGCACCTAGGGGAATAAATGATGGACCTTGACATACAGGTAGTTTTAAGTAGAATAAAACTTGAATTAATGAAGCAATACCAGCTCCTAAGAAAGTAGATTGAATTAATCCTGTCGCATCACCAGGTGATAATGCAATTGCTGTTGCTAATATAAAAGGTGGTACATAAACGTCCATAGCTAAAACGTGTTGTAAACCTAGGATTAAGGATTGTGAAAATGGAATATTTTCTTCAACTCCTATTGTTAAATGATTTTTATTTTTTGACATAAAAACTTTTTTCTCCTTATGTTGAATTTAATTTTATTATTTTTTAAGAATTTGTTTACCTTGAACCCAAACTTCACGGATATTTTCTGAAGTTGAAAGATATAATATCTTTTGAAGAAGATGTTTATCTTCTTCATATTCTAAATAATTAGGAAGTTTATTGTTAGGTGTATTGATATCAATTACTTGAAAATCGCAAATATAACCTTCTTTAAAAAGACCAAGTGGTAATTTTAAAGCTTCTCCACCACCAGTGGTTGCAAGATAAAATGCTTCAAATATACTCACTTTCGAATCGTGAGTACCGCGATTATTAGCATCCAGGCTATTGTCAACCCCGTCATTTAACATCCTACTAACCATGACTGTATGATTTATATTGTCATAAAGACTAGGAGAGAATCCTCCAGAAATATCAGTGCCTAAGCAGATGTTTAAGCCTTCTTTTTTCAGTTTATTAACAGGTAATACTGCATTTGCGAAATAAGAATTTGAGATTGGACAATGGCAAACTGAAGATTTATTCTTTTTGAAGATATCAGCATCTTCAGAATTTATAAAATTGCCGTGAGCCATTATTGATTTATCTGTTAATAATCCGAATTGATTTAGGACTTCGGTATCTCTTTTTCCAAAACGTTCGAAAACAAAATTATGCTCCCAATCACTTTCACTACAATGACTTTGTATATAGCAGTTATATTTCTTTGCTAATTTTCCTAACTCTAAAAGAGCATCATCTGTACAACTTGGAACAAAACGAGGAGTAATAACTGGATATACACCTTGAGGAACATCTTTTGAAAGCTTATGAATATCATTAATAAACTTCTCAGTATTTTCAATCGCTTCTTTTGTATTATTATCACGGTAAAAGTCAGGATTCATATTTTCATCATCCATAACAACTTTTCCTACGAAGCCTCTTTGACCAGAGTTAGCACAGATTTTTGCTAATTCCAAAGTAGCTTCATTATGAATAGTTCCAAAATACATTGCAGAAGTAGTACCATTCGCTAATAATGTTTTGACCAAATCAGTGTATACTTCTCTAGCATAATTGATATCTTTATATTTCGATCCTAAAGGAAACGTGAAATTATTTAACCAATAGCTTAATTCATCATCCAGTGCAAGACCAGCTTGCGGCCATTGAGGAGCATGGATGTGCAAATCGATAAAACCAGGTAAAAGAACTTTATCTTTAAAATCAAAAAAGTTACTTTCATGTGAGTATTGATTTAATATTTGTTGATAATTTTCATCTTCTTTATTAATGATTTCAGAAATAATTCCATTTTCAGAAACTAAAAGTACAGCTTGTTTCAGAAATTCAATTTCTCCATACTTTGGGCTATGAAAAAAAGATGCTTTAATAATTTTTTTGGTTTTCATATTTTCATTCCTCTTAAAGAATTTTTATAAATATAACACGAATAACGAACCTTGTCAACAAATAAATATATACTTTTAAAAATATTTTTTTTAAAGACGAACATTTAAGATATCTATAAAAGTATAAAGTTCGTAAAAAAACGACGAAGATAATTTTCTTCGTCGTTAGTAATATTTTTACTGATATTTTTATCTAAATTCTTTTCTTTCCTTAGAAACTAATGTAGCTACTCTTTCTTGAGCTTTTTCTAAGTAACTTTCTCCATTTTTTAGTAAATCACAAATAATATTTGTAATTTCAACAAAATCTTCTTCTACATATCCTTTAGTAGTCATTGCTGCAGCACCTAGACGTAGACCACTAGTTTTCATTGGAGGTAATGTATCAAATGGAATACCATTTTTATTACAAGTGATTTTAGCTCTACTTAATAAATCACTAGCATCATGTCCTGTTACGTTATAAGTAGAATATGTATCAATTAGACACAGGTGGTTATCACTACCGTTAGAAACTACAGGAATATTGTTATCTTTGAATGCTTCAACCATTGCTTTTATATTTTTAACTACTTGTTGTTGGTATACTTTAAACTCTGGTTTTAGTGCTTCAGCAAAACAAATTGCTTTTGCTGCTACAACGTGTTCTAATGGACCACCTTGCGCACCAGGGAAAATCATTTTATTAATTTTAACTGCGATTTCTTCGTTGTTAGTAAGGATAATACCTCCACGTGGACCTCTTAATGTTTTATGTGTAGTAGATGTAACTACATCAGCATAAGGTACTGGGTTTGGATGTAATCCAGCAGCAATAAGACCAGCTATATGAGCCATATCAACCATTAGGTAAGCACCTACTTCATCGGCAATTTCTCTAAATTTAGCAAAATCAATTACACGAGAGTATGCACTTGATCCAGCAATAATCATTTTTGGTTTATGCTCTTTAGCAATACGAAGGATTTCATCGTAATCGATAAGATGCGTATCTTTTGTTACTCCATAAGAAACAGCATTAAATAGTTTTCCTGAGAAGTTAACTTTGCTACCGTGAGTTAGGTGTCCACCTGCATCCATACTCATCCCTAAAACAGTATCACCAGGTGTTAATAAAGATAAGTAAACTGCGATGTTTGCACTTGATCCTGAGTGTGCTTGAACATTTACGAATTTAGCATCGTAAAGTTCTTTTAATCTATCTATAGCAAGACTTTCAATTTCATCAATAACTTCACATCCGTCATAATACCTTTTTCCAGGATATCCTTCAGCATATTTGTTAGTTAGAATACTTCCTGTAGCTTTTAGGATATCTTTAGAAACAAAGTTTTCACTAGCAATAAGCTCAATATTAGTATCTTGTCTATGTTGTTCTTTTTCAATTAATTCAAAAATTTTATCCATAATGAATCTCCTTTTTTTATATTTTTTAGAATAACTGGAATTTATATTTTTATAAATGTAAACTTATAAATAAATGTATATATATTAGAAACTATGTTAACTCAAAAAAATAGTACTAGTTTAAAAAATAAATATTTATAAATTAGTTGTTATTCATTATCTTATAATAATAGCATAGTATTAAAAATAAATAAACTAAAAAATAAAAAAAATAGTCAAAATTATTAAATAATTTAATTGATGATGTGAAAATGCGAACGTTAAATGTGTAATAAGTAAAAAAATTAAAATCACTAGTACAGATTATGAATTATTTGAAAGATTGAAAGGAGATATGTATAAAATATATAATAATATAGTTCTAAAGAAAGAGGAATAAATATAAATAGTAAAAAAATTAGTAAATTTTAATTGGTCTATACTTGATAACAGTAGAAATTATCAAATATTTATGCTATAATAATTAACGGAATACATCTGTATTACTATCGAACCAAATTTTAAGGAGAAAAGTTTAATATGCTTGTAGATAAACCATTAAAGCTGTTTTCATTAAATGCTAACATTCCATTAGCAAAACAAGTAGCGAAGTCACTAGGAGTAGAATTAAGTAAATGTAGTGTAAAGAAATTCAGTGACGGAGAGGTTTCAATTAATATAGAGGAAAGTGTACGTGGAAGCGAAGTTTTCGTACTACAATCAACTAGTGGTCCTGTAAATGACAATTTAATGACTTTATTAATTATGATAGATGCACTTAAACGTGCTTCAGTGGACACTATTAACGTTGTAATTCCTTATTATGGATATGCACGTCAAGATAGAAAAGCAAGAAGTCGTGAACCAATCACAGCTAAATTAGTAGCTAACTTATTAGAAGTAGCAGGAGCGGATCGTGTAATTGCATTAGATCTTCACGCACTTCAAATTCAAGGATTCTTTGATATCCCAGTTGATCACCTTATGTGTGTACCAATTATTGCGAAATATTTCAAAGATAAACTTCCAGATATGGAAGAAGTTGTTGTCGTATCACCAGACCACGGTGGTGTAACACGTGCTAGAAAACTAGCAGATGCATTAAATACGCCAATCGCAATTATCGATAAGAGAAGACCAAAACCAAATGTTGCTGAAGTTATGAATATTGTAGGTAACATTGAAGGAAAAACTTGTATCTTAATAGACGATATTATTGATACAGCAGGAACAATTACTTTAGGAGCTCAAGCACTTAAAGATAGAGGAGCAAAAGAAGTTTATGCAAGTTGCTCACATGCTGTATTAAGTGGACAAGCATTAGATAGAATTGAAAATTCTCCAATTAAAGAGTTAGTATATGCTAACACAATTGATATACCAGAAGAGAAAAAATTAGATAAAATGGTACCGTTATGTGTAGGTGATTTAATTGCAAAAGCAATTTACAAAATCCATAATAACGAACCTGTAAGTGTTCTTTTTGAATAATAATTAATTAAATTAAACTTAGAGAAGGCAGCGGTGTCCGTTGCCTTCTTTAAGTCGTATATTCGATAGTAAAAAAATAAAAGCGAGGATAACTTATGAAATTAATAGTTGGATTAGGAAATCCAGGAAAACAATATGAAAATACAAGACATAATATTGGATTTATGGTACTTGATGAATTAGCAAAATCTTGGAATGTAAGTTTTGATAAAACGAAATTTAACGCTGAATATGCTATAGCATATCACAATGGAATTAAATATTTATTAGTAAAGCCAACAACTTATATGAATCTATCAGGAGAAGCAGTAGGTAAGTTTTACGATTATTTTGAAATTGATATTGAAGATATATTAATAATTTATGACGATTTAGATACAAAAACTGCAAACTTTAAATTAAAAGCTAAGGGAAGTAGTGGTGGTCATAATGGAATTAAGAGTATTATTAGCCACTTAGGAACGGAGAAATTCAATAGATTAAAAATTGGAATAGATAGACCAATACCTCCAATGAAAGTAGTTGACTATGTCTTAGGAAGATTCTCGAAAGACGAAATGAGTGAAATTGAAAAAATTTATTCTAAGAGTGTAAACTGTATTGAAGATTTCTCAAAAATGAGTTTCGTTGATTTAATGAATAAATATAATTAAAAACAATTGCAGCAAAAGGTGCCATCCCAGAAGTCCTAAATTTTAAAAGTTTATATGTAATTTATAGGTGAAGTGGACTATAGATATCTAAATATGCTTTATAAAAGTATGTTAGATATCTAATAACCTTTGTGAAGTTTCGATAAAATCGATTTTTCTGAAATCGTGATTTTTGAGTCACTCTCTTTTTGCTGCTATTTGTTGTAGAAAGGAGCGTATATGATAAAAGATAGTCTTTTGGAAATTGTTAATTTGCAATTTGATAAAAAGAATAAAAATATAGGTGTATATGGACAAAATTTAACAACACGTGCTTTAGAAATATATAACGAATATAAAAATAGTGGTAAGACAATTGTAGTGTTATCACAAAGTAAAGCAGAAGCTGAAGAATTGTTCGCTATTTTAAATGATTTCGAAGGTGAAATATATATTTATCCAGAAATTGATATATTAAAACGTCACACTTCTAAAAGTAATGATTTAGTGCAGAACTCTATCAAAGTTCTTGAAAATCTTGTACATAATATTCAAAGTATTGTAATTGTACCGATTGAAGCTATCTATAGAACTGTAAAAAATCCTAGTGATTTTAAAAATAATAGCTTTGAGATTAATGAAGATACTGTTATTAGTTTTGATGAATTACAGAAAAAACTAGTTAATATGGGATATCGTCGTGTTGAAACTGTCGATGTAGTAGGAGAGTTTTCAAAAAGGGGGAGTATAGTTGATATTTTCAGCCCTTTAAGTGAGAAACCTATTAGGTTAGATTTTTTTGATGATGAACTTGATAGTATGAGAACTTTTGATGAAATTACACAAAGATCGTTAGAAAAAATAGATAGTGCTGTTATTTATCCTACAAGTGATTTTTTCCTTACATCTGAAGAAAAAGATGTAGTTGTTGAGAGAATACTTACTAAGTTAAATGATACCAAATTAAGAGAAGAAGAAAATTACCAAGAAATTAGTACCTATCTTCAAGAAAAAATTGAAATTTATAAAGCAACTGGCGATTTTAGTGATTTAGAAAGTTTTTCGAATTTAGTTTATGAAAATACATATAGTATTGCCAACTATTTAACAGATGATATTATAGTCTTCTATGACAATTATCATAAAATCTTAGAAAAAATAGAAGGACTACGAGAATACTTTTTAACAAGTCTTCAAGAGATGAATAGAAATTATATATATCAAGATGTAATAGATAATGTAGCTTTTGAAAAAATTCAAAACTTAGATGTAAGAAAATTCTATTTATCTACCTTAAAACTCAATGATAAGATTATAGAAAAAAACTACAATTTAGATATAATTGATTTGGCTTATTATTCAAGTGAAGAATATTTAGCTAAGGAAATACGTGAAAAATTAACGGATAATTATAAGGTAATTATTTCATTAAACACTCAAAAACAAAAAGATTATGTAGAAAAGGTACTATTCGATAATTATTTCTATGATGATATTTATTATGGTGTTAAAGAAGGGAAAATCTTCATCGATGTGAATAAGTATCATCTAAAAGGATTAGAGGATAGAAAGAATAAAATATTTTTACTTACCCCACGTGAACTTTTTACTGAAGAAGAGAGAAAAAAACGTCGCGTAAAATTTAAATATACTAACTCAGAAAAAATTAGAAATTACCAAGAACTAAATGTTGGTGATTATATCGTTCATGTTAGTCATGGGATAGGGTTATACGAAGGTATAGAGAATGTTGAAGTTGGTGGAGTATACAAAGACTTCTTGAAGATTGTCTATGATGGTGGTGATATTATTTATGTGGATATAAATAATATGAACTATATCCAAAAATATACCGCGTCTACTGATAATAGAAAACCAGTATTAAATAAACTAGGAACAAAAAATTGGCAGAAGACTAAAAGTAGAGTCCGAAAAGAAATTGAGGATATATCTGAAGATCTTATTAAGTTATATATTAAACGTGAATTAAGTTCTGGATATGCGTATAGCTTGGATGGAAGTATGCAGTCTGAATTTGAAGCCGATTTTGCATATACACCAACGGATGACCAGGTGAAAGCTACAGAAGAAATTAAAAGAGATATGGAAAAACAACGTCCTATGGATAGACTTCTATGTGGAGATGTTGGTTTCGGTAAAACAGAGGTAGCGATGAGGGTTGCGTTTAAAGCAGTTACTGATAATAAGCAAGTGGCGGTATTAGTACCAACGACCCTTCTTGCTGAACAACACTACGATAATTTCGTAAGTAGATTTGCGAATTTCCCAGTAAATATAGAAGTAGTGAGTAGATTTAAATCTGCAAAAGATATTACTGAAATTTGTAAAAAACTTGAAGAAGGTAAAATAGATATTATTGTTGGAACTCATAAACTATTAAATGACAAATTTAAATACAAAGATTTAGGTTTATTAATAATTGATGAAGAACAACGTTTTGGAGTTAAACATAAAGAAAAAATAAAACATCTTAAAAATACAGTAGATGTTCTTACCCTTAGTGCAACTCCAATTCCTAGAACATTACATATGAGCTTAATAGGTATTAGGGATTTATCGGTGATTGAGACACCTCCAAGAGAACGTCAACCAATCCAAACTTTTGTGACAGCTCAAAATAAAATGGTTATAAAAGAAGCGGTTATGAATGAGATTAATCGTGGAGGGCAGGTGTTTTATGTTTATAATAGAGTAGAAACTATTGATGAAAAATATCTGGAGCTAAAACGATTATTGCCTGATATAAACATAGCATATGCACATGGTAGAATGAGTCAAAGAGAACTTGAAAATATTATGTCTGACGTTATAGATAGAAAATATGATATGCTAATATCAACGACAATTATTGAAACAGGTATTGATATCTCTAATGTAAATACATTAATAGTTGAAGATGCCGATCGCTTCGGATTAAGTCAATTGTATCAACTTCGTGGACGAGTAGGTCGTAGTAGTAGAGAAGCTTATGCATATTTGATGTACGAACCATTTAAGTCATTAACTGAGAACTCAGAGAAGAGGTTATCGGCGATCAAGAACTTTACTTCATTAGGTAGTGGTTTTAAAATCGCTATGCAGGACTTATCTATTAGGGGGGCTGGAGATGTACTCGGCGGAAGACAGCATGGTTTCATTGATTCAGTAGGTTATACATTGTATTCTCAAATGTTAGAACAAGAAATTCAAGAGAAAAAAGGAATTTTAGAACCGTTATTAGAACAAGATCGAACACAAGATGTTAGTTACTATGAAAATATAATTAAAGAAGCTACTCCGAAAATTAAGAAAGATATTTTTGAAGTTAAGACAGATGATCTAGAAATTAAACTTAACGTTGATGCATTTATTCCTAAAGAGTATATTACTAGTGATGCAGATAAAATAGATTTCTATAAGAGATTAAATAATGTAGTTAGTGATGAAGAGATTGATAGCATTGTAGAAGATCTAATTGATAGATTCTCTGATTTTGGAGAAGAAGTTAATAACCTAATAGATATATGTTATCTGAAAGTTATGGCAAAAAATACTATGGTGACTAGCATTAAAGAGTTAGCCAATAAAGTAGTTGTAACTTTTGATAAAGACATTATGAACAGTCTTAAAGGAAAAGAATTATTTACAGCTTTAACGCCGCATAAGGATACACGTATCGTTGCAAAAGATGGATTCTTCCTTGAAATAGATAAAAAAGAAAGATATAACATTAGACGCATAAGAGAAATGTTAGCCTTAGTAAACAATAATTTGGAGGGGGAACATGAATAAAAATAGATGCCCTTGGGCAATAGGCCCATTAGATATTGAATATCATGACAATGAATGGGGGAGAGAAACTCATAATGACCAAATGTTATTTGAATATCTAATACTAGAAGGTATGCAAGCTGGTTTAAGTTGGTCGTTGATACTTAAGAAACGAGAAAATTTCAAACGTGCTTTTGATAATTTTGATTATAATATCTGTGCCAATTATACAGATGAATACCTAGAATCGTTAAGACAAGATGCTAGTATAATTAGAAATAAATTGAAAATATATTCTGTTAGAAAAAATGCTGTAGCATTTCTTAAGGTTCAAAAAGAATTTGGAAGTTTTGATAAGTATATCTGGGGATTTACAGATTATAAAAAAATCAACAACAAATTAGAAAGCTACAAAGATGCAGCAAGTGAATCGGAGTTATCTACTAGAATAAGTAAAAATCTGAAAAAAAGAGGATTTAGTTTTGTAGGAAGTACGATAATTTATAGCTATATGCAGGCTATTGGAATGATAAATGATCATGAAAAAGGATGTTTTTGTTATAAAGAATGTTGCTAAGAAATGTTATTAAATTGGTATTATGGAAAGTATTATAAATAAGGGAATTGTTCAAATTTAGATATAACTTTACTTTATAAGAAATACAGTCTATAATATATAAGTATGTTTAATTTTAAGATTGGATTTTATAAATGGATAAGAGAACTATTAAAATTGAAGAAATAGCAGACAATAAAATGTTTGTTGAAACATTTTTAGAAGAGATAAAAAAGATACAAGAAATTCCCAAAATGCCTAAATGCGAGTTTTTACATATTGGAGCTACTAGTAATACACAGGTATTAGGGGAGAAAATTGTTGATATACTTGTTGTTGTAGAAAATTTACATGAGATAACCACATTTGATGAAAAAAGACTAAATAATATCAGTTATCATAGAATAGCTCATAATGGTACAAAAGGTGTAATAAAATATGCTAGAATTATCGATTATCTAACTATGAGCTATGATGTTGTATTAAACGTTGTGCAACGTGATACAGAAATACATAAAGATTTTATAAAAATTAAAGAAATTTTTAATGATGAAGTTTTAAAAAATGAATATAATTCATTTAAAAATAGTAATAAAGAACTTTTGTTTAAAGATTATTCAACAAAAAAAGTAATATTTATAAATGATATGTTAAAAAGGATTGAAAATAATGACTAAAATAAAAAAAATTGAGGAGATCGTTCAAAATAGCGAAGTACTATATAATGAACCTCTAAGAAAATATAGTTTTACAAAGACGGGTGGGAATGCAGAAGTTTTAGTAAAATTAACAAACGAACAAGATTTACAAAATGTTATTAAATATAGCAACGAAAATAACATAGAATTAACTATTTTAGGGAATGGTTCAAATGTGTTAATATCAGATAATGGTATAGCAGGAATAGTAGCTATAACTAGCGATATGAACAAGATTGAATTATTAGATGGCGATGTTATTTCTTGTTATGCGGGATTAACGTTAAAAGAACTTACAGACTTTTGTATTGAAAATAGCTTAACTAATCTTGAATTTTCATGTGGTATTCCAGGAAGTGTTGGTGGAGCAATCTTCATGAATGCTGGTGCATACGGTGGTGAGATGAAGGAAGTTGTTCAAAAAGTCGAGGTTTTTACTAAAAACGGTGAAAAGAAAATCTATACTAATGAACAAATGGAATTTTCATATAGACATTCTGTAATTCAAGAAACTAAAGAAATCATTTCTAAAGTGTATTTCCAAATGAAAAAAGGAAATAAAGAAGAAATTATTGCTAAAGTGGAAGAATTAAATAAAATGCGCTCGGATAAGCAACCTTTAGAATACCCTTCATGCGGTTCTGTATTTAAACGACCAGAAGGATATTTCGCAGGGAAATTAATTCAAGATGCGAGGTTACAAGGATTAACTATGGGTGGAGCGCAAGTTTCAAAAAAACATGCCGGATTTATGGTTAATATAGATTCAGCAACTTGTGAAGATTATAAAAATTTAATAAAAGAAGTTCAGAAAAAAGTTTTAGAAGATTCAGGTGTTGAACTTGAGTGTGAAGTTAAAATTTTAGGTGAATAAAAAAGGAGTGACTCAAAAATTGTGATTTCGGAGAAATCGATTTTGTCGAGTCACCCTCGCACAGTTTATTAGATGTCTAAAAAGCTTTTATAAAGCGAATTTAGATATCAATAAATCACTGCGTCTATAAGTTCACATATGAACTTTGTTAAATTTTAGGGCTGGATTAGCCCTTTTTTTATTTCGCATTATCTATAAATTTTTTATATTGTGCAAGATTTTGTTCATTTTTATTATTTGTTTTTGGTGTATAAAATGTTCTTCCTACTAAGTTATCAGGGAGATATTGTTGCTTAATGTATCCTGTAGGATGACTATGCGGATATTGATAACCAACACCATGATTAAGTTTATCAGCACCATAATAATGTGCATCTCTTAGATGATCAGGAATAATAAATTTTGGATTTGTCTTAGTTTCATGTAGTGCATTGTCAATCGCCATATAAGCGCTATTAGATTTTAATGAAAGTGCAAGTTGAATAACAGCGTTAGCTAATGGTATTCTAGCTTCAGGTAATCCAAGCATCTTTGCACTTTCAATAGCAGCATGAACGAAAGGTCCTATATTTGGATTAGCAAGACCGATATCTTCATAAGCTATAACACTCATTCTTCTATATATAGTGTCTAAATCACCACTATCTATTAGTAGTGCTAAGTAATATAGTGAAGCATCAACATCACTTCCGCGAATAGACTTTTGAAAGGCGCTAATAATATCATAAAAAGCATCACCATCTTTATCATAGGCTTTGAATTTTCCTAGAGATAAGTTTAATAGTTTCTCTTTTGTGATAATTTCACCTTCGTTTGATAAATTATATAAAATTTCAAAAGTATTTAAAGAGAATCTCAAATCACCAGAAGAGTTTAAAGCTATTGTTTTAAATACATCATCTTCTATTTTTAACTCTTTAGAGAATATTTCTTTATTATTAGATATTTTCTTAAGATATTCATAAATATCATCGTTTGAAACTTGTTGTAATTCAAAAATAATTAAACGTGATCTAATCGCAGGATTTACAGTATGATATGGGTTATTTGTTGTGCATCCAATAACGTATATATTATCAAATTCAATTTCAGGAAGTAGAATATCTTGCATAGGTTTTGTTAATCTATGAAATTCATCAAGTAGTAATATTACTTTTTTAAACCTTTTAGATTCTTCTATTACTGCAGTTAAATCTTTCTTATTACAATTTACAGCATTTAATATTTTAAATTTATAGTCTAGTTCATTAGCTAATGCATTAGCGATTGAAGTTTTTCCTGTTCCAGGGGGACCATATAAAATAAATGAGAACATTTTTTTGCTTTCTACTATCTTAGTGATAACTTTTCCATCTCCAATTAAATGATGTTGACCAATAATATCACTAATTTTATTAGGTCGTAATTTATTGATAAGTGTTTCCATGGTACCTCCTTAGTTTTTATTTCTTAATATTAATTATATCATAATTGATATAGTTGTTGTTAGAAAGTTAATTGGAAGTGTCGTTGTATGTATAAAATAATAAAATTTTACATAATCTTGATTTTATGATAAAATATAATAATCACAATAAGGGGATGTTTAGGATTCGACAGGGATGCTAGTCTTCTTGGTGGCATGTAGGAGGGTTGTCTCCTTTAACAACACATCAGTTAAATATAACTGGCGAAAAAACAAATTACGCTTTAGCAGCTTAATAAGCTAAAGGCTGATTACTTTGTTTGACTGTGACAAAGCTAATCGGTTCATTCTTAGCAGTCTACGATTTTTTTCTTCCGTTTGTAGAAAAAAATAAGAGATTAATCAAACTCGTTCTTCATTGCCTGTTTATCGGCTTAAGTGGAGAATTAAATTTAATAGGTAAACTAAACATGTAGAAGCTAAGGGGAGGTATTTTTGGACGCGGGTTCAAATCCCGCCATCTCCATTCTATTGAGATTAATCTCAAATAAAAAATATGCAGTTAGAAACTGTGTCAACGAGACTTGAAATCTTTAAAATAAAGATTTATGAGTCTCTTTTTTGTATATCTTAATAATATGTTAATTCGACAAATTTTATTACAAAAATCTAATTGTAATCGCTTGATAAATGTACTATAATATTATTGAAGAGTAAGAAATAATTTATCAAAGGGGGAGGTGATTATGATGAAATTATTAACAATGTTTAAATTTACTAATTTGGAGAATCAAGATGAAGTTTATGAAGGTGGAGTAATTTCTATTCTTTTAGCAATAGGTAGACATTTATGGTTAGGATTAACTAATATCGTTAAAGCATTAGGATATACATTTTACTTGGTAACTTGGTTATTGTATATAATAGCATTAATAGTAGGAATAGGGTTTATTTTCTATTATTTGTATCTCGTTGGATTAGCTCTATTTTAGTAAAAAAATTTTTAAAAATAA
Source organism: uncultured Gemella sp. (assembly GCA_963535095.1). Lineage (GTDB taxonomy): Bacteria > Bacillota > Bacilli > Staphylococcales > Gemellaceae > Gemella. Next base: position 7,379 of record CAUSUW010000007.1, on the reverse strand, counting down.
CAGCTGTAACTACAATTTGTAAAGGTTTTAGTTGCAGCTGTTTATTTAGTAATGTTGATTTGTAAATAGTTATTAGGTATGCTATAATGTAACTATAATCAAAAGGAAGTAAAAAGGATGCTAATTAAATTTTCAGATAGATTTTATTATACAAAACAACGATATATGTATTTAGAACCGACACTTGGTTATTTAAAAGGTGAATATTTTTCTGTAATGTTAGATTCTGGAAATGGACCTACACAAGTTGAGAATTTTCTAAAGGAATTAAAGGAAAATGACCTGCCGATGCCAAGTTATGTAATATTGACCCATCATCACTGGGATCATAGCTTTGGAGCGGCCTATCTAGATATTCCAGTAATCTCTACAGATAGAGCTAGAGACTCTTTAATTGAGTTATCACAACTTAAGTGGGATGATGAGAGTCTTTACCAAAGGGTAAAAGATGGAACTGAAATAAAATATAGTGCGGATGTAATAAAAAGAATTTATGAAAATAATGAAATAAAAATTAGAATACCAGATATGCCAAAAATGGCTGATTTCAATTTGAATCTTGGTGGAGTTAAAATAAATTGTATATATAATGATAACTCACATTCTAATGATGCATTTTTAATTTATATTCCAGAGGAAAAACTATTGTTTTTAGGAGATAGTCATGCTAAAAACTATTATACTAAACCGATGGCATATAATAAGCAGAAGCTCCGTGATTATATAGATAGAATAACAATTCTTGATTTTGAATATGCTGTTCCTGGTCATGGTAACATATTTACGAGAGAGGAATTGTTAGATTATCTTGAAAAAGAATATACAAAAATGAGGTGATTACATATGAATTTAATGATGTCTCTCGATTGGATTCTTTTAATTACTATGTCATTAACTTTCTGTCAGCAATTATTCTCAAGAAAATTTAATCTATTTGGAATATTGTCAATAGTCAGTTTAGCGACATACATTGCCTTACATTCCTATTCTACAGGACTTAGTATTTTTGTTCTATTGCTGTTCATTGGTGGACTTTGTTTAATAGGACTTGAAATGTTTGTCCCAGGAGGAATAGTGGGCACTGTAGGTATCATTACCGTAGTATATGCAATAATTTATGTAAATAAATCAACATATTATATTGCATTTATCTTAATAGTTTCTCTAATACTTGCAGTTATACTGTATTATGTAAATAGAAGTATTTTTCATAAAAAGTTGTTTTTTCTAGATAGACTTGTATTAACTGATGCTATCTCAACAGAAGATGGTTATGTAGCAAGTGAAAGCAGATTAGAACTTATAGGTAAGAAACTTCAAGCATATACAGATTTACGTCCGGCAGGAGTCGCTGTATTTGGCGATGAAAAATTGGATGTAGTTACTGATGGAGACTTTATAGAAAAAGGTAATGAAATAGAAGTAATACGTGTTGAAGGAATGCGTATAGTTGTTAAGAAAATATAAATAAAATAAGGAGGTAGTATTATGCCAGAATTAGTATTTACAGGTATAATTGTGGTGGTAGTGTTGATTGTGCTATCTATATTCTTTACTTTCTTTCCACTTGGTCTATGGATTAGTGCGATTGCAGCAGGAGTAAAGGTAAGTATCTTTACACTTGTTGGGATGAGATTAAGACGTGTTATTCCAAGTAGAGTAATAAATCCAATGATTAAAGCACATAAAGCGGGCTTAGCTGTTACTATTAATCAATTGGAAAGTCACTATTTAGCAGGAGGGAATGTGGATAGAGTAATTAACGCCCTTATCGCAGCTCACAGAGCTAATATAGTAAGTTTAACATTTGAACGTTGTGCAGCTATTGACTTAGCAGGACGAGATGTTCTTCAAGCCGTTCAAATGAGTGTTAATCCGAAAGTTATTGAAACTCCATATATCGCTGGGGTTGCAATTAACGGTATCGAAGTAAAAGCGAAAGCAAGAATTACTGTTCGTGCAAACATTGAACGTTTAGTAGGGGGAGCTGGAGAAGAAACAGTTATCGCCCGTGTAGGTGAAGGTATCGTTTCAACAATCGGTTCTTCGGAGTCACACACTGTAGTTTTAGAAAATCCTGATCGTATTTCTAAAACAATCTTAGACAAAGGTTTAGATGCAGGTACTGCATTTGAAATCTTATCGATTGATATTTTGGATGTTGACATCGGTCAAAATATTGGAGCTAACTTACAAACTGAGCAAGCTATTGCTGACAAAAACATTGCTCAAGCTAAAGCAGAACAACGTCGTGCAATGGCGGTTGCAGCTGAGCAAGAAATGAAAGCTAGAATCCAAGAGATGCGTGCAAAAGTAGTAGAAGCAGAAGCAGAACTACCACTTGCTATGGCTAAAGCTTTCCAACAAGGTAATCTAGGTATTATGGATTATATGAATTATAAAAATTTAGAAGCTGATACAGGTATGAGAGATTCAATCAAACGTATGTCACAACCTGATACAGGAGCAGGTAAATAATTAGATAAAAAGGAGGATGTGAAATGTCATTTTTAATTTTCGCAGCACCAATAACATTTATCATAATTTTTGCTATTTTCGCAATTGTTTTTGCTTCTGACAGTAAAAGATACAGAAAAAATTTAGATAATTCAAAACAAATGGAATTAGACAATGCTCGAGCACAGGCTTTAAAAGTAGTAGAAGAGATGAAAAGAATTAAAGAAGCTGCTGATAAAGACTCTAATGCTTTTAGAAATAGACAAAGTTCATTAAGTGATCAGCAAGTATATGAAGAAGATGTTTATGAACAACAAGTTGATAGTCCATCTATAAATAAATACCAACAATATTATAATGAAAATTATAATAGAGGTAAAAATAAATTTTCAATGCAAAGAAATTTTGATAACACTAATGTTGTTCAAGATAATTCGAAAAAATTAGAGTTTACACAAGAAAATATAGTTCGTGGATTGATTGCTAACGAGTATCTTAATAGGAACTCTAGGAGGGGAAGATGAGTAGTTTATATATCCCGTTAATCTTTCTATTAGTTTCATTTATTATTGATAAAGTAAGAGAAAATAATAAAACTAAAGAAGATCCTATTAGGAAAGTTAAGAAAAGGAAGACAAAGGTAAAGAATACCACGTCTAAAAATCAACAGCAAAAAGAAAATCCCGTAACAAATCAGCAAACTCTAACTCGTAAATCTTTTGAGAAAAAACAGAGAGTTATAGTAGATAGAGAAAAAGAAATATTTTCAAATTCTATAACTTTTGATAAAGAAAAAGTTGTTAATGATATAATTTTTTCAGAGATTCTGTCTAAACCTAAGAGTAAAAGATAATAAATAGGAGGTATAAGATGAAAAAATCATTTAACTATATTAGTTATTGTATCTATTCATTTATGCCTCTTTATTTTGTTTTACTTATTTATACCTTTGTAAAACAAGATTTTGACGATCTTTTATTAACTACAATATTAATAATAATTTCTATATTCTCTTTAATAATTCAAAATGGTAATAAACCTACAAATATATTCGTTTGTAGCAAGAAAGAACTCTTTAAACAAAGAGGCATAGATTACTATTATTTAGTTTTGATGATAATTATTACATTCTTAATTATAAATCAAAAAGTACAATTAATTTTTAAAATAGCCATACTTATATTTATCTTTTATCTATTATTTTGTATGTTGTTTAAGTATAAAAATTATACATTAATATTATTAGGCTATAAAATGTATTTGATTCGTGATAAAATAGTATATAGTAAAAAAGATCAAAAAGAACTATATAAAATATTGAAAGATAAGAAAAGTTTGCAGATATTAGAAATCTCTAATAATATTTATATTGAAAATGAGAAGTATAGAATGACAAATTTTTATTGTAATGATTTCTAGATGAATTAACTAATAATGTAAAGTTTATTTTAATTAAATTAATAAGTAAGGAGATTAGCTATGAGAGTTGTTGATATCATAGATAAAAAGAAAAGAAATAATGAGCTAACTAAAGCCGAAATAGAGTTTTTACTGGAAGGATATCTTTCGGGTAAAGTTCCAGATTATCAGATGAGTTCATTTTTAATGTCGGTATATTTTAATAATATGACTAAAGATGAACTTACAAACTTCACATTAACGATGAGAGATTCAGGGGATACTATTTTCTTTGATAATTTAGATCACTATTTAGTAGATAAACACTCTACTGGTGGTGTTGGAGATAAAGTAACAGTTGTATTAGGTCCAATTTTATCAGCAGTAGGAATGGCTACAACAAAACTTTCAGGTAAAGGTCTAGGTCATACAGGAGGGACAATAGATAAATTTGAATCGATTAGAAACTTTAAATTTAGTACAACAAAAGAAGAGTTAGTAGAAGTTGCTAGTAAAACTGGAGTTGGATTAATGGGGTATAGTGATAATATTGTTCCATTAGATAAAAAAATATATGCCTTACGTGATGTTACTGCAACGGTTGATAGCATTCCATTAATAGCTAGTAGTATTATGAGTAAAAAATTAGCTATACAATCAGATTTAATTATTCTTGACGTTAAAGTCGGTGATGGTGCCTTCATGAAAACCATTGAAGATGCTAGGGAACTGTCACGTCGAATGGTAGAAATCGGTAATAGTGTTGGAAGAAAAACGATAGCAGTATTAACTAATATGGAAGAACCATTAGGTTATAATATTGGTAATGCTAATGAAATAATTGAAGGTATAGAGGCTTTAAAAGGAAATTGGTCAAGTGATCTTAAGGAAGTTGTGTATGAAATTGTTTATTTAGCGTTAAAATATAAAGGTGAAGTGAAGACATTCGAAGAAGCTAGTGAAAAAATAGATAAAGTTATTAATAATGGTCGTGCTTTAGAATTATTAAAACAGTTTATAGAACTTAGTGGTGGAGACGGTGAAGTCGTGAATAATTATGAGTTATTACCAACACCGAAATCAGTATTAGAAGTATTTGCGCAAGAAGATGGATATGTTACTAAAATTAAAGCTGAAGAAGTAGGTAAAGCAGCTATGGTAATAGGAGCAGGTCGTGCGACAAAAGAAGATGAAGTAGATCATGCCGTAGGAATAGAGCTTAAGAAAAAAGTAGGAGATAAGGTAGAAAAAGGTGATCTTATAGCTGAAATTTATTACAATGATGATAAGAATGTAGAATCTAGTAAAAATATGCTATTAGATGCGTATGTTATCGGAAATGAAAAAATAGAAAATATTAAAAATATATTAGAAATAATAGAATAGAGGTAAAAAAATGGGATTAAATAAATATATTGATCATACAATTTTAAAAGCTACGGCAAGTAGTGCTGATGTCCAAAAACTATGTGAAGAAGCTATTGAACACGAATTTTATAGCGTTTGTGTTAATAGTTGTTACGTAGCGGATGCTAAACATCTATTACAAGGTGCTGATGTTAAAGTAGCCGCAGTTGTTGGATTTCCATTAGGAGCGATGACAACAGCATCAAAAGTTTTTGAAGCAAAAGAAGCCATTGAAAATGGAGCAAGTGAAATAGATATGGTTATTAACGTTGCCAAATTAAAAGATGGTGAATTCGATTATGTAGAAAATGAAATTCGTCTAATCAAAGAGGCGATTGGTGATAATGTCTTAAAAGTTATTATCGAAACATGTTATTTAACTGATGAAGAAAAAGTTAAAGCTTGTGAGTTATCATTAGTGGCCAAAGCTGATTTTGTTAAAACTTCAACAGGATTTGGAACTGGTGGTGCAACTTATGAAGATGTAAAATTAATGAAATCTGTAGTCGGAAATAATGCAAAAGTTAAGGCTAGTGGTGGAGTTAGAGATAAAGAAACTGCTCAAAAATATGTTGACTTAGGAGCTGAAAGATTAGGAACAAGCTCAGGAATTGAGATAGTAAAATAATATAATTTAGTAAAGGCCTAAATGTTAAAATGTTATTTTACTTATTGTAATTAAGAGATTTTTAGAGATAAGATAAAAAGAATTAATTTAAATTGTTAAGAAGATAAAAAAGCTTAGATTAACATAAAAAACAATTTAAATCAGCCTTAGAGTATAATTTATAAAAGTTCACTTGATATCTAATAAATATTATAAGGAGCGATTTACCAGTAATGATTTTTTTAATCATCATATTGGTGGAACGTTCCTTTTTGTATTTCTTGATATTAATTAATTCTTTAGGAGAAGTATATCTTTATTTTTTGAAAAAAGAAAGTGTTGCTTTTACGTATTAAAAGAAAATAAAATAGGATTATTTTAATTATCTGTAAATAAAAAAATTATTAATTGCAGTTGTGTATTGAGGTGAAGGCTAAATTGTAATAGCTATATTTTTTTGATAGAATAAAATTGCAATAATATATATTTAGGAGAAAATGTTTTATGCGAGCACAAAATAATAAAATTTTAAAATTTTCAATTAGAAAATTATCATTTGGTGCAGCACCAGTTGTTATTGGTGCTTTAATATTTGGAAGTTATATGCCAGCTAAAGCTTATGCAAGTGACAATGATATAAATGTTAATTATACTTATCTAACTGAAAATGAACTTACAGAATCGGAAAAAAGTTTAATTAAAAATAGTATACCAAATGATTTGAAAAATAACGAAACATACTACATGGTTTATAAGAAAGAAAATCAGAGTACGACCTCTGATACACTGAAAACCAAATCATTACCTAATACAGGGAAAAGCTCACTCCCACTCGCTGGTTTAGGTCTAGGAACAGCTGTTCTAGTGGTATTTCTAATATCAAAAAAACATAGAAACAAAGTACTTAGTATTATTTTGATTGGTAGTTTAGGACAGAGTGCCATAGTACCTTATCATTCTTTCGCTTTAGAAAATAAAGATTTAGTTGAATATAATACAAAAGTAACTATAAGAAATTCTTCTGAACTTGCAAAAGGTGTAATTCAAATAGCAGGATATAGGTATATAGGATTTTTCACACAGAGTGATTTGAAAAAATTTTCTCACAATTCTAAAAATATTCTTTCCCAAAAAATGAAAACACCAGTTGAAGAGGAGGGTACCTCTATTAAACAAGCTGTTAATAAAGTTAGTGATGTCGGAGTTGGAATTTCTCAGAAAGGTGAATCGTTAGTACAACCAGAGAAACCGATAGGAGTAGTGAGCGAGAAAGGTGAATCGCTAGTACAACCAGAGAAACCGATAGGAGTAGTGAGCGAGAAAGGTGAATCGCTAGTACAACCAGAGAAACCGATAGGAGTAGTGGGCGAGAAAGGTGAATCGTTAGTGCAACCAGAGAAACCGATAGGAGTAGTGAGCGAGAAAGGTGAATCGTTAGTGCAACCAGAGAAACCAATAGGAGTAGTGAGCGAGAAAGGTGAATCGTTAGTACAACCAGAAAAACCGATAG
>CAUSUW010000006.1:0-61203 GCA_963535095.1 uncultured Gemella sp. | reverse complement strand
TAATTGTACATTTTTATTTTGTCACTTTTGTACATTTTTATATTGACATTTACATAATAATTATTAAACTGATCAATCGGATTAAAGATGTTATCAGCTTGAAATTTTTTTGAATGAAAATTCTTTAAAAGTTTTCCTATGCGTACAATATTAGATAAACTTCTTTGAGAAATAAAAGTTTTTGGATGTTGTTGAAATTCAGTAATTAAATTGTCATTATTAAAGTACACTGGTTTTAAAAAATATGGTTCGTCCAAAAGAAGCTGCAGAACTTCTTTCTCATTATCTTTATTTACAATCTTTGTAGAATCTTTTGAAGTTCTATAGAAATATTTATTATTTTCTGTAGTTACTATATAATTTTTATTAGTTACTCCATAACTCGTTTCTTCAATAGAGTAAACTTTTTCATTTAATATTTTTTCAAGTTTATCAATACTGTACATAAAATTATCCCCTTTAATTTCTGAAATTTAATTAACTTTTCACTATTATTATACAATATATGCAATAAAGATTAAAGAAAAACGATTTCAGAGTATTCATTTATAATATAAAATATTATATTAAAATACTATTTTTTTTATAATATCATTCAAAAAAATATAATTTAAACTTATAAATTTCCACCGTATTTTTTATGTGAACTAAAATAACTACCAATCTTTAGAAATAGTTGATATATATAGATATTTTTGAAGTATATTATGTAAAATCAACTGACTATTGTTGAAAAAAAACGATAAATTTGATATAATTAAAGTATATAAAATATATTTATATACATATAGTTTCATTTTTAAATACTTAGGAGGTGTAAAATGAAAGAAGTTTTTATTAATAGTGAGTATATTACGTTAGCACAATTTTTAAAAGTAGAAGGCTTCATAGGTTCAGGTGGAGAAGCTAAATATTTTTTACAAGAAGTAGAAGTTGAGTTAAACGGAGAACTAGAAAATAGACGAGGGAAAAAATTATATTCAAATGATATTATTAAATTAGAAGGAAATGAATTCATAATTATTAATGAGAATTAAGAGTTTAAAATTACTGTACTTTCGAAATTATTTATCAATGAATATAGATGTACATCCCTCGCTTAATGTTTTAGTAGGAAACAATGCGAATGGAAAAACTAATATAATAGAGTCTATTTTTTGTTTAGCACTTGGACGTAGTTATCGTACTAAGAGTGATAGTGAATGTATAATGTTTGGTGAAACTGCAACAGCGATGTCATGTGTAGTTAACAAAAATGATAAGAATTTAGATATTATGTTAGGTATTAATAATAAAGGTAAAAGTGCTAAAATAGGAGGAGTGAAAAAAACTAAACTAACAGATTTCGTAGGAGAGCTAAATGTAGTATTATTTTCTCCAGAAGATTTGCAGCTGGTAAAAGGATCTCCATCACTACGTCGAGAGTTTATAAATAGAGAATTTTATCAGTTCTCACGTATTTATCACAAATATTATTTAATGTACCAACATTTATTGAAACAGAGAAATTCTTATTTAAAAGATATGCGAAAAAATCCAAAAGATGCAATGTCACTTGCATACTTAGAGACAATTACTTCTCAATTAGCTAAAGTAGCAATTTATATCACAAGAGAAAGAGTGTCATTTGTCCAGGACATTTCAAAACTAACATATCAGAATATGCTTAATATATCTAATGGACAAGAATCATTAAAAATTAGATATAAAAGTTCAGTATTAGAAGCATTAAATATAAATGATATATCAGATGAAATATTTAATGAGGAAAGCCTAACAAAGGTTATGTTGAAAAAATCATATGACGATATAATGAGAGGAAGTACTAAAATTGGACCACATCAAGATGATTTAGAGTTTTATATTAATGATCTTGATGCAAAAATGTACGCATCCCAAGGACAACAAAGAAGTATAGTATTATCGTTAAAGTTAGCTGAAATAAATTATTTAAAAACAAAAACTGGAACTTATCCAGTCTTACTTTTAGATGATGTCTTAAGTGAATTAGATAAGAATAGACAATTAAAACTGTTAGATGCAATTAATGAAAATGTACAAACATTCATTACAACACCTTCGATATCAGATATAAAAGAAGATTTGTTAGAAAAAGCTAAAGTTTTTAAAATAGAAAATGGAAATATTAGCGAAATAATCTAGAAAATTTATTTATAAATTTACTAAAATGAAAGGAAAAATCATGGTAGAAAAAAAACAAATACAAGAATATAATGCCGATCAGATTCAGGTTCTTGAAGGTCTTGAGGCTGTTAGGGTAAGACCAGGTATGTATATTGGTTCTACATCTAGTAAAGGTCTACACCACCTTGTTTGGGAAATTGTAGATAATTCAATAGATGAAGCCTTAGCCGGATATTGTACCACAATAACAGTTGCAATAGAAAAAGGAAATTGGATAAGAGTTGAGGATAATGGGCGTGGTATCCCGGTAGACATTCAAGAACAAACAGGAAAACCTGCTCTTGAAGTAATCCTTACAGTACTTCACGCTGGAGGTAAATTCGGTGGAGGCGGATATAAAGTATCTGGTGGTCTTCACGGAGTTGGGGCCAGTGTAGTAAATGCCTTATCAACAAACTTAGAAGCATCAGTTCATCGTGATGGAAAAATTTACACAATGAAGTTTGAACGTGGTGATGTAGTCCAAGGAATTACAGTAGTAGGAGATACTGATAGAACTGGAACAACTATTCGTTTTAAAGCGGATCCAGAAATCTTCCAAGAAACAACAGTATATGAATACGATATTTTAAGAACACGTATTAGAGAACTTGCTTTCTTAAATAAAGGTATAACAATTATTCTTAAAGACGAGAGAGAAGGTCAAGAGAAAGAAGAAACTTTCTGTTATGAAGGTGGATTATTAGAATATGTGGAAATGTTAAATGAAAATAAAGACGCTCTACATGAAGCTATTTATGTGCATGGTGAGATGGAAGGTAAAGAAGTAGAAATTTCAATGCAATATAACACAGGATATTCTAATAATGTATTAAGTTATGCTAATAACATTAATACACATGAAGGTGGAACTCACGAGAGTGGATTTAAAACTGCTCTTACAAGAATAATTAACTCTTATGGTAAAAAGAATAAACTTATTAAAGATAAAGAGTCATTAACAGGGGATGATGTTCGTGAAGGACTTGTTGCGATTATCTCAATCAAACACCCAAATCCACAATTTGAAGGACAAACAAAAACTAAATTAGGGAACTCAGAAATGAGTACAATTACTAATAAGTTATTCTCTGAAGAATTAGATAGATTCTTATTAGAAAATCCAAAAACAGCGAAAATAATTGTTGAAAAAGGTCTTCAAGCATCACGTGCAAGAATTGCAGCTAAAAAAGCTCGAGAATCAACACGTCGTAAAAATGCCTTAGAATTTACTAACCTACCAGGGAAACTTGCAGATTGTTCAAGTAAAGATGCAGCTGAATGCGAATTATTCTTAGTCGAAGGGGACTCTGCGGGAGGAAGTGCAAAACTTGGACGTAATAGTAAATACCAAGCTATTTTACCACTTAAAGGTAAAATTCTGAACGTAGAGAAAGTAAGAATTGATAAAGTACTAGCTAACGATGAAGTTCGTTCATTAATTACAGCTATTGGAATGGGTATTGGTGAAACATTAAACATCGATAAACTTCGCTATCACAAAATCGTTATTATGACCGATGCCGATGTCGATGGAAGTCACATTAGAACATTATTATTAACATTCTTCTTTAGATATATGAGAGAATTAATCGATGCAGGATATGTGTATATCGCTAGACCACCTCTATACGGTCTAAAAGTAGGTAAGAAAGAATTCTATTGCCATACAGAAGAAGAACTGAAACAAAATATTGAAGAACATGCTGGGGATAAAAAGTATACAGTTCAACGATACAAAGGTCTTGGAGAAATGAACGCAGAAGAACTATGGGATACAACAATGGATCCAGAACATCGATTAATGTACAAAGTTAGCATTAATGACGCTCAAAGAGCAGATGCTGCTTTTGACACATTAATGGGTGAAAAAGTAGAACCAAGACGTAAATTTATCGAAGATAATGCTCTAAATGTTATAAACTTAGACATTTAGAAAGAAAGGATAGAACATGGAAGATAATAAAAATAATATTACCTTAAGAAACATAACAACTGAAATTGAAAATTCATTTTTAGACTATTCAATGAGTGTTATTGTATCACGTGCATTACCGGACGTACGTGATGGGTTAAAACCAGTTCATAGAAGAATACTTTATGCTTTTAATGATTTAGGGTTAACATATGACAAACCTTACAAAAAAAGTGCCTTCGTTGTAGGAGAAGTAATGGCGAAGTATCACCCACATGGTGACTCAGCTACATATGGTACAATTGTCCGTTTAGCGCAAGATTTTAACAGTAGATATCCTTTAGTAGATGGTCAAGGGAACTTTGGTTCTATTGACGGAGATGGTGCTGCTGCAATGCGTTATACAGAGGCTAGAATGAGCAAAATTGCTTCTGAGCTATTACGTGATATCAACAAAGATACTGTTGATATGCAAGATAACTATGATGGTACTAAACAAGAACCGAAAGTATTACCAGCAAGAATCCCTAACTTATTAGTAAACGGAAGTAGTGGTATTGCTGTTGGTATGGCTACTAATATTCCACCACATAACTTAGGTGAGGTTATCGATGGGGTAATCGCATTAGCAGATAACTCTGAAATAACTATAGCTGAACTTATGTCTAAAATTAAAGGGCCAGACTTCCCAACGGGATCATTCTTATTAGGACGTAGTGGAATAGTTAAAGCATATACAACAGGACGCGGTTCTGTAATTATGCGTGGTAAAACTGAAATTGAGCAAATGAAAAATGGTAAGGAAAGAATTGTTATTACAGAAATTCCTTATCAAGTAAATAAAGCAAAATTAGTTGAAAAAATAGCAGAATTAGCTCGCGATAAAAAAATTGAAGGTGTTACAGATCTTCGTGATGAAAGTAACTTAAAAGGTATTAGGATTGTAATTGAATTACGTCGTGATGTCAATAGTAACGTAATTTTAAATAATTTATACAAATTAACACCATTACAAAGTTCATTTGGTGTAAACATGATTGCTCTTGTAAATGGAGTACCTAAGTTATTAAATCTTAAAGAAGTACTTTATCACTACTTAGAGCATCAAAAAGAAGTAGTAGTGAGAAGAACTAGATTTGACCTTAAAAAAGCGCAAGCACGTGCTCATATTTTAGAAGGATTACGAATTGCTTTAGATAATATCGATAGAATTATTAGCTTAATTCGTGGTTCTCAAACTGCTGAAGAAGCGAAAGCTGGTTTAATTGATCAATTTGGATTAACTGAAATTCAAGCACAAGCTATCTTAGATATGCGCTTACAAAGGCTTACAGGTTTAGAACGTGATAAGATTGAAGAAGAATATAGTAAACTTATGGAAATTATTGCTGACTTAGAAGATATATTAGCGAAACCCGAGAGAGTAATTCAAATCGTTAAAGATGAGTTATTAGAAGTTAAGGAAAAATTCGGAGACAAACGTCGTAGTATAATTATCGAAGGGCAAGTAGATCAAATTGAAAATGAAGATTTAATTGAAAAAGAACAAATCATAATTACTCTATCTCATAATCAATACATTAAGCGTCTTGCTGCAAGTACTTATAAATCACAAGGTCGCGGTGGACGTGGAGTAAATGGTATGACTACAAACGATGAGGATAATGTAGCTTATATGCTAAGTTGTTCAACTCACGATCATATCTTATTCTTTACAGATAAAGGTAAAGTTTACACTCTTAAAGGTTATGAAATCAATCAAATGAGTAGACAATCTAAAGGTATACCTATTATTAACTTATTAGAAATTGAAAAAGAAGAAAAAGTAAACTCAATTATTGCAATCTCTAATTTACAAGAAGAAGATACAAACTTAATCTTCTCAACTAAATATGGTATTATCAAGAAATCTAAATTAGGAGATTACGCAAGTATTCTTAAGAAAGGTAAGATAGCCCTTAAACTTGATGATGACGATTCATTAATCGATGTTCAAAGAATAACTGATGATCAAGATATTATGATTGTTACAGCAAATGGACAAGCAATTAGAATTAATGCTGAAAAAGTGCGTACAATGGGACGTGTAAGCCGTGGTGTTAAAGGTATTACACTTTCTCCAGATGACTACGTAGTAGGTATGGAAGTAGTCGATGAATCTAAGAAAATTTTAACAGTAACAGAAAATGGTATTGGTAAAATTTCTAAATCTACGGAATTTAATGTAATTAACCGTGGAGGAAAAGGTGTTAAAGTAGCTAAAGTTACGAAAAAAACAGGTAAGATTGTAGCGGTTAAATCTATCGCTGGAAATGAAGACTTAATGATAATGACTGATCAAGGAATTATCATAAGAATTGATGTTTCAACAATCAGTACATTAGGAAGAACAGCAACAGGTGTTAAAGTTATTAATCTTGTTGATGATCAAAAAGTAGCAACTGTTACATTAGCAGCAAAAGAAGAAAGCTACGAAGAAGAATAATAAAATATAAAGTCGAGGTTTTTGAAAGTAAAACTACTATAGGTTTAACTTTCAAAAAGCCTCGACTTTTTGTGTTAATTAATTAAGGATGAAAGTAATTGATAATATTTTCAAAATAATAAATGATGCAAAAATTAGAATATTATAAATTTATTTTAGTATACTATACTATATTGGTCTATTAGGTAAAATAGGAACAATAATATTAAAAAATCAAAAAAGTTAGTAAAATATACGATAAGATGAAAAAAAATGTTAAAATTCGTTGTGTTATTTCTAAAAAAGTTTTATAATGGAGTATGTAGTTAAAACTGATAAAATAAACTTTATTAGTAAAAATCTTATCAAGGAGTAACTAGATGCAAAAAACAAGACTAGAAAGCAATGTAAATGAAAATATAATACAAGAGGAGATTCAAATTCTTACAAAAATGCTGTTAAAAGCTACTCAAAAGTTAATTTCTGAAGAAACTTTTCAAAAAATTGTAGAATTAAAAGCATTAGCTGACAAGAAAAATTATGAAAAATTAAATCTTATTATTAAAGATTTATCACAAGAAGAAATGGAAATTGTAGCAAATTTCTTCTCAGTATTGCCGCTGCTTATTAACATAGCAGAAGACGTTGATTTAGCTTATGAGGTCAACTATAAAAATAACTCAGATGAAGCATATATAGGTAAGTTATCTGAATCAATTAAAAATATTAAAGATAAAAATATTTTAGATAATATTAATGTAGTGCCAGTATTAACAGCACACCCTACGCAAGTACAGAGAAAGACAATTCTTGATTTAACCGAGAAACTGCACTCTTTATTAAGAAAACACCGTGATGTGAAAAATGGATTACTTAATGAAAGAAAATGGAAAAATGCTATCCAACAACATATTGAAATATTAATCCAAAGTGATATTATTCGCGAGAAAAAACTAAAAGTTGCTAATGAAATTACGAATGTACTAGAATATTACAATCTATCATTTATAAAAGCTATTGGTAAATTAATGACTGAGTATAAATTGTTATTAGAAGAACATAATATAGAGCTTAAAAATGAGACACCAATAACTATGGGAATGTGGATTGGGGGAGACCGTGATGGGAACCCATTTGTTACAGCAGAAACATTAAATTTATCAGCTATGAAGCAATGTGAACTTATTATTAACTACTATTTAGATAGATTAGAAAGTTTATACAGAACATTTTCAATGTCAACTCAATTTATTGAAGAAAGTAAAGAGTTAGCAATTTTAGCAAATCTTTCTAGTGATTCATCTGTATATAGAGAAAAAGAACCATATAGAAGAGCTATTTTCTATATAAAAAATAAATTAGAAAATACTAAAGAATACTTACTTAATGACAAAGTAGTTGGAGAAAAATATTTAACGTCATTAGATTTTATTAGTGATCTGCAAGTTATTGAAAAATCATTATTAGAGAATAAAGGTGAGATGCTAATTACTGGAGAATTTGAAGAATTATTAAATGTTGTAAAAATCTTCGGATTCTATTTAGCAAGTATTGATATGCGCCAAGATTCAAGTGTTTACGAAGCTTCGGTAGCTGAGTTACTAAGTAGTGCTAATATAGAAAAAGATTATAGTTCGTTAACTGAAGATGAAAAATGTAAATTATTATTAAAACAACTGAAAGAAGATCCACGACCACTAAGTATAAATGATGAAAATAAACAATCAGAAGAATTAAAAAAAGAATTAGCAATATTTAGAACAGCTAGAAAATTAAAAGATAAACTTGGAGATAACGTTATTAAGCAAAACATTATTTCACACACAACAAGCGTTTCCGATTTATTAGAACTTGCAATTATGCTAAAAGAAGTTGGATTAGTTGGAAGTGACTTTGCAAGATTACAACTTGTACCATTATTTGAAACAATCGAAGACTTAGAGAATTCTTATGAAGTTATGGATAAATATTTAAGCTTAGATATCGTTAAAAAATGGGTAAGTGATAATAAAAGCTATCAAGAAATTATGTTAGGTTATTCGGACAGTAACAAAGATGGTGGATACCTATCATCGGGCTGGTCATTGTATAAAGCACAACAAGAACTTTCATCTCTTGGTGAAAAACATAATATTAAAGTAATATTCTTCCATGGTCGTGGTGGAACTGTAGGACGAGGTGGTGGTCCAAGTTATGATGCTATAATTTCTCAACCTTTAGGAAGTGTAAAAGATAGAATTCGTCTTACAGAACAAGGTGAAATTATCGCAGCTAAATATGGGAACAGTGACGCTGCATACTATAACTTAGAAGCCTTATTTTCTGCCGTAATTCAAAGAATGAATGTTGATAAAATAAATACAGATATCAGAGATATACCTGAAATCCAAGTTATTATGGATGAAATAGTAGAAGATAGTTACAAAAAATATCGAGAACTAGTCTTTGAAAATCCTAACTTCTACAATTATTTCTTTGAAGCAACACCGATTAAAGAAATTTCAAGTTTAAATATCGGTTCACGTCCAGCATCACGTAAAAAAATTACAGATATTGGTGGATTAAGAGCTATTCCATGGGTATTCTCATGGTCACAAACTAGGATTATGCTTCCAGGTTGGTATGGAGTAGGAACAGCGTTCTCAAATTTCATCAATAAAGATAAAGAGAATATAGAAAAATTACGTAAAATGTACAAAAACTGGCCATTCTTCACATCATTACTATCAAATGTTGACATGGTTATGTCGAAATCAGACATGGATATTGCTAAAGAATATGCTAATCTATGTAAGGATGAAGAAACTAAAAAAGTATATGAAGAAATACTAAGAGAATGGAAATTAACAAAACAAGTAGTATTAGAAATCTCAGAACATAAAGAATTCTTAGAGGATAATACTTACCTAACTCGAAGTTTAGAAAATAGGTTACAGTACTTCAATACTCTAAACTTACTACAAGTTGAGTTAATTAAACGTTCAAGAGAAGGTAAATTACCAGAATCTCAATTAAATACTATTCATATAACAATTAATGGAGTTGCTACAGGACTTAGAAACTCAGGATAAAATATAAAATAGCAAAAGGGAGTGTCTCAACAAAATCGCGATTTTGTTGAGACATTCCCTTCAGTTTTAGTGTCTTCTTTTTTAAAATTTAACATTAAAAAATAATCATTAAAGGTTAATGCTAAATATGAATAAAAAATGTATTAATATCATTAATGATTTGATATAAATATTATGATTCTAGTATCTATTAAATTAGTGGAAGTAACTCAATAAAAACTTTTAAAATTAGTTACTTCCATTTTTTATGTAATTTTTATAGCGACATAGCTATTTGGGGCTATAACTGTTCCATATGGAGTTGAATAAATATCGTTGTTTCCAAATACTTTTTCACCACAATAATTTTCAATAAAGTGAGCTTTAGAATCTAGATTTATAATACAAAGAATATTATTGCGTTTATAGGCAATACATTTTTTGTTACTGTAAATAAATTCGAAATTTGTGATAAAATCATCTTTGTTTTCATTTCTAAAATTAGATAATTTAATATAATGAGTTAGTAAATCTTCATCTTTATTATCATGCGTAAATCCTAAACGATTGTATGGATCTCTAAAACCATACATTCCAATTTCATCACCATAGTAAATACAAGGGACACCAGGAAGAGTAAATTGAATGAAACTAGCAAATTTCAGAAGATTTTTTGCTTTATCATATTGTTCTTTAGACATTTTATAAGTAGGACGTTCGTGAACTGGAACATCTTCAGGATTATCAAATGCTAACATCGTTAGGACACGTTCTGTGTCATGACTACCAAGTAAGTTCATAATAGTATCAAGAGCAGGGCGAGGATAGTTTTCAACTAATTTTAAAATTTCAAGAGTAAAATCATCAGCATTTTTATTTTTTACAAAATTAATAATTGCATTTTTCCAAGGATAGTTCATTACACTATCAAGTTGATCTCCTAAGAAATAACGTCGACGCGTATTGTAAGAAATTTTATTCGTTGCATCTTCCCAAACTTCTCCGATAATTAAAGCATCTTTGTCATAATATTTTGCACTTTCACGTATTCTGTCTAAGAATTCATCGGGAAATTCATCAGCAACATCAAGTCGCCAACCAGCAATGCCTAATTTTTGCCAGAAATTAACTACGCCTGTATCTTTGTTATTGATGAAATCACTATATTCTTTGTTTTCCTTTATAACTGTTGGTAGGTTATCAAATCCCCACCAAGAGTGATATTCATTAGGGAAATTTTTGAAGTCAAACCAAGGATAATATGGTGAATTTTGTGAATTATAAGCACCAATGCTATCATAGTTATTATATCTATTAAAATAAATACTATCTGAACCAGTATGACTAAAGACACCGTCTAAAATAATTTTAATGTTGTCATTTTTAAAGTTTTTACAGAAGTTTTCGAATTGTTCATTTGTACCAAAATATGGATCGACATTGAAATAATCAGATGTTGAATATCTATGGTTTTCAGGACTCTCAACAATAGGATTTAAATAAATACTTTCAATATTTAATTTTTTAAAATACTCCTTCTCCTCCTCTATACCAAGAAGATTACCCATTAAGAAGTCTTTTGCTCCGTAGTTTTCATGTGTAATTGATGAATGAGGAATACTATCCCAGTTTTCATGTCTAAATCTAACGTTTTCGTTTCTCGCAACTGTGGCAGTATATTTCTCGCTTCGTTTAAATCTATCAGGGAAAATTTGATACATAATTGAACCCTTGTACCAATCTGGTGTTGTAAAGTTTGAATCATAAACAGTTAGCTGCCAATCAGGTAGTTCATCATTACTATTAACAAGTTTAGCATTTAATCTATCATTTTTTAAATATACGTAAAAACTATCAAAGTGGACTTCAAA
Organism: uncultured Gemella sp.; assembly: GCA_963535095.1. Taxonomy (GTDB): domain Bacteria; phylum Bacillota; class Bacilli; order Staphylococcales; family Gemellaceae; genus Gemella. Next base: position 49,719 of record CAUSUW010000006.1, on the reverse strand, counting down.
ATGATAGAAGTATAACCCAATATTAAAAGGTTCAAAAGCTACACAATATTTAGAATAGTAATTATTAGACTTTTCTTTGAATATTAAACTTTTAGAAACAATTTCACCTGTAAATTCATTTTTTATAATGATTTTAAAATCATTAAAATAAAAATCGTCTTTAATTAGTACCTCAAAGTAGAATGATTGTTTATCATTTATTGCACCTTGAGGAAATTTATTTTTTATAGGATTAAATTTAATCATATTTTTCATCTCCGGAATATAAAATTTTCATTATCAATTTGTTTTACAAAACAACCAGTTATATTTTAATATAAAAGCGTTTAAATGTAAATGACATTATTATAAAAAAAGAGAAATTAATTAGTATTAAAGTGTTAAAGTTGACATAATTATTTGTAGTAAAATAGTAAAGAAAACATTTACATAAAGCCTATTATATGGTATACTATAGTTATAAAAAATAAAGAAATAATTAGTAATAATTTTAACTATTTTTTGTTGTATTTCTTTATGTTTAAAATTTTTTTATTAGTAGAAGTAAGCGTTTACTTTTACTGAAAAGGGGGTTATTAAGTGAGTAATAATATGGCCGAATATTTATTCCATGAAGGAACTAATTATCATAGCCATAAATTTTTAGGATCATTTTTAGAAGGAGATACATGTACTTTTAGAGTATGGGCTCCAAATGCAAGAAGAGTATTTGTAACAGGTGAGTTTTGTTCTTGGCATCCACATACTTATGAGATGAAATTGATAAATGATAAGGGAATTTATGAAATTCAAATTCAAGGTGTTACTCAGTTTGATGCTTATAAATATGTAATAGTTACCCAGAGTGGAGTTGAATTGTGGAAAGCTGATCCATATGCTAAACATGCAGAGACAAGACCGTTGACAGCTTCTAAAGTATATTCTTTACCAGAATATAGATGGAAAGATAAAAAATGGATGGAAAATAGAGCGGTTCCTTATCATAAACCTATGAATGTTTATGAGGTCCATTTAGGATCTTGGAAACATAGTGAAGAAGGTAAAGAATTAAGTTACAGAGAACTTGCACATAAATTAGTAGATTATGTTAGAGAAATGAATTATACGCATGTTGAATTATTACCGGTAACTGAGTATCCATATGATAAATCATGGGGATATCAAGCTACAGGATATTTTTCACCAACTTCAAGATATGGAACACCAGAAGATTTTATGTATTTTGTTGATGTTTGTCATCAAAATCATATTGGAGTAATACTAGATTGGGTTCCAGGACACTTTACAAAAGATGCTCATGGTTTATATGAATTTGATGGAACATGTTGTTATGAGTATTCTGATACGAGAAAAATGGAGCACGAAGGTTGGGGAACTAGAGTGTTTGATTATGGACGTAATGAAGTTAAGTCGTTTTTAACGTCTAGTGCCGTTTCATGGATTGAAGATTATCATATCGATGGAATTAGAGTTGATGCGGTTAGTTCTATGTTATTTTTAAATTATTGTCGTGATGAAGATAAATGTGCTAGAAATATTTACGGTGGATTTGAAAATTTAGAAGCAATAGATTTTATAAAAAATCTTAACTTATATGTAAAAGAAAACTATTCAGGCGTAATTATGATTGCAGAAGAATCAACGAGCTATCCAAAGGTGACTGCTGCTGTTGAACATGGTGGTTTAGGATTTGACTTCAAATGGAATATGGGATGGATGAATGACAGTCTTGATTATTTAGAAACAGATCCTTTCTTTAGAAAAGGAGTTCACAACAAATTTACATTTTCAATGCATTATGCATTTTCAGAAAACTTTATTCTCCCTATATCACATGATGAAGTAGTTCACGGGAAAAAATCATTGCTAGATAAAAGTCCTGTTCCATATGAAGATAAATTTGCTAATTTCAAGGCGTTTTTAGGATATATGTATGCACATCCGGGTAAAAAATTAACTTTTATGGGAATCGATATAGCACAATTTATCGAATGGGATGAAGAAAGAGAATTAGATTGGTTATTAATGCTATATCCTAAGCATGTGTTTACACATAGATATGTCAAAGAACTTAACAAATACTATAAATCAACTCCAGCATTATGGGAAAATGATAGTGATTGGGATGGCTTTAGATGGCATGTTGTAGATGATAATAATAACAATGTATTTGCCTTTTCACGTAGAGATAGATCAGGTAAAGAAGTCTTAGTAGTAAGTAACTTTTCAAATCAAGTATTAAAAAATTATGAGATTGGAGTAGATACTTGGGGTAGCTACAAAATTGTATTGAATACTGATGCTAAAAAATATGATGGAATAGCAATCACGAATAGAAATCTTAAAACAATAAATAAAGAAAAAAATGAATTTAAATATACTTTGGGTGTAAACATTCCACCGTATACAACAATGTATATAGAAAAGAAATAACAAGTTCAAATGAAGGGGGTCAACTTAATGGCAAGAAAAAAAGAAGTAGTAGCGATGCTGCTAGCAGGAGGACAAGGTACAAGATTACAAGTTTTAACAAAAGATATGGCTAAACCAGCTGTACCTTTTGGTGGAAAATATAGAATTATAGATTTTCCACTTTCGAATTGTGCTAATTCTGGAATATCAACTGTAGGGGTATTAACACAATTTATGCCTTTAGAACTTAACTCATACATGGGAAATGGTCAACCATGGGATTTAGATAGAATGGATGGAGGATTGTCTATTCTACCTCCTTATACTGCTGGGAAAACGGGAGAATGGTATAAAGGAACTGCAAATGCTATATATCAAAATATTAAATATATAGAACAATATAATCCTGAATATGTCCTTATTTTATCTGGAGATCACATTTACAAAATGAATTATAAAGAAATGTTAGATTTTCATAAACAAAAAGGTGCAGATTTAACAATTGCACACATTAATGTTCCAATTGAAGAAGCTAGTCGTTTTGGGATTTTAAATACAAATTTTGATCTTAAGGTTACTGAGTTTTTAGAAAAACCAGAAAATCCAATATCAACGAAAGCATCTATGGGGATATATATTTTCAGTTGGCAACAATTAAGGGAATATTTAATTCGTGATGAAGAAAATCCAGATAGTGAAAAAGACTTTGGTAAAAATATTATTCCAATGATGTTGAATGAAGGCAAAAATATTTATGCATATCCATTTTATGGATATTGGAAAGACGTTGGTACAATTGAAAGCTTATGGGAAGCCAATATGGACCTAATTAAAAATAAAGAAAACTTTAATATAGATGATAGACTATGGAGAATTTATTATCGACATGAAGGAGCTATGCCACAATATTTAGGGCATAGTGCAAATGTCAAAAATTCTATGATTTCTGACGGTACTACAGTTTATGGAACTATTTCAGAATCTATTATCTCTTCAGGTGTTCGAATTGAAGAAGGAGCAGAAGTAGTAGGGAGTATCATCATGAAAGGTGTAGTAATCGAAAAAGGTGCGAAAGTTTACAATTCAATCATCGCCGAAGGTTCAGTTGTTAAAGAAAACGTAGAAGTTGGAAATAGAGAAATCGTTCTAGGAAAAGAACAAATAACTGTAGTCGGTAGAGATGAAGTTGTAAAAGAGAATAGGAAAGTAGAGGGGAAATAATATGGTAAATGCATTTTGTATATTATTTGCAGATAATTATCGTAACGATGATCTGCAAGGATTAGTAAGGAATAGAACACTAGCATCTTTAGCAGTTGCGTCAAGATATAGAATGGTCGATTTCATGTTATCTTCTTTAGTTAAAGCTGAAGTATCTAATATTGCAGTAGTGACTAACCATCACTATAAATCTCTAATGGATCACTTAAGCTGGGGGAAAGATTGGGATTTAAACAGAAAAAATAGCGGATTGAAGTTTATTACACCGATGTCAAACCATCAATCAAATAGAGTTGCTCAAAACAAAATTGAAGCGCTAGGAGATGCAGCTAGATATGCAGATACTTTATTAGAAGAATACTGTATACTTGCTGATGGAAATATTGTCGGAAATATTGATTTTAAAGAAATGGTAAATTACCATAAATCTACAAATGCTGATATAACTTTAGCTTATACGTATAGAAAACCTCAACAACGTGAATCACAAATAATTTTTGATGACAAAAACAGAGTATATGATAGTTTATATCATTATGATGGATATGATCAAGTTTGTCCAACACAAGTTAAGATATATATTATGTCTAAAGAAATGTTTAAAGAACTTGTTAAAAAAGGTATGACATATGGATGGCAAGATATTCTATTAGATTTCATTACTAAAAATTTCCATAGATTAAACGTTTATGGATATGAAATTAAAAATTACACGAGAACAATTAATAGTGTTCAAGAATTTTATAACTTTAATAGAGATTTATTAGACCCTAACAAAATGAATGAAGTATTTTTATCAGGAACTGATATTTTAACTAGGGTTCAAGATAGTGTACCAACTACTTATGGAGAAGGAGCAATCGTAAAAAATTCTATTTTAGGAGATGGTTGTGAAATTAATGGAATAGTTGAGAACAGTATATTATTTAGGGACGTAGTAGTTGAAGAAGGAGCTGTTATTAAAAACTCAATAGTATTGTCGAATAGTGTTATTAAGAAATCAGCTTACTTAGACTATGTAATTTTAGACAAGGCAGCAACTGTTTCAGAAAGAGTTGAATTAAAAGGAACTGAAAATTGTCAAGTTATTGTCGAAAAAAATAAAGTAGTATAATATAAAATACGGGTTAGGATAAAATGTGGGAGATATTTGTAAAATCTTCGATTTTCGAGAGAAAAAAGAGTATAATAAACAGATAGACTACATCTAAAACTAACCCTTTTAGTATGAAATAAATAACGAATAAGGAGAATTATAATGAAAATATTATTCGTGGCAGCTGAAGCGGCACCATTTGTTAAGGTTGGAGGCTTAGGAGACGTAATAGGTTCACTTCCTAAGGCACTTCAAGATGAAAATGTAGAAGCAAGGGTTGTTCTACCATTGTATTCTACTATAGATAGAGAAAAGTACGATTTAAAATATAAACAACATATCTTTGTTAATTTAGGCTGGAGAACTGTTTACTGTGGAATTTTTGAAACTCAAGTAAATGGAGTAACGTATTATTTTATTGATAATGAACAATATTTTAATAGAGAAAGTGTTTATGGACAACAAGATGATGGAGAGAGATTTGCATTCTTCTCAAAAGCAGCATTAGAAATATTACCACATATAGATTATAAACCAGATGTAGTTAATGCCAATGATTGGCATGCTGCATTATCAATTATCTACTTAGATGATTTAAAAGCTAGAGGTGAAAGCTTCTATCAAAATATTAAAAGTGTGATATCTATCCACAATATTGAATTCCAAGGAAAATTTAATCCTTATGAAATGGGGAATTTATTTGGATTAGATAATAAATATTTTGATGCTCTTATATACAAAGGTGATTTAAATCTATTGAAAGGTGCTATTCAATTAGCTGATAGAATAAATACGGTAAGTGAAACTTATGCACATGAAATATTAGACCCATACTTCTCATATGGCTTAGATGATATACTAAGAGTAGAGCAAGGAAAACTTCATGGTATAATTAATGGTTTGGATATTGATAAGTTTAATTCAAAAACTGATAAAAACATTTATAAGAACTTTGATGTTAAAACATTAAAAAATAAAGTAGAGAACAAATTAAAATTCCAAGAAGAATTGGCTTTAGAAGTTAATGAAAATATCCCTATGATTGGAATGGTTACTAGATTAACTCACCAAAAAGGAATTGACTTAGTTCTTCATGTAGCTGATGAAATCTTAAAAACAGGTGCTCAACTTGTGATTTTAGGAACAGGTGATCGTCATTATGAAGATGCACTTCGTTCATTAGAATATCGTCGTCATGATAAAGTAAGAAGTTTAATTATGTTCTCATCAGAAGTATCATCAAAAGTATATAGCTCTTGTGATATGTTCTTGATGCCATCTAAAACTGAACCATGTGGTTTATCTCAACTAATTTCAATGAGATACGCTACTATACCGATTGTTCATAGAGTTGGTGGGTTAAGAGATACAGTTGAACCATTCGATGGAAAAACAGGAACAGGATTTACATTTGAAAGTTTTGATGCATACGATATGTTAGATGCAGTATATAGAGCAACATATTGCTATTATCAAGAACGTCATATTTGGAATAAAATTATGAAGAATGCAATTCAACAAGATGTAAGTTGGAAAAAATCGGCACTACAATATATAAATATGTACAGTGAAATCGTCTAACGAGATGGATTATAGGAGAGACTAATGAAACAACAAGAGTTAGAACACAGAATAGAAAAATATTTAAAAAGACAATTTGGAATCACAATAAAATCAGCGAGTAAACGTCAAGTTTATGAAGCGTTAATGAGTACTGTTAGAGAAAAATTATCTGAGAAAAAATTTGCGTATGAACAAGAATTAAAGAAAACAAAGCAAAAACGTGCTTACTACATGTCAATGGAGTTTCTTGTAGGTAGAACTTTAAGAAACAATTTATTTAATCTTGGAGTAGAAAAAGAAATCAAAGAATATCTTTCTGACAATAGCTTCGATTTAGATGAAATTTATGATATTGAACCAGATCCAGGATTAGGTAATGGTGGGCTAGGACGTCTTGCTTCATGCTATTTAGATGCTTTGACTAGTAGCGACTATCCTGTGACAGGATTTTCTATTCTTTATGAATATGGTATCTTCAAACAAGTAATTAACAATGGTTGGCAACAGGAGTTTCCTGATTATTGGTTAGACTTAGGAAAATATGGTCTTGTTTATAGAAATGATGAAGAAATCGAAGTAAGATTCTATGGTCATGTCGAAGAAAAAATGACAGAAAACGGCTTTAAAGTTGAACATAAAGATTATACTTCAATCCAAGCAGAACCCTATGATTTACTAATTTCTGGATATAAAACAAAAACTGTAAATACTTTGCGTTTATGGGAAGCAAAAGCAAAAACTGGATTTAATATGAAATTGTTCGAACGTGGGGAATACTCTAAATCCTCTGAAGCAGAAGCAATAGCCTCTTCAATTTCTAAATTATTATATCCAGCAGATAGCACAAATGAAGGGAAAGAATTACGTATTAAACAACAATACTTCTTTATTAGTGCTTCATTACAACAATTAGTGAAAAATCATTATAATGAATTTGGAACATTAGAAAACTTAAGCGAATATGTTGCGTTACATATTAATGATACTCACCCAGCGATGGGGGTTCCAGAATTAATGAGATTATTGTTAGATGAATACGGATATTCATGGGATAAAGCATGGGAAATTACAACTAAGACTTTTGCCTATACTAACCACACAATTATGGCTGAAGCATTAGAAAAATGGTCTGTAGATTTATTCAAACCATTATTACCCCGTATTTACTCGATTATTGAAGAAATTAATAAAAGATTCTGCCAATGGGTAATCGATCAAGGTAAAGATTATACACTAGCAGAAACAGCGATTATTTATGATAATCAAATAAGAATGGCTAACTTATCAATTGTAGGAAGTCATAATGTCAACGGAGTATCGAAGTTACATAGTGACATTCTTGTTGAATCAACGTTTAGAGCATTTAACGAATTGTATCCAACAAAATTTGGAAATGTAACGAATGGTATTGCTCACCGTAGATGGTTAGGTCAAGCAAACCCAGAGTTAGCATCTTATCTGAAAGAATTAATCGGTGATGACTTCATTAAAGATTTATCTAAAATCAGTAAATTAAATGATTATAAAAATAACAAAAAAGTTGTTGCTAAACTACAAGAAATTAAGAAAGTTAAGAAAGAACAACTTGCTGCATATATTCAAAATACAACAGGTATAACTGTAAATCCAGAATCTATCTTTGATGTACAAGTTAAGAGACTTCATGAATATAAACGTCAATTACTTAATGCATTACATATTGTCTATTTATATAGAGAAATTAAGTACAATGGATTACGTCCAGTATCAAGAACGTTTATTTTTGCTGCAAAAGCATCGTCAGGATACCAAATGGCTAAAAATATAATCAAATTTATCCACTCTATCTCTCAAATGATAGAATGTGATGAATTAGTGCGTGAATATATCAAAGTTGTATTTTTACCAGATTACAAAGTAACACTTGCAGAAAAAATTATTCCCGCTGCTGATATTAGTGAACAAATTTCACAAGCAGGAAAAGAAGCAAGTGGAACAGGTAATATGAAACTAATGCTAAATGGAGCTTTAACATTAGGAACACTTGATGGAGCTAATGTAGAGATTCATGAAGCGGTCGGAGATGATAATATATTCATCTTCGGTTTAGAAACTCCAGAAGTAGATGCGTTATATGCTTATGGATATAAACCTTGGGAATACTACAATAATTCAGTAAAAATTAAAGAAACATTAGATTTCATTAGAACTATGACTGTAGGTGGTATGAATTTCAACTTTATCGTAGACTACTTATTAACTCAAGATAATTATATGTGTCTAGCTGACTTTGAAAGTTATATTACTGCTCAAGAAAAAGTTGCCGAAACTTATCAAAATAAAGAAAAATGGGGACAAATGAGTTTAGTAAATACAGCTAATGCTGGTATCTTCTCTGCAGATAGATCGGTAGAAGAATATGCTAAAGATATTTGGAACATAAAAAAAGTAAAATAGAATATTAGTTTTAAAGGGCAATCTATTTGGAAAAATTTTCCGTAGGTTGCTCTTTGTTTTTGAACAATAACTTAGTAAGAAATAAAATTATACTTAAATTTGTATAAAGTATATATAAACATGCCATTCTCATAGATAAAATACGATTAATATGGTAAAATTAAAAGGAAAGACTGTGTCAATTTCAAAATTAATATTTATTTTGAAATGTACACTTAGTAAATAAAAAAGAGGTAACTATGGCGAAAGAAAGAGCAGATGTCCTTTGTGTAAGTCAAGGATTATTTGAATCACGAGAAAAAGCAAAACGAGCTATTATGGCTGGTATTGTATATAATGATAATATTAGAATTGATAAAGCAGGGGAGAAGGTTGAGTCAACTGCAGAACTTAGAATTAAAGGAAAACAGATGCCTTATGTAAGTCGTGGAGGACTTAAATTAGAAAAGGCAATTAATGAATTGAACTTTGATGTTAAAGACAAAGTGATGATTGATATTGGTTCATCAACTGGAGGATTCACTGACTGTGCGTTACAAAACGGAGCGAAATTTGTATATGCGCTAGATGTTGGTACTAATCAACTTGTGTGGAAACTACGTAATGATGAACGTGTAAAAGTAATGGAACAAACTAACTTCAGGCATTCTGTTAAAGAAGATTTTGATGTTTATGAAATTGATATTGCTTCAATTGACGTTTCATTTATTTCATTATCATTAATACTACCAAATCTTGCTGAAATTATAAAAGATGGTGGAGAAGTTTGTGCGCTTGTAAAACCACAATTTGAAGCTGGAAAAGATAAGGTAGGAAAAGGTGGAATTGTACGAGATAAAAAAGTCCAATTAGAAGTAGTTGAAAAAGTATTGCTTTTAGCAAATAGTGTTGGATTTAGTATGACAAATCTATCATATTCTCCAATAACAGGTGGAGAAGGGAATATTGAATTCTTAATGCTTCTTAAATACAATGTAAATAAAGAAGTGGAAAATAGTAAAATCAATATTGAGCATATTGTAAATAATGCTCATAATCACTTTAAATAGAGGAGGAACAGATGTTAATTCAGTTAAATATTAAACAATTTGGAATAATTGAAAAAGCTACTATAGAACTTAAAAATGGTTTAACTGTCTTAAGTGGAGAAACTGGTGCAGGGAAATCAATGATTCTAGCGGCAATTTCACAACTGTCTGGTCAAAGAACATCGACGTCTTATATTCGTTACGGTGAAGAAAAGGCGAGTGTTGAAGGTGTATTTGATTTTCCTAAGAGTAAAGAAGTTAAGAAAATTTTTAATGAACTTGATTTAGACCTTGAAGATGAGGTTATTGTAGTTCGTCGTGATATTTATAGTAGTGGAAAGAGTGTATGTAGAATTAACGGAACAATAGTTAATTTATCTACGTTAAAAAAAGTAGCTGCTCATTTATTAGATATTCACGAACAACATGATAATCAAGTATTATTAGTGGAGAAAAATCATCTGAACTTGGTAGATTCATTTAATAAAGAAATAATTCAACCTGTTTATATAAAATACAAAGAAAAATATAAAGAATACCAACTTATTACAGAGAAAATTGATAACTTAAAACAACAAGAAAGTGATGTTCTTCAAAAAGTTGATTTTCTGAAATTTCAGTATAAAGAATTAAGTCAGATGAAGCTTAAAAAAGATGAAGATTTAGATCTTGAAAAGGATATTGATTACTTAGAAAATTTTGAAAAAGTAAATACACTAGCTCACAGTATTACAGATGGTATTGATGGTGAGTACGGAGTATTATCAAAACTTGCAGAAATTAGATCTAATCTAGGAGAACTAAGTAGGTATAATTCTAATTTTGAAGAAAAGTATGAAGAAATTACTAATTTATACTATATTCTAGATGATTTGAAATATGAAGTATCTAGTTATACTGATGTAATTGAATATGATGAAGAAAAACTAGATCGTTTAATTTATAGATTAGATAAAATAAAAACATTAGAGAAGAAATACTCTAAACCACTTAATGATCTTATAGTTTTTACAGAAACAATAAAAGAAGAATTAGATGAACTAGAAAACTATGAAGAAAACTTTGAAAATTATCTAGAAGAAAGTAAGAAAATCGAAGAAGAACTGACGATTCTAGCTAAAGAGTTAAGTTCAATAAGAAAAGAGACAGCTTTAAAACTAGAGAAACTCATACAAGATGAGTTAAAATTCTTATACATGGAAAAAAGTACTATTAAAGTAGATTTCAAAGAAAAAGAATTTTCAACAACAGGAAAAGATAATGTCAAGATTCTAATTAGTGCGAACTTAGGAGAACCTTTAAAATCATTATCTAAAGTTGCTTCAGGTGGAGAACTTTCAAGGGTAATGTTAGCCTTGAAAATAATCTTCTCAAGAAGTATAGAAGCAACTTCGATAATATTCGATGAAATTGATACTGGAGTAAGTGGAAGAGTATCACAAAGGATGGCTGAAAAAATGTATCAACTTGGTGTAGGTTCGCAAGTACTTTGTATTTCGCACTTGCCTCAAACTACAGCTTTAGCAGATACAAATCTATTAATCAGTAAAGAAATAATAGATAAGAGAACATTAACTGTAATTAGAGAGTTAACTGAAGAAGAGAAAATTGCTGAAGTAGCAAGGATGGTATCAGGGGATACTATGACAAAACTTTCAGAAGAACACTCTATAGAAATGTTACGCTTAGCAGAAAAAACTAAAGCAGAAATAAAAGAGAAACTAAAAAAATAGTTACAAAAAATACCAATAAGGTATAGGAGGAACATGACAAAAGAAGGAAAAATATTAAAAGCACTTAGTGGATTTTATTATGTGAATTGCGACGGAGAAGAGATTACCTGTCGAGCACGAGGTAACTTCAGAAATGAAAATATTACACCACTAGTAGGCGATGATGTAAAAATTCAATTAAGTGATAACAATACAGGATATGTAGTAGAAATTTTAGAAAGAAAAAATGAATTACTAAGACCTAAAGTTGCGAATATAGATTATAGTATTATTGTAGTATCTGTTAAAGATCCTGAGTTTTCAAGTAAGTTATTAAATAAAACAATTTGTTTAAATGAAAATAGTAATGTAGATATTATTATAATTTTTACTAAGTTAGATTTATTAAATGATGATGAACTAGAAAAGATGAAAGGAATAATGAATTACTATTACGAAATAGGATATCAAGTATTTACGAATTCTGAAGAAGATATTAATAAATTAAAAGAAGTTATTTCTAATAAGTATGTAGCGATATCAGGTCAATCAGGAGCAGGAAAATCTACGTTTATTAATAAACTAGCAGAGCACTTAGACATTGAAACAGGGGGAATTTCGAAACATTTAGGACGTGGACGACACACAACAAGACATACGGAATTCTATCAAATTGATGATTTTTATATCGCAGATACACCAGGATTTTCTTCGCTTGATATTACATTTATTGAAAAAGAAGATCTACAATACTTATTTAGAGAGTTTCATGACTATGATTGTAAATTTAAACCGTGTAATCACATGGAGGAAATTCAATGTGGTGTTAAAGAAGCGGTAGAAAGTAAAGAAATATTAGAAAGTCGTTATGAAGACTACAAAGTATTATTTACGGAAAAACAAAATCAAAAAAGAAAATATATAAAGGAGAGATAAGATGAAGAAAATTTTACCTTCAATTTTATCAGCAGATTTTGCTAATTTAGAAAGAGATATTAAAGAATTAGAAAATATAGGAATTGATATGTTTCATATAGATGTTATGGATGGGAATTTTGTACCGAATATTTCATTTGGTTTTCCAATAATTGAATCAATCCGTCCTAAAACGGATAAAGTTTTTGACTGTCATCTAATGATTTCTAATCCAGAAAATTATGTAGAACAATTTTGTAAAGTTGGATGTGATATGGTATCTTTCCATATAGAAGCTACTAATCATGCAGATAGATTAATACAAGTAATCAAAGATAATGGAAAGAAAGCAGGGATAGTATTAAATCCTCAAACACCGCTTGAAAGTATTAGATACTTATTACCAAAATTAGACTATGTTCTAATTATGACTGTTAATCCAGGATTTGGTGGTCAGAAGTTCATTCCAGAAATGCTTGAGAAAATAGAAGAATTAGCTAATATTAGAGAAGAAAAAAATTATAACTTCTTAATAGAAGTAGATGGTGGAATAAACGTAGAAACATCGAAAGCATGTCGAGATAAAGGTGCAGACTTATTAGTTTGTGGTTCATTTTTATTTGGTGCAAGTGATAAAGAAAAAACATTGGGTGAGTTGTTAAAATAATGAATACAAAAAAAATAAGCATAATGTTAGGTGGGGTGTTTCCTGAAGAACTACCTTTATCTGACTTATGGTGCGGAGTAGATAGAGGAGCATTGTACTTACTTGATAAGGGGATTAATCCATTATTAAGTTGCGGAGATTTTGATTCAATAAATTCTGAACAAAGAAAAAAAGTAGAAGAAAAATCTAAGTATATTAGAGTAAAGGATAGTGAAGATTTAACCGATGCAGACTTTGCTTTAGAAAATATACTAGAACTATTTGATTCGGTAGAAGAAATAGATATTTATGGAGCAACAGGAAGAAGATTAGATCACTTTTTTGGTAATATCTTGCTGCTAAATAATGAGAAATATAATAATGTCAAAATAAGTATTATTGATGATAATAATATAATAACTTTAGCCCATAGTGGACAAAATATTTTTGAAAAAATTGAAGGATATAAGTATTTCTCAATAGTACCTATATACGAAAATACTTTAATGACAATAAAAAATTCTAAATATGAAGTTGAAAATTTAGTGCTGACATTAAATCGTCCTAACGCTACCAGTAACGAATTTAAAAGTAATGAGGAAATAAAATTAGAAGTAACTAATAATGTATTAGTTATGTACTCAAAAGATTAGAAGGAGAAACAATGGTAGAAATAATACAATTTATGTTAATAGCTGTTCTTGCAGGATTCTTAGGCTCTTTAGTAGGATTAGGTGGTGGAATTATTATCACACCTGCATTAACAATTTTATTTGGATTTGATATTAAATATGCTATTGGAGCAAGTATTGTCGCGGTTATCGCAACAAGTAGTGGTTCGGCAATAGCATTTGTAAAAGATCATGTTAGTAACATGCGAGTAGGTATGCTTTTAGAAGTATTTACTACAGCTGGAGGGGTAGTAGGTGCCCTTATGGCTGGAGTATTTTCATCTAAATTATTATATATCTTTTTCTCTTTAATACTGTTAAATTCTTTTTATGGAATGTTAAAGAAAACAGGTTTAATAACTAAGGTGAAAAAGGAAGAAGAAAAAGTAGAAAATGATAAGTACGCAAATATATATAAATTAAATTCAACATACTATGACAAGGCTACAGGTGAAACTGTAGAGTATAATGTTACTAATGTACCTCAAGGTTCACTTGTTATGTTTGGTGCTGGGTTTGCTAGTGGATTACTTGGAATCGGTAGTGGAGCGTTTAAGGTTGTTGCTTTAGATACTTATATGAAATTACCTATTAAAGTAAGTACAGCGACGAGTAACTTCATGATGGGAGTTACTGCAACAGCTAGTGCATTAATATATTTCTTTAATGGTACTATTAATCCGGCAGTAGCAGCACCGATAGCGATTGGAACATTAATTGGATCAAGAACTGGAGCAAAAGTAATGCAAAGATTAGATGCAAAGTATATTCGTTATATTTTTCTTCCAATTTTACTATTTACTATTATAAACATGTTCCTAAAAGGTCTGGGGGTGCTTTAATATGAATAATAAAAGAGATATAAATATAGTAATTGCCAATATTATAAAAACAGGAGTTTTTGTAAGTTCATTCTTTATTATAACAGGAATAATACTTAGTTTTATACAAGGAGCAAATAGAGTATTAACTATAGAAAGATATACGTTTAGTGAAATGCTAAGAGGTTTAGCAACATTGAATTACTATTCATATCTTATGTTTGGAATATTTCTTTTAATATTGACACCTGTATTACGTATACTAGGTTTACTTTATGTCTATATTGAAGAAAAAGATTACAAATTTGTAAGAATTTGTGTTTTAGTACTTGTAATTCTAATAGTTAGTTTAATGTTAGGAGTAACACACAGTTAAAATATAAAAAAAATTACAAAATAAAATGTTAAACTATGCGATAAGACACAATTCATCGTAATTTGTGAACAAATTGTGAACGAAAAATGGTAAAAAGTAGGAAAAATCATACTTTTTATCATTTTTGTTTTGCTATAATAAAGACTATGTTATACAATAATATTATAAATATTTGCACTAAATATAATTTAATATTTTTAAAGGAGGTATATCTATGTTGGATCCACTATTACTTGCTAGGATACAATTCGCAGCGACAACAGTGTTCCACTTCTTCTTTGTACCGATTACTATTGGTATGGTGTTCTTAATCGCGATTTTTGAAAGTATTTATGTTAAAACTGGCGATGAACATTACAAAAGAATTACGAAGTTCTTTGGTCACTTATTCCTAATTAACTTCGCTGTTGGGGTTGTTACAGGTATCCTACAAGAGTTCCAATTTGGTATGAACTGGTCTGAATATTCTTCATTCGTAGGTGATGTTTTTGGACCTTCACTTGCGATAGAGGCATTACTTGCATTCTATCTTGAGTCTACATTTATCGGTATTTGGATTTTCTCTTGGGAGAAAATTAACAAAAAATTACACGCAATGTGTATTTGGTTAGTAAGTATCGGAACACTTATGTCAGCGTTCTGGATTTTATCAGCTAACTCATTCATGCAACACCCAGTTGGTGTTAAATACGTTGAGAACAACGTAATTGGTAAAAAAGCAGAGATGATTGACTTCCTAGCAATCATTAAAAACCCATATTTATGGAACCAATTCCCTCACGTAGTAACAATGGCGTTAACTGTAGGAGCATTTACAATTGCAGGTATTGCATCTTGGAAAATGGTTCGTAAACAAGAAGTTGCAGTGTTCAGAAAAGCATTTAAAGTATCTATCGTAGCTGCTTTAATCGGTTCATTAGGATTATTTTGGACTGGACATTCTCAAATGCAATATTTAGTAAAAGAATATCCTATGAAAGTTGCAGCTGCTGAGGCTCTGTATGAAGATACAGGAAATTCAGCACCATTCTCAGTGTTAGCAGCAATTGACCAAAAACAACAGAAAGCAGAACATTACCTTGAAGTTCCAGGTATGTTAAGTTTCTTAGCATATGATAAATTTGAAGGAAGCCTTAAAGGCATGAAAACTCTTCAAAAAGAAATGGATGAGAAATACTATCCAGTAGTCGGAAAACATATCGATTACACACCAGACGTACCAACAATTTATTACTCATTTAGAGTTATGTCTGGTTCAGTTGGTATCTTAATCTTAATGTCGTTACTTGGTACTATATATGCATTCAAGAGAACTGAGATTAAAAAACGTTGGTTCTTACAACTTATGCCATGGACTTTACTAGTAGCTGAAGTTGCTACTGCTTGTGGTTGGATTATGGCAGAGATGGGTCGTCAACCGTTCTTAATCTTCGGAGTGATGGCTACTGAATCTGGAGTTTCTCCAAACTCAGCATCATCAGTATTGTTCTCACTATTAGTATTCTGTGTACTATACACAATTTTAGGTATTGCACAATTTGTAGCGTTCAGATATACAATGAACAAAAAAGAAACAACTGTGAAGGAGGTAGCATAGTATGGATTGGTCAGTAGCTTTACCAAATATATGGTTCTTACTTATTACAATACTATTTACAGGGTTCTTCGTGTTAGAAGGATATGACTTCGGAGTTGGGGTTTTAGCTCAAGTATTAGGTAAAACTGATGAAGATAAACGTGTTTACTTCAATACAATTGGTCCTTTCTGGGATGCAAACGAAGTTTGGTTATTAACAGGTGGTGGAGCGATGTTTGCAGCGTTTCCTATCTGGTATGGTAAATTATTCAGTGGATATTACATCGCATTTGTATTAATGCTTGTAGCGTTAATCCTACGAGGCGTATCATTTGAATTTAGAGGTAAATTAGGAGATAATAGAGCTTGGATTAAATCATTCGATATAGCAATGTTTGTTGGTAGCTTACTTCCTCCAGTATTATGGGGAGTTGCAGTAGCTAACTTCATGACAGGAGCAAACCTAGACGCTAAGAAAAACTTAGTTGACGGTTTCTTAGGATTATTATCACCATTTACTATTCTTGGTGGAATTATGATGTTACTTCTTATGTTAGTTCACGGAGCACAATTTTTAGCTCTTAAAACTACTGGAGAATTAAGAAACGCAGCTCGTGCAACATCTGCATTATTATTCCCATTCGCTGCGGTAGTAACATTAGTATTCGCAATTTGGGCTTTATTTAAAACAGATATTTTCACAACAAACTACTACGTTGGTTTAGTACTAGCTTTAATAGCAGTAGCATTCTTCGTGTTATCATTTGTTTTAAACTTCAAAGGTCGTGACTTAGGTGCATTCTTAAGTACATCAGGAACTTTAGCGTTCCTAACTCTAAGTGTCTTCGCTGGTATGTTCCCACGTGCTATTATAAACAGTAATGATGTTAGTCAATCACTATTTATTTATGATGCTGCGAGTGGAGTATACACTCTAAGACTTATGACAATAGTTGCATTATTCCTATTGCCATTCGTTTTAGGATATCAAGTTTGGTCATATTCTATTTTTAGAAAACGACTAACTAAAGAAGATGAATTGGAGTATTAGTCAATGAAAAAAAAGGAAGCAAAATTAAAACTTCCTGTTAAAAAAAGTCTTACATTGACGCTATTAATATTATCAATATTCGAAGCAGCTTGTATAATTATACAAGCTGCTTTTTTATCAAAAGCTATAGTGGGGTTATTTGATAAAAATTATGATAATGTTGTAAGAGATAGTGTCCTTTTTTTAATAGGTTTTATATTTAGAATAGTGTTCTTGCATTTACAACAGTATTTTACAGAAAATCATGCAATAACCTTTGAAAAAGAACTTAGAAAAAAACTATTGAGAAGTTATTTTGATTTAGGTCCTGATTTTACGTCTAGAGAGGGATCAGGAAAATTAGTAACATTAGCAATTGATGGAATAGGGAAAGTAAAACAATATTTTGAACTAAATGTATCAAAACAAATACGTGGAGCAATCATACCAACCTTAGTAGTTATCTTTATATTTTATACAGATTATGTATCTGCATTAATGATTATATCTGTAATCCCAGTTATCGTTATTTTTATGATACTGCTAGGAATTAATGCTAGAGACATGGCAAATAGACAGTATAAAAAATATAGAGCTCTGTCTAATAACTTTATTGATACAATTCGAGGAGTGGAAACACTTAAATTCTTAGGAGTAAGTAAAAATTACTTACCGATAATGGAGAAGAAAAATAGAGAATATCGTCAAAGTACAATGAAAACACTAAGTGTGGCATTTTTAAATAGCTTTGCCCTAGATTTCTTAACAACTATAGCAATTGCTCTTTTAGCTGTTAGATTAGGGATACTACTATTAGATGGAAGTACAGTGCTATTACCATCACTTACTGTATTATTAATAGCACCAGAATTCTTCCTACCGATGAAACAAGCCGCAACAGATTATCATGCAACACTTGATGGGCAAATGGCTTATGAAGATATTAACAGAATGATAATTGATAATAAGAAAAATAAATCTGAGAAAACTTCTATTGAGAGTGTAGATAGTATTAAACTAAAAAATATCGGTTTAATTAAAGATGAGAAGAAAATTCTTGATAATATTACTTTGTCAATAAACAAAGGTGAAAAAATTTGTCTTGTAGGACAAAGTGGAAGTGGTAAAACTTCATTAATCTCAATATTATCAGGATTTAATGAACAAAGTGAAGGTGAGATATTAATAAATGATGAAGTTACAAATTTAAAAAATGTTCACTGGTCGAGTAATATTTCGTATATTTCACAGTTTCCATATATATTCCCAGATACAATTCGTAATAACATTTTATTCTATAGTGATGAAAGTGTTAGTGAAGAGCACTTAAAAGAAATTAGTAAATTAGTAGGATTAGATAAATTAATTTCAACTCTTCCACAAGGGTTTGATACTAGTATCGGTGAAGGTGGACAAGAGTTAAGTGGTGGACAAGCACAACGTATAGCTATTGCCAGAGCTTTAATAAGTAATAGAGAAATAATTATTCTAGATGAACCTACTAGTCATCTGGATATTGAAACAGAGTTTGAAATTAAAGAAAAACTGTTAGAGCTATTTAAAGGAAGAACAGTTATTATAGCTACACATAGACTACACTGGTTAAATAATGTAGATTATGTGTTAAATCTAGAACAAGGAAGGGTTAGTGATTTCGAAAAAGTCGTAGAATTTAAAAATTCACCTCGATTTGATAAGTTAAAAGCTAATCTAGTAGGAGGTAGCTATAGTGAAAAATAATTCAATTGTAAGAACAGAACTTAAAAAGAATAAAGCGGTAATGAGTGGAGTTGTATTTTTAGGATTAATGTCTGTTATTAGTGGAGCGGCATTAATGTACGTATCTGGATTTTTAATTAGTAAAGCTTCATTACGTATAGGGAATATCCTAATGTTACAAGTTCCAACTGTATTAACTAGAACTTTCTCACTAGCGCAATCAACATTTTCTTATATCCAAAGGTTAATAAGTCACAATTTAGTTTTAGGAATAATAGAAAAAATGCGTAGTAGGGTGTACAGAATTCTAGAACCTAAAGCATTAAAACTTAAGAAAGAATATAAATCTGGAGATCTACTAGGTATAATTTCAGAAGATATTGAAAATATGCAAAATATTTACTTAAAAACAATCTTCCCTAGTATTATTTCGTTAGTATTATATGTGATTTTTATTACAGTTATGTTTGGTTATGATATGAATTATGCAATCTTAGCATCTTTATTCGGATTATTTATAATATTTGTAGTACCATTCGCGTCACTTACAATTACTAGAAAAAACTTCCAAATTATGAAAGAAGCTAAATATAATTTATATCGTGATTTTACAAGTGCTATTTTTGGATTAAGCGATTGGATTTCTTCTAACAAAGTAAATGAATTTATGGATGACTACCAAGCTAAAGAGGAAAAACTTTTAAAACGAGAAAGAAAAATTAAAACATTCGTTCACTTAAGAGAAAACATTGTAAACCTACTTGCTGGAGCCACAGCGTTCTTAATGATTTATAGCTGTTGGAATATGACGGTAAATAACGTAATTGAGAATGTTTATATTGCATCATTTTGTATGATGATATTATCAGTTCTTAGTGTAGCTGTGATGACTAGTGAAGCAGTTGCTCACATACCAGGATATGAAGTATCAATTAATCGTGTTAAAGAATTTTATGATCAAGAAGACGATGAACAAATTGAAATCACTGAAGCTAAAAATTCTGATGGAAATATTATTGATGTTAAAAACTTATCTTTTGAATATGAAAAAGGTAAAATAATATTAAACAACTTATCACTTTCAATTAAGAAAGGTGAGAAAGTAGCAATATTAGGAAGAAGTGGTGTTGGTAAATCTACATTAGTAAAACTATTAACTGGGACATATACTGACTATAATGGAGAAATAGTTGTACTAGATAAAAAACCAACAGAAAAAATGTTAGGTACAGAAATTTCACTATTAAACCAGAAACCATATTTATTTGATATGACTATTAGAGAAAATTTAAAACTTGCTCTTTTAGATGCAGGTATAGAAGATTCTGAAATTGAAAGTAAGATTAATGATAGTTTAGAAAAAGCACAATTAACTAAATTACTGAAAAGTTTACCTGATGGTATAGATACAAATGTATTTGAAACTGGAAGTAGATTTTCTGGTGGAGAACGTCAACGTATAGCATTCGCTAGAAGTATTATTCAAAATAATGAATTGTTACTACTAGATGAACCGACAGTAGGATTAGATCCAAAAACTGAACATGAATTATTAACTACAATTTTTGAATCTAGTAAAGATAAAACAATCGTATGGATTACCCATCATTTAAACTCTATCGAATATATGGATAGAATAATCTTCATTAAAGATGGAGAAATAGAGATGGATGGGACTCATAGTGAACTTTACGCAACAAATGATAAGTATAAGAAATTGTATGATATGGATAATATAGCGTAATAGTATTTGCAAAACTTTACAAATATAGAGCAGATATAGGAATAAGAAAAACGACTAACACAGGTAAAGAGAAACGAGTTAGACCTATAAATTTTGATTGAAAAATGCTATAATATAACTTGTTTAAAAGTATAAAGTATTTGGAGGTTTAGAATATGGAAGTAATTGCACTATTGAGAGGAGTAACACCGACAGGAAAAAATAGAATACCTAAAATGTCATTTTTGGTAGAGATACTTGAAAAAATAGGACTAAAAAAAGTAAAGACTTATATTCAAAGTGGTAATGTTATTTTGGAAACAGAGTTGTCAAAAGGGGAAACAGCAAAGTTAATTCATGACACAATAGCTAAAGAAATAGGAGCAGATTTAAGTGTCATTATAAAAGAAAAAAATCAATTACAGATAGCTATTGAGGAAAATCCGTTTAATGAAAATTATGATTTTTCAAGAATACATTTAGTATTCACTAACGATAGTATGGGAGAAGATGAACTAAAAAAACTGGAAAACAAAGACTTTGGAGATGAAAAGTTTATTATTGGTTCTGAATGTTTGTATTTGTATCTTCCAAGAGATGCAAGTCCCAAAAGATTGAATACTAATTATCTTGAAAAACAGCTTTCAATAACCATGACAATGAGGAAATTAAATGTTGTTGAACATTTAGTCGAATTATGTAGGAAATAGGAATAAACACCAGCTTATTGAAGTAACAATTAAACATAACTAATACAAGAACAGTAAATCAAAAAAGGTTTACTGTTTTTTCTGGATCTATAATAAATACGGTTGATAATAAATATCAGCCGTATTTATTATAGCCCCAGAATCTTTGTGAGGGTGACTCGACAAAACTGATTTCTCAGAAATCACGATTTTTGAGTCACTCCATTTTTTCTTAATATTTAGTAAAAGTTTAAAATATGTATATAAACAAATAAGGATGTATGTTAGAATAATATGTAATAGGAATTATATCAATATTGAAAGGATAATAAAATGGTAGTATTTGATAAACTTTGGAATGAATTTACTAGATTACCGGAAGTAACAGCGATAGTATTAGGGGGTTCTAGAAGCGGTAATAACTATGATAAAACTTCTGATTATGATCTATATATTTATTGTACAAGCATGCCAGATAAAAATGTTAGAAAATTAATTTTAGATAAATATTGTTCTTATATTGAATTAAATAATCAATTTTGGGAAACTGAAGATGATTGTACTTTATCTGATGGTATAGATATAGATGTTGTTTATAGAAATATAAATGATTTTGAGAAAAATATAGAAAATGTTGTGGAAAAGCATCTTGCAGCTAATGGATATACAACATGTTTTTGGCATAATTTGAAAAACAGTAAAGTTCTTTATGATCCAAATAAAGAATTTCGTAAAATACAAGAAAGATTTGAAGTCGCATTTCCTAAGGAGTTAAGAGAAAATATTATTTCAAAAAATTTTCGTTTATTAACAGGAAATTTACCTTCTTACGATAAACAGATTATAAAAGCATTTAATCGCGGAGATTTTGTGAGTGTAAATCATCGTATTTCAGCATTTATAGAATCTTATTTTGATATAATATTTGCGATAAATGAACTTACTCATCCAGGAGAAAAGAGAATGATATCGTATGCTAAAGAATATGCTAAAATTCTCCCTAGGGATTTTGAAGAAAATATGAATGAATTATTAAATAGTATAGGAAGTACTTTAGAGAATGTAAAAAATAATTTGAAAACTATTATAGAAAATTTAAAAGAAATCATGTAGCTATATGTTATGAAATGGATGGAACACACAGTGAACTATACGCAACAAATGATAAGTATAAGAAATTATACGACATGGGCAATATAGCGTAATATAAAACAAAGTAATTTAGAAAAGTGTAAATGAAAAGATAGAGTTATAGAGAATTGATTTTTCTGTAACTTTATTTTTTCTTGTTATATATAAATTAAGTAATTTCTTATAAGAGTTCGATAGTTTGTAAAGGAGGAAGTTCTTTTTTGTTTTATTTTCCATAAAGTTTATTTGTTTTACATTGTATTATACTATTGACTTTAAAGTGGATATTTGATAAAATATGAATGAATAAAAATAAATATTCATTCATTGAGCAGAGGTGATTATATTGGATAAAAAAAAGATTTTAAAAGAAGCGGCATATGAGGTATTTTCTAAAAAAGGGTATAAAGCAACGGCAATTTCAGAAATAGCAAAACAGGCAAAAGTGGCAGTTGGTACTTTTTATAACTTTTATGAAAGTAAAGAAAAAATATTTCTAGATGTTTATATAGAAGAAAATAATCGTATTCGTCAACTGATGATAAACAAAATTGATTGGGAAGGTGATGTAGTTAATCTTACAGAGCAACTTTTTGGTCAATCAAGAAGTTTAATATCAGCTAATAAGATTTTATCAGAGTGGTACAATCCTGCTATTTCTAATGAATTACACAACTATTATTCATCAGAAGAAGGTAAGGCATCTAATCAATTCTATAAGTTTTTAGTTGAAAATTTTACTAATCGATTGCAAACAGAAGGATATTCTCAAGAAAAGATTCAAGAGATTTTAAAAATTTATACTCTTTTTAACTATATAGATATGAATGTTACGGAAAAAGATATTCCTAATGTTAGTGAAACAACCGAAAAGTTAGCAATTTATTTTGTAAAAGGATTATTTAAGGGGTAGTAACAAAAGTTCTAAATTCATATGGGAACACATAGATAGTGGCTTATTGATATTTTATTCGCTTTATACATGCTTTTAGATATCTAATAAACTAATGCGGCAAGTGATTCGATAAAATCGCATTTCTTAAGAAATTGCGATATATGAGTCACTAGCTTTTAAAACAAAAATGAATGGATTTTGAAAAATATTCATTATAAAAAATAGTATTTCAAATAGAGTAATAAATTTGGTTAATAGAACTGTATCTTAAGCTACACCATATTAACTATAATTTTAAGAAAGAGGAAGAAAATGAAAAGAGGTAGAAAAATGTTAACTATTATTTTTATTATAGCGGCGATTTTGGTAGTAATAATGTCTGGAATATTTGTATTTCTAGGACGTAGTCAAACTTTGTCTGTTAAATCAATAGAAAATGTAAGTGATAATCTTTATGTGTTTCGATTTGAAAAGCCAAATAATATGAGTTGGAAGGCAGGTTCATATATAAAAGTTACAGTTCCTAATATTGAAGATAAAAAGGAAAATAACCGTTGGCTTACTATTGCATCTAATCCAGATGAAAATGAGATTGTTCTTTTAACTCGAAATAGTGGAAGTAAGTTTAAACAAGAGCTAACTAATTTACAAATTGGTGAAAAGGTTAACGTTAGTTGGTTGGATAAAAACTTAGATATTGTAGATGGGCAAGAACCTATTGTTTGTTTTGCATCTGATGTTGGTATTGCAGCGATTAGACCAATTGTTAAAGAATGGAGTTCTAAACGTTCTATAGTACTAAATCATCTAGATAAAGGGGTAATGATCTTTAATAAAGAGTTGACAGAGTTATCAAATAAAGGACAAGATTTCACTTATGAAACTAGTGAAAATATAGAACAAAGTAAAGAAAAACTTAAAAAGGTTGCGGATATACACGGGAATAGGGCAATATATCTTTTATCAGGACAACCTAACGATGTTGAGAGTGTGAAAAAATTGTTAGAATCCGCTGGAGTAAGTAAGGAAAAAATAAAAATAGATAGTTTTAAAGGATTGAAATAACGATTTGATATGAATCTCTTTTATTGAACAAATCAGTAAAAGAGATTCATATCATTTTTGTTTTATAAATTCAATATAGTTTTATATCTATTTAGTAGAAATTTGTTACTTATCTGATTAAAAGACTATTCTAAATTTTTTGTATATTCATCAAAAATTTCTTTTTTTATATTCATTTATATTTATGTTATAATAATAGAGTTAATGTAAAATTGAATGTGTCTTTTAAAGAACTAGGACAAAAAATTAGTTTTACAATGAATAATAAAATTTGATTGTATAGAAACATTGAGGTAATATATGCAAAAGAAAAATAAAATAGTAATACAAGGAGCAAGGGAAAATAATTTAAAAAATATAGATTTAGAAATCCCTCGTGACAAGTTTGTTGTTATCACTGGACTAAGTGGTAGTGGTAAAAGTTCACTAGCCTTTGACACTATCTATGCAGAAGGACAACGTCGTTATGTAGAAAGTCTTAGTGCTTATGCTAGGCAGTTTCTTGGTAATTTAGAAAAGCCAGATGTTGACCTTATAGAAGGATTATCACCAGCTATATCAATAAATCAAAAAACAACATCGAAAAATCCAAGATCGACTGTTGCGACTGTAACGGAAATCTACGATTACCTACGTCTACTTTATGCAAGAATTGGAGAAATCTATTGCCCAAATCATCATGAAAAAATAGAGAGCAGTTCAATAAGTCAAATCGTAGATGCGATTATGCAGATGCCAGAACGTAGTAGAATACAAATCGTAGCACCTATAGTAAAAGATAAAAAAGGTACGCATAAAAAATTAATAGATAAGCTAATAAAAGACGGATATATTCGATTTAAAATTGATAATGAATTATATGAAGTTGGAGATATCCCAGAATTAGATAAAAATAAAAAACACTCTATTAGTGTTATTATAGATAGAATTGTCATAAAAGAAGGAATTGAAACTCGTTTAGCAGATTCATTAGAAACTTCATTAAATCTTTCTAATAATGATTTAGTAGAAATAGATGATGTTAAAGAAGAAACTACACAATTATTCTCAACTAAGTATAGTTGTAAACATTGTGATTTTACATTAGGAGATTTAGAACCACGTATCTTCTCATTTAACAATCCTCAAGGAGCATGTCCAGAATGTGATGGTTTAGGAATGCATGAGACGGTTGACGTTAATAAAATAATTGATAAAGATTTATCAATAAATGAAGGTGCAATTTTAGTTTATAATAATGCAACATCTACATATTATCCAAGTTTAATAAAATGTGTATGTGAGCATTTTGGAATTGATATGGATACTCCATTTAAAGATTTGAAAAATGAACAACAACAAATTATTTTATATGGAAACGATCAAGAAGAAATTACTCACAAATATATTAATGATGAAGGTATTATGCGTTCACGTATAGTATATTTTGAAGGTGTAGCCAATAATATACTTAGACGTTATAAATCAGGAATGACTAGAGCGACGAGAGAAGCGATGGCTAAGTATATTAAAGAAGATTCATGTCGCAGTTGTAAAGGTCAACGTTTAAAACCAGAGATACTGTCAGTCTATGTAGCTGGAAAAAATATCGCAGAAATTTGTGAAATGTCTATTAAAGATAGTTATCAATTTTTCCAAGATATCAAATTAAGTGAAAAAGATTATGCAATAGCAAAACTAGTACTTAAAGAAATTAAAGCTAGATTACAATTTTTAAATGATGTAGGGCTAGATTATCTAACATTAGATAGATCATCGGGAACATTATCAGGAGGAGAAGCTCAGCGTATTCGTTTAGCAACTCAGATTGGTTCGAAACTGATGGGGGTTACTTACATACTTGATGAGCCGTCAATTGGGTTACACCAAAGAGATAATGAAAAACTAATTAATACTATGTTATCTATGAGAGATATAGGGAATACAGTATTAGTAGTTGAACATGATGAAGATACGATGATGGCTTGTGACTATATTATTGATATTGGTCCTAAAGCTGGTGAACACGGTGGACAAGTAGTGGCGGTTGGAACACCAGAAGAGATTATGGCTAATGAAAATTCTATAACAGGAGCATACTTATCTGGTCGTAAAAAAATACCAGTACCGACTGAAAGAAGAGAAGGTAATGGAGAAAATATTGTTATTAAAAAAGCTAGAAAAAACAATCTTAAAGATGTTAATGTGAAATTTCCACTTGGAAAATTTATAGGAGTTACTGGAGTTTCAGGTAGTGGAAAATCAACTCTTGTTAATGAGATACTATTTAATTCTGTGAAGACTGTTCTTAATAAAGAGGAAATCGATACAACTGTAGTCAAATCTGTAGATGGAATTGATGGAAATATTGATAAAATTATTGACATCGATCAAAGTCCAATCGGAAGAACTCCACGAAGTAATCCTGCAACTTATACTGGCGTATTCGATGATATACGAGATTTATACGCTAGTACAAATGAAGCAAAACTACGAGGATACAAAAAAGGACGTTTTAGTTTTAACGTTAAAGGTGGTCGTTGCGAAGCTTGTAGTGGTGATGGAATATTAAAAATAGAAATGCACTTCTTACCAGATGTTTACGTACCGTGTGAAGTATGTAAAGGAAAACGATACAATAGAGAGACTTTGGAAGTTAAATATAAAGGTAAGAGTATAAGTGATGTCCTAGATATGACTATTAAAGAAGCGTACGAATTTTTTGAGAATATTCCTAAGATAAAAAATAAACTAGAAACATTAGTACATGTAGGACTTGATTACATACGATTAGGTCAAAGTGCAACAACCTTATCAGGAGGAGAAGCTCAAAGGGTTAAACTAGCGAGTGAACTCTATAAGAAATCTACAGGTAAAACACTTTATATTCTAGATGAGCCAACAACAGGTTTACATATTGATGATATAAGTAGATTAATAAAAATTATCGATAAATTAGTTGATGGTGGTAATACTGTAGTAGTGATTGAACACAATCTAGATGTTATTAAGTGCTGTGATCATCTGATTGATTTAGGTCCAGAAGGTGGAGTTGGAGGAGGTACAATTCTTGCGGAATGTACTCCAGAAAAATTAATAGAAAAAAATGAAAGTTATACAGGACAGTTTCTGAAAAAACTTTTAAAATAAAAAAACACATTAAATAAAATAAGTCTAAAATTATCAAATATTAAGAAAATATTTTATATATTTTTATCTTATGGAAACCTTTTACTAATAAGGTTTCAAAATAAAATGTATAAAATAAACACATGATTATACAAATTTTGAGGTTGTTTTACGAGTTTAACTATGGTAAAATATAAATATACAACTAAAGCGCTTGTAAGACTTACCATACATTCGGGCCTAACACTTTTTGAACGGGAACGAAAATCTCTTATCAGTATAAAATGCTTCCTTTGAGAAGACTTTAGAACGTAAGGCTATCGTACCCACCTGATTATATCAGGACCAATTCAGGTAAGAATCTACGGCGTTTTGGTTTTTTTTAGACTGGTTATAAGTGTTGCCAGTCTTTTTATTATTTGAATTTTAGAAGAATATGGAGAAAGAAATGTTACATCAATTTTCAAGAAATGAATTAGTTATAGGAACTGAAGGTTTAGAATTATTAAAAAATAAAAGAGTAGGAATACTAGGTGTAGGAGGAGTAGGATCTTTTGCTGCAGAATCATTAGCTCGATCAGGGGTTGGTTCATTAGTTTTAATGGATAAAGATGATATTGATATTACGAATGTAAATAGACAAATTCACGCTACAACAGAGACTGTTGGATGTAGTAAAGTAGAAGAGATGAAAAAACGAATTTTGGCTATTAATCCTGAATGTGAAGTAATAGCTATTCAAGATTTCTATACAGAAGATACTTATCCAATATTTTATGAGAAACCATTAGATTTCGTTATTGATGCTTGTGATACAGTAACTTTTAAAATACATTTAATAAAATATTGTTTAGCTAACAATATACCAGTAATTAGTGTAATGGGGTCTGCGAATAAAATAGATCCAACTAAATTCCAAATTGCAGATATTAGTAAAACTACTGTTTGTCCTTTAGCAAAAGTAATAAGAACGAAACTGAAAAAAGAGAGGGTTCGTGGAAAAGTACCTGTAGTATTTTCTACAGAAAGTCCAACAATTGCTAATAAAGAATACTTAGAAAAAATTGGAAAACAAGATTCAGAAATACGTAAAGCTAAGATACCACCAGCTTCTAACGCATTTTGTCCATCAGTAGCTGGTCTTATAGCAGCCAATTATGTTTATACAACTTTATTAAAAAATATAAAAATATTAACTGTTGAAAAACCTATTTAAAGAATGAAAACAACGCTAGTTATAGCGTTGTTTTATTTTTTATCAAGGTTGACATATCAAAGTTTATGATAATTTTCCTGTAAAAATTACACATAATTTGAAAACAGTATTTCATATTAGTATAAAAAAAAGGTTCGAAAATTTATAATTTAATTTGATTTTTTATAAAAAAAAAGGTATAATAGTTATAGATGAGAAAGGAGGATTACTTTGAAGAATAAAGGAACATTACTGGCACAAAACTTAAAAAAACTTCGAAAAATGAACAATTACTCTATGTCAACTGTAGCGGATAAACTAGAGTTATCATCTCATGGTGTTTATGCTAACTGGGAATACGGTCGAAACGAACCTAATGTAGCGACACTTGTATCTATTGCGAAACTTTATAACGTTTCAATAGACGAACTTGTGGGGTATAAAACAGAAAAAGGGGAACCAGATGAGTTGGCAGACACTCACTTTGAAGTAATTGATATGATTAAGTCACTTGATAGTGAAGATTGCAAATTAGTAGAAGAAGTTTTAAGAAGATTTAGGGGATATTCTTTTTCTAGAAATATAAATCTATAACAAACTCAAATACTTAGGCTATAGAGTTAAAATGTAGTAAATTAAATTAATAGTTTTTAGATATAGGCTAAGTAGTAATACTTAGCCTATATTTTCCTTTTCTATAGGAAATGGGGTGATAACTATTGATGTAAAGATTTTGATGAATCGTATAATTAGCGAGTCAATAGAAAAAAGAGCCAGTGATATCCATATATACCCACATATATCCGGAAATTCCTTTATAAAACTCAGAGTGAATGGACACTTGAGTAAATATGAAAAATATTCTAATAGGGAGTTAGAACAAATAATATCTTTGTTGAAATTTAATGCCAACATAGATATTTCAAGAAATAAAGAACCTCAAAGTGGACGTTTCGTTTATAATTATAACGAAAAAGATTATTTTTTACGCGTTTCTACATTACCTTTAAGTGAACTTAATGAAGGGTGTGTAGTGAGGATTTTTATAAATGAATTAGAGGATGTTGATTATAGTATCTTCGAAGAAGATAATCAATATATTAATAATCTTTCAAAAAGAGCCTATGGTTTAATATTATTTTCTGGACCAACAGGTAGTGGGAAATCAACATCGATGTATAAACTAGCAAATGAACTTGCTAGTAGGGATAAACAGGTTATAACTGTAGAAGATCCTGTAGAGAAGAATATACCTACTTTAATCCAAATGCAGGTAAATGAAAAAGCTGGAATAAATTATGACAATGCATTAAAATCAATTTTACGATGTGATCCAGATGCTATGGTTATCGGTGAAATCAGAGATTTTAAAACTGCAAGTCAAGTAATTACTTCATCATTTTCAGGTCATTTGGTATTAAGTACAATTCACGCAGAAAATTCTATCGGTGTAATTAATCGATTAAAAGATTTAAACCTGTCATTAGAAGATATTAAGCAAACTATACTTTGTATTATTTCTCAAAGATTGGTGAACTTAACAAATGGAAAAAGAGGATTAGTAACCGAAATATTGAAAAAAGAAGATATTCATGATTATATAGATAACAATAAGATAATAGAACACTCTTTAGAGTATAAATTTCAATTAGCATGTGAGAAGGGGTTAATCACTACTGATGAAAAAGAAAAATGGGGATATTAAAAAAGCTCTAGATAAAGAGAATAAAATATATTTTATAAAACGTCTATATGAATTAATTGATCATGGATATATGCTTGAGGATTCTTTAGAATTTTTACTTATTCAATATGAAGTTGCTGATGACGAAATTAAAAAGATAAAAGAAAAACTCTCTAACGGAAGTAAATTATCCGATATATTGGGATATCTTGGTTATTCACAACTAATTGTTAGTAAAATAAAATTTGCTGAAGATTACGGTCGAATAGAAGATATGTTAGTTGAAGTTGAAACATATCTAAAAATTAAAAAAATACAACAAGAAAAGGTAATAAAAACTCTACGATATCCACTATTTTTAACACTCACATTGATATGCCTAATCATGGTATTTAATGCGCTAGTAATTCCACAATTTGAGAACATCTATACTTCATCTAACATTAAGATGGATCTCCAAACACTTATATTAATCAAATCATTATATTATATTCCAAAATTTATTTCAATTATTTTTTTACTTACCCTTATAGGGATAGGTTACATTTCTTATACAATCAAATATAAGCCAAATCTATTTTTAAAATCTCTTATATATATTCCTAAAGTAAGGAACTATTCTAAACTATACTTTTCTTACAGATTTTCTATGGAATTGAGTTTATTTCTTATGAGTGGATTTTCATTAAAAACAGCTTTAGAAGTCATGGTTGAAGAAGACTATGATTATTATTTAACGCACTTTTCTAAAGAAATTTTATATGAATTAGATAAGGGTATTAGCTTCGAAGATTCAATCGGGAAAATTAAATACTTTGATAATTCTATGAGAAAATTTGTGAACCATGGGAAAAATAATGGTCTGATTGATAAAGAATTAAAGCTATTTAGTGAACTTATGTTAGATACTTTTCTAACATCATTAGATAGAAATTTGAAAAAACTACAACCTATATTATTTGGTATATTAGCCGTAGTTATAGTTGGATTATACATGGTTATACTTCTACCTATATTTAATATGGCTAGCTCGCTTAAATAAGGAGGAAAATATGGAAAATATTATTAAAAAGTTCAAACATAAAGATGGCTTCACACTTATTGAGATGTTAATCGTGCTCTTCATAATTGCAATACTTCTTATTCTTATAATCCCTAATATTACTAAGAATATAGATACTGCAAAAGATAAAAGCTCTGAAGCATATGAAAAAACAGTTCAATCCCAAGTAACAGCTTATGAAATTAATGAAAAAGATAAAGATGTTACTTTCGAAAAACTAGTAGATAAACATTATTTAGATGGCCCAGCAGATAAAGCTAGTACAGCACCAAATGGTAAAAAAATAGTAATAGCCAATGGTAAAGCAACATTACAAAAATAACGGGGCGTTTTCTTTAGTAGAGATGCTAGCGGTACTTTTAATAGTAAGTATTATAGTAATCATATTATCTAGAATATCTATAAATACCTATGAAAAATACCAGGAAAGGTTAGCAGTTAATGAACTTGTTTCTGAAATATACAACGTCCAAACAAGAAGTTTAAATGAAAGAAGAACATTCATTTGCTTTTATATGGATGATGAAGAATTTGATACTTTTTATGATGATCATGAGCATTGGAAAAAAATAAAAAGGGTAGGGAAACCAAAATTAGGATCAGGATCAGTGACCTTTGAATATAGGAAAGGAAATTTAGTGTCAAAAGCAAATACTGTAGATGTACAGTTTGATAATAGTAAGTATAGAATAATTGCTCATTTAGACACTGGATATATAACACTCGATGAAATCTAATAAGAGAGCTTTTACATTTGTAGAAATGATAGGGGCATTGCTTATTTGCTCATTATTATTCGTGTTTTTGATTCCTAATATGGTACGCCAATACTCAAACTTAAATAAAATCGAAAAAGAATTAGAAATGAAGGAAATATTATATGAAGAAATATGTAGTCATTATAAAGACCATGCCTTCACAACGACACGAGGTGATTATTACATAAGTGTAGATGAAAAATCAGCGAGAATAGAGGATGGACATACGGGTGAAAAAGTTAGCTATAGTTAAAGACAAAAAAGCATTTACCTTACTGGAACTCACAGTATCCTTATTTCTATTAATTATTTTAACTTTACTACTTATGTTAATCATACAAACTACAATGACTACTTCAAAGAGATTTCTAGATTATTCAAATTATGAATATGCTCTAGCTCATAAAAAGATATTAGAAACGTATAATAATAGTGCTAAAGTTTATCAAGAAAGTAATTACATCTTAATGAAAAGTAAAGATGATGTCGAAGACGTAAGGATTAACTTTAGAGGTGGAAGGATATATATAGATAAATTCAAAGATTCTAATAATTTTGCCGGATACATTCTTGTCTTGAAAAATATGAAAGGCTACTCTTTATCTCAAGATAATGACATTATACATGTCTCAATTGTCGATAAAAGTGATCACAAACGAGAGATGTTTTTACGAGTTAAAGATGAGAAAACCGATAAAGAGAAAGAAAAAGAAAAGAAAGAAAAAGAGGAAAAGGCAAAAGAGGAGAAAGAGAAAAAAGATAAAGAAGAACATGCTGAACACAATAAGGAAGGTGAGTAGATTATGAATTCAAAAAAGAAATATAAAAGAGCGAATGCCATAGTTGCCTCACTTCTTGTAACTCTGCTGGTAATAACAGTTTTGTTCAGCATAATAGGAATATACATAAATAAAATGTATAGTTTAAAAAATTTAAATGATTATTATGATAAAAAAATAGTACAGCAACTTCAAGAAAACAGTAAATCTAAATAATATGAAGACATCCTAATCTCAAATGATGAGGTTAGGATGTTGTTTTTTTAAGTTTGATAAAGTCGGAAGTATATTCTAGTGAGTGGATTCAAAAATCGTAATTTCGGAGAAACAAGATTTTGTCGAGTCACCTCAGCGTAGTTTATTAGGTATCTGAAAAGTTTTCATAAAGGAAATTTAGATATTAATAAACTACTGAGGCTTTAAGTTAGAATTCACACTTTTTTTAAATTTATGCATTTTGGCTCAATCCCTACAATAAGTAAAATAGAAAAATAAGTTATTTGTTGCTTTGTTTAAGTAAATAGTTTAAAATATTATTATATTGTCAAAAATTTAAAATTTAATTTTAAGGAGATTTTAATGGGTAAAAAATTATTGTTAGGACTAGTAGGTGCTGGAGCAATAGCAGCTGCTGTATTTCACAAAAAAGAAAATTTTAGTACAGAAGAACGTGCAAAAGTAGAAGAAGCTAAAAAGTATTTAGAAGAAAAAGGATATGTCGTAACGGGAAAATCTAAATTTCCTGTGAGAAGTTTAAACTTACTTTCAGTATCTTCATTACCAATGTATTATAAAGCTGCAAAGACTGTAGCTAAATTTATTCTATAAGATTATGTTTATACCAGAAAAAAATTATTCTTTCTATGAAGAAAATCCTAAAGGGAAATTAACAATAAAAAAATTTGTAAAAGAAATGTATTATCGTCTAATGTATGATGAAATATCATTGCTATCTGCAAATTTAAGTTATTATTTTATTTTATCATTATTTCCTATGTTAATCGTAGCATTGGCATTAACTCCATACTTTAAAATTGACCAACAATTTCTATTAGAGAAGATTCAAAATTTTGCCCCTGGAGATTTAGGTAACTATCTTTTTGATATGATTTCTGAAGTATTAAATAATAAGAACAATACGATTATCACTGTGGGTATTGTATTTACTTTATGGTCAGCGTCTAGTGGTATTTATGGGATTATTATTGCCTTTAATAATGCCTTTAGAGTTAGAGATGGAAGAATATGGATAGTAACAAAATTAATTAGTGTAGTAATTACAGCGTTGTTTTTAGTAGGAATGTTCGTAGTTCTTGCACTAGTCGTATTTGGAAAACAACTTACATATTTATTATTTCATAAATTTAATCTAGATGAAGGTTTTTATAATTTGTGGTCAATTTTAAATTATAGTTTCCCGATACTATTTACATTTTTCGTATTTGTATTTTTATATATAATGGGACCGAATTTAAAATTAAAAGCTATTAGTATTTTACCAGGATCTATATTTGCCACAGTTTCCTGGACTTTAGTAAGTAGATTATTTGGATACTATATAGATCATTTTTCTAGCTATATTAAAACATATGGAACAATCGGAGCATTTATGGCGTTTATCATCTGGTTATACATTACAGGATATATATTAATTATCGGTGCAGAAATAAATGCGATATTCCATAATTATAAAGTAGAACATAGAGTATTTGAAGAAACACATACTACAGAATAAAAATAAATAGATAAAAAATATATAATAGACAAGTACAACCATTGTTATGTACTTGTCTTTATTTATGAAAAATTATTATAATACACTTTAATTGCTAAATATTTGATGTAGTTAGTATACAATAGAAGTGCATAATTATATTAAAAGTTAGCGTTTTATAGTATAATAATAGTTAATAAATTTTGAATTTTGATTATAGATTGTGAGGAACTAAACCATGAAAAAAGAAATATATTTAGCGGGTGGATGTTTCTGGGGAGTAGAAGGTTACTTTGCACAACTTGATGGAGTTTTATCTACAAAAGTTGGATATAGTAACGGTCAAACTGCAGAAACTACTTATCAAAACATAAAATCAACAGATCATGCAGAAGTAATTTACTTAACATATGATAATTCAGTATTACCATTAAATGATGTATTTCGTCATTATTTCAGAATTATTGATCCAGTAAGTGTCAATAAACAAGGTGGAGACAGAGGTCGTCAATATAGAACGGGTATTTACTACGTAGATGAAGAAACAAGAGACGAAGCTGTTAAGTTTATAGAAGAACTTCAAAAAAATTATACTAAGAAAATTGCTGTAGAAGTAGAAGCGGTAAATAACTATATTGATGCTGAAGAATATCACCAAAAATACTTAGAAAAAAATCCTACAGGGTACTGTCATGTAGACTTAAGTTTAGCGAAAAAAAGCTTATAATTTATTAAAATAAGTTTGAAATAATTACTAAAAAAAGGTAAAATATAAGTAAGTATAAATAATAAATAAGGAGTTAGAAAATGACAAATATTTTAATTTTTGGACACAAAAACCCAGATACTGATACAATTTGTTCAAGTATCGTATACAACAATTTAAAAAGACTTCAAGGAATGGATACTGAAGCGGTAAGACTTGGAGAAATTAACGATGAAACAAAATATGCACTTGAGTATTTCAACGTACGTTTACCACGTTTAGTTGAAGAAGTAGCAGAAGGGCAACATGTTATTTTAGTTGACCACAATGAATTCCAACAATCAGCTAATGGAATTGAAAAAGCAGTTATCCGTGAAGTAATCGATCACCACCGTATCGCGAACTTTGAAACTGCTGGGCCATTATATTACCGTGCTGAACCACTAGGATGTACAGCTACAATCTTGAAAAAAATCTATGAAGAACAAAGTGTTCACATCGATAAACAAATGGCAGGATTAATGTTATCAGCAATTATTTCTGACTCATTATTATTCAAATCACCAACATGTACTTTACGTGATAAAATAGCAGCAGAAGAATTAGCAGCTATCGCTGAAGTAAATATTGAAGAATATGGTTTAGCAATGCTTAAAGCCGGAGCTTCAACAACTGACAAAACTGCTGAAACATTAATTTCTTTAGATGCTAAAGAGTTTGTTTTAGGTGCAGATAAACTTGTAGTAGCTCAAATCAATACAGTAGATGCGAACGAAGTAGCAGTAAGAAAAGCAGAATTAGAAACAGCTATTAAAGCAGAATTAGATTCTAAAGGATTAGCAGCATATGTATTTGTAATCACAAATATCTTAACTTCAGATTCAGAAGTATTAGTATTAGGAGATAAACAAGATAAAGTTGCTGCTGCATTTGGAAAAACTCTTGAAAATGACTTTATGACACTAGAAGGTGTTGTATCACGTAAAAAACAAGTAGTTCCTCAAATTACAGAAGAGTTTTCAAAATAATTATTAAAAATATAAATTTAAGAAAGTGAGGACATTGCTTCTCACTTTCTACTTTATATAAATAACAAGAAGAAGGAAAAATATGTATACATTTAAAAAATTATATTGGCCTATTATAAAAAAGGTCATATTAAATACATTTATTGTAATTGCCTTTTCTGGTTTGACTAAAGGAAGTTTGCGAGTCGATCATCCAGTATATGGTTTTCTTGGAGCATTGCTTATTACTATTTTATTTATATTAGTTCGACCTATTTTATTGATAACTATAATGATATCAATATTTAGTTTGGGATTATTTTCGTTATTAGTTAGGACGTCACTAGTATATTTAGTTTCTTTTATATTGTCGCCGCATTTTGAGATAATGTCGTTTTGGACAGCATTTGGTTTGGTAATAATTATTATGTTATTTAATTTTATATTGAATACAAATGATAGAAAGATAGTAATTAAAACATTTAAAAATAAATAAAAGGAAAAAAATTATGCCAAAAATTACAACAAGAGATCTTGTAGAAAAATTAAATCTAGAAATTGTTAGTGGAGAAAAAGGTTTAGATAGAGAAATAACTACTGATGAATTATCGCGTCCAGCTTTACAGCTGGCAGGATATTTTTCTCATTATTCACCACAGAGAATTCAAATTTTAGGAACTAGTGAATTATCATTTTTCAAATTAATTCCTGATATTGAGAAAAAATCAAGAATGAGAATGCTTTGTACAAGAATAACTCCATGTATTATTATATCAAGAGATTTAGAAGTTCCTAAAGAATTGAAGGAAGCTGCAGAACGATACGATACACCCGTTTTAAGGTGTCACAAAGATACTACAAAACTTATGGGGAATATTTCAAACTATCTTAGAAAAGAATTTGCACCTGCAACTTCAGTTCACGGTGTGTTTATAGAAGTTTATGGTATTGGAGTATTAATCACAGGAGAAAGCGGAATTGGTAAGAGTGAAATAGCTCTAGAGCTAATTAAACGTGGACACAGATTAGTAGCTGATGATAGAGTTGATATTAAAGAATTAGAAAGAGGTTATTTAATTGGAAGCTGTGAATCAACGTTAATAAAACATTTATTAGAAATTCGTGGATTAGGTATTATTAACGTAATGACACTATTTGGTACTGGTGCAGTACGAAGTGATAAGAGATTACAATTAAATGTACACTTAGAAACATGGAATGATCAAAAACAATATGATCGTATAGGATTAGGAGATGAACACAGAGAAATTCTTAATTCTAAAATTGAAAAGAAAACAATTCCTGTAAGACCGGGTCGAAACGTAGCAATCATTATAGAATCTGCAGCGATGAACTACAGATTAAATCAAATGGGAATTAATACTGCTAAAGATTTTACATCAAGACTAGCAGCAGAAATAAAACAAAATAATATGAATAATGGGGTGAACTAATATGACATTAGGTTTCTTAGATCCAGTTGCATTTCATCTATTTAGTAAACCTGTTTATTGGTATGGAATAATAATTGCTACAACAGTATTTTTTGCGTATTTGCTTGCAGATAGAGAAGCTACTAGACGTGGCTTAAAACAAGATACAATGTTAGATTTATTGCTAATAGCATTACCAATAGCATTCATCTTTGCACGTGCATACTATGTAATATTTAGATGGGAGTATTATGCAGGTGATTTTAGTAGTATGATAGCTATTTGGGATGGTGGAATAGCCATCTATGGAGGGTTAATTGGAGGATTTATAGTTCTTTATTTCTTTGCTAGAAGAAGAGGTGTTAAGATAATAAAATTATTAGATATTATAGCTCCAAGTTTATTAGTAGGACAAATGTTAGGACGTTGGGGGAACTTCTTCAACCATGAAGCATACGGTGAGATAGTCACTAAAGAATATTTAGAAAATAGATTTATACCGAATTTCATTATTGAAAATATGTATATTGATGGTGCATATCGTCAACCAACGTTCTTATATGAAAGTTTATGGTGCTTAATAGCACTTGTAATATTATTATTAGTACGAAATAAATTAGCTCAAAGTGAAGTTTTTGCAGCATATTTGATTTTATATGGAGTAGAGAGATTCATTGTTGAAGGAATGAGAACAGACTCACTTTATATTGGAAGTCTTAGAGTATCTCAAGTCCTTTCGCTAGTATTTGTGGTAGGAAGTTTGATATACTTAATAGTGCTTAATACAAAATTCAAAGATAAGAAGATTTTGTATAGAGAATCATAAAAAAGAAGGTGGAAAATATGTCAGAAAAAATTTATGACTTAATTATCGTTGGAGCAGGTCCAGCAGGTATGACAGCTTCAATCTATGCATCACGTGCGAATATGTCAGTGTTGATGTTAGAAAGAAAATATCCAGGTGGTCAAATGCTTTCAACAGAAGAAATTGAAAACTACACAGGATATGAAATGGTAACAGGTCCTGAACTATCAGAAAAAATGTTCGAACACTCTAAAAAATTCGGAACAGAATTTGCTTTTGGTAATATCACAAAAGTTGGTGAAAAAAACGGACTTAAATATGTTGTTGCAGGAGAAAAAGAATATGTTGCTAAATCATTAATTATCGCAACAGGTTCAGAGCACAGAAATCTTGACGTTCCTGGAGAAGAACAATTTTCAGGAAAAGGTGTAAGTTACTGTGCGGTATGTGATGGTGCATTCTTTAGAAACAAAGAAGTAGTAGTTATCGGTGGAGGAGATTCAGCGGTAGAAGAAGCTTTATATCTTTCTAATCTAGCAGCAAAAGTTACTATTGTTCACAGACGTGATGAACTACGTGCACAAAAAATTCTTCAAGACAGAGCATTTGCTAAAGAAAATATTGAGTTCGTATGGGACAGTGTTGCATATGAAATCAAAGGTGAAAGAAAAGTTTCATCAATTGAAATCAGAAATGTAAAAACTGGAGAAGAAAGTTCAATTCCAGCTGATGGTGTGTTTATCTATGTTGGGATGTTGCCGCAAACACAAGATTTTAGAGATATAGGAATTACTGATGAAGCTGGTTATATACCAACTAACGAAAGATTAGAATCATCAGTACCAGGAATTTTTGCTGCAGGTGATGTTCGAGTAAAAGAAATTCGCCAAGTAATTACAGCAGCTTCTGATGGTGCTATTGCAGCTCAAAGTGCTTATAGCTATGTAGAAGGTTTAGAATAATAGTCAAAGAAGAGAGGTTCAAATTAGAGCCCCTCTTCTTTTATTTAATTTCAGAACTATGTTTTACAACTTATCTTAAGTAAAAACTGTGGAACTATTAAGAACCACAGTCTTTAATATTTTATATTTTATCCTTTGAAATCAAAAATACTTTTACGCTTGCCGAAATCAAACTTTATATGATTATTAGAATTTACGACTTTATCTCTAAAATCATTTACTGGAATTTCTTCATTTTTACCAGAAGGGTATGATCTCTTATAAACTTTTGAATTAGTTTCGCCATCAAAGTCAAAAGCATCAGTTTTTTCTAAAGCTAAACCATCATTGTTTAGTTTATAGAATGTATATCCATGAACTTTTGCACCACCTGAACCATATACTTGGAATACT
The DNA here is from genome assembly GCA_963535095.1 of uncultured Gemella sp. Lineage (GTDB taxonomy): Bacteria > Bacillota > Bacilli > Staphylococcales > Gemellaceae > Gemella. The sequence continues at coordinate 9,387 of CAUSUW010000006.1, read as the reverse complement.
TTATCCTTAGTTATAGTAAGAGTTATCCTTTCTCCGTTTACTTTTTCAGGAGTAATACGTACTACTTTATTGTCTTTATCTAGAGTATAGACATCCATTGGACTATATTCATTCGGTTTATCCTTACTAGCTTCAGTAAATAGTAATAGTTCATCAACTCCATCACCATTAATATCAAAGAATCCGTAGTTTAGGAAATTATTACCGACTTGTTTTTCACCGAAAACTTTATAATTATTTATGGCTACAGTATTAACATCTTTAACATCATTTTTACCGCTGCTTATAGCATCTTTATAATTTTTAAGAACACTAGCATAGGCAGTTTCATAGTTATCAGTTTTTTTGCGTTGATTGTTATCTTTCTTATCATTATTTTCATTAGAAGAACTCTCACCGAATTTCTTCACAGATTGCCAATTTTCACCATCAAATTTCATTACTTCTGATATAGGGAAAGTGTCGTTGAATTTTTTCTTAGAATTATATTCTTTATTATTAGTAATGTCTTTATATTTACTATCGTCCACATCAAGTCCTGTGAAAGTGATAACATTAGTTTTCTCAAGTTTATCTCCATCTTTAGAGAATTTTAAGAAATTATATTCTCCAGTATCTTTATCAAATTTTCTAATTCTAATTGTTTTATCTTTAAATACAGCAGAACCAGAGTTGTTATTAGATCCATCAATGCCAAGTTTATTTAAAATAGCACTATCAATAGTTTCTGGATTAAATAATCTTATAACTTTATGATTTTTATCAAATGTATAAATATCAAATGGATTATTTGGCTTATCATTCCGAGAAATAATAAGTTCTTTTCTACCGTTGCCATCTATATCATAGAAAACATACTTGATATAATCATCATTTTTCTTCTCTTTAAGAGCTGCTTTAAGAGCTTCAACATTAATAGAACTATCTACATTATCTGGATTATTGATAGCTTCTTTATATTTTTTAAGAACTGTGCCATATATCTCATTTTCATTTACTACTTTTTGTTTAGCATTTTTACTGTAGTAATAATATCCACCACCAGCAAGTAATAATATACCAAGTAGAGAAGAAATAGTTGCGACTAGTTTTCCTTTCGATTTTTTCTTAGTGTTAGAAGGAGAATTGTTAAAATTCTTTGGATTCATTACTGGCGGAATTGGAGGGATAACCTCTCTATTTTGATCATTGCTATTTTGATATGTATTTGGGTTTTGTTGATAATTATTAAAATTATTTTGCTGTGTCGATGCGTAAGTTTGTGTATTTTCTTCTACACCATTAATCTTTGAATTAGTTTGGTTTACACTATAAGTCTCAACAGTTTTTTGTACAGTAGTTCTATTATGATTAGATTCTTGATTGTAATTATTATCTACATGATTTAAATTACTTTGTTGATTAGTTTGATTGTATGTATTTAGTTTGTCATTAGTATTATCTTTTTCAACGTAACTAAAGTTTTGAGAATTATCTTGTTGATAGTTTTGGTTATAATTGTTTTGAGCGTTAATATAATCCTGTTCAGTATAACCAAAGTTTTGAGGATTATCTTGTTGATAATTTTGGTTATAGTTATTTTGATAGTTATTGTAATCTTGTTCAGAATAATTATAGTTTTGATTATTTTGTTGATATTCATTATAATATTGATTATTATTTTGAAGATTATAATTATAATCCGTAGAATATTGGTTTTGACCTAAATTATCTTGAGTATTGTACTGATTATAATTTTGATTATAGTTACCGTAATTTTGCTGATTATTATAATAATTCTGATTATAGTTGTCATATTCCTGGTTGTAATTGTTGTATTGTTGATTATAGTTTCCTAAATTATCATCTTGTTCAAGATATTGGTTTTGATTATAATATTGATTATTATTTTGATAAAATTCATTATAATTCTGTTCATTATTTTGATTATTGTTACCATAATTATAGTTTTGATTATTGCTATTCTTTGGCGGGTTATTGTTATTTTTTGTCATAAACATTTCTCCTTAGTGTCTTATAATTAATATTATAAAAATTTTTTAAAAGTAAATCAAGAAGAGTTCATGAAAATGTAGTATAAAAAATAGATAACATTAAATTAAGTACAAACAGAGTTATAAAAAAGAAGTAACTCAATAAATTTGAGTTACTTCATAAAGTTATAAATTATTTGTTATTTTTTTTAGCTAAGTAGGGCATGATTAATCCTAATGAAAGTAGGATGATTGGAGTTGCAATATTCATACCTGTTTGGAAAGTACTTTCTGGAGTATACATACCAGAAATACAAGCAAAGGCAGTTAAGAAGAAACACCAAGCTCCAAGTCCTATCCCTACATATTTATTCTTAACAAATTTGTATTCAGATTGGAATTTTTCTGCTGATTTTTTCAAGAAGATATATGCAGCAAATACCCATAGGTAACGAAGTGGCATAGTTACTGCATTAAGTTTAACCAACCATCTGAATAAATCATTAACTTCTTTAATTCCAAACATAGGGATAATTAGTAAGATAGAAACGATAACACCAACAAGTTTTAATCCATTAACGTATACGTCGTTTTCGTTTTTAACTAATAATTTCTTAGGAATGTATTTTTCATCCGCACTACTTAATAACATACGTAGTGGAGCATCAATAGAAATAATAACAACAGAAACTTGTCCAATTAAATCTACAATTGCATAAATAACTAAGAATAAGTTACCAACACCATAGTAGTTACCTAAAGTTTGGAAAGCGTAGTAAGTTCCGTTTGTTAATAAGTCTTTTGGAATATTATTTGTATCAAACATTAATGCAAGAGCAAATGTTCCTAAGATAGCAGTAGTACAAACCATAACTACTAAAGCAATCATTCCACGAGGAAAGTCTTTTGAAGGATCTTTCATCTTATTAACATAAGGAGAAATCTTCTCACAACCACCGACCGCAAAGACTAATATGGCAATCGATGTAATGTATTTAACATCAAATGTTGGCATAAATGTATCTAATGACCAATCGATGTTAAATGTTTTTGCTCCAGTAATAGATGGTGCTGTAATAGCCATAACTACGAATAATAATGACATAATGAACATTGAAGATCCAGCTAACATAGCCATCTTTTTAATTAAGTTAACTCCACGAGCAGCTAAGAATAAAGCTATTAAGAAAATTACAAGTGAAGCAATCTGTAAGTATGTGATATTCATTTTACTAATACGATTATCACGGAATACTGTCCAACTAAATGCTGCAATAATACGAGATGGTTTTTGTGAAATATAAGGCATGTGCACAACCCACATTGTCCATCCAGTATAATAAGCAAGGAGTTTACCATGTGTAGAACTTATCCAAGAACTAACTCCGCCTCCAGCATCTTTAAAAGTAGAACCTAGCTCACCAACGATTAATGAATACGGAATAAAGTAAATTACGAAAATTAAAACCCAAGAAACTATAGATTTCAATCCACCGAATTCAGAGTATCCATTAACAACATTCCCAAACGCCCAAACTGTTGAGAACGCCATGAAGGCTAGGGTGTACCAAAATATTTTTTTTGCATCCCTCTCCATTGAGAACCTCCTAAATTTTAAATTATACTAATAACTGCAAAAATGCATTACTAAAATACTAGCATAGTCTACGTAAATATTCAAGTAAAAATAATATAAATTAAATTAAAATTTTTCTATCAAGAAAATATAATCCAATTTTAGAGATTTTAAATAGCTATTTATATAATGATGAAAATTGAATTTAAAAAGGTATACAAATATTTTACGTAAATGAGCAATGTAAATTTACATTGTAGAAATATATTGATATAATGTGGATATTTTAAAGTGTATCTAAAGTTTACTGAAATGAACATTGCTTGAAATGATAGCTATTTTGCTTTATAATTAACAATATTAAGAGAAAGTTATTTGAAAAATTGAGGAGTGATAAAAATTTGAAAAAAAGGCAGCGAACATTAACTAGGTTAATGTTGATAATGACGAGTTTGGTAGTCATATCCCTATTGGTAACTTCTTTTTTTGTTAGGGAATATATTAAAAAGCGAGAAGATGAAGTTATTCGTCAAAAAATATATTCTACAGCAAAATTAATTTCTAATGATAAACAGGTTAAAGATGATATAAAACATCATAGACAAACATTAGGAATTCAAAAATTTGCCAATAGGGTTATGGATGAAAGTGGAACAGATTTCGTTGTTATAATGGATGAAACTTTTACTAGGTACACCCATCCAAAAACAGAATTGATAGGTGAAAAGTTTTCGAATATAGAAGATGTAAGTTCAACATTCACTATAGGGGATCACTATAGTAGACAAACTGGTCACTTAGGAGAAGGACTTAGATTCTTTACAGCGATAAAAGATGAAGACGGTGAGAATATAGGTGTTGTATGTGTAGGTTACACCAAAGAAACTGTAAAAAAACAAGTACTACACTCACAAGAAAAAATATTATTTGCTTTAATTATAGGAATTGCTATTGCTTTAACTTTAGCAATAGTGTATAATGGACAACTTAAGAGAATATTATTAAACTATGAACCAGAAGAAATTGCATATAATTATATTGAGAAAAATCTAATATCTGACCATGTTTCGGAAGGTATTATTGGAATTGATATCAATAGGAAAATAATAGTAAAAAATAGTAGTGCCAACCAAATTTTAGATAAGGCGGGCTATTCTAAAGTGAAAAAAGGAGAGAAAATTCCTGATGAAATGTACGAAATTTTCTTTAAATCTATAATTGAAGATAATATAAAAAGTCGAGACGAACTAGTTGTATTAAATCATATAGAAGTACTAGTTAATAGAAATGCTATATATCAAAATGATAAATTATACGGAGCAGTCGTTACACTTCGAGATCAAAGTGAAATGAAAAAATTAATCACCGAACTTAGTGGTACAGAAAAATATAATGATAGTCTTAGAGAACAAAGTCACCATTTCATGAACAAACTGCATGTATTACATGGTTTAATAGAGATGAAATCTTACGACGAAGTAGAGAAATATATAAAATATTTAAAAGATGATTATCACGAGAAGATAGGTTATATCTCTGAAAGTATTAAAGTACCAGCTGTAGCAGGTTTTCTACTGGCAAAAGTAAGAGAAACTAAACAAAAAGGTATATCTTTATTAATAGATTCAGATTCGATGCTTTTAAATAAAGAAGGTTTAGATGAACTATTTAATGAACTGTTAATCATACTTGGCGTACTAATTGACAATTCAATGGAATCAATATCAGATAAAAAGGATGGAAAAATTATTGTTTACTTGTATTTAAATACAGAGGAAAATATATTACTTTGTAAAGTATATGATAATGGTTGTGGTATTAGTAAGGATAAATTGGAGAATGTATTTGAAAGAGGATATTCAACTAAAGGAGAAAATAGAGGATACGGACTAAATGCCGTTGATACTATTGTGAAGAAATATAACGGTTTAATAGACGTGGAAAGTGAAGTAGGAAAAACTACATTTACAATAGAATTACCTATTTAGGAGGAATAAGAATTGAGAATATTAATAATAGAAGACGATCCAATGGTAGCAATGATACACAAAGAGTACTTTAAAAGAAAAGAATTATCCGATGACCTTAACCATGTATCTACATTAGAAGAAGCAAAATCATTTTTAGAAAAATCTGATGCAGATTTAATAGTTTTAGATAATTATTTAACAGATGGTCAAGGAGTAGAATACCTACCAGAATTAAAAGGATATCCAATAATTATGATAACAGCAGCTAATGATATTCAAACTGTAGAAGCTGCATTAACAAATGGAGTAGTAGATTATTTAGTTAAACCATTTACATACGAAAGATTTTCTCAAGCAGTAGATAAAGCACAAGAGTATGTATCATTATTATCTAAAGAAAAAATCAATCAAGATTTAATTGATGATTACTTAAATTCTGGAAGAGTAGAGGAAGAGGAAGATAGCTTACCTAAAGGTTTATCTCGTATAACTCTGAAAAAAGTACTAGAAAACATTAAAGAACAAGAAAGAGGCTTCACTACACAACAAGTAGCAGATGACTTAGATATTTCAAGAATAACAATTAGAAAATATTTAAATCATCTAGTTAATATAAATGTACTAAGTGAAGATGCAGAGTACTATACATCAGGAAGACCGGTGTCAGTATTCACAATTGAAGATCAGAATAAATTAGAAAAATTGTTATAAGAATATAAAGAAAGAGCGGCTCAAATGAGTCGCTCTTTCTTTATATATTTAATTATTAAGATTCTTTATTAAAGTTTATTAGTCGTTTATGCGAGTACCTCGTTCATAATTTTTTGTTTTTTTGTATTTTTCAATAGTACTATTAATTTTATCCATTTCTTCTTTTTTGAATTTTTCCTGAATTTCTTTATACGTAACACTTTTTACAAGTTTAAAATCACGTTGTCCAACTGGTTTATCATAATCAAGAACTCGTATGTCAATTCCGGTTTGTGTACGTATAACTTGTACGATACTGCCACCTGTACCAAAACTTGTCATTAAGGCTGTATTGTCTTGTCCCATAGTAAAGGGACTTTCATAATTTAAATCACCAGTACCAGGATCTGTAGAATTTTGATAAAGAGCTCTTCCTATTAGAGCAAGTTGTGAATTAGTGTATTCTACTTTAAAATTGTCATTGGTATTTTTTGAAGAATCCTTTAGATAATCATTATAATTATAAACAGATTTATAATCAGATTTTGAAAAGTCTAGTTTATCATTTGATTGTTGACTATTTTTTAAGAAGTCTTCTAGACTACTGAATTGATTATTAGATATTGTATCAAGATATTTTCCATCTTTTTTTTCTTTTTCAGATATTGTGATATCATGTATTTTATCATATTTATCTTTTTTGTCATTTAGTTTGTAGACGACATATCTGTCATAGTTTATTTCTTTTGTGTGAATCCATATAGTTCTATCTTTATAGAAAGTCGCTCGAGGAATATCATTTCTAGACTCAGCTTGATATAGTGCTATAATTTTGTTTGAATTATATGAATAAACAGCAAATGGACTGTTAGGTTTATCTTTTTCAGCAATAACTAATTCATTTTTACCATCTTCGTCTACATCATAATAACTATAAGTTATATAATTTTTCTCTTTTCCATGTTCATCATAACTTTTAATAGCGAACTTATTAACTTCAGAATTTTCACCTAATTCATTATTATCCATAGATTTTTTGTATTTCTCTAGTATAGGCGCGTAAATCTCCTCATCATTTTTACTAGTAGAAAAAATACTAGAGATAGATTTATTAGTAGTTTTTGAATAGTAGAATAAACCACCACTACCAATTAATACAAGTCCAAGTATAGTTGATATGATTGGAATGAATTTTGAACGCTTTTTCTTGCTGGGATTAAAGTTATTATTAAGATTTTGAGGAGAGTTCATAAAATTAGGATGTTTTTGTTCATTATAGTTTTGATATTGTTGATTGAATTCCTGTTGATGGTTATTGTAGTTTTGGTATTGTTGGTTGTATCCTGCTTGATAACCTTGTTCATTATAATTTTGGTACTGGTTATTATAGCTATTTTGTCCATTGTAACCATTTTGATTATAGTTGCTATAATTTTGATTAGTATTCTGATTTGAATTATTATTACTCATAATATCTCTCCTTTTAAGTGCTTTCATTACTATTATAAAATAAATTTAACATATTTCATAGTAATATTAAAAAAACTCCTAATTTCATATATATTCTATACAAAATTAAGAGTAGGTTTGTATTATTTAGTTACTACGAATGAATACCATCCGTTATCAGAAGTTTCCTCTACAAGTTTGAAACCATGTTCTAACATTTTTTCAAGAAGTTCATCTTTTTTCTCTTCGATAATACCAGAAGTGATGTAGTAACCACCATCTTCTAATAAGTTATACGCATCATCAATCATAAGCTCGATGATGTGGGCAAGAATGTTCGCTACGATAATATTATATTTTTTAGTTTCCTTTGTAAGAAGACTAGCTTGTTCAACTTCGATTCTTTTCTCAAGATTATTTAATGCGAAGTTTTCATAAGAAACATCAACAGCGAGTTTATCTAAGTCAACAGCTTTAATATTACCATCAGTTAAATAACTAGCAGCGATACTTAAAATACCACTTCCACAACCAACATCGATAACATCATCAGTTCTTTTAACATATTTCTCAAGGTTTTTTATACATAGAGAAGTAGTCTCGTGACCACCAGTACCAAAAGCCATACCTGGATCGATGTTTATAATATATTTATCTTCAGTATTTTCATATTCACGCCATGTAGGTACAATAACGAATTTTTCACCGATATTAAGAATATCGAAATAATCTTTCCAAGAATTTTCCCAGTCGCTATCTTGAATAATAGTAGTCTCAATTTTGAAGAAATCCCCAATATTGACATTTTCACCTAAAGCAAGAAGCTCAGCTTTAAAACGCTTGAAAGTCTCTTCATCAAAATTAAGTTCATTAATGTATCCTTTAACAACCACTCCGACTTCAGGATAATCAGCAGGACTAAGCTCAACGATAGTACCGAAATCATCGTGTAAGTTCTCCTCAAGAGTAGTAGGATCCTCAATAGCAACCCCAGTTGAACCATAATCAAGAAGAATAGACTCAACTATTTCACTAGCTTCATTAGTAGTATGAATTGTAATTTCAACCCAATTTTTCATTTTATACCTCACAAATATTTTATATTTTTACATTATACAATCGATCATAAGACCAAAACAAAAGACTAACATAATAAGTTAATTTCATTTAACATACCTACATATATTATAGCATTTTTAATATTTAAGCAAATAAAAAGGTAGGGGACATGAAATAAAGTAGTTAACATGGTATAATAATAATTAAGGGGACAAAGATTATGAAAGAAATAGGATTTATTAAGGAAACAATAAAATCAAAACTTAATATTTCAACCAATACTGATAAGATATTTATATCCAATGGTTTGATAAAACATCTAGAAAAAAGAAATCATCAAAATATGTTTAAATATTTGAATGAAATTGAATATATAATAAATAATCCAGATTATATAGGAATAAATCCGAGGGAGAAAGAAACAAGTCTGGAGTATGTAAAGATATTATCAGATAATGTGTTAGTTGGAATAAAATTAGATATGAAGAATGATTATTTTTATGTTGCAACTATACATGAAATTTCTAATTTAAAATTAAACCAAAGAATAAAAAATGGTAGGTTGTTAATATTTGACAATGATTAACCTATTACGATATAATAAAAATACAAAGTACTATTTGAGGGCAGAAAGGTTCCTGCCGCACCTGAAAGGGTACCTGAGATGACG
>CAUSUW010000005.1:0-63099 GCA_963535095.1 uncultured Gemella sp. | reverse complement strand
ACACTTCTTGTGTGTGCTTTTTTAAAAAATTAGTATAGTAGAAACAATAATGTCTTTAATTTATTAGGAGGATAAAATGGCTACTAAATATAAAAGAGTTTTATATAAACTTAGTGGTGAAGCACTAGCAGGTGGAAAAGGATTTGGAATTGATTCAGAAGTTGTTACTAAAATAACTTCACAAATCGTGGAAGTAGTAAAACAAGGGGTAGAAGTTGCTATCGTTGTAGGTGGTGGAAACATCTGGCGTGGAAAAACTGGGGAAGAACTAGGTATGGAACGCGCTACAGCAGACTCAATGGGTATGTTAGCTACAGTTATGAACTCATTAGCATTACAAGACTCATTAGAACAAAAAGGTGTTGATACTCGTGTTTTAACATCAGTTGAAATGAAAGCGATGGCTGAGCCGTATATAAGAAGACGTGCAATAAGACATTTAGAAAAAGGTCGTGTTGCAATTTTCGCAGCTGGTATTGGTAACCCTTATTTTTCAACAGATACTACAGCAGCATTACGTGCAAAAGAAATTGGAGCTGAAGCTATTTTAATGGGTAAAAATGGAGTTGACGGAGTTTACTCTGCAGATCCAAAACTTGATAGCACTGCAACTAAATATGATAAGTTATCATACATGGATATCATGAATAAGGGGTTAACAATAATGGATTCTACAGCTATTACATTCTGTATGGATAATCACCTGCCAATTATTGTCTTTTCAATAGATGAAGCAGAAAATATTGTTAAAGTTGTTTCTGATTCAAATTTAGGAACAATTATTGAATAAAATTTATATTAGGAGTTTACAATTATGCCTGAACAAATAATGAGTAATTTAAACGAGAAAATGGAAAAAGCTATTGCTAGTTTACGTCGTGAATTAGCATCAATTAGAGCTGGTAAAGCTAGTGCAGCTGTTTTAGATAGATTAACAGTTGATTACTATGGTGTAGCTACTCCAATTAACCAAGTAGCAGGTGTTTCTGTACCAGAACCAAAAATGCTTGTTATTTCTCCATATGAAAAAACTTTATTAGGAGATATTGAAAAAGCTATTCAAGCTTCTGATTTAGGATTAAATCCTTCAAACGATGGATCTGTAATCCGTATCGTATTTCCAGCATTAACTGAAGAACGCCGTAAAGAGCTTGCTAAATTAGTAGGTAAAGAATCTGAAGGTGCTAAAGTTGCAGTACGTAATGTACGCCGTGATGCTATGGATTCAATGAAAAAATTAGAAAAAGCTTCTCAAATTACTGAGGATGATCTAAAAGGATATTCTGATGATATTCAAAAAGTTACTGATAAATTCGTAGCTGAAATCGATAAAGTAACAAAAGAAAAACAAGACGAGTTAATGAGTGTATAATAATATGGAAATGAAAGAAGTTATTGATAAAATTAATTCACTTAATGCTACAAAAAAAGAGCGTGAATTAACTACTGAGGAATTAGAAGAATTAGCTAAATATAGACAATTATATTTACAAAATTTTAAAGCTAATGTGAGAAACATATTAGATAGTACTAGAGTAATTAATGAAAACGGAGAAGATATAACTCCTAAGAAGAAAGGAAATTAACAATGAGTGCAACTGCAGTTACAATTTTAGTTGGAGCAATTTGTTTACTTGCTGGTGTTGTAGGAGGATTCTTCCTAGCAAGACGTAATTTCATGAACTACATGGAAAAAAATCCTCAAATTAACGAAGATATGGTTATGAGTATGATGAGCCAAATGGGACAAAAACCATCTCGTAAAAAAATCAATCAAGTTATGAGCAACATGCAAAAAGCGCAAAAACAAGCTCAAAAACAAATGAAAAAATAATAAAATTAAACAGATGTGTAAAAAATGCACATCTGTTTTTTATTTTATAGTAGAAATTCTTTTTCTAAAGAAGATTTAACTTCTATTATATTATCTGTAACAGGATGCGGAAAAACAACTTTTAATGCACCCAGATACATTTTATCGTGTTTATAACCATCCTTAGAGTAAAGTTTATCACCAATGATTGCAACACCATTAGAAGCTAAATGAACACGAATTTGATGTGTTCGACCAGTTTCTAAAGATACAGTTACTAAAAACTTATTTTGATCTACTTTAACACAATCAAGTATATTAGTAATTGCATTTTTACCATTTCTTGTTACTGCCATTTTGTTTTTTTCATTACTATCACGCCCGATATTAGTATTGATTGTTTGTGGTTTTATATTATTTTTTATAAGAGCAGAATAATAACGTTTGATTTCTCTTTTCTCAAGCATTTGATCTAATTTTGCTTTTATTAAAGGTGTTTTTGCTAGTATAACTAATCCACAAGTATCGATATCTAACCTATGGATAGGTTCTAGGTAGTTGTACTCAGAGATTAGGTAGTTTACCAAAGTATCAGTTTCTGATTCAATATCATTAGGGTGTGTTTTTATTCCGAATGGTTTTGATACTATTAAAAGATAATCATCTTCAAATTCTTTAGTTATTGAGATTGCTAGATTCTCTTTGTAGTTTGACGTTCCTAAATCAATGTTAATTTCTAGTACATCTGTTGGAGCTAAGGGTGAATGTAAGTCGGCTTCTTTATTGTTAATTGTAATTGTTTCTTTATTATGATGACTATTCATTCTAATTGTATGTATATTTTTTTTTGAAACTTTTAGAAATTGACTTAAATAACTCTCTACTGTAGAGAAAGTTTGTGTTATATTGAATTTCATTGAGACTCCTTATTTTCTGTCTTTTCTTAATAGTACTATTATATACTAAATTGACAATATAAGAAAGAAAAATGAAGTAATAATTAGAACTAAAAAATATGTAGGAAAAAGTTAATTTTAACTTGATTTTAACTTTGAAATATAGTATTATATAACTTGTGATTTAATTATACTAAACAGAGTGTTTGCTAATAGTAAACTTAAATGACGATAAGTTTACTTATGGTAAACAATTATAACAGTAAGTTAGATAATAATAAACATAGATAACGAAAAGTTAGATATTGATAAACAATTTTAACTTTTTACTAAAAAGGAGAAGTTATGTATTCTATAGGTGAAAGATTAAAAAGACTACGTATACAAAAAAACCTCACCCAAGAAGAACTTGGTGAACGTACAGACCTTAGTAAAGGGTATATATCCCAAGTAGAGCGAGATTTAGCATCGCCATCAATGGAAACTTTTTTTAATATATTACAAGTATTAGGTTGTGCACCAAAAGACTTTTTTGATAAAGAAAGTACTAGTCAGAAAGTTTATTATTCTTTAGAGGATCAAACTAGTTATGAGGAAACGGATGAAGGATATGAACTTACTTGGTTGGTTCCTGAATCAAATGAAAAGGAAATGGAATCCTTAATTTTAAAACTAGAGAAAAATTCTAGTTATAAAACATTTGATCCTTCAGAATCAGAAACATTATGTTATGTTTTAAAAGGAAAATGTAAATTAAAATTAGGTGATGAAGAATACATTGCCTCTAAAAATGAAAGTTTTTATTTTTTAGCTACATCAGAGCATAGATTATCAAATCCATTTGATGAAGAATGTGAAGTATTAATAGTAGCTACTAATTCGTATTTATAAGGAGAAAAAAATGGCAAATATTGTTGAATTCAAAAATGTAAATATGTCTTTTGGTAATAATAAAGTTCTAAAAGATATTGATTTAGAAATAGAAAAGGGTAAATTTTACACATTACTAGGGCCTAGTGGATGTGGGAAGAGCACTATTCTTAAATTGATTGGTGGATTCCTAAGTCCAACTTCTGGTGATGTATTATTAGATGGTAAAGTAGTAAATGACTTACCAGCTAATAAACGACAAGTTAATACAGTTTTCCAGGACTATGCTTTATTCCCACATATGAATGTTTTCGAAAATGTTGCATTTGGATTAAAAATTAAGAATGAGAAAAAAGAGATAATTAAGAAAAAAGTAAAGAAAGCTTTAAAACAAGTTAACTTAGCTGGATTTGAAAATCGTGAGTTAACTGAGATGAGTGGTGGACAAAAACAACGTGTTGCTATTGCACGTGCTATCGTTAACGAACCTGAAATTATTCTTCTTGATGAATCTTTATCAGCATTAGACTTAAAATTACGTCAAGAGATGCAATATGAACTTCGTGAGCTTCAACAACAAACGGGAATTACATTTATCTATGTAACACATGACCAAGAGGAAGCTTTAGCGATGAGTGATTATATCTTTGTAATGAACCACGGTAAAATTGAACAAAGTGGGACACCTACTGATATTTATGATGAACCGGTTAACCGATTTGTTGCTGACTTTATCGGAGAGTCTAATATAGTTAATGCAGTAATGTTAGATGATTATCTAGTTGAAATTTACGGTAAACAATATGAATGCGTGGATGCTGGTTTAGATAAAAATAAACGTGTAGAAGTAGTTATTCGTCCAGAGGACTTAGAAATTACAAGCGCGGATAAAGGTAAAATCAGTGTAGTTGTAGATACTCAATTATTTAGAGGAGTTCACTATGAAATATGTTGTTTAGATGACCAATACAATGAGTGGATTGTTCATTCAACAAAAGAAGCAAAACCGGGAGCTGCTGTAAGTTTAAACTTTGATCCTGAAGCAATTCATATCATGGTACCTGGAGAAACAGAAGAAGAATTCGATGCTCGTCTTGAATCATATGAAGAGGAGGAGTAAAAATGTTTAATAAAAAAACTCGTTCATTTTTTATGATTCCATATGTAATGTGGATGTTACTTTTTGTAGTATTTCCAATTTTACTTATCGTCTATCATTCATTTAGAGATATAGATGGAAACTTCACATTAGCTAACTATAAAATATTCTTTAGTAGCACATATGTACTTATGACACTATACAGTTTTTGGTATGCTTTCTTAATTACATTAATGTGTTTAGTAATTAGTTATCCCTTGGCATTTGCTATTAATAAAAGTAAATATAAAGAACTGTTACTTCTATTAATTATCTTACCAACATGGATTAATATCTTATTAAAAACTTATGCGTTTTTAGGATTATTTGGTGAATATGGAACAATTAATAGTTTCTTAGAGTATATTGGTATAGGTTCTCAAAGTTTACTATTTAATTCATTTAGTTTTATTTTTGTATCAAGTTACATATTCTTGCCATTTATGTTATTACCTATTTATAACTCGGTTTCTGGTATGAATAAAAACTTAATAGAAGCATCATATGATCTTGGTGCAGATTTTAAAACTACATTTATGAAAATTATTTTACCACTTAGTATTAATGGGGTAAAAACTGGTATTCAAGTCACATTTATTCCTGCATTATCTCTATTCATGATTACACGATTAGTAGCAGGAAATAAAATAATAAACTTAGGTACAGCTATTGAAGAGCATTTCTTAGTTACTCAAAACTGGGGAGTAGGTTCAACAATCGCAGTATTCTTAATAGTAGTAATGGGAATCATAATGTTTCTTACAAATACTAAAGACAAAACTAATTTTGGAGGTAGAAAATAATGAAATTAACTTCAAAAATATATTTAGGGGTTATCTTTGCAATTTTATACATACCTCTAATATACCTAGCTTATTTTTCATTTAACTCAGGTAAGACAATGATTGATTTCGAAGGTTTTTCTTGGAAACATTATGTAGAGTTATTTGAAAATACTCGTATGATGATTATTGTAATTAACACAGTGGTAGTTGCATTATTATGTGGACTATTTTCAGCAATCTTTGGAACTTTAGGTGCTTTAGGGATATATTCTTTAAAATCTAATAAGCAGAAAAATTCTTTCTTAGTAGGGAATAATATTCTTATTGTAAGTCCTGACGTTATAATCGGATGTTCATTCTTATTAATGTTTACATTTATTTCTAAGTACACAGGATTAGATACTATTCAAGGTTTCTGGTCAGTGCTATTATCGCATATTGCATTCAGTATTCCAATAGTAGTACTTATGGTGTTACCTAAATTATATGAAATGCCTAAAAGTATGGTAGATGCTGCAATTGATCTTGGTGCAACTTATCCACAAGTGTTAAGTAAGATTGTTATTCCATATATTACTCCAGGGATTTGGGCAGGATTTTTCATGGGGTTAACATATTCATTAGATGATTTTGCAGTTACATTTTTCGTAACAGGTAATGGATTCCAAACTTTATCAGTTGAAATTTACTCAATGGCAAGACAAGGAATTAATCTACAAATAAATGCATTATCTACAGTATTAACTATCTTCGTTGTTGTGGCAGTACTTATTTATTATGTAATCAATACTAGTAAATTTAAAAGGGAGGTAAGATAATATGAAAAAATTACTTATTTCAGCTATTTCAATTTTAGTAATCTGCTTAGGACTTTTATATAGTCGTAATTTTATAGATAGTTCAAATAGTGGAGATAAACAAACATTAACAATTTTCAACTGGGGAGAATATATTGATCCAGATTTAATTAAGAAATTTGAAGAAGAAACAGGGATTTCAGTTGTTTATGAAACATTTGATTCTAACGAAGCGATGCTTACGAAAATACAAGCCGGTTCAACACCGTATGATATAGTTATTCCATCAGATTATATGATTAAGAAGATGAAAAAATTAAATCTTCTAAAAAAATTAAATCATAGTAAAATTGAAGGTTTTGACAATATTGATCCACAATTTAGAGATAAAAGTTTTGATCCAAATAATGAATTTTCAATTCCTTATTTCTGGGGAACGTTAGGTGTTTTATATAATAAGACTAAAGTTCCAGAAGATTTAAAATTTGAAAAGTGGAATGATTTATGGGATACAAGATTAGCTAACAATATCTTGTTAATTGATGGAGCTCGTGAAATGATGGGAATTGCTCTTCAATCTGAAGGGAATTCTGTAAATGATACTAATGAAGTAAATCTTAATTTAGCAGAAAGAAAATTAGAACTTCTTCATCCTAATGTAAAAGCAATTAATGCAGATGAGAAAAAGATGCTTATGATTAACAATGAAGCATGGGCTTCTGTAGTATTCTCAGGTGATGCTAAAGCTATCATGGGTGAGAACGAAAATATGGTATATGCCCTACCAAAAGAAGGAACCAATCTATGGTTTGATAACATTGTAATTCCAAAAACTTCTAAAAACGAAGAAGCTGCATACAAATTTATTAACTTCATGTTAAAACCGGAAAATGCAGCTAAAAACTCTGAGTTTATTGGATATGCAACACCGAATATAAAAGCTAAAGAATTACTTCCAGAAGAAACTACTAGCGATGAACAATTTTATCCTGATTTAGAAAGTTTTGGAAATCGTGCAGAAGTGTACCAAGATTTAGAACCAAAAATGCTTCAACTTTACAACGATTTATTCTTGAAATTCAAAATTAACAATAGAAAATAAAACGAGATTATCGTATTAAATATGGCTCTCTTTACTGGATAGAAAATTTAGTAAGGAGAGTTATTTTTTGGTAAGTTTTGACCATCGCTGTTTTGTTATTATATAATAATAGTATATCTAAGTGAAGTACAAAAAGGGGGGAATAACTATGAAAACAAGTACAGCGATTCTGTTGATGTTACCATGTGAAATCTTAATTTTTTCGTCTATCCTTTTACCTACTGAATATATAGATTATGCAATAGCTTTTGTAATGTTTTATATTGCAGGGGTATTATTTATTATAGCCAAGTATATTCTAAGAGGGGATAATGCTCATTTAATTAGTGGTATCAGCATAAGTTATGAAGAAGCAAAGTTACCAGAAAATATTGAAAAGTACGCAAAGGATAGTAAAAGAACTGGGAGAATTTTACAAATAACTGGTGTTGGTTGCCTAGTAGTTGGATTATATATTATTTTATTTTAATTCATATAGACAAAATTAAATATAGATTAATTAATGCTCTATAAAGTTTATATAAAGGATAAATAAATATGACTTATGGTTTAAATAGTAGTTTTAAGAGACAATTAAATAATAAATCAAAAAATAAAAGGTTATTAGCTGTAATCATATTAGTATTGATAATTGTGTTTTCAATTGTTATAACTGAAAGGGAAGGTGGAGCTACACCTGAAGAATCCGTAAAAAGATGGATGAAAACTGTGAAAAATAATGAATTTGAAAAAATGTTTGATTATATCTACTATGACAGTAAAAAAGATAAAAATGAATCCGCTCAAGAATTCAAGAAAATATCCAAAGAAGAAAAATACAAGTTAGATATGTTAAAGTCCTTCGTTAATGATAATGAAATAGAAGAAGTTAATATGATTGATTTGGATACGTTTATAGTTAGATTTAAGAAAATAAATAAAAAAGACAATTTGGATAAAAAATACTTAATAAATGATGGTAGAGGTTTTTTAACTGTAGAAAAGCATAATGGAAGATGGTATTTAAAGAAAAATCAATTATGGTAGTAATTTATCTTGAAAAGAAAAAATATTCTGTTTAATAATTAGATTATCTAGTCGGATAATCTTTTATTTTTTTGGTGATATACGCTTTTGTTAAATTGTTTTTTTGTAATTAGCGGGTACTTTATATATCGTTGACAAAAAGACTACAGCTCTAGTATAATAAATTATTAAGAAGAATTGTATTTATTAATAAAATTTTAAAATATTCTATATTTATCTTCCAAAAATTAATAAAAAAGGAGAAAGTTATTATGAATAATAGAGGACAAAATGTAAATCCAGATGGAACGCCTCAAAAACATCATCCAAATCAAGGGTATCCTCAACAAAACAACCAATACCAAGAAAATGGTTATAATGGCCAAAATCCACAAAATTTTAATAGAAATATAAATAATCAAAATCCATATCAAAACCAAAATTTACAAGCAAATAACGTGAATAACCCACAATTTCAAGGATATTCAAATAGTCAAAATCAACCTCAAAATAATATGAATAATCCACAATATAGAGGACAAGGGTATAATGCTCAATCACCTCAAAATAATAATATGAATAATCCACAATATAGAGGACAGGGATATAATGCTCAATCACCTCAAAATAATAATATGAATAATCCACAATATAGAGGACAGGGATATAATGCTCAATCACCTCAAAATAATAATATGAATAACCCTCAATATAGAGCACAGGGTTATAATGGCCAAAATCCACAATATAATAATATGAATAACCAACAATATAGAGGGCAAGGAAATAATGGCCAAAATCCTCAATTTGGTAATCCGAATAATCCACAGTTCAGTAATCAAAATGGATACAATAATCCTAATCAATTTAATCCGCAAATTGGTAATAACCAAAACTTTAATCCTATGAATCGTGGACCTAAGATGGATAGTAAAATGGTAGGATATATAACTGCCGCAGTAGCTGTGATTGTAGTTGTATTAATGATATTTATGTTCTCTAGTGGCAGTGGAAAACTAGGGGGAGGAACACCTGAAGAAGCTGTGAAAAATGCGATATCTGCAACAAAAGATGGTGATTTTAAAAAATTAGTAAATAATATTTACTTTGAAAGTGATGAAGCTAGAACTAAAGCTTTAGAACAATTTAACAATCTAGATGGCACAAAAAAAGCTTCAATTGAACTAGCTAAAACATTTATTGATATGATTGAGATTGGAGAAGTTAAATCAATTAATGAAAATAGAGCTAAAGTTGAATTAAAAGCTAAAGGGAATGATTTACTAAAACAATTGGGTGGAGATACGACACGTACTACATATGTAAAAAAAGTAAACGGTAGATGGTTTATTGAAGACAATCTTTTCTAAAATTTTAAGACTAAGAATTTTTTCTTAGTCTTTTTTTACTATAAGTAAACTTAAAAATATGATATAATATATAAGTTAAAATAATTTAGGAGGTTTGTATGTTTCAAGCATTATATAGGAAATATCGACCACAAACATTTGCTGATATAGTAGGTCAAAATCACATAGTTTCTGTATTGAAAAATGCGATTGATAAAGATCAGATAAGTCATGCCTATTTATTTTATGGATCTCGAGGTACAGGGAAGACTTCTATTGCAAAAATCTTTGCTAATGAAGTTAATAGAAACGAAGAATATCAAAAAGAAAATGTAGATATTATCGAAATTGATGCAGCTAGTAATAATGGTGTTGATGAAGTACGTGATATAAAAGAAGCAATTAAATTTTTGCCAACAGAAGGTAAATATAAAGTATATATAATAGATGAAGTGCATATGCTGACTACAGCAGCATTTAACGCATTATTAAAAACTTTAGAAGAACCACCTGCTCATGTTATTTTTATTCTAGCAACTACAGAAATTCATAAAATACCAGCTACAATCTTATCACGATGTCAGAGATTTGAATTTAAGAATCTTTCGCAAGAACAATTAATTGATAGATTAAAGTACATTTCAAAAAAAGAAAGTTTAGTAATAGAAGATGCAGCTATAGAGAAAATTGCAACTCTTGCTAAAGGTGGTTTAAGAGATGCGATTAGTATACTAGATCAAGTATCTAATTATTCTGAAGAAATTACATTAAATCATATACTAGAAGTAACTTCTTCAATAAGTGAAGACGATATACTTGAGTTCTATAGAAATCTTTTACAAGGAGATGTTACAAAGTCCTTGTTAACATATAATAACTTTGTATCTCAAGCTAAAGATACTAAATTGTTACTTAATGATCTTATTAATGTAACGCGAGATGTAGTGGTATATAAAAATTTAAAAGATACTAAGCATACGGCGTATAATATTGAAAAAATCGCAGAAGAAGTTAATAATATAAGTTTCGATTATTTTTATAAAATTATTGAATACTTATCACAAACAGAACAATATATAAGATTTTCTACAGAGTATATGAGTTATATGCAAATTTGCATTGTAAAAATATGTTCAAAAGAAGATAGTACCAATCAAGTTACCGTTGCTAATAGTGTAGAAAAGACAGTTTCAAATACAAGAACTGTTGAGCTAGAAAATAGAATTAAAATATTAGAAGATAAGTTAAATCAACTAGGACAAAATCTAAATAGTTTATCAGTAAATTCTATTAACAATACTTCATATGGTGAGATACAGAATAGTACAAATGAAGAAGTAAATACAACAAGTTGGCAGGGAACACCTAAAGAAGAAATAAAAGAAGTTATTATAAAAGATAAGATACAAATTATAGAACTTATGAAAGCTTCGAATGAAAATTTTACCAACTATGCAGCAAATGTATTTAGGAAAATTATAAACGAAAGTTTACGTACAAATAATTCAGAAGTAACAGCTATGAGAGAATTATTTAGTTCTTGTCAGCTGGTAGCTTCTTCAAAAGAAGGCGGATTATTAGTATTTAATGAAGTAGATAATATGGTGAAAATGGCACCTAATTCTAAATATAAAAAGTATTTAGAAGACTTATTTAAGAGATTTATAGGTGTAGATTACTCTTTATATACTTTACAAGATCATCAATATACAATTCTTAAAGATGAACTTGAAAATCCAGTAATAGAAAATACAATAGAGGAAGAAACTGAGGAAAAGCAGTTAACAAAAATTGATGAGTTGTTTGGAGATATAATAATAGAAAATTAACATTAGAAAATATTATTGAAAACAACGGAAATAACTTGAAATAAGTTGTAAATTATTGACAAGTAGTAAAAATTTAAATAGAATTATAATATAAATTGATATTAGGAGGAAATATTATGCGTGGAATGGGAAATATGCAACAAATGATGAGAAAAATGCAAAAAATGCAAAAGGACATGTTAGCAGCCCAAGAAGGATTAAAAGACCAAACTGTTGAAGGAACTGTATCAGGTGGTATGGTAACAGCAATAGCTAATGGTGATGGAAAAATATTAGATATTAAAATTAAAGAAGAAGTAGTTGATCCAGAAGATATTGAAATGCTTCAAGATATGATTTTAACTGCAGTAAATGATGCACTAGAAAAATCTACTCAATTAAAAGAGGAAACATTAGGTAAATTTACAAACGGATTAAACATCCCAGGACTATAAGATGCAATATCCTAAACCGATTTTAGATTTAATAGACAGTTATTCATTGTTACCTGGTATAGGAAAGAAAACTGCAGTAAGATTAGCATTTCATACTTTGAAAATGCATGATGATGATATAAAAAACTTTGCGGATAGTTTAGTACATTTAAAAGAAAAGCTAACTAATTGTGAAGTATGTGGACGTCTTAGTGAAGATCATGTGTGTGATATTTGCTCTGATGCAGGTAGAGACAAATCGATGATTTGTGTTGTTGCTAATGATAATGATTTAGTAGCAATGGAGAATATGCAACAATATAGAGGTGTATATCATGTACTTGATGGTTTAATTTCACCTATGGATGGAATAGGTCCACTTGATATTAATATAAAGTCTCTTTTTGAAAGAGCACAAGATGAAACAGTAAAAGAAATAATACTAGCAACTAACTCATCTCCAGAAGGTGAGGGAACAGCAAGTTTTATTTCAAGATATTTAAAAAATACAGATATAAGAGTTACCAGAATAGCTCAAGGTATTTCCTTTGGAAGTGATATTGAATATGTTGATGAAGTTACTTTGTCAAGGGCTATTTCAGGTAGAATAGAGCTATAATTTAGGAGGACAGTTTATGTCACAAAAATCAGTAAACGCGATAAAAGTATTGGGTGTTGATGCGATTAACAAAGCAAAATCAGGACACCCTGGTGTAGTAATGGGTGCAGCACCAATGGCTTACTCATTATTTACAAAACACCTTAGAGTAAATCCAAAGAAAACTGACTGGATTAATAGAGATAGATTCGTATTATCAGCAGGACATGGATCAATGTTACTATATTCATTATTACATCTATCAGGATTTGAAGATGTATCTTTAGAAGAAGTTAAAAACTTCCGTCAATGGGGTTCTAAAACACCTGGTCACCCAGAGTTTGGTCATACTAGAGGTATTGATGCAACAACTGGTCCATTAGGTCAAGGTATCTCTACAGCGGTAGGTATGGCTTTAGCTGAAAGATATTTAGCTGCAAAATACAACAGAGAAGGATATGATTTATTTGATCACTACACATATGTAATTTGTGGTGATGGGGATATTATGGAAGGTGTTGCTTCTGAAGCATCAAGCTTTGCTGCAGTGCAAAAATTAAATAAACTTGTTGTATTATACGATTCAAACGATATTTGTCTAGATGGTGAAACTAAAGATGCATTTTCTGAAAATGTTCGTGCAAGATATGAAGCATATGGATGGAATACTCTTTTAGTTAAAGATGGAGCTAATGTAGAAGCTATTAGTGCAGCTATTGAAGAAGCTAAAAAATCTGATAAACCTACGATAATCGAAGTTAAAACAGTTATTGGAGCTGGATCTCCAAATAGACAAGGAACTAATGGAGTTCACGGTGCACCTTTAGGCGATGAGGAAACAGCTTTATTTAGAAAAGAAATCGGTTGGGAAAATGAACCATTCGATATTCCTGCTGACGTATACGCTGATTTTAAAGCTAATGTAGCAGATCGTGGTGAAAATGAATATGATAAATGGGATAAACTATATGCAGATTATAAAGTTAAATTCCCAGAACTAGCGAAAGAGCTAGAAGAAGCACTAACACGTGAAGACATTAAACATCTATCAAAAGAAAGCTTTAGCTTTAAAAATGTTGGGGAAGCTCAAGCAACTCGTAATTCATCTCAAGATGCAATTAATAGTGTTGCAGCTGTTTTACCAACGTTCTTCGGAGGATCAGCTGACCTTTCACACTCTAATATGACATTCATTAAAGGTGATGGATTACAAGATGATGAGCACAGAACTGAGCGTAACGTTCAATTTGGTGTTCGTGAATTTGCAATGGCTACTGTACTAAATGGATTAACATTACACGGGGGAGTACGTGTATTCGGTGGTACATTCTTCGTATTCTCAGATTACCTAAAAGCTGCATTAAGATTATCAGCATTACAAAACTTACCTGTAACTTATGTATTTACACATGATAGTATTGCGGTAGGTGAAGATGGACCAACACACGAACCAATTGAACATTTAGCATCATTAAGAACAATCCCTAATACATATGTATTCAGACCAGCTGATGCGACTGAAGCACAAGCTGCTTGGTATTTATCACAAAAAACAAATGATAAACCAACATCGATTGTATTAACTCGTCAAAACTTACCAATTTTAGAAAATTCTTCATTTGAAAAAGTTGCTAAAGGAGCATATGTTGTACATGAAACAGCAGCAGACTTTGATACTATTTTAATCGCGACAGGGTCTGAAGTAGCATTAGCAATTGATGTAGCACGTGAATTAGAAAAAGATGGTTCAAAAGTACGTGTTGTAAGTATGCCTTCAGTAGAATTATTTGAAGAACAATCTAAAGAATATAAAGAAGAATTACTACCATTAAATGTACGTCGTCGTGTATCATTAGAAATGGGTAACAGTGCTCTTTGGTACAAATATGTTGGTTTAGATGGATTGGCTATTGGAATCGATAAATTTGGAGCTTCTGCACCTGCAAATAAAGTAATCGAAGAGTATGGATTTACAGTTGAAGCAGTTGTAGAGAAAATCAAAAATGAGCTATAGAGAAATTCGCCCAGGCGATATTATAAAGGTTAAAGTTACAGCTGTAAAACCTTATGGTGCTTTTATAGAAACACGAGATAAAATGGTTGGTCTAATACATATTTCTGAAATTACAAATTGTTTTATATTCGATATAAGTAGTTATATAAAACAAGATGAGATTTTAGAAGTTAAGGTCCTGTCAATTAAAGATAATAAGATTAATGCAACATTAAACTTTAAACAAAAAAAAGCCACTGACAAAAAAGAAATCAATAGTTTAGATACTTTAAATTTCGAGTATGGATTTGATACGCTAAAACAAAATATGAAGCTTTGGCAAAAGAAAGCTATGTTCGAAATGAGAAATTCTAAGTAAAATCTATTGACAAATATAATTTATCTGTTTATAATGAACATAAATATCTATGAAGTTTAGGAATTAAAAGTTAGAAATATTATTTAAAAGAGAGAATCTAGTGGTGAAAAGGATTCATAATATGACTTTTATGCTACCTATGTAGTACTTCATCGGCAATCAAGCCGTTATAAAAACTAATGAGGAGTACAGTGTACTCGAATTAGGGTGGTAACACGATTATTGTCGTCCCTTGTGTAATTTAGTTTACACAGGGGGTTTTTTATTTTATTTTGTTAGCTTGAAAGGAGAATATAAATGAAACAACTAACATCAACACAAATTAGAAGAATGTATTTAGATTTCTTCGTAGAAAAAGGACACAAAATTGAACCAAGTGCATCTTTAGTACCGGTTGATGATCCTACTTTACTATGGATTAACTCAGGAGTAGCAACTCTGAAAAAATATTTTGATGGACGTGAGATTCCAGAGAATCCAAGAATTACTAACTCACAAAAATCTATTAGAACTAATGATATTGAAAATGTCGGTAAAACAGCTCGACACCATACATTCTTCGAGATGTTAGGTAACTTCTCAATTGGTGACTACTTCAAAAATGAAGCAGTACCTTGGGCATGGGAATTCTTAACTTCTGAAAAATGGTTAGGATTAGAAAAAGAAAAATTATCAGTAACAATTCACCCTGAAGATACAGAAGCATATGATTTATGGCACAAAGTTATTGGGCTTCCTGAAGACAGAATTATCCGTATCGAAGGAAACTTCTGGGATATCGGTGAAGGACCTTCTGGACCTAATACTGAGATTTTCTATGACCGTGGAGAAGATGCTGATACATGGTCACCAAAAGAGGAAATGTACCCAGGTGGAGAAAATGATAGATATCTAGAGGTTTGGAACGTAGTATTCAGTCAATATAACCACAATGCTGATGGTACTTACACTGAACTTCCTGCGAAAAACATAGATACAGGGATGGGGTTAGAGAGAATTGTATCTGTATTACAAGATGTTCCAACAAACTTTGATACAGACTTATTTATTCCGATCATTAGAGAAATTGAAAAACTTTCAGGTGCAAAATATGGTGTAAATGTAGAACAAGACGTTGCATTTAAAGTTATTGCAGACCACATTAGAACTGTAGCATTCGCTATTGCAGATGGAGCATTGCCATCAAATGAAGGACGCGGATACATACTTAGAAGACTTTTACGCCGTGCAGTTAGATATGCTAAAGTTTTAGGTCTAAATAACTCATTTATGTACAAATTAACAGATGTTGTTGCAGAAATTATGGAGGACTACTATCCAAATGTTAAAGAAAGTGCAAACTTTGTTAAAGATGTAATTCTTAAAGAAGAAGACAGATTCCACGAAACTTTAAACGAAGGTGAAGCAATCTTAAATAATATTGCTAAAGAAGTTAAAGATACAACGAAAGTAATTTCTGGTAAAGATGCATTCAAACTTTATGATACTTTTGGATTCCCAATTGAATTAACTGAAGAATATGCAGAAGAACTAGGATTAACAGTTGATATTGATGGGTTTAATGAAGAGATGGAAAAACAAAAAGAACGTGCTCGTTCATCTCGTCAAGAAGATTCTTCAATGCAAGTACAATCTGACCTATACAACAGAATAGTAGGAGAGAGTGAGTTTACTGGATATACTAAACTTACAGATGAAGGTAAATTATTAGCTATAGTTGATAAAGAAGATAACTTATTAGAAAACTATAAAGGCGAAGAGAACGTAAAAGTAGTATTCGATAAAACTCCATTCTATGCTGAAAGTGGTGGTCAAGTAGCTGATAGAGGTTTAGTATTAGCAGAAGGATTCAAAGCAGAAGTAATAGATGTTAAGAAACTTCCAGATAAACGTCACATTCACTTAGTAAAAGTACTAGAAGGGGAATTAGTAGTTGGTAAAGAATATAAACTAGAAGTAGATAGAGCTTATAGATTAAATATTGAGAAAAACCATACTGCAACTCACTTATTAAACGAAGCGCTTCGTCATGAAGTTGGTTCTCATATTAAACAAGCAGGATCATTAGTAACTGATGAAAAATTAAGATTTGATATTACTCACTTCGCTCCACTAACTAAAGAAGAAATTGAAAAAGTTGAGAAAGAAGTTAACAATCAAATTTGGAATGCATTAGAAATCAAAACAGAAGAAATGCCAATAGCCGAAGCAAGAAAACTTGGAGCACAAGCACTATTCGGTGAAAAATACGGAGATGTAGTTCGTGTAGTTTCTATCGGAGATTATTCTATTGAATTATGTGGTGGTACTCACAATGCTAACAGTGCTGAAGTAGGAATCTTCAAAATTGTTTCTGAATCAGGTGTAGCTGCAGGTGTACGTAGAATTGAGGCTTTAACAGGAAAAGCAGCTTATGAGTATTTAAGAGAACAAGAAGAAACACTTCGTTCTGTTGAAAAATTAACAAAAGCTAATGCTTCTAATGTAGTAGAAAAAGTTTCTGGATTACAATCAGAAATTAAGAAACTAGCTAAAGAAAAAGAAAGCTTACAACAAAAAATCGCTAATGCTGAATTAAACAACTTAGTAAATAATATTAAAGAAGTAAATGGTGTAAAAGTACTGACAAGCGTAGTTGAATCAGAAAACATGAATCACTTAAAACAACTTGTTGATAATGCTAAGTCTAAATTAGAAAATTATGTAATTGCTTTTGCTTCAGTAAATGAAGATAAAGTAAACTTTGTAGTAGCTGTAGATAAAGCTATCACTGATAAATACAATGCCGGAAAATTAGTAAACGTTCTTGCAACAGTATGTGATGGACGTGGTGGTGGTCGTCCAGATATGGCTCAAGCAGGTGCTAAGAATAAAGATAATATCGATAAAGCATTCGAAGAATTATTAGCTAATATTTAATATTTAAAAAGAGAGATAATAGGGAAGGGATTACCTATAAAGAATAGTTTTAACGATTAACTATTTTAAGGGAATCTCTCCCTTTTTTCTTGAAAATATGGTATAATTAATAGGATTATTATGGACAAATAATAATTTAATATTAGATTGTACTAGTATTAAATATAATTTTGGAGGAAATGAAAATGGAAACTAAAAAATTAGGAAAAGTAGAAATCAACCCGAATGCGTTAGAAGTTATTGCAAATATTGCAGCAACTGAAGTAGAAGGTGTTTCAAAATTATTAGGAAAAAAAGTTTACTCTCGTGGAGTAGAATTAGAATTTGCTGGAAGTGAATTAGTTATCGATGTATATTGTAATTTAAAATCAGGATTCTCTGTAGCTAAAACAGCAAGAAAAATTCAAGAAAATGTAAGAAATTCAATATTTAATATGACAGAGATTAATACTAAAACTGTAAATGTTAATATAATTGGAATTGATTTTTAATTTAGGAGATATAAATGAAGAGCAGACATGAACTTAGAGAAGCGGTTTTTAAAATTTTATTTCAAGTAGAAAATACTGAACTAGATTTTATTGAACTATTAGATTTAGAACAAGAAGAAATTTCTACAAGTATTTATGTAAATAAGACATTAACTGAGATTATTGAAAAGAAAGATGAAATTGATGAAGTTATTTCTAATAATTTAAAAGACTGGAAATTAGAGCGTTTATCAAAAATGGATAGACAAATACTACGTATTTCAGCTTATGAAATACTTTATAGTGATATTCCTTATAAAGTTTCTATCAATGAAGCGGTTGAACTTTCAAAAAAATATAGTGAAAAAGATGAAAGTTATAAATTTATTAATGGAGTATTAAAAGGAATTGTAGAAAATTCAACAAAATAAGAGGTAAAGTTAGATGGAAGAGAGAACATATCTAACCGTTACAGCATTAAATAAATATATTGAGAGAAAGTTTTTATTAGATCCGTACTTAGAGGAAATATATATAAAAGGTGAAATCTCAAATTTTAAAATTCACAATAACAATAATATATATTTTTCAATAAAAGATGAAAATACTAGAATAAATGCAGTATGGTTTGGAGCAAAATCAAAAGATTTTAAAGATGGTGATACAGTTCTAATAAAATCAAAAATTAACTATTATTTTCCGCGAGGAGAACATAATCTTTTAGTTACTGATATGAAAAAAGACAGAATTGGTGAATTATATCAAAAATTTTTAGAACTGAAAGAAAAGTTAGAAAAAGAAGGGTTATTTCTACCTCAATATAAAAAACAAATACCTAGTTTTTCTCAAAATATAGCTGTAGTTACAGCTAAAACAGGAGCGGCTGTCCAAGATATTACTAGAACGATACAACGTCGTTTTCCAATAGCTAAAATAAATATTTATTCTACACTAGTTCAAGGCGAAAACTCAGTACAAGATATAGTTAAAAATATTAAACTAGCTGATGATGGTTCTAATGATGTAATTATACTAGGCCGTGGTGGTGGTTCAATAGAAGATCTTTGGAGTTTTAATACTGAAGAAGTCATTAGAGCTATATTTAACTGTAGAACACCGATAGTAACCGGTATAGGTCATGAAACTGATACTACACTTGCTGATTTTGTATCAGACAGAAGAGCTTCGACTCCAACAGCAGCTGCTGAACTAGTAACACCAAATATTGAAGATATAAAAAATAGAATATCATTTAATTATGATAAATTAACGAATACTATAAGCTATATTCTTCAAAATTATAAAAATAGAATTAGTAATAGCGAAAATAATCCATACTATAAAAACTATTCAAAAATATTTGCGGATTATAGAAGAGCAGTTGAGTTATTAGAAAAAGAACTTAGCAAATCATTGCAAATTCTAGTTAAGGATAAGAGAAATGACTTATTAATATCAAAAGATAAGTTCATAGAATTTGACTTGTTAGCTAGATTTAAAGAAGAATTTACTAATGGGGTTAATCGATTAGAGGCGAACTCACCACTAAATATCATGAAAAAAGGATATTCAGTAGCATTTTTAAATGATGAAAAAATAACTTCAATTGAAAATGTACAAATAGGTGATGACATATCAGTTAAATTAGCTGATGGTAGCCTAGAATGTAAAGTTAATAATATATCCGATAAAGGAGTTAAGTAATGAGTAAAGAAAATTTTGAAACAAGTTTAATGAATTTAGAAAGAATTGTTGCAGAATTAGAATCTGGAAAATTATCATTAGAAGATTCATTAGAACGTTATAAACATGGAATTGATTTAATTAAAAATTGTAATGATTTAATCAGCAATGCCGAAAAAGAAGTAGCTAAATTAACTAAGGATTTCAAAGAAGATGAATAATTTTAAAAACTTCATAGAAGAAAACAAAGATCAATTAAATAGTTTCGCTAAAGAGTATGTTGAAAATTTAGATATGCCTGATATTTTAAAAGAATCTATTACTTATTCATTGGTAAATGATGGTAAGAAAATCAGACCGTTATCATTCTTATATTTATTAAAATATTATGAAGTAGATTATACTAAGTATTTTGATATAGCTCTTTCTATAGAGTTAGTTCATACATATTCATTAGTACATGATGATTTACCAGAAATGGATAATGATGATTATCGTTGGGGGAAACTTACGAATCATAAAGTTTTTGGTCAGGATCTTGCTGTACTTACTGGTGATGCTATGCTTACTTTAGCATTTGAAGTTCTTAGTGACTCTAATATTGAACCTGATTTAAAAGTTAGATTAATAAAACAATTCGCCAATTATTCTGGAGCTATGGGTATGATAGCAGGACAAGTATATGATGTAAAACAAAAAAATTATAAGGTTGATGCTGACTATTTAAGAAAAATGCATAGCCTTAAAACAGGTCTCTTAATTGAACTACCAATGGATTTTGCTTGCTTAGTAGCTGATAAGCATTGTGATTATGAAGATGTTAAAGAATTTGGGAAACAGTTAGGTATAGCATATCAGATAAAAGACGATATTCTTGATTATTATGGTGATTTTGAAAAAATAGGAAAACTACCAAGCGACGAAGATATGATTACTTATCTAAGCTTCTATGGTATTGAAGAATGTGAAGAATTACTTCAAAAACATACTGAAAATGCTATAAATATAGCTAATAAACTAAACAATAGTCTATTAGTTGATTTTGCGAATTATTTATTGAAACGAGATAAATAATATATAGTCTAAAATAAAAAATAAATCTCTTCTAAAGTTTTATATCATCTTTATAAGGGATTTATTTCATTTTCTATTTCTATTTAAAAACCACGAAAGTTTAGGGGTAAACTTCGTGGTTTTTTACAGTTATTATATTAGTCTAACTTTAGGGAATTAGAAACTCTTATAACTAATATAATTAAAATGTTGACTGTAGATTACTGGCACAAACATGAGGATTACTTATAATTGTAAAACTAAAAGTAGTTTGCTTCTACAGGTGACAAATTAACACTGCATTATTTTGAAATAATCAAAAGTGAGTTCTAAAATTAACCCTAAATATAAAGTAAAAATACTTTACATAATTATTATACTAAAAATAAGTGTAAATTTAAAGTATTTGTGTAAATTTTATCGATGAAAATGTTTTTATAATTTATTTCAAATTTTAAAACTTTAATTTAAACCTATTTAATGATAAAATTAATTAAAAGATTATAAATTTTTTGTAAGTGGAGTTGAAATTGGATGAAAGTTTTAGTAGCGGTTAATGAATTTAAGGGTTCTTTATCTTCATATGAAATAGGAGAAATTATATCAAAAAAAATTAATAAAACTTTTGGTGATTATGAAGTGGAAATGGAAGTTGTTGCTGATGGTGGAGATGGTTTCTTAAATTTATTTAAAAACTTTGAAAAGAAACAATTTAAAACTATAAATGCTGCTCAAAAAGAGTGTAAAGCCAATTATTTAATGAATATTGAAACTAAAGAGGCAGTTATTGAAGTTGCAGAAGTTATTGGTATTAAGCAGTTAACTGAAGACCAAAAAGATCCGTATAAAGCATCTACAGTTGGTTTAGGTAAATTGATCTCTCATTTATTAGATCAAGGGATTGAAGATTTCATTATAGGTTTGGGTGGTAGCGCAACAAACGATTGTGGTATTGGAATGCTAAGTGAACTTGGAATAAGATTTGTTGGTAAAAATGGTGAAATTTGTCAACATGGAATAAGTGAACTTAAAAAAATAGAGAAAATTGACTATAGTTGTAAAAATAAAAAGTTAGAGAAAGCCAAATTTACTATAATTAGTGATGTTAATAGTCCCTTATATGGTCAGAAAGGTGCTACTTATGTATATTCAAAACAAAAAGGATTAAAAGAAGAAGACTTTATACAAGTTGATGAAGTAGTAGAAAACTTCGCTAAACTAGTTTCAAAAGAGTTAGGAAAGGACTATTCGTCTTATGAAGGAAGTGGAGCAGCAGGTGGATTAGGTTTTGCATTCTTATCTTTTTTAACCTCTTCTATTCAATCTGGTTCTAGTTTTATGATTAACTACTTAGATATAGAGCAAAAAATTCAAGAGTTTGATTATTTAATAACAGGTGAAGGAAAATTAGATAGACAAAGTTATATGGGGAAAGCACCTATAGAATTGGCTAGAATTGCGAAAAAATATGATAAAAAAGTAATTTTCTTGGCTGGTAGTATTATTGATAAAGAACTATGTAATCTAAGTGATGAAGATAAAAAAGTAGTAGATGTTTCATTTTCTATTCAAAGAGAATTGCTTACTTTAGAAAATGCCATGGATAGGACGATTGCTAAAAGTAATATAGAAAGTACAATTGAACAAATATTTAGAGTATTGGAGTTTTATAATGAATAAAAAAAATAATATTTTAATGGGAATATTTTGTATAATTGTTGCAGGATTTGGATTTTCTCTAATGGCGCTATTTATAAAACTTGCTGGGAATTTACCTTCTATGCAAAAAGGATTTTTTAGAAATATTATCGCTGTTGGAATTTCATCAATACCGTTAATTAAACACTGGAAGTCAATTAACTTTCCAAAAGGAAAATTATCATGGAGTGTATTAATATCACGTAGTGTTTTTGGGACGATTGGACTCGTATTTAACTTTTATGCAATAACGCATATAAGTCTCGCAGACTCTACGATTATACAAAAGTTATCACCATTTGTAATTTTAATATTGTCATACATATTCTTTAAAGAAAAAATGACAAAATTTCAAATGATTGCTATAGTTATCGCATTTATAGGTGTAGGATTTATAATTAAACCAAGTGGGGATGGTTTTGTTAGTATGGGAGCACTAGCAGCACTATTAGGAGCTTTTTGCTCAGGTATTGCATATACTTGTGTGAGATACTTAGGTACGCATAATGTGTCGGGAGAGTTTATTATTTTCTTCTTCTCAACATTATCTACTTTATTATTATTACCTTATCTAATTTTTGATTATAAGGTTATGACAATGTATCAACTTTCTATGCTAATATTAGCTGGAGCTTCAGCAACAATTGGCCAATATGGTGTAACTTTTGCATATAAATACGCAGCAGCGAAAAATATATCTGTTTTTGATTATTCACAGGTGCTATTTTCTGGGATTTTAGGTTTTATATTCTTCAACGAGTTACCAGACTTGCAAAGTTTGATAGGATATATTATAGTTATTTCTATAGGAATAATTTTAGTGAAAAAAAGTAAATAAAGAGGTATTAAATGAAAAGAAAAAATATTGATATACTGGTAGTTGCTATTCTTGTTATTTGTACTGTAGTATTATATGTGGTTCATAGTAATAAAGAACTACTATTTAATTACTCGAACAAGAGTACTAATAACACTACTAATGTTGAATCGAAAAATGAAAATATAGCAAATGCTCGAGATGGAATTCAAGGTGTTGCTCAACCTTCACCATTTATAACAAGTCCTAATGGTGTTGAGGCTAATCTTCTTCAAAATGCTAATGGAAGTTTAATAGGTCAATTAATCTATTTACAAAGAGAACATTTACCAGAAGCAGAACAAAAATTATTAGCAAATAATAAAGATGCTACTCAATACATTCTTGGTTATTTGGCAGGTCAACAAGCTACACCTTTCGAACAGGGACAAACAGTAGATATAGATAGAAAGTACCCTTATTACATACAATGGGATAAACGATGGGCATATGATAAACTAGGTGGAACTAATATCGCTATTGGGGGATGTGGTCCAACTTGTGTAGCTATGGCTTTAGGAGGAATATTAGATGATAAATCTATAACTCCAAAAAGTATTGCTGAAAAAGAAGATGCTAATGGTTACTTTACTGATGAGGGGACAAAATGGAGCTTTTTCGATTATATAGCTAAAGAATATGGGGTTAAATCAACAGGTGTTCCATTAAATAAAGAAGCTATTAATGCAAGTTTAGATAAAGGGAATCCAATAATAGCATCAGTACATCCCGGAAAATTCACAACGGTTGGGCATATTATACTAATTACTGCAAAAGATGAAAATGGTAATTACATAATTAATGATCCAAACAGTTATACAAGAACATTGAAAAAATGGTCTTATGATGAATTGAAAACAGAGATTGTAGCTATGTGGGAATTCTCAAAATAGAAAAAATTTTTAAGAACCTTCAATATTGAATATTGGAGGTTTTTTTCTTGTATTTATTTTTTTAAAATAGTTTATGTTACGATTATAATATGTGTTTCAATAGCTATTAATTAGCAATAGTTCTTTCTGTTCAACAAATTTAGCAAACTGATAATTTGATAATAATTATGAAAACCTTTATAATAAATATTATGAAAATAAAGATTATGAGTATTATTATACTTACTTATTAATCGTAAAATATAAAAGATGGAGGAAATAAAATGTCAGTTCTTGATATAAAAAATCTAGAAGTATCAATTAATGAAAAACAAATATTAAAAGGACTTAATTTAGAAATAAAATCTGGTGAAATTCATGCGGTAATGGGACCGAATGGAGCTGGTAAATCTACATTAGCTTCTGCGATTATGGGGCACCCAAAATATGAAGTTGATGGTGGAAGTATCTTATTAGATGGAGAAGAAGTATTAGAGATGGAAGTTGATGAAAGAGCTCGCGCTGGACTATTTTTAGCTATGCAATATCCATCAGAAGTACCAGGAGTACCAACTTCAGAGTTCATTAAATCAGCAATTAATGCTCAACGTGAAGATAATATTCCTCTAATGCAATACATAAAAAAATTAGATAAAACAATGGAATTTCTAGACATGGATTTAAAAATGTCTCAACGTTATGTAAATGATGGATTCTCAGGTGGAGAAAAGAAACGTAATGAAATTTTACAAATGATGATGTTAGAACCAAAATTTGCTATTCTTGACGAAATTGACTCAGGTTTAGATATCGATGCATTAAAAGTAGTATCAAAAGGTGTTAACAAAATGCGTGGAGAAAACTTTGGTTGCTTAATAATCACTCACTATCAAAGATTATTAGATTATATTGAACCTGATTTCGTTCACGTTCTTATGGATGGAAAAATCGTAAAATCAGGTGGACCTGAATTAGCACTTCGTTTAGAAAAAGAAGGTTATGACTGGTTAAAAGAAGAGGTTTAATATGGAAAATAATAAATTAAAACTAAGTATTAAAACTTTACAAAGCATTTTTTCTAATACAAATGAACCAACATGGTTTTTAAATACTAGAAAATTAGCTTTATATAAAAGTTATACACTACCTTTTCCAAAACTAGAATCTATGGAGTTAGAAAGATGGAACTTATTTAATGTTGATTTTTCAACTCTAAGATTAGAAAGTGAAGGAAATTTAGATTTAACTGAATATGGTATTAATAGTGATGATTTTGCTGTAATCCAAAAAAACAACACTATTTTACACATTAATATCCCAGAAAAATATGCTGATAAAGTAATTATTAAAGATATATTTACAGCAATGAATGATGATCATATAAAAGATAGTTTTATGAGTGTAGTTGACTATGCAGAAAGTAAAGTAACAGCTGTTCACTATACACTATTAAATGCTGGTTTATTCATTGATGTTAAGGATAATACCGTAATCGAAGAACCGCTTCAATATATTGTTATTTCAGATAAAGAACAAAGTTTATTTAACCATGTTACTATCCAAGTTGGTAAGAACTCTAAATTTAACTTTATCGAAAACTACGTAAATAACCAAAAAGAAGATAAAGATCCATTCAGCTTAGTGTCTGAAGTTGTAGCTCATGAAGGAGCACAAATTAACTATAGTTCTATTACAAACCAACCAGGTAAAAAACGTGGAACTATACTACGTCGTGGATTAACTTATAGAGATTCATTAATTAACTGGAATGTAGCTGCTATGGATGAAGCAGATGTATATCACGATAATACAACAAACATTCTAGGGGACGGATCTGAAGCAAACCTTAAGATTGTTACTTTAGGAGTTAAAGAACAAAAAACTTACTTTAACAGTGAAGTAGTTAACCAAGGATTAAGTAGCAAAGGTGATATCCTTCAACACGGTGTATTACTGGATAGATCTCATATTGTATTTAACGGTGTAGGATTTATCGTTAAAGGAGCAACAGGTTCTAACGCTTATCAAAGTTCAAGAATGCTGACACTTTCATCTGAAGCAAAAGCTGATGCAAATCCAATGCTATTAATCGATGAAAATGATGTTATGGCAGGACACGGTGCTTCTTTAGGGCGTATTGATGAAGAGCAACTATACTACTTACAAAGTAGAGGATTAACTAGAAAAGAATCTAGTAGATTATTAGTTCATGGATTCTTATCTCCAGTAATATCAGAATTAACAGTAGATAAGATCAAAGAACTTGTAACAATTCTTATTGATGAGAAAATTAACAATAACGAGAGTGAGTAATAATGATAGATTTTAATAAATATAGAGAAGACTTTCCTATATTAAAAAGAAAGATATCAGACAATGATTTGATATTCTTCGATAACGGAGCTACTACACAAAAACCGAATCAAGTAATCGATGCTATATCAGATTACTATAGGAATTATAATTCGAATATCCATAGATCTGTTTATACCTTAGGTAATGAATCAGAAAAAATATACGAAGAGTCTAAAGAATTAGTTAGAGAATTTATAAATGCAAGTAGTTATGAAGAAATAATCTATACTAGTGGAACTACGGAAAGTTTAAATTTTGCAGCAAGAATTTTAGAACAAGATGTAAGTGACGGTGATGAAATTATTCTTACCTACATGGAGCATCATGCTAATATTATCCCATGGCAACAACTAGCTAAACGTAAAAACCTAGTTTTAAAATATTTAGAATTAGATGAAGAAGGAAGAATAAGTATTAAACAATTAAAAGAATTCATTACAGATAAAACCAAAATCGTATCAATGTGTCATGCTTCTAATGTACTAGGTAATATAAACCCTGTTTATGAAATTGGAGAATTATTGAAAGATAAAGATATTTATTTCGTAGTAGATGCTGCTCAATCAGTCCCACATTTAAAAATTGATGTCCAAAAGATGAATTGTGACTTTTTAGCTTTTAGTGCACATAAGATGTGTGGACCTACTGGTATAGGAGTTCTTTATGGTAAGAAAACTTTACTAGAAAAATTTGACCCAGTAGAATTCGGTGGTGGAATGATTGGTATTGTTGAAGACAATTCAGCAACATGGGCGATTCTTCCTGATAAGTTTGAAGCGGGAACACCACTTT
Organism: uncultured Gemella sp.; assembly: GCA_963535095.1. Lineage (GTDB taxonomy): Bacteria > Bacillota > Bacilli > Staphylococcales > Gemellaceae > Gemella. Next base: position 35,434 of record CAUSUW010000005.1, on the reverse strand, counting down.
TAGCCGAAGCGGCTGGACTAGCAGCAACTATTAAGTATTTAAATAGTATCGGATTAGAGAATATTGAGAAGTATACTAAAGAACTTACCGGATATATGTATGCTGAGCTTTCTAAAATTGATAATATTGAAATTTATGGAACGAAGAATATTGAAGATAGAGTTTCACTAGTAACTTTTAACCTGTTAGGAGTTCATCCGCACGATTTAACAAGTTTCTTAGACGCAAAAGGAATTTGTATAAGAGCAGGACACCAGTGTACTCAACCATTATTAGGAAAACTAGATACATACTCAGTAGCGAGAGCGAGTCTATATTTATATAATACAAAAGAAGAGATTGATTTCTTTATTCAAACTTTAAAAGAAACGAAGGAGTTTTTTGAAAATGAGTTTTAGTGATTTAAAAAGTTTATATAAACAAGTAATTTTAGACCATAGCAAGCACCCTAGAAATAATGGAACAATTGAAAATAGCTATAAACTGGAAATGCTTAATCCTTCTTGTGGGGATAAAATAACAGTTAGTGTTAAGTTGATTGACGATATTATCGAGGATATTAAATTTTTAGGGACTGGGTGTTCAATCTCATTAGCTTCTGCTTCAATGTTAACTGAAGAATTAAAAGGTTTATCAGTAGAGAGTGCTAATGTAAAGATTAAAAATTTTTTAAATATGATTATGGGAAATGAATTTAATGAAGATAATCTTGAAGATAGTATTTCATTACAAAATATTTCTCAACTTCCAGCAAGAGTTAAATGTGCAACTTTAGCGTGGAAGATTACAGAAAAAATATTAGAAGAAAATAAATAGAAGAAGGAGTGATTGCATTGAATAAAAATGAAGAAATGTTTACCGATTATCAGTATGGATTTTCAGATAAAGATGTATCTATATTCAAAACTGATAAAGGATTAACAAAAGAAATAGTTAAAACAATTTCTGAAAGAAAAGAAGAACCTAAATGGATGTTAGAATATCGTTTAAATGCATTAAAAGAGTTCTATAGAATGCCAATGCCTACATGGGGTGGAGACTTATCTGAAATTGATTTTGAGGACTTAACATACTATGTAAAACCATCAGAAAAAACAGAACGTTCATGGGATGAAGTACCAGAAGAAATTAAAAATACTTTTGAAAAACTTGGTATTCCAGAAGCTGAACAAAAATATCTTGCAGGGGTTTCTGCACAATATGAATCAGAAGTAGTTTATCACAATATGCATAAACAATTCGAAGAAAAAGGAATTATCTTTGAAGATACTGATACGGCATTAAAAAATCATGAAGAAATCTTTAAAGAATATTTCTCAAAAGCTGTTGATTTTAATGATAATAAATTTGCTGCATTAAACTCAGCAGTATGGTCAGGTGGTTCATTCATCTACTGTCCAGAGAATGTATCAGTAGAAGCACCGCTTCAAGCATACTTCAGAATTAACAGTGAAAAAATGGGGCAGTTTGAACGTACATTAATTATTATTGAGAAAAACTCTTCTCTACATTACGTAGAAGGATGTACGGCTCCAACTTACTCAGCAAGTTCACTACATGCAGCTGTAGTAGAAATCTTTATCAAAGAAAATGCTCGTTTCAGATATACTACTATTCAAAACTGGTCAACGAACGTTTATAACTTAGTTACTAAGCGTGCGATTGTTGAGAAGAATGGTACTATGGAATGGGTAGATGGAAACTTAGGTTCTAAATTAACTATGAAATATCCAGCGTGTATTTTAGTTGGAGAAGGAGCAAGTGGAAGTACACTATCTATAGCTATGGCTAGTGAAGGACAAGTACTAGATGCAGGTTCTAAGATGATTCACTTAGCGCCTAGAACATCATCTACTGTTGTTTCTAAATCAATGTCTCGTCGTGGTGGTAAAGTTAACTACCGTGGATGGATTCACTTCGGTAAAAACTCTGAAGGTTCTCGTTCAAACATTGAATGTGATACTTTAATCTTAGATGAATACTCAACATCTGATACTATTCCTTACAACATCGTTAAAAATTCTAATGTATCTTTAGAACACGAAGCAAAAGTATCTAAAGTATCAGAAGAACAACTATTCTACTTAATGAGTAGAGGCCTTGATGAAGGACAAGCTACTGAAATGATAGTTATGGGATTCATCGAACCATTTACAAAAGAACTTCCTATGGAATATGCTGTTGAATTAAACAGATTAATTTCTTTTGAGATGGAAGGATCAATAGGATAATATAAATAAAAAATATATATAAATTTAAAGATTGTTAATGTAATTTAAACAATGTAAATATTAGTATAATTATTAATTTTATAGTTTTGAAAGCCTATACATTTTAAAATAGATTATTATTATCTATAAATATATAAAAAATTAGTAAGTGGTTAAAAAACTCTTTAAATATACTTTTATAGCAAATAAATATGTGGTACTATATGATTGTGATATGAAATTAAATCTACCACAAGACAGTTAGAAAACTTATTTAATGAATAATAAATAGATTGATTATAAAATATACTTAAATCAGAATTATAATTTTGATGAAGGTTAATTTTATAATCTTTTTATTTTATGTCTGATACCGGTTTGTATAGAAAAATCACTAGATTTATGTTAATATTATAAGTGAAATATAAATAATAAATTATATGTAGAAATGGTATCATGAAGTATAGGAGCTTAGTTATGGATAACAATAATCAAAGATATAATAATAACGAATCTAACAGTGGTTATCAAAATAAGAATCAAAATTATTATGATAATTTTCAAAACCAGGAATTTATGGATTATAATGAATCTAATTTTGACCAAAGTCAAATTTATAATGAAAATTATCAGAGCCAAAATATGTATAACGATCAATATAATCAAAATACTAATTTTAATGACGACTTTCAAAATCAGGATATGCAGGGCTATACCAATTATTATAATCAGGGAACAAATGATTACGATATAAATTATCAAGATCAAAACATGAATTATAATACTCAGCAGTATCAAGAAAGTTATAATGTTTATAATGATAATAATCAGTTTGCTAACAATAACCAAGGATATTACGAACAAAATGATAATAATTTTAATCAGGTATATGAAGAATACGCTGAGCCTAAGAAAAGAACAGGTATAATACTCTTAGTTAGTTTTTTAATTATTGGGCTTATAGCTATCTCTAGTTATTTTGCTTATAATAAATACGTATTAAATAAAAAGGCGGTAGTTGATCTTAATCAATATGAAATAGAATTTAAGCCATATGGAACTGATGGGGATGGAACTGCATCAGCAGATGTTAAGAAAATTCCAACAATAGAAAATGTAGATGGAAGTGTAGCACAATTTTTACAAGAGCCTACTATAACTTATAGTAAATCAAATAATTTAAAAAATGGAGAAAAGATTGAAGTTACAATAAGTCTAAGTAAATCTTCAGCGGATGCTAAAAAACTTGAACTTAAAGGTGAATTTAAACGATCATACACTGTAAGAGGATTAAGTGAAAAATACAGCAGTAGTAAAGATAGTAAGTCTAATTCAAGTAGTATAGTCCTTAGAGAAGATAGTTCGGTAAATACAAAAGAATTAACTGATACGCAAGTTGGTAACTGGGCGAGAGCTATCTATATTAAAGACTTTGCGCGTAATTCTTCTACATCTGATTTTTCATATGATGTATGGTTAGGTAGTGATCATTTAGCTTATGCTAATTTAAAACGCGATGGAAGTGTTGTAGGGAAGTATAGAGTTAATGCAAGAGGCGAACTTGAACAATATGATAATGGTGGTTGGTCTATAGTTAGTAGTACATATACTTCTTAAATATTAATTTAATCGAAATATTTTTATATTCATTTTAAATTTATAAAAACTAATAAAACTGATAACTAAAATATAGATAGCGTATTCTAGTTATCAGTTTTTTTGTAAATTTTTTTATAAAAAATTATAAATAACTCTTGTAATTAATTATATTTAATGAGATAATATTATATATAATGCAAATAGAGTAAGAGGAGATATATACTTATGACAAAGATACTAGCTATTAACTCAGGAAGTTCATCTTTAAAATTTCAATTATTTGAAATGCCTGAAGAAAAAGTTATTACTAAAGGACTAGTTGAAAGAATCGGTATTGAAAATAGTGTATTCACTATCGAGTTCAACGGTGAAAAAAATAAAGAAACATTAGATATTCCAAACCACGATGTAGCGATTGAAATGTTACTTGAAAAATTAACTAAACTAGGTATAGTTAAAGATGTAAAAGAAATCGAAGGTGTTGGACACCGTGTAGTTCATGGTGGAGAGTTCTACGATGCTTCTGTATTAGTAAATGATGAAGAGCTAGCTAAAGTAGATTCAATTGAAGACTTAGCGCCTTTACATAACCCAGCGAATATTAAAGGTGTTCGTTCATTCCAAAAAGAATTACCAGGTGTTCCAAACGTATTAACATTTGATACTGCGTTCCACCAAAGTATGCCTAAATCAACATACATGTATGCTGTACCAAGAGAATTCTATGAAAAATATGGAGTTCGTAAATATGGTGCTCACGGAACTAGTCACAGATATATTGGAGAAAAAGTTGCTGAAATTTTAGGAAAAGATCCTAAAGAATTAAAAACAATTTCATGCCATATTGGTAACGGGGCTTCAATTTGTGCTATTAAAAATGGTAAATCATATGACACATCTATGGGATTCACTCCATTATCTGGATTAGTAATGGGTACTAGAACTGGTGATATTGACCCAGCGACAATTCCTTACATCGCTCAAAAAACAGGTTTATCTCTTGAAGAAATCGTGCGTATTTTCAACTTTGAATCAGGATTAAAAGGTGTATCTGCACTTTCTTCTGACTTACGTGACGTTGAAGATGTAAGAGATACAAATCCACATGCTGCTGAAGCTATTGATGTATACATCAACAGAATTAAAGAATATGTTGGAGCATACGCTGCAGCTATGAATGGTGTAGATGCTATCGTATTCACTGCTGGTGTTGGTGAAAATGCTACATGGGTACGTGAAGAAGTATTAGAAGGTTTAACTTTCCTAGGTGTACAAGTTGATAAAGAGAAAAACAATGTACGTGGAAAAGTTGCAGAGATTTCTACAGCAGACTCAAAAGTTAAAGCTTTCGTAATTCCAACAGATGAAGAAGTTATGATTGCTAGAGATACTTATAACTTATCTAAATAATAGTAAGAGATTAACAGGGCTGGGGGGTTCTCCAGCCCTTTAATATTTTGGAAGGATATTATGGAAATAAATAACTTTAGAAAGAAATTTAACGGTGCTATAAATGTACTAGAAAAATTCAATAAAGCAGGTTATGAAGCATATTTCGTAGGAGGCTGTGTAAGAGATTTTCTACTTGGGTGTGAATTTTCAGATATTGATATAACTACGAATGCTTTGCCAGAGGAAGTTAAGACAATCTTTAGAAAAAGTATTGATACAGGAATTCAACATGGGACTGTTACTATCTTAGTAAGTGGAGAAAGTTATGAGGTTACTACCTTTAGGACTGAAGATGATTATATTGATCATCGAATACCAGAAAAAGTAGAGTTTGTTAGTAATCTAAGAGAGGATCTTGATAGACGAGATTTCACTATTAATGCTATGGCTTTAGATAGTAAAGGTAAACTTTATGATTATCACAATGGAAAAAAAGATTTAACTAATAAAATAATAAAAACTGTAAATAATCCTAATGAAAGATTTTTTGAAGATGCTTTAAGAATGTTAAGAGCTTTTCGTTTCTCGTCGAAGTTAGGGTTTGAAATTGAGGATAGTACATTAGTTGCTATAAAGAAGAATGCTGAACTTATTAAGTTTGTTTCGATAGAGCGTATAGTAAATGAATTTAAAAAATTACTAGCTGGTATTGGAAGTAAACGTAGTTTAGAATTATTGCTTGATAGTAAGTTAAATACTTATATACCTTTTCTAAATGACATTATTAGTATTGTTGATTGTTCTAAATATACATTTTGTCAAAGTTTATATATTTTAGCAAAATTAAATAATATTTCTTTTGAAAAATTGAGAGATTTAAAACTATCAAATAAAGAAATTAAAAAAATTAAAGAATATGAGAGAATTAATCTAGAATTTCTTGATAATATATCATTAGAACTTATTCTATATAAATATGGTAAGGATGATATTTATTTTATAGTTGATTATTTTGGTTATTATGATAAAAAAGATATCGATATAATTAATTTACCTATAAGTTCATTTTATGATATAGATATAACTTCAACGGAGATTATTAGTATAATAGATAAATCACCTGGTCCATGGATAAAGGAAGTTACAAAAAAATTAGAAGAAGCTATTTTATTAAATAAAATAAATAATACTGAAAATAATATAGTAGATTTTCTAAAAAAAATAAGAGATAATATATAAATATAGTGAAAGTGAGGTGAGAGAATAAATGGATAAGATATTTTGTGTAGTCGATATTGAATTAACAGAAGATAAAGAAATTATACAGTTTTCTGCAACAAAACTTGATCAAGAGTTTAAAGAGTTAGAGTCTATAAATTATTATATTAAGCCTAAAAAGCAAGTTTCATCTTTTGTTACTGAGTTAACGGGAATAAGCAATGAAATGCTAAGTGAAAAAATGTATTTTGAAGAAGTAGCATATGAATTATATGAATTTATAAAAAACGATATACTCGTGTGTCATGGATTACCTTCTGATTATGTGATTTTGAAAAAAAGATTTCATGATGTCGGTATTAGATATAGTTCAAAAATGTCTTTAGACACTGTTGAATTAGCAAGACTATTTATGCCTACTCAAGAAAGTTATAAGTTATCTGATTTGTCAAATTCTCTCAACCTTTATGCTGGCGATAAATACCATAATGCAGCAGTCGATGTCAAAGTAACAGTAGCATTACTAAAAGAAATTTCTAAAAAAATAGCGAATATTAATTCAAATAACTTTAAAAAGATTGAAGTACTTTTAGAAAAAATCGATTATAATACATTAGAATTTGCTAGGTATTGTAAAAGTAAATTTAATGATAAAAAAAGTAGTAAAGGTGATTTTATTTGTTTTCACGATGTTGATTTTAAAAAAGTCTCTTATGCGATTAATACAAAGAAATTTAATAATAAATTTATTCTATTTTCTTCAATAAATGAACAAAACTATATAGAAAACTTTAAAATTTCTAATTATGTTATTTTAAAAGAAAAAAGCAATTATGTTCCATTAAATATTTTTAAATTATTTCCTAAAAAAGAAGATTTAAATTTAGATAAACTTTTAATTAAGTTATATGTATGGATATTAGAAACAAACTCAGGTGATTTTAATGAGTTAAACTTGCTTTATCTTGAAAAAATGTATATAGAAAATATTAAAAATGGTGTTTTAATTAGTTCGAAATCTTATTATTTCGATGAGAAAAAGAAAGCAGCGGAAACTTGTGAAAATATTGTTACAAATTATAATTCTATTGAGTATTTATTAGAAAATGATAATTTTAAAAATTATACTTACATATTTGAAAATAAGAAAATCTTAGGTCGTGAACTAGATTCAAAAAATACAAAAGATTATTTCTATAAAAATGTTGTTGTTGAACTAAATGTTGTTGTCTCTAAAAATCTTAAAGATAAAAGCATAAAAATGATTAGAAATAACATTGATGGGCTAGTTAAATTTTTGCATGAAATGTATATTTCAGAAAGTTTATTCTTATATAATGACAGTTTAGGCTTTATTTTACAAGATGTTGAAGCAATATTAAATGATATAAAGGCATATAAAAGTGATTTGCCAATTTCTTATAAATTTATGAGAAAATTAAAAAATGTACTTACTAATTCTAAGAATACCTATAAATTTATTGTTCTTAATCAAGAAAATAGTCTTAAATTAACTGTAGTAGATGAGAAAAAAGTTAAAGGTTTAATTAATGTTGTTCACTCAAGAAAGCACAAGTATTTAAATTTAAAAGCAAAAACCCATTATATTTATAGCAATGGAGATGAGGAACTTTTGAATTCAAAAGGGACAGGTTCAATATTATATGTATTTGAAAGTAATAAATATAAGGATTTATATTTTAATAAAAGAGAAAAAAGAAGTTATATAAAATATTATAATTTCTCAATAAAGGATAATTTTAACGAATTATATAATGAAGTTATAAAAAATAATAAAATATCATACAGATGTTACGCGACGAAGGATATTCTGGAGTATCGTTACTATCTTAAAAATATGTTTGAAAGTATTATAGTTTTTCGAGATTTAGAACATTAGATGAGAAAAATAAAAACACATAATTAAAAAAATAGTAAATTTATGTTATAATATAAATAGTTTTTATATATAATATATTACAATTTAAAATTGAACAAAACATTAATTAAAATTAGGAGGGACTGTAAGTTGAACATTAACAATTTAAAAGAACAACTAGGTCAAAAAGTAACTCTTGGTGCATGGATTGCTAACAAGAGAAGCAGTGGTAAAATTGCATTTTTCCAATTAAGATATGGAGCTGGATTTATTCAAGCTATCGCTTTAAAAGAATCTTTAGGTGAAGAAAGATATCAACAATTACGTCACTTACCACAAGAAACTTCATTAAAAGTAACAGGGTTAATTAAAGAAAATGAAAGAGAACTTTCTGGAATTGAGTTAGAGATTGAAGATTTTGAAGTTATTTCTGAGGCTATAGATTACCCAATTACTCCAAAAGAGCACGGTGTTGAATTTTTAGCAGACAATCGTCATATTTGGATTCGTTCTAAAAAACAACATGCTATTTTAACAATTAGAAACCAAATTATTAAATCAACTTATGATTTCTTTGAAAAAGAAGGTTTCTTAAAAACTGATCCACCAATCTTAACTTCATCAGCTCCAGAGGGAACTACAGAATTGTTTAACACTAAATACTTTGATGAAGAAGCATATCTTTCTCAATCGGGTCAATTATATTTAGAAGCTACTGCAATGGCGTTTGGTAAAGTATTTTCATTTGGACCTACATTTAGAGCTGAAAAATCTAAAACTCGACGTCACTTAATTGAGTTCTGGATGATTGAAGCTGAAATGGCTTTCTGTAATCACAATGAGAGTTTAGCATTACAGGAAGCATTTGTTAATCATTTATTAACTGATGTATTGGAAAAATGTCAAGAACAATTAAAAGTACTTGGACGTGATTTAGAAGCTTTAGAAAATGCTAGAGGTGAATTCCCACGTATTAAGTACAAAGATGCTATTAAATTATTAAAAGAAAATGGATTTGATGATATTGAATATGGAGATGATTTTGGATCACCTCACGAAACATTTATAGCTAATAGTTATAATAAACCAGTATTTATTACTCACTGGCCATTAGATATTAAACCATTCTATATGATTGAAGATCCAAACGAACCAGGTGTTGTATTATGTGCTGACTTAATTGCACCTGAAGGATACGGAGAAATTATCGGTGGTTCTCAACGTATTGATGACTACGATAAATTATTAGAAAATATTAAAAAACATGATTTAAATCTTGATGCATATGGTTGGTATTTAGATTTACGTAAATATGGTTCTGTTGAACACGCTGGATTTGGATTAGGTCTAGAAAGAACTGTAGCTTGGATTACAGGTAACGGACACGTTCGTGAAACTGCACCATTCCCTCGTTTATTAAACAGATTGACACCATAGGAGTTTAATATGATCAATATCAATATAAAAGGTCTTTTAGTTGATGCTGATTTCTTAATGAATTATACTTCGCATAACTTATCTGGAGAGGAAGCTATGTTTCTTCTTCAGATAAGTTATTTGACAAATCAAGGAGAAATTCCATTTTCAACGGAAGATTTTAAAGATAAATTAAGTTTATCAGAGGAACAGATTTTCTCCAAATTAGAAAATTTAATAAATAAAGATATAATAGAGGTTTTACCAGATAGTAAAATCAATTTTATAGTATTTAATAATAAAGATGATTATTATACATTACGAGAGCTTTTAAAACTGGTAGAAAGAGTCACAGGGAAAATTTTAACTTCAAAAGAAATGGATATTGTATCATCATGGTTTGATAAGAAATATACAAAAAAAGAAATTGATGAGGCATTAACTATTTCAAAAAATTTAAACTATGTGAACGGTATTTTAAATAATAAAGTTAGTAATGATATACAAAAAGAAAGTGGTAGTAGTTTAGGTTATGATTGGTTTAACAAATAGACAAAAGAAAATAAGAGCAAAAAAAATAATGGAATATTTGGACAAAGTATTTCCTGATGTTAAATGTGAATTAGATTTTTCTAATAATTTAGAATTGATTATTGCTGTATTGTTATCCGCTCAATGTAAAGATGAATATGTTAATAGAGCTACAGTTGGTTTATTTGAGAATTATAAAACAATTGATGATTATGCTGATGCTAAGGTTGAAGATATAGAAAAGTATATTAGAACTTTAGGGTTGTATAAAGCAAAATCAAAAAATATTGTAGGAATGGCTAATATGTTAAGAGATGTTTACGATTATGAAATTCCTCAGACTAGAGAAGAGTTAGAAAAATTACCAGGTGTCGGAAGGAAAACCGCTAATGTTGTTCTATCTGTGGGATTTAATGTTCCTGCAATTGCTGTAGATACGCATGTTGAGCGTGTTGCGAAGATGTTTGGCTTAGCTGAGTTAACTGATAGTCCGCTTCAAGTTGAAAAAAGCCTTATGAGCATTTTCCCTATGGAAAGCTGGGGAAAAATTCATCATCAGCTTATTCATTTGGGTCGATATAAACTTCCAGCAAGAGGTGAACGTACAATTGATCCAGAATTAGAAAAATTATTAGTACTAAAATAAGAGGAGAATTCAGATGTTAATTATATTTATAATAGCAGGTTTCTTAATATTACTAGATCAACTTAGTAAAAATTTCATAGTTAATCATTTTTCATTAGGAGAAAGTAAGGAAGTTATAACTAATTTCTTTAGTATTTCATCTCATAGAAATAGAGGTGCTGCTTGGGGAATTTTACAGGATAATCGACTATTTTTTATAATAGTTACTATTATTTTTATTGCTATTTTAACTTACTATTTATTTAAACAAAAATATACCCTATCAACATTTGATAAAGGTACTTTTGCTTTAATATATGGTGGCGCAATTGGTAATTTTATCGATAGATTAACTAGACATGAGGTTGTGGATTTTCTAGATTTTAGAATTTTCGGCTATGATTTTCCTATATTTAATTTAGCTGATTGCTTTATTTGTGTAGGAGTACTATTTTTATTATTTAAAATCTACAAAGAAGAAGATAATTAATAATTTAGTGAGAGTTGATTATATAAATCATACTCTCTTTTTTGTTATAATAATAATTATAAAATAAACTTAAAGGAGATTTGAATGTATTATTGCACTTATAAAAGTAAGATAGGTCTTCTATATTTAATTTCTGATGGTCTGCATCTGTGTGGTTGTTATTTAGAAGGTCAAAAGTATTTTCCTGATGAGATTAATAAATATTCGTTTGATGAAGAATTAGAAGTGTTTAATTTGGCAAAGTTGTGGTTAGATAGCTATTTTAAAAATGAAAAACCCAGTTTGGAAAATATACCTATAAAAATGATCGGAACTGATTTTAGAAAAAATATCTGGTCGTTACTTAAAGATATTCCATATGGTGAAGTAGTTACTTATAAGTATCTTTCTAAGAAAGTTGCTGAATTACAGGGGATTAATGGTATGTCACCTCAAGCTGTAGGTGGAGCAGTTGGACATAATCCATTGTTAGTATTTATTCCTTGTCATAGGGTTATAGGTGCTGATGGAAGTTTAACAGGCTATGCTGCAGGATTAGAAAACAAGAAGTATTTATTAAATTTTGAATCTGATAATAATAATTATTAACTAGAGCGCTAAAAACCGATGAATAATAGAAGAATATAAGAAAATATGATATAATTAATAAGATTAAATTCTTTATTAGGAGAAATAAATGAACAATAAAAAGATAGTATTTATGGGAACTCCAAAGTTTGCTGTTCCTGTTTTAGAAATGTTAATTGAAAATTATGGGGTAGATTTAGTAATTACCCAACCAGACAAAAAAGTTGGTAGAAAAAAGGTATTAACACCACCGCCAGTAAAAGTTGTCGCATTAGAGAATAATATTAAGGTATTACAACCTGAAAAAATATCAACAGACGAAGAGACATATAATACATTAAAAGATTTAAACCCTGATATAATTATTACAGCTGCATATGGACAGCTTGTACCGGACAAAATCTTAGAAATCCCAGAACATAAATGTATAAACGTTCACGGGTCATTATTACCTAAATTACGTGGTGGAGCACCTATTCAATATTCGATATTAGAAGATCATAAGAAAACAGGTATCACTATTATGTATATGGTTAAAAAACTAGATGCAGGAGATATGATTTCAAAAGTAGAAGTTAATATTTTAGATAGTGATAACTATGAAACATTACATGATAAACTTTCAGTAGCTGGTCGTGATTTACTAAATGAAACTTTACCGAAAATTTTTAGTGGTGACATTGCACCTGAAAAACAAGATGATGCAGAGGCTACATTTGCAAGAAATATCTTAAGAGAAGATGAGAAGATAGATTGGAATACATCAGCAAGAGAAGTATTTAATAAAGTTCGCGCATTGGATCCTACGCCAGGTGCATTTACTTACTTAGATGGTAATGTTTTAAAAATCTGGACTAGTGAAGTTGTTGAGTTAGATGAACAATCTAGTTACACTACGGTAGGAACTATTATTAAACAAGATAAGAAAAATATCTATGTTTTATGTGGAAACGGAACAGTACTGAAGGTGAATGAACTTCAAGTATCTGGTAAAAAGCGCATGCCAGTGGTAAATTTCTTATCAAATAAGAAAGATTATGTAGGAACAATCTTAGGTGAAGAAAATGAGTAGCATTAATGCTAGACTTATTGCTTATGAAGTACTTTATACAATCATTCAAGAAGATGGTTATAGTAATATTACATTAAATAAGTACTTTAATCTATATAAGATACAAGAGCAAGATAAGAGATTTATTAGCGAAGTAGTATACGGTACTATAAAAAATAAATTATATCTTGAGCATATTCTTAAAAGCTATTCAAAAGGTAGGGTTAAACCGAAGGTTAAAGTTATCCTATTAATGAGTATTTATCAATTACTGTATATGGATAAAACTCCAAATTTTGCAATTATTGATGAAGCAGTTAAATTGAGTAAAAAAATTGCTGGTAATATAACAGGAAAATTTGTGAATGGTATTCTTAGAAATATTGAACGACATGCTAGTAATTTAGATCTAAAATATAAAAATAAGACAGAACAATTTTGTATCGAAAATAGTTGTCCTGTTGAGTTGTTTAATATACTTAAAAATCAATATGGTAATGAAAAAGCACAAAAGATAGTAATGTCATTTAATCAGAAGAGTAAGAATAGTATTAGATATAATCCATGTAAGATAACTAAAGAAGACTTAATGGCTAAATTGGGTGATACTGTAAGTGAAAGTGAAATTTGTGAAGATAATCTTGTTCTAAATAAATTAAATTTAGATAGTAATTTATTTACTAAAGGGTATTATATTGTTCAAGACGAAGCTAGTGCATTAGTTGCATCGTCTATTGGATTGCCAGTGGATAAAGAATACAAAATATTAGATACTTGTGCTGCTCCTGGTGGAAAAAGTCTACATATAGCTAGTAAATATTTTAATTCTACTTTAATTTCATGTGATAAATATATACATAAGCTTAAGTTAATCGAAGATAACAAAGAAAAACTTGATATAACAAATATTCAAGTAAGAGAACAAGATGCGACAGTAAATAATGATTCATTTATTGAAAATTTTGATATAGTTGTATGTGATGTTCCATGTTCAGGGATAGGGGTTATTAAAAACAAACCCGAGATAAAATATAAAATTACTAGTGCTTATATTGAAGATATTGCAAAACTTCAATATCAAATTTTAAAAAATAGTAAAAATTATGTTAAACAAGGTGGAACACTTATGTATTCTACTTGTACAATAGATAAGAGAGAAAATATAAAAAATATCGAGAAGTTTTTAAAAGAGAACAAAGATTTTAGTTTAGAGAATATAACTTTAAACAATAGTATAGTTAAATCGAGAGAAAATGGTGTATTAGAAATATTACCAGATGAGTATAGTTGCGATGGTTTTTTTATCGCAAAACTTAAGAAAATGGAGGCAAAATGTTAATTTCAGATTTTAAAGGTTATAAAAAATCTAGATGGTTAAAAGATTTCGATAAAATGTCAATATATTCTATAAGATTAGATCAATTAGAAGAGTATGTTGTTAGTATTGGTGAAAAGAAATTTAGAGCTAAGCAAATTTATGATTGGTTATATAAAAAGAGAATTACGGATTTTTCAGAAATGAAAAATGTACCTAAATCATTACAAGAAAAATTAGCAGAAGAGTTCGAGATTACAACTTTAAAAACAATAATTAAACAAGAATCAGCTGATGGTACTATGAAGTTCTTATTCGAACTTCAAGATAAATACACAATTGAGAGTGTACTTATGAAAAATAAATATGGAAATTCTCTTTGTGTAACAACTCAAGTAGGTTGTCGTATAGGTTGTACTTTCTGTGCATCTACTCTAGGAGGATTAAAGCGTAATCTTGAAGCGGGAGAGATTGTATCTCAAGTATTAAAAGTTCAACAAGAACTGGACAAAAAAGATGAACGTATCTCAAGTATCGTAATTATGGGAATTGGTGAACCTTTTGAAAACTATGATGAGATGATGGATTTCATAAGAATAGTAAATAGTGATGAAAGTTTTAATATTGGAGCTAGACACATTACTGTTTCAACTTCTGGTATTGTACCGAAAATTTATGATTTTGCAAATGAAAATATTCAAATTAATTTTGCAGTTTCATTACACGCACCTACTAACGAATTGCGTAGTAAAATCATGCCAGTAAATAGAGCTTACAATATTGATAAGCTTATGGAAGCTTTAAAATATTATCAAAAAACTACTAATCGTCGTATTACTTTTGAATATGGTCTAATGGGACAAGTAAACGATCAAAAAGAACACGCAGAGAAATTATCTGAAATTATTAAAGATTTAAACTGCCACGTTAACTTAATTCCTATTAACTATGTTCCAGAACGTAACTACGTTAGAACAAGTAAAAGTGATATATTTGCATTTGAAAAAGTGCTTAAGAAAAATAAAGTTAATGTAACAATTAGAAGAACACAAGGTGATGATATAGATGCAGCCTGTGGACAACTTCGAGCTAAAGAACGTAAGGAAGAGGTAAAAGGAGGAATTCCAGATGCCACTAGTATATTCGTATAATAGTAATAAGGGAAGAAAAGAAAAAAATGAAGATGCAGTTAGCGTTGCAAAGAATAAACAAGGCGAAGTCCTTGCAGTTGTTTGTGATGGAGTAGGGAGCCATAGTAATGCAGCATATTCAAGTAATTATATCGTGTCGACTTTAGAAAAAGAATGGCAAGATTTAACGTTTGCCAATTTTAATAATATGAAAAATTGGCTTTATGATAAAATAGAAAAGTTAAATTTAGAATTATTTAATAAATCTCAAGAAAAAAATAAAAAAATGGGTACTACTATAGTAACTGTAGCAACATTTGATAATCAAGTTGTTGTTTACAATATTGGCGATAGTAGCGCATACGGTTTGACAAAAGACAATGAGATGAATATTGTTACTATTGAGGATTCTTTTGTAGGAGCTTTAATTAGTGCAGGTGCTATAACGCAAGAAGAAGCAAAAACTCATCCAGAACGTCATGTATTAACTCAAGCTTTAGCTACGAGGGATAATATTAATTTACACACATTTATTGATGATTTAAGAAACTATGATTATTTTTTACTTTGTTCTGATGGTTTAACGAACATGATAGAAAATCAAGAAATTCAAGATATAGTTAGAAATAATGAATTGTCAATATCTGTAGAAAAACTTATAGAATTGTGTGTAAATCGCGGAGGAGTAGATAATATATCTGTAGCTATAATAAAAAATCTAGGGGGTGTAAACCATGATAAATAAAATTATATGTAATAGATATAAAATTATAGATCATCTAGGTACAGGTGGAATGGCCACTGTTTGGTTAGGTTACGATACAATTTTAGATAGACAGGTGGCTATTAAGACTTTTAAGATTGATGCTAACGATGAGGATGCGGTTAAAAGATTCAATAGGGAAGCGAAAGCAGTGACAAGTCTTTCTCATCCTAATATCGTATCAATTTATGATGTTGAAAATGAAGGTGAATTTTACTATCTAATACTTGAATACGTAGAAGGAATGACTTTAAAAGATTATATGATAAAAAATCCACGCATTCCTATTGAAACTATTGTTCATATTGCTAAGCAAATTGCAGCAGGATTAAGTCATGCACATCAAAACGGAATTATTCATAGAGATATAAAACCTCAAAATATTTTAATGAATGAAAATTTAACATGTAAAATTACCGATTTTGGTATTGCAAGGGCATATGGTGATACAACCTTGACTCAAACGAACCAAATGTTGGGGACTGTATATTATTTATCACCTGAGCAGGCACGTGGTAATGTTGCTACAGCCCAAAGTGATATTTACTCATTAGGTATTCTTATCTTTGAAATGATAACAGGACAAATACCATTTAAAGGTGAGTCTGCAGTTGCGATAGCCTTAAAACATCTTCAAGAGGAACTTCCTGATATCGATAAATTTAGAGATAATATACCTCAAAGTGTAAAGAATATAGTACTTCAAGCTACAATGAAAAACCCTAATGAACGATATATAAGTTCGAAGGAGTTATTTGAAGATTTGAGTACTGTATTAAATCCAGAACGATTACATGAAAATAAATACACAGGATTCAAAATACCAACAGAACCAGCTCAAAATAACAACTATAATCAAACTCAATATATTGATAGAAATCCTATTGATGTTCCTCATGGTTATTCAGATTATAATAATTATAATGAAGAAGATGATTATTACAATTATGAAGAGAATCAACGACAAAATAACAATAACAATAGGGGATATCAGAATAAGCAGTACAAAAATAGTTATAATAGTGTAAGTAAAAAAAATGAGAAGGAAGAAACTTCAAAAGCTAAGCATATATTCTTAGCTATTATAGCAATTGTGGCTATAATTGTCGGAGCATTTTTCACATATAACTATTTAATAGGTGCTAATAGTGTCTCTGCACCTGATGTTCGTAATAAGACTTTAGAAGAAGCAAAAGTTACTATTGTTAAAGCTGGCTTAGAAGTTGGAGATATTACTGAAGTTGCTAGTGATGATGTAAAAGAAAAAACAGTTATTGATAGTGATCCTAAGGCTGGTAAAAAAGTAAGAAGAGGGTCAAAAGTTGATTTACGTGTTTCGTCTGGTAAGAAAACTGTTGATATGCCTAACTTTGTTGGTATGGATGAAGATAATGTAAAAAGAAACGCATCGAAACTAGGATTTAAAAATATTACTGTTGAAAAAGTTGAAAGCGACAGATTTGATACAGGTAAAGTAGTTTCTCAAAATATCCCAGCGGGTACAGAAATAGTTACGAAAGAGAAAGAACTAATTATTCAAGTTTCAAGTGGTAAGAAAAAAGTTTCTATGCCTAATTTAGTCGGTGAAGATATTAATAGAGCTGAAAGTGTAATTGCTTCTTATGGATTTAAAAATGTTTCTTATAAAGAAGAATACTCAGATAAAGAAGCTGGTACAGTAATTTCTCAAAGTATAAGAAGTGGATCTAGTATAATTCCTAGTGAGGAATCACTTGAAATTATAATTTCTAAAGGAAAAGAGAAGAAAACTTCAAGAGAAGATTCTGATACTGATGCTAGAACAAATAATAATAATAATAACTCTAATAATTCATCTTCAAGAAATACAAACTCTTCAACTAATATTAATAATAATGACAGAAGAGATAATAGCTAGATAACCACAATAAAAGCACAGAAGAAATATATGATTTCACTGTGCTTTTTTAAAAAAAGTTAACATACAATTAAATGGTGATAATAATGAATTTAACATTACAAAAAAAATTAGAATTACTTCCTGATAATCCTGGTTGTTATCTATATAAAGATAATATTGGAGAAATAATTTATGTAGGTAAGGCTAAAAATTTAAAGAATAGAGTAAAAAGTTACTTTACTGGGACTCACAATAAAAAAACACAAACTTTAGTTTCAAAAATTGAAGATCTTGAATACATTATAGTAAACTCAGAGAAGGAAGCATTATTACTTGAGAACAACTTAATAAAAAAATATAGACCGTACTTTAATATTCGATTAAAAGATGATAAGAGTTACCCTTATTTGATGGTTACTAAGGAAGAACATCCTCGGTTATTAATGACAAGAAAATATAAAAAGAGTAATAAAAATATTTATTTTGGGCCATATGTTGATATCAAATCTGCGATGGAAGTAAAAAAGATTCTTGATAAAATTTACCCACTTAGAAAGTGTAATCCTGTAGAAAAACGTCCATGTATGTATTATCAAATAGGTGAATGTATAGGGCCATGTGCTAAAAAGATTACACCTGACGAATATAAAACTCAGATTAATAAAATAAAATCATTTCTGACAGGTAATACTAAAGAAATTTTAGAAGACTTAAATAATAAAATGCAAGACCATGTTAAAAATCTTGAATTTGAAGCTGCAGGTCAGATTCATAGTTATATAAAATCGATTGAGGTTTCAGTACAGAATCAAGTTGTTGCAGATAGCAATAATATAGATCGTGATTACATAGGGTATAGTTTTAATAATGATTATATCTGTATTCAAATATTTTTATCCAGATTAGGTAATATTATTGAACGTAAAGTTGAATATTTTAATCTATACGACAGTCCAGATCAGATTTTATATTCTTATTTAATTCAATACTATGCCATGAATAAATTACCTAAAGAAATCTATATTGATGAAGTCGATGATAATCTATTATCAACTGTAGTTGATTGTAAGATTATAATTCCTAAAAGAGGAAATCATAGGAAAATACTTGATACTGTAAAAGAAAATGCTTCTCATTATTTAGACAATAATTTAGCTATTGAAGAGTTAAAAGAGCGTAAATTACAAGTAACATTAAATAATATAGCTGAAAAACTAGGCATTAAATCAATAGATAGTATTGATGCATTTGATAACTCGAATATTATGGGGATAGATGCAGTATCGGTAAAAGTAAATTTTACAAATGGTAAAAAAAATACATATAACTATAGAAAATTTAAAATCGATGAATCTATGGGAATAAATGATGTTCAGACGATGAAAGAAGTTTTGTATAGAAACTATAAAGATAAGAAAACTAATACAGAATTATTAATTGTCGATGGTGCAAAAAATCATCTTAATGCTGCGATAGAGATTGTTCATGAAACACTTGGATTAACACAAATTAAAATTATTGGTTTAGCAAAAAATGATAAACATATAACAGAGTATATTATTACTGATGACTACGAAATAATTGAATTTCCAAAAACTTCATCAGAATATCTGTTTTTAAAACAAATACAAGACGAAGTGCATAGGTTTGCTATAACTTATCATAGAGCAATAAAAACTAAAAATATGTATAATTCTAGCTTGGACAATATTCAAGGTATAGGAAAAGTGAGAAAGAATCTCTTACTTAAAACATTTTCTTCAATTGAAGAAATTAAAGAAGCATCTGAAGAAAGACTGTTAAAATTAGGTATTCCAAAAGATGTAATAAACAATATGAAAAAAAATTTATAAATTATTAAGTTATCCTTATTTTGCATAAATAAATATACGGATAACTTAATTTTTTTGAATTATTCTATAGTAATATTACTAAAAGTATGGTATAATAACTTAAAGAAATTATAACAGTCGAGGAGGCAACTATGAAATTTTTATCATTCAGTTATAACGATAATGAATTATATGGAGTAAAAGTAAAACGTGAAGAAAGTGCATGGAATCTAATTAAAGTACTAGAAGATTTTGATAATACTGATAAAATACCTGCGACTTTAAGGGAAGCAATTGAAGTATATGGAGTTTCTTTCATTGAAAAAATTAGAAAAGTACTAAAATTAGTTGAAGAAAGTGGTAAAGCTGAAAGTTATAAAGTACCATTTGATAAAATAATTTGGCGTTCACCTATTACAAGAACACCAAAAAATATTCTTTGTGTTGGACACAATTATGAGGCTCATGTTAATGAACTTGGAGATGAGCTTGCTAAAACTCCTAAGGATGTTCTTATCTTTACGAAAGCAACAACAGCTCTAGCTGGAAATAATGAAATAGTTCCATCTCATAAAAATATTACAGATAGCTTAGACTTCGGAGGAGAACTTGCTGTAGTAATAGCTAAACCAGGTAAAAACATACTAAGACCATTAGTTTTAGATTATATTTTTGGTTATACAATCATGAATGACATTACAGCTACAGACTTACAATACAAACATGGACAATTTTTCTTAGGAAAATCATTAGAAAAATCAGCAGTTGTAGGTCCTTATCTAGTAACTAAAGATGAAGTTAGTTCACCTGAATCAATGAGTATTGTAACAAAAATTAATGGAGAAATTAAACAAAATGCTATGACATCAGAAATGTTATTTAGAGTTGATGATGTATTGGCAGAAATTAGTAAAATTGTTCCACTAGAAGCTGGTGACATTATTGCTACTGGTACACCTGCAGGAGTAGGTGCAGCGCAAAATCCACCAAGATTCTTACAAACAGGTGATGAAATTAAAATCACTGTTGAAGGTATTGGAACTTTAACTACAGTAATTGGAGAATAAGCAGAAAGGAAAAACAATGGCAAAAAAATCAAAAGATAAACAAGTCACTCACATTGAAAAAGACGATTTAAAAGCACGTCAAGCCGCTATTAATGAAGCCATAAAAGTAATTGAAAAAGAATACGGTAAAGGTGCTATTATGGATATTTCATCTGAAAATCCGATTAAAGTTGAAGCTGTATCATCAGGTTCATTAGCGATTGACTCAGCTTTAGGAATTGGAGGATATCCAAAAGGACGTATTGTTGAAGTATATGGCCCAGAATCATCAGGGAAAACTACAATAGCTTTACATGCAATTGCAGAAGTTCAAAAAACAGGTGGTATTGCTGCATTTATAGATGCTGAAAATGCACTTGATATCGAATATGCAAAAGCTCTAGGTGTTGATTTTACACCAGGTAAATTTTTCCTATCTCAACCTGATAGCGGAGAACAAGCACTTGATATTGCTGAAAAATTAATTTTATCAGGAGCTATTGATATTATCGTTATTGACTCAGTAGCAGCATTAGTACCAAAAGCTGAAATTGATGGAGTTATGGGGGCTAACCATATTGGTTTACAAGCTCGTCTTATGTCACAAGCTTTACGTAAATTAACTGGTCAAATTAATAAAGCTAATACAATTGCGTTATTTATTAACCAACTTCGTGAAAAAGTAGGTGTAATGTTTGGTAGCCCAGAAGTAACAACTGGTGGACGTGCACTGAAATTCTATTCTACAGTTCGTATTGACGTACGTAAAGGTGAAGCAATTAAGGGTGCTGATAGTGAAATTTTAGGTAACAGAACAAAAATTAAAATTGTTAAAAATAAAGTAGCCCCACCATTCAAAATTGCAGAAGTTGATATTATGTTTGGTGAAGGAATTTCTAAAATTGGAGAAACTCTTGATTTTGCAGTTGATTTAGATATTATTAATAAATCTGGATCATGGTTCTCTTATAATGGAGAGCGTTTAGGACAAGGTCGTGAAAACGTGAAGAAAGTTTTCGAGGAAAATGAAGAACTTTACAATGAAATTTATGGTCTTGTTAGGGAAGAAATGATGAATAAAACTGGGAAAAAAACTGACTCAGTTGTAGAAAATGATGAAGATGATGACATCGATGAACTTGACTTAGGGATTGAAACATTAGGTGAGGTAGAATAATATATATGAATAAAAAATTATTTAAAATTGTATTATGGTTAATGATATTTATTATATTAGCTAGTGGATTTATCTCTGCTATAGCAATATTCTTATAATCTATATACAAACTAAATAAAAATAGAGGGACTGACTCAACAAAATCGATTTTCCAAAAATCAAGATTTTTGAGTCACTCCCTTTTATTTTGAAAGTATGATAAAATATAATTAGATAAAATATAGGAGAAATAATTGTGAATTTTGTACAAAATATGAATGATAATCAGCTTAAAGCTATATTAAAAACTGATGGTGCAGTAATGGTAATAGCTGGGGCTGGTAGTGGAAAAACACGTGTATTAACTAATAGAATTGCATACCTAATATCTGAGAAAAATGTATTAGAAAGCAATATACTTGCGATAACATTCACTAATAAAGCAGCAAAAGAAATGAAAGAAAGAATTTATGCATTAGTAGGTGAAACTTCTAAGTATATTTGGATAAATACTTTTCACTCAATGTGCGTACGAATTCTACGTCAGCACATTGAACTATTAGGATATAATAAAAACTTTACAATTTTAGATACTAGTGAACAAAAAAGTATTATAAAAACTATTGTAAAAAATCTCAATCTTTCAGAAGATTCATATCAACCCGCTAATGTTTTAAAAATAATTTCAAATGCAAAAAATAGTATGACTACCGTTAAGGCAATGAGAGAGCAATCTCGTTTTGGTTATATGAAAAATGTTGCTGAAATATATGCGCATTATCAAAGATATTTAAAGAAAAATAGTGTTCTTGACTTTGATGACCTTATGTTAAAAACTATTATACTTTTCAAAAAGTTCCCTGAGGTACTAGCTATTTACCAAAATAAATTTGAATATATTCATGTTGATGAGTACCAAGATACTAACGTAATCCAATATAGATTAATTAAAATGCTATCAGAAGTACACAAAAATGTTTGTGTTGTTGGAGATGATGATCAAAGTATCTATAGTTGGCGTGGAGCGTGTAGTGACAATATTATTAACTTTGAAAAAGACTATAAAGATGTGGAGCTTATTTTCTTAGATCAAAACTATCGTTCTAATTCAACTATTTTAGATGCTGCAAATGCCGTTATTAAAAATAATACTGATAGAAAAGAAAAAGCTCTATGGTCTGAAAATAAAGGTGGAGGCAAAATATCTGTATACGCTGCATTTAATGATAAAGATGAAACAGATGACATTGCTAAAAAAATTCAAGAATTAAATAAAGACGGCATATCCTATAAAGATATTGCTATTTTATATCGAGCAAACTATCTTTCTCGTCAGATGGAAAATTCTTGTTTAGCTTTTGGTATACCATATAAACTTATCGGGTCACTTAAGTTCTTACAACGTCAAGAGGTACGTGACTTACTAGCTTACCTTAATGTGATAGTTAATAGAGATGACGAATTCAGTTTAAGAAGAATTATAAATGTTCCAAAGCGTGGAATTGGCGCAAGTTCAATGGAGAAAATTGATAATTATGCAACACAATATGGTATATCACTATTTGATGCTTTAAAAAATATAGAAGCAGTAGGTGTATCTAAAAAAATTACAACTAATGTTCACTTATTAACTAATCTAATAGAAAAATATTCAGAAACTGATAAGTACTCAATTGATGAGTTAATAATTGGTATCTATAAAGATTCAGGATATGAAAATATGCTAAAAGAATCTAATGATGCCTATGCTGAAAGTAGAATAGAGAACATTTCTGAGTTAGTATCTTCCGCCAAACAATTCTCAAGTATGAATGATAGTCTTATTGACTTTATATCTGAAATGTCCCTTACATCCGATGCTGATGATGAAAATGAAGAAGATTCTGTTGTTTTATCTACAGTTCATGCAGCAAAAGGATTAGAATATAAAGTAGTATTTATTATGGGACTTGAAGAAAATCTATTCCCTTCAATTCGTGATGCAGAAAGTAGTGCTGATGAAAAGAATAAGATGGAAGAAGAGCGACGATTAGCATATGTTGCAATTACACGTGCTAAGGAAAAACTATTTATGTCATATGCGAATAGACGTATGCAATTTGGTTCTATCAAGATGAATAAACGTTCTAGATTTTTAGATGAAGTACCTAATAAGCTTATGCACTTTGAATCATCTTTTGGATCTTCTTTTGAGTCTAGTAGCTCAAATGTTGAAGAAGCCAGTAAATTTATTAGTAGACTTAGTCCAAAAATTAAAATTTCAGATAAACCTAAGAATGCTATCAATACCAATTATGGAATCGGTGATACTGTAATTCATAAGAAATTTGGAGAAGGTAAAGTTCTAAATATTACTAGTGATAGTGTTAAAGTTGAATTTAGTGAAGTTGGTATAAAAACATTACTAATCGAATATGCCAACTTAACTAGAAAGGATTAATTTTTATGAAACAAGTTCAAGAAGAGATTTCGAAATTAGTTTCTTTATTAAATAAATATTCTTATGATTATTATGTTGAAGATAATCCACAAATTTCTGATACAGAATATGATACATTATATAAACAATTAGAAAAATTAGAAGAAAAATACCCAGAATTTATATTAGAAAACTCTCCTACACAACGAGTAGGTGATAAGATATTAGATGAGTTTGAAAAAATAACACATAAAGTTCCGATGTTAAGTTTATCTAATACTTTCTCAACTGAGGACTTAAGAGATTTTGATGCTAGAGTTTCAAAACTAGTACCAGGTCAGAACGTTGAATATATTTGTGAATTAAAAATTGATGGTTTAGCAATTTCTATTAAATATGAAAATGGTAAATTAGTAAGTGCTGCTACAAGAGGAGATGGTAGTGTAGGTGAAGATGTTACTGAAAATATTAAAACTATCTTCTCAATTCCAAAAGTATTGAAAGATAATAGAACATTTGAGGTAAGAGGTGAAGTTTATTTACCAAGAAAATCATTTGAGCTTTTAAATGCTGAACGAGAGAGTAATAATGAAGTATTATTTGCTAATCCAAGGAATGCTGCAGCTGGTTCATTAAGACAACTTGATTCAAAAATTACTGCGAAAAGACGATTATCAGCTTTTATTTATTCAATAGTTGGAGATGATAATATTGTTTCTCAGGAGAATGCTTTAAATATAGCTAAGGAGTATGATCTACCAGTGAATCCGAACTTCAAATTATGTAAAAATATTGATGACGTAATAGAATATATAAATTATTGGTCTGAGCATAAGAAAGATTTACCTTATGATATAGATGGTATCGTTATTAAAGTAAACTCATATGATACTCAAGAAGAAGTTGGTAACACTCAAAAAAGTCCAAGGTGGGCTACTGCATACAAATTCCCAGAAGAGGAATTAGCCACTAAATTACTTGATGTAGAACTAAGTGTTGGTAGAACTGGAATTATTACGCCAGTAGCTATACTAGATCCTATCGTGATTTCTGGCTCAACAGTATCTAAAGCTTCTTTACACAATAAAGATATTATTGACGAACTTGATATTCACATAGGTGATATGGTTGTTGTAAAAAAAGCAGGTGAAATAATTCCAAAAGTAGTTCGTGTAGTTAAAGAGCTAAGATCTTCGGATTCAGATAAATATATTATGCCAGAGGTTTGTCCATCATGCGGGCAACAAACTTTTACAAAACCAAACGATCCATTTACAAGATGTAAAAATCCAGATTGTCCGGATCAAAATATTAGAAGAATAATACACTTTGCCTCAAGAGATGCTTTAAATATCGAAGGTTTAGGCGATAAAGTTGTTACTACACTTTATGAAAAAGGTATTATTGCTCATACTATTGATTTATTTTCATTAGAAAGAGAAAAACTAATATCATTAGACAGAATGGGTGAAAAATCAGTAGATAATCTTTTAAATGCAATTGAGAATTCTAAACAAAGTAGTTTAGACAAAGTTATATTTGCACTTGGTATTCTTAATGTAGGAAAAAAAGCAGGCAAAATATTGGCAGAAAAATATCTAAATCTTTCTAATTTAATGAATGCTACATTAGATGAACTTGTAAATTTAGACGATGTTGGTCAAATTACTGCTGAGTCTATTTTAGATTATTTATCTGATGAAAATAACATAAAATTTATAAATGATTTAATTAAAGTCGGAATGAATCCCCAGTATGAAGTTCAAGAAGTTAATACAGACAATATTTTTGCTGGAAAAACTGTAGTTTTAACTGGTAAATTAGTAGAATTAACAAGAAATGAAGCTAAAGAATATTTAGAAAAATACGGAGCAAAAGTTACAGGAAGTGTGACTTCAAAAACGGATTTAGTTATTGCTGGTGAAAAAGCTGGATCAAAACTAGCTAAAGCTGAGCAATTAGGAATAAGAGTAATAAATGAAGAAGAATTTGCTAATATGGTTAGAGAGGTGGAATAATGGATAATAAGTTACCTTATAAAGTATTTGGGATAGTTATAGCCTTTGTATCAATAATTACTTTTTTTATAATGAATTACAATTCTGTACCTGTATCATTTATCTTCTTTACGGTTAAATTGCCATTAACGATTTTATTTTTCGTGTGCTTTTTTATTGGAATGATACTTGCTAGTTTATATTGGTATCAAAAATATAAAACTTTATCAAAAAAATACGAAAGAACAGAAAAATTATTATTTACTAAAGAACAATTAGAAGAAGATAAAAAAGAATAAACAAATAAAAATAAAAGAAATGAGGTGAAAAAATGGGAATAAAATATAATTGGATATATCCTACTTATGATGAAAGTTTTATCAAGGAAATAGAATCGTATAATATTTCAAAAAATGTTGCAAAAATATTAAATGCTCGTTCCATTACCGATTTATCTACAGTGAAAAAATACTTTTCGGATGAGTACGAAGAAGGTTATGATCCATTTTTAATGTATGATATGCAAAAGGCTGTTGATAGAATTAATGAAGCTATTGAGAATGATGAAAAGATATTAGTATATGGAGATTATGATGCTGATGGTATTACATCAACAGTATTATTAGTCGAAACACTGATTTCTTTAGGTGCTAATGTCTCATCATACATACCAAATAGATTCGATGAAGGTTATGGACCTAATAAAGAAGCTTTTACAAAAATTATTGAATCTGGAATTACTTTAATTATTACTGTAGATAATGGTATTGCAGGTGTTGAAGAAGTAGATCTTGCTAATGAATTAGGTTGTGATGTCATTATTACAGATCACCACAAAATACAAGATACCATTCCAAATGCATATGCTATTATACATCCTGAACATCCAGAAGGAGATTATCCTTTTAAAAAACTGGCAGGAGTTGGGGTTGCGTTTAAACTAGCTCATGCTTTATTAGAAATTTTCCCTGATTTTCTTTTAGACTTAGTTGCAATAGGAACTATAGCTGATATGGTTTCAATTACTGATGAAAATAGGATTTTTGTGAAGCAGGGACTAGAATTAATTAATGAAGATCCACGTATAGGATTAAAATTACTACTTGAATTGTCAAATATTGATACAAAAGTAGATGAACAAACAATCGGATTTTATATAGGACCAAAATTAAATTCTATTGGTAGAATGGATAGTGCTAAATTAGGCCTTTCATTTCTAATGGCTGAAGATGCTGAAACAGCAAAAGTATTGGCCGAGCAAATTGAAAAATATAATATTGAACGCAAACAAGTTACTGAAAATATTGTTAAGGATGTTATTAATCAAATAGAAAATTCTAATAAAATAGATAATAATGTTCTTATGATATCTGGAGATTATCATGAAGGTGTTCTAGGGATAGTTGCCTCTAATATTGTAGAAAAATATCAAAGACCTGTATTTATTATGAATAATAAAGATGGTGTTTTGAAAGGATCAGCTAGAAGTATTTTTGATTTTAACATCTACACAGCTATGAATAAAATATCAGATTTATTTTTAGCATTTGGAGGACATACACTTGCTGCAGGTTTCTCATTTGATGAAAATAATCTAGATCAAATACAAGATTTTCTTAATAGTGAATATGAAGAATATAAACAGAGTAATGAATTAAAATCAACTAAAAAAATTGATATTGTTACTACTTTAGAAGAAATAAGCTACCAATTTGTTAGTTCTTTAGAAGTATTAAAACCTTTTGGTATGGATTTTGAAAAGCCTACAGTATTATTAGAAAATGCGATGGTATTAAATAAATCTTATTTTGGATCAGATAAACAATATTTAAGACTGACAATTGCTGATGAAGTTGGTAACTTAGAGTGTATTACTTTTAAAGATAGTGCAGCATTTGATAATGTTCAGAAGAATGATATTATAGATTTATTATGTACAATTGATAAAAATAATTTTAACGGTCGTACAAAGTTACAAGCACACATAATAGATATAGATGTCAAAGAATTCTTGTTTGAAGATTTGAGATTTATTAATTATGATATTTCTAAGATTGATAACCATGCTATCAAAATTTCTAAAAAAATTGATGATAGAAATAACAATTTTTATTTATACAAAGATATTGAACAATTAGAGGAAAATATTAAAGATATTTACTTATTAGATATTCCTACTAGTAAGGAATATATAGAAAAAATAATTAAGTTAAATCCTAAGAAAATTTATTTAATTTGTGAAGAAAAACAAATCCTATCAGATCTTTATTTAATTGATAAAGATAGATTAATTAAACTATTTAATATAATTCTATCTTCGCCTAATAAACAAATTAATATTACTCAGCAGTTAGATAAATTAATATCAACACTAAAATCAAATGTAGATAGTTTAAAAATTATGATACAAATTTTTAGAGAATTAGATCTTGTAACATTTGAAAACAATACATTAAAATTAAATGAAAACTACACAAAAGTAGATTTAAAACAATCAGAAAGTTTTGTGAGAATGGAAAATATTTTTGAAGTTGAAAAAATTTTACTAAAAGAAAATATTACCAATATTAATAAAATTTTTGATAAAAAGTAAACTTATTAAAGGAGAATTAAATGAAAATATTATATTTTTGGGATGCATATTGTGGTTGGTGTTATGGTTTTGATAAATTGTTTACTAAATTTTATGAAAATCATACGGACGTAGAAATTGAAATTATTTCTGGTGGTTTATTTATTGCTCAAAATAGTAAAAAAATAGGGGACTATCCTTACTTTAAAGATGCTAATAAAGAAATTTCAGAAATGTATAAAATAGAATTTGGAGAAGGCTATAAAAAAGTTCTTGAAGAGGGTGAAATGGTATTGAATTCACTTCACCCAGCAATAGCACTTAGTACTGTTAAAGAGTTACTACCAAACTCGAAACTATTATCATATGCATATGATATGCAATGTAAGTTTTTTATTGAAGGTAAAAGTTTAAGTGATATAACTACATATATAGAGTTGTGTGATAAGTATGAACTTGATAGTTCTGAATTAGCATTAAAACTTACAATAGCCTTCAAAAACTCAGAGCAACTACATCCTGACTTTTTAAGAACTTTGAGTTTAGGAGTTGAATCATATCCTACTGCCGTTCTTGAAAAAGATGGAGAATTTTATGATTTACGAGGTTATGCTACAGAACCAGAGGATATTGAAATTCACTATAATTTAATAACAAAAAGATTTTAATTTCTAATATTAATTATTTTTTATTGTGGCAAAAATTTGAACAAATTTTTAAGGGGAGCAACCTTATGATTTCAGCTTTTTATAAACTGAAATTATAAAACTGTTCCCTAATTTTTTTATATTTTAATGTTTTTACTTGTATCTTTTTTTCTGTTGTAGTATAATATGTTTATAATTAAACGATACTGATTATCAGTATAAAATTTATTGGAGGCATTCTATGACGAAAAAATACAATAGCAAATTCATAGCTGGATTAGCAGTTCCTATCTGTTTAACAATAACTACTACGGGAATATCTAATCCTATATTAAATACAAAGTTAAATATCGCTTATGCTCAAGGTGAACAAAGTGAAGGTTTTAAAATCTACGAAGCTGAAATAGGAGGAAGTGGTTCATTAGAATTTACTGTCGAAGGTAAAGATTCATCAAATGATTTATTTAATAAATATTGGAAAAATGTTGATAAACTATTAATCGATGGAAAAGATTTCGGTTTTAGTAGTGAGTCATCTGCTTCTAAAAATTATTCACTATTCGGTAATACTGTATATATTAATAATAAAGATATAGAAGCTCATTATAATAAACAAAATAAACATAAAATTGAATTTATTTTTAAAGATGGATCAAAAGCTGTGTATGAAGATAAAGGGTATGTAGATCCAACAGCAAAACCAAAATTAATTAATGAAGGTTTAAAAATTTCAGAACCACAATTAGATAATGATTCATTAATTTTCTTCTTAGAAGGTTCAGATATTTATAAAAATTACTGGACAAAAGTATCTAAATTAACAATAGATGGAAAAGATTTTGGATTCGATAAACAAAATACAAATAGTAAATATTATAAACTTTACGATGGTCAAGTTACTGCTGCGGATAAAGCTATTACTGAACATTACAAAAAACAAGATAAGCACAAAATTGAGTTTACATTTGAAGATGGTTCTAAAACAACATATGAGGATACTGGTTATGTAGAACCAAGCAATGAATCTTCAACACCTACAAAAGATGTTTCTACTGATTCTAACAAACCTGCTTCAAATGCTAAATATACAATTTCTAAATTAGATCAAGGTAAAAACTGGAAAGATGAAAAACACTTAACATTAGAACTATCTGACACTTCAGTTTATGATAATTTTGTTGATGAAATTGCTAGTGTGACTCTAAATGGTACTACCGTAAACAAAGATGTTTTCAAAGATAAAGTAGAAACTTCAAAATATCTTGGAATTAGAATCTTTAACGAAGACTTAGTTAAGGCTTTAAAAGATTCAGACAATAAACTAGAGGTTAAACTTGTTGATGGAACTATCATTTCTTATCCAGCATCAACTGATAAAAAAGAAGAGGCGAAGCCTACAGAGCCAAAACAAGATACGCCAGCTACTAGCGCATCATATGCTCAAAAAGATTTAGTTTCTAAAGTAGAAAAGAACGGGTACGGAGATGAATTAAACATTTCGCTTGTTAATGGATTTAAAGCAGAAGATGTTCTTAAAGATACTAAAGAAGTAGTTATAAATGGAAAATCATTCAGTAAATCACTATTCAGTAAAAACTGGAACAACCAAATCGTTACTTTCGATGATGGTGGAGAAAGTCTTAAAGCATTTAAAGCTTGGAACTTTGATGGAGATAATACAATTATATTTAAAGCAAATGACGGTAGCGAAAGTAAAGCTTATACAACTGGAAAAAAGGTAGTTGAAGAAAAACCAACACCAGAAAAAACTCCTGAAAAACAAGAAGAAAAAACTTATTCACTTACTGATAAATTAGAAGATGGTGAATATACTTTAGGATTTAACGCTTTATACGCTGATGGAAGACAAGGTACTTCTATGCTAGAAGGATTCTTTGACAAAAATGTAAAATTAGTAGTTAAAGATGGGAAAATGAGTATAACAATGTTAAATACTTTATTTGCTCACGGATTATATGATTTTGCTATTCAAAATAAAGGTAAATGGGAATCAGGTGTAAAAGAAAACTTTGGTGAGAAGAACTCTGCGGGACAATATGACAGAGCGTTATTTACACTTCCGGTTGAAGATCTAGATCAAGTACACTTAGGTGGTGTTATAGTTTCTTATATGGGATCTCTAGAGAGTGATAAAGGAAACTTTGATAAATATACTACAGTTAAACTTAAATTTAAACCCGAAATCAAAAAAGGATGGAATGGATTTGAGTTAGTAGAAAAAAATAGTGAAGAACGTAAAAAAAGCGATGATCTTCTTCAGAAAAAATTAATCGCCAATGGGGTAGATACTAACAAAGACGGTAAAGTAACAGAAGATGAATTGAAAAACTTCACTGGTGATATCAACATTGGATCATTAGAGATTGATGGAAAAGTTGATAAAGGTGCTATTTACAACTTAGATTTACTAAAACACATGGGTCCTGGAGTTAAATCATTCTCTTCTGATAGTAATAACTTCGGTGAATTACCAGAAGACTTATTCAAAAATGCAGTTAATATTGAGCGTATTAACTTAGGAGGAAACGGTGTTACTAAACTTCCTGAAAATCTATTTGCTAATAACAAAAAATTAAAAACTGTGAACTTGTCTTCTAATAACTTAGGTAATATCCCAGAAAACTTGTTTGTAAATAATCCTGAATTAGATTCAGTTGAATTCAGTCAATCATGGTTATCAACATTACCAGCGAATGTTTTTGCTAATAATAAGAAGCTAAAAACTGTAAGTTTATCTAACAATAAAATAGTTTCACTTCCTGATGATTTATTTAAAAATAATTCAGCTTTAACATTCTTATCATTCACAGATAATGAACTAACTAAACTTCCTGCTAGTGTTGCTAATTTATCTTCTTTAACACAGTTATATGCTACTAATAACAAATTAACATCACTTCCAGAAAATGGTGTTAATTTCACTAAATTAAATACTCTAGCTTTAAATAATAACCATATCTCTAGCTTATCTGATGAATTATGGAAAACACTTGCTAAAAATAAAGCAACTGTAAGATTGGTTAACAACCAAATTAGTAATATACCGTTAGACTTAATTAAAGCAAATGGTAGTCTACACATTCTTGATATTGCTAATAACAATTTACCAGCAACATTACCGTATAATGATTCTGATACAAAACTATTAGGAATTTCTCCTGAAATTACACAAGGTTATTAT
The DNA here is from genome assembly GCA_963535095.1 of uncultured Gemella sp. Classification (GTDB taxonomy): domain Bacteria; phylum Bacillota; class Bacilli; order Staphylococcales; family Gemellaceae; genus Gemella. The sequence continues at coordinate 2,498 of CAUSUW010000005.1, read as the reverse complement.
CCACAAAAACAAGCTATTGAATTAAATGTTGTAGCAAAAGATAATAAGATTACAATTCAACCTAAAGATGAAAAATTAACAATTCTTAATCTTCTACACTGGTATAGAGGTCGTTCTGAATTTTATGGCGGAGAAGGTATCTTACAAGGTTTAGAAAAATATAAAGAATTCCTAAGTAAACAAACAAAACCTATGGCAGAACTACTTAAGAGTGATGATTATGGACGTAACTGGTATATTGTTACTAAAGTAGAACGTATCCGCGGTAATGAAGTTAAAGAAATTAGTTCTTCAAGTATTTCTAATGAAGATGATAGAAAATTAGAAATTACTGATAATGATATGAAAGCAGGAGATAAATATAGAATTACTAAAACTTTATTCGAAAAAAATGCTACAAATATCGACGATAAATTAGTTGAACTTGTAACGACAGTTGAGGCTGATGTTAAGAAAGAAGAGCAGAAGGTTGAAGAAAAACCTCAAGTAACTCCTGCACAACCAAAACCGGAAGAAAAACCACAGGTAACACCTGAGCAACCTAAAGCAGAGAAACCTCAAGAGTCTCCTTCTGAACAGCCAAGTACACCTTCAGTAGATGATAAGAAGAATGTAACTGATACACTTGTTGCTAAATTACCTGGAGATGAAGAAGTAACTGTAAAATTCAAGGCTAAAGATGTTACTGGTATTCACTTTGTTGCTCAAAATTCTAACGAACAAAAAGTAAACGAAGTAAAAGAATTAGTTAAGAATCTTGATAAGAATTTAAATGTTGTTAAAACTTTAGATTTATTCTTCACAGATAATAATGGTAATGTAATAAATAAAAACGGAGAAACTAGAGCAGTTACAGTAGCTGTTGTTGCTAAAGACAATGAAACATTAGAAGTTTATTATGTAAATGGTGAAAAATTAGAAAAAGTCCCAAGTACATATTCAGATGGAAAATTAACATTCTATACAGATCACTTCAGTACATATACTATTGTTTCAAGAACAAATAACAATACTAATGTTGGAAACAATCCAATTTCACAAAGATTCAATAACATATTACCTAAAACAGGATTAACTGAAAATAGTGTTGGAGCATTATTAGTAGGTATATTAGGTATTGGATTAGCTGCATTAGGCTTCAGAAGAAAAAGATAATTTAAAAATTTAATAATAATTACATAAGATATAAATAACGGATGTACTTAACAATCGCCAAGTACATCCGTTATTATTTGTTATTTAAGATATTACATTAATTATTTCATAAATAATATATCCTGAAAGAAGTATTAAAATGAAATTCATATACAATCTAAGTTTTTCTTTTAGAATTATAGAAATAATATTGATAATTATTACTCCTATGCTGGCTCCTAAAGTATTATCTATCAAGTCTGTAATATCAGGGAACCCAATAGTCAAGATATATTGAGTAGATTCATATATCAAACTTAATATAAACCCTAAAATTATAGCTCTTAAACCAGATGATTTAGGATATAGCATTTTGATATAAAAGCTAAAAGGTATAAAGAAAATTATATTAAGTAAAACTTCCACAATGTCGAAATTTCCAAATCTGTATGGTACTAGATTGATTGTTCTCCAAGATACACCAGGATAAAGTAATACACGAGGATTATGTATCCAAGAAAAATTACTACTGTGCAGTAATTTCCAATCCATTTTAGCTACTATTACCCAAGTAAGTATAAATAAATATACAAAAAATAGAAATACAGTTAATTTTCTACTGTTTAGAAAAGATTTCAAAACATTCTCCTTCCTCTAATAACACTTATGATAATATTAGCAAAGTATATTAAAATTTACTTAAATTTATTTTTTAATTATTAATTGGACTTGTTCTGTAATAATTCCCGCTTCGCTTTTTAAATATAAAGTAAAATTAGTCTCACTATAATCAAATTTATTGTCTTTATCAAACATAACTTCATAATAAGAAGGATACTGAACAGTACCTATGTTTGTAGAAAGTTCTTTATCATATTTATCCCATTTAATATTTTTGTCCTCTTTAGAAACAATTAAGATTCTATATTTGTCATATACTTGACAGTGACAGCCATTTACATTATCTGTATAAGGACTATTACCATCTAAATAGTCGATAATGATGTCATATGCGCTAGTGTCTGTACTCTCAAATTTTTTATAAATATAATTCATAGCTGAATCTGTAAATGTAAATTTCATATTAAAATCTCCTTATATAGTATTTATAATATATTTTAACACATAATGAAAGATACTAATAATAATTGATTTTATTAACCAATACTACTAGAATCACTATAATTATGAGGTTTTATTAAGGAGCTGGCCAAAAAGTTCTAAAGTTTAATAAACTATATATTGAGAACTTATATATGCAGTGCTTTATGCATTTAAATTTGATTTATGAAAGCTATTTAGATAGCTAATGAGAATGATAAAATAAGAATGTACAGTTTTGATAAAATAAAAATGTACAAATA
>CAUSUW010000004.1:0-63466 GCA_963535095.1 uncultured Gemella sp. | reverse complement strand
TAGAACAAAGGTCTCCAAAACCTTTGGTGTGGGTTCGATTCCTGCCGTCCCTGTACAAGGTGTAATCATTTATGATTACACTTTTTTTTATTTTCTTTAAAAAATTGTTTACTTTACTTAGGAAATATTCTTTTAAAGTATTGTTTTATAAGCTTTATTAGATAGTATATATCGGGAAATATTTTTGACAAAAGGTTTTAAATATGATATTGTAGTAATGTATAAAGGGTTACAGGAGGTAAAATATGACTGAAAGTGTAAAACCATTTAGTAAACTATATGATTTAACACAAAGAGCTGAGAAAGTGGGTATTTCGGATGATGATGTACTTAGAGAAATTTTAGTAGAAAAGATTGTACCAAATAAATATCAACCGAGAAGAGAATTTACAGAAGAGAAGATTAAAGAACTTGCTGAATCAATTAAACAGAATGGATTACTTCAATCTATTACTGTACGTGATATAGGGAATGGATTCTATGAGCTTATTGCCGGTGAACGACGTCTTAGAGCTATTAAATATTTACAGTATCCAAAGACAAAAGCGATTGTAAAAGAACTAACCGATGAACAGATGGCTACATTAGCTTTAATTGAAAATATACAAAGAGAAGAGTTAACACCAATTGAAGAGGCACATGCTTATCAAGAGTTACTTAGAATTAATAAACTTACCCAAGATGAGCTTGCTAAGTCTTTAGGGAAAACTCAAGCCACTGTAGCTAATAAATTACGATTATTAAAATTAAGTAAAAAGGTTATTGATGCGATAAATACTAAGAAGATTACTGAACGTCACGGCCGTGCTATGGTTAAGTTAGATTCTTCTGCTCAAGAGAAATTATTGATTCAAATTTTATCACAAAATCTAAATGTATCTCAAACTGAAGAAAAAATTGATACATATTTAAAAATTAAAAAAGACACAAAAGTTTTTAATCTAACTGTAAATTATGATGGACAAAAAATTATATCTAAGCTTATAAAAGAGATAGCTAAACTGGAAGAAAAATATAATATAAATTTAAACAAAGAAGAAGAAGAAACTATGGAAAGTGTGGTTATTAAAGTTACTGTACCGCGCTTTGCCAAAAATGAGGTAAAAGATGAAAATTTTAGCGATATGTAATCAAAAAGGTGGAGTAGGGAAAACAACTACTTCAATTAATTTAGCAGCTTCATTGGCGCATCTTAAAAAGAAAGTTTTATTAATTGATACAGATCCACAAGCAAATGCTACTAGTGGTGTTGGTGTAGATAAGGCAGCTATAAGTCAATCAATTTATAATATACTTGTAGATGAAGTTAATATTAATGATGTAATAATTAAAACAACTTATGAAAATCTGGATATTGTGCCTTCTAGTATCGCACTAGCGGGTGCAGAGGTTGAGCTTGTTTCAGCGATTAGTCGTGAGCAACGTATGAAAAATGCAATATCTGAAATTAAAGAGGAGTATGATTATGTAGTAATTGATTGCCCTCCATCTTTGGGGCTTATTACATTAAATTCATTGACTGCAGCTGATGGAGTAATTATCCCTGTACAGACAGAATATTATGCTTTAGAAGGGCTTAGTCAGCTTATGAATACATTTAATATAGTAAGAAAGCATCTTAATTCTAAATTGGATATTTTTGGGGTATTACTTACTATGACTGATAGTAGAACAAATATATCTAACCAAGTAGCAGAACAAGTAAGAGAGCATTTTAAAGATAAAGCATTCGAAACAGTTATCGCAAGAACTGTACGTTTAAGTGAAGCCCCAAGTTTTGGTGAACCAATTATTGAATATGCGAAAAATTCTAATGGAGCAAAACAATATTTATCATTAGCTAAAGAGGTGATTGAACGTGGCTAAGAAATTAGGTAAAGGTTTAGGACGTGGACTTGATGCTATTTTCGCTACAGAAAATATCGAGTTAGTTACAGATAATGATAAAATAGCGGAAATTGCACTCGATAAGATTAAAAAGAATCCATATCAACCACGTACTTATTTTAATGAAGGAAAATTAAACGAATTAAAGGAATCTATCGAAAAAAATGGTTTATTACAACCAATTATTGTAAAAAAAGCTGTAAAAGGTTATTACATTATAGCAGGTGAGCGTCGTTATAGAGCGTTTGAACTGTTAGGTAGAAAAGAAATTCCAGCTATTATTAAAGAGATGACAGATGAAGAAATGATGGTCTTTGCCGTACTAGAAAACTTACAACGTGAAGATTTATCTGCTTTAGAAGAATCAGAAAGTTATAAAAATCTGATGGATAAAATGTCATTAACTCAAGAGGAATTGGCTAAAAAACTTGGGAAAAGTAGACCGTATATAGCAAATAGTTTACGGCTATTAAAGTTACCAATAGAAATTAAAAATAAACTAGAGCAAGGGCTTATAAGTACAGCTCACGCTCGAACACTACTTTCATTAAAAACAAAAAAAGCTATGGAAGAAGTTTGTGCTTTGGTAGTTGAAAGAAAAATGTCTGTTCGTGAATTAGAAGAATATGTAGCGAAGTTATTAAAGCCGAAAGAGGTTAAGAAAGCGAAGGCTAAGGATATTTTTATAGAAGAGCAAGAAAATATTCTTAAAAAACGTCTTGGAACTTCTGTAACGATTAAACAAGGTCGAAATAAAAAAGGTAAGATTGAAATTGAGTTCAAAGATAATGATGAATTTGAACGTATTATTTCATTATTCAAGGATGAATAATTATGAATAGTATTGAAAAATTTAAAACTTCATTAAGTAACACTGATTTACTTATTACACTTTTAGAGAAACTCTTGCTTATAATTGGAATTTTTATTACTGCATCAATACTAGTTCGTATCTTTAATAAAATTATTGATTACGTGATGACAACTAGAGATAATACTAATAAGAAATTTAATATAAAGTTTAATGAGAAAAGATCAGAAACGTTACAAAAACTTATTAAAAGTGCAGTTCGTTATACAATCTACTTTATTGCATTTTTTCAAGTTCTATCAATCTTAGGAGTTAATACTACGAGTATTGTAGCCAGTGCAGGTATAGCATCGGTAGCTATTGGATTTGGTGCACAGAGTTTAGTTAAAGATATTATATCTGGATTTTTTATCATTCTCGAAGGACAATTTGATGTTGGTGATAATGTTAAAATTTATAATCAAGCAGCCTTTATCGCTGGAGGTTATGTAATGTCACTAGGATTACGTTCTACGAAAATTCGTTCTAAAGATGGTGAAGTGTATTTTATTCCTAATGGGACTATAAATCAAGTAGTAAATTATTCTTTAATGTATAACTTAGCATTAGTAGAACTACCAATTAAGATTGATGATTCTATTGAAAAAATTGAAGAGAGAGTTAATAAAGTAATAGGTAATGCTAATAACTCTAAAGAATATTATGATTTATTATATAAAAATGATAAATTACACATCGATTATATAGAAAAAATTGAAGATGATGTTGTTACCATTCATGTTATTGGAAAAGCTAAAGTCGGGAAGAAAAATGAAATTGAAACGAGATTACGACGTGATTTCTATAATGAGTTTAAATCTTTATTAACATCAAATGAAGAAAAATAGGAGGTTGGATTATGGAATATGAATTAAATGACATAGTTGAAATGAAAAAACAACACCCTTGTGGCACAAATAGATGGCAAATTACACGTATGGGGGCAGATATAAAGATAAAATGCCTAAAGTGTGATAATAACATTATGATGCCAAGACGTGAGTTTAACAAAAAAATTAAAAAAATAGTTGAAAAAAATTCATAATTTAAAAAAGCTAGTGAATCTCTAAATTGATTCACTAGCTTTTATACTTACTTATTAAATTTTTTCGCAACTTTAGAACTGATAAAGACAAAAGCTAAAACAATAATTATACCGTATAAAAACTCCATACTTCCAATATTATTTAAAGTAGTACCAAAGTGTAACCAAATCATTTTTCCAGGGATTAATCCTATAATATTACCGATGAAATATTTTTTAAAAGATATTCTAGTTAAACCATATGAGTAACAGATAACACTGTTTGGAAGAACTGGGATTAATCTATAGATTATTAGAAACATTGTTAGTTTATTTTCACTTATACCGAAAATTGTATCATATTGTTTTTTCGATAGTTTTTTAGCTAAGTATTTTTCAACGTAGTCACTTGCGAAGTATCTTGAGATAAGAAACATCACACTAGTATAGATTATCGCTGAAATTATCGAAAGGATAAAACCATGAGTAAAACCAAATAAATACCCTCCAATCGCAGAGAATATCCCTGGTGGGAATAAAAATATTGGTAATATTGATGCTAATAGTAAATAGATTATAGGTGCAAAATCACCAAATTGAGCTATAAATTCTTGCATAGGTCCTCCTTCTGATAAAATAATATTCTTATTATATCATAATGCTAGGGAAATAAGCGAATAAAAACAAATTTAGGATTTAATATTATAAAGGTATCAATTTTTAATTCTAGAATAATATAATAACTTCTTGTAAAATATTATAGCAGTAGTTATAATAGTAAGTTGAAGCGATAGAATTTATTATTGAAATATGATTGGTAAAGGAGAACTCATGAAAAAAATATTAGAGATTGTCAATAATGGGGATGTTAGACTGAGACAAAAAAGTGTAAAAAAAGGTGAAGTTTTAGTGAGGGAAGGAGAATATTCTAGAAAACTATATTATATTAAAGAAGGAATTTTGAGGTTATGGCATAATAATTTTGGTGAAGAAATTACATTACAATTCTTTTTTAGTGGTCAATTTGTATCATCATTTGAGAGTTATTTGTACGATAGAGAGAGCAAATTTACATTAGAAGCGGTAAGTAATTCAATAATAATAGAATTGGATAGGGAAGTTTTAGAAGAGTTGCTAGAAAAAAATCCTGAAATGAAAGAAGAGATTTACTATTATATAAATAATAGATTTATAGATTATATTGATCTGTTTTTATCGAGAATAAAGAATTCTCCGCAAGAAAGATATAAAGAATTGATGGAAATAAATCCAATTTTATTAGAAAAAGCTCCTCATTACATGGTTGCTTCTTATCTAGGGATTACCCCTGTATCCTTATCAAGAATTAGAAGAAAATTTGAAAATAATTAAAAAAATAGATATTTATTAACAATTGTTAATGAGAAAATACTTGCTCTGAATTATACTCATATTATAAGAAAATTTGGAGGAAGAAAAAATGAAAACATTAGTAGTATATAATCATCCCTATGAAGGAAGTTTTTGTCACGCTATATTAGAAAAAGCAGTAGAAGGAGCTCTATTAAAAGGAGAGGTAGACGTTATAGATTTAGACAGTGATAAATTTAATCCTGTAATGAATCAAGAAGACTTATTAGGTTTTATTAAACATAAAATAGTAGATGAAAAAACTCAAGATTATGCAAAAAGAATTCGAGAAGTTGATAATTTGGTTCTAATTTTTCCAATTTGGTGGGAATTAATGCCTACAATGATGAAAGGCTTCATCGACAAGGTTGTTTTTCCAGGAACATTTTATGAATATACAAAGTCAGGTTATGGAATGAAGACGCTAGTCTCTAATTTAAAAAAAGTTACGGTGATAACAACTATGAATACCCCAAAATTAATATATAGATTAATTTACGGTAATGCACTGAAAAATGCGTTGGTGAAAGGTACATTTAAAAAAGCAGGAATTAAAAATGTAGAATGGATAAGTTTTAACATGGTTAAGTCTAGTTCAGTTGAAAAAAGAAATTCTTGGTTAGAAACGGTAAAAAGAAAACTATCTAAGTAGAACAGATGAGATTTTTGAATTAATGTTTAGGGGAAAACTCAAAAACCATGATTTCGGAGAAATAGATTTTTTCGAATAGCCATTAAAGATTACTAGGCATATAAAAAACTATTATAAAGCGAGTTTAGGTATAAATAAACTATTGAGGGAGTGACTCAAAAATCGTGATTTCGAAGAAATCGATTTTGTCGAGTCACCCCTGCACAGTTTATTAGATATCTAAAAAGCTTTTATAAAGCGAATTTAGATATCAATAAACCACTGCGTCCATGAGTTCTCATATACACCTTGTTAAATTTCAGGACTTTTGGGGTAGCCCCTTTATAGTTACTACTTACTTTTTATAATTATAGATAAAAAGAATAACAATAAGATTATATACTCATAGATAAATCTTATTGTTATTCTTTTTTGTATTAAACATTATATTAAATATCTTTTATTAAATGAATTTCAATTCCATTAGGATCATTAATGATGATTTTATCGTCATATTCAGAGATGATTTTAGTGTTGTTATTTTTTATATTTTCCACAACTTTATTGTAAGCAACATCATCAATAAATAGAATTTCAAAATGATCTAAACCTGGAGTTCCTTTTTCTCTAAGGCTTAGATGAGGACCTCCCCATTGATTAACAGCTAGATGGTGGTGGTAATTACCATAAGCAATCCAACTTGCACTAGCCACGGTGAATTTATCACTAAATCCTAGTACTTCTTGATAAAAGTTAGAAGAAACGGTAGAGTTTTGAACACTTAGATGAATATGTCCAATAATTGTTCCTACTGGTAAAGTATAAGGTACCACAGTTTCAGAAATATCAAGTAGGTGAGCAGCATCAATAGGTTCTGTTACTCCTATAATTCTACCATCTTCTTTTTTATCCCAAGTACTTTCATCTTTATCATAATATACTTCTATTCCATTGCCTTCGATATCACTTAGATAAAGTGCATTACTATAACCGTGATCAGATCCACCATCTAAAGGTATATTAGAATCTATAAAGTGGCGCAGTATGTTTGCTAGACTTTGCTCATCTGGAACTAGATAGGCTATGTGATACAGTCCGTAAGAACGTACAAGAGGTCCATCGACTTTTTTCATGTGGAGAAGCGGAGTATTATCAGTAGTACCTAAAGTAGCTTCCGTTTCGTTTTTTGAAATTATAGTCATACCCATTGCATCTGTGTAGAATTTAAGCTGTCTTTCAAAGTTTACAACATTAAGTGTTGCAGTTCCAAGTTTAATATTTGAATTATATTTTTTCATAGTTAATTACCATTCTTGTAAATTTATTTTATAGAAATTTATATCTTGTAATATATTTTACATACTAAAATACATTTTGTAAAGTACGCACTTTTATAATAGTTAGTATCTTTTATAATACTAATGAATAAAATTAGTGATTATTAACAAAAATATTTTTAAATAACATAATATTAAATGATAAGTTTTGCTTTTTATGTTATAATAGTTAAGTTGAGTAGGCAAGGCCTAAGTAATATAAGAAATTAATGAAGAAAAGGAGTGATTGATACTATGGCATTAACAGCCGGAATAGTAGGATTACCAAACGTAGGAAAGAGTACACTTTTTAACGCAATTACAAAAGCAGGGGCATTAGCTGCGAACTATCCTTTCGCAACAATTGATCCAAACGTAGGAATTGTAGAAGTACCAGACCACAGATTAAATAAATTAACAGAATTAGTAGAACCTAAAAAAACAGTACCAACATCATTCGAGTTTACTGATATCGCGGGTATCGTAAAAGGTGCATCTAAAGGTGAAGGATTAGGAAATAAATTCTTAAGTCACATCCGTGAAGTAGATGCAATTTGTCAAGTTGTTAGATGTTTTGAAGATGAAAACATTACTCACGTTGCTGGTGGAGTAGATCCATTATACGATATTGAAGTTATTAACTTAGAGTTAATCTTAGCTGACTTAGAAAGTGTTGAAAAACGTATCGGACGTGTTGAAAAACAAGCTAAACAAAAAGATAAAGATGCTGTTGCAGAATTTGCAGTACTGTCTAAAGTACGTGATATTCTAAAAGAAGAAAAACCAGCCAGACTTTTAGAATTAGATAAAGAAGAGCAAAAAATTGCAAAAGGATTACATTTATTAACAATGAAACCTATGCTTTATGTTGCTAACGTAAGCGAAGACGATTTACTAGACGTTGATTCTAACAAACACGTAGCAAGTGTGCGTGAATTTGCTGCAAGTGAAGGAAGCCAAGTAATAGTAGTTTGTGCGAAAATCGAAGAAGAAATGGCTTCATTAGAAGATGAAGAAAAAGCAATGTTCCTAGAAGAGTTAGGAATTGATGAAAGTGGATTAGACAAACTAATCAAAGCAAGTTACAGCCTTCTAGGATTAGCTACATACTTCACAGCAGGTGTGCAAGAAGTACGTGCATGGACATTCAAAAAAGGTATGTTAGCTCCTGAATGTGCTGGAATTATCCACTCTGATTTCGAACGTGGATTTATCCGTGCTGAAACTGTAAGTTATGATGATTTAGTTGAATACGGAAGCATGCCAAAGGCTAAAGAAGCAGGTCGTGTTCGTCTTGAAGGTAAAGAATACGAAGTAAAAGACGGCGACATAATGTTATTCAGATTCAACGTATAATATTTAATAGAATTCTATATTTTCTCATTACATGGGAAGATATAGAATTTTTATATTTTTTATAAAATATGATATAATTGTTTTTATATAAAAGAGGTGATTTGACGATGTTAAGATTTTTTCATAACCCGCTGCTTATAGCGAAATTAGCGGAGTATGACTATTTAATTAAAGGAAATAAGAAACAGAGTACAGCAGAATATAAAATAAAAAGAATTATAAAAGATGTAACTGGAGAATCATTTGAAGATATTGAAGTATACAATAGTGGAATATCAATTCCAAAGATTACGAAAAATGGATTTCAAGCTACAGCGATATATATACCAGAACTTAAAGAACTACTTGTCATTTATAGGGGTAGTGAGAGTGAAGATATTAGCGATTGGTTCTACAATTATACAGGAATAGTCTCAGGAGAAAATACTAGTCAGATAGACTCAGCATGTTTATTTAATAGATTTTTAAAAAGAAAAATTCCAGACTTTGATGTGTGCTATAAAGTAGCAGCTGGACATTCTCTTGGTGGCCATTTAGCTATCACCGTAGAATTGCTTAAGAAGATATACCAGCGAGTGTATACATTCAATACAGCATTACCACAATTAAAACAATTAAGAAAATATGATAAAAAATACAATAAAAAATTAGAAGAGTATTTTTTAGAAAAAGATTTAGAGGTGACTAATAAACTTCAAGAATTCACTTCTAATTATTATGCAAAAAATGCTCATCATATATATAATTTTGTAAGAAAAAATGATTTTGTACAATCATTAAATATGACGGTAGGAACATTTCATGTAGGGAAGACTATAGAATTTCCAGCGATAATAAAAAATTTTGTTGCACCTGAAGAGTTTTTAACAGAAGAAGATACGTATGAATTAGATAAGATTTTCTGTGATTTTTATAATAAATTATTGGAGAAAAATATTACTCCTGATAATGTTGTAGAGAATCGAAAACAGGTAACAGATGAATTTATAGGCTTATTAATTGAAAAAATTAAAAATCCAATTCAACAACAAATCAGTAATTTCTCTTATAAAAAAGTAATAAAAACATCTAGCGATGTAGGAATAACAGATTCATATAGAACGTTTAAGGCTGTTTATAATTACTTATTGTACCTGGCTCATGCGGGTATTATCCCTGATGATGTAATAAATTGCACTGATAGTAAAAAAGCTACAACCCTTTATGAGAAGTTAATGAGTGATATAAATAAATCAAATCTTAAAAATTTATTAAAACCATTACAGGAGTTTTACACATTAACTAAAGTTATTTACACTATAACTCATGCAAATGCTCTAGAGGATGTTGGAAATTGGGGAGAAATAGCTAAAGCCCATGATCTTCCAGCTTTATACGATGCGTTAGGAGAATAAGAAGCGTTTAAATAGTAATAATAAATAAGAGGATTGAACGATATGTTCAACCCTCTTTTATGTTATTCTTCGTCTTCTTCTGTAATAACAGTTGGTTTTAAGATTGGAGGAGGAGAAGTTTCAGTACGCTCTTCTTTCTCTTCTTTTTTGTCCTTTTTGTCTTTGTCGTCTTTCTTCTCTTCTTTTTGAACAGGTTTTGTTACAACGACTTTTGAAGGATCGTTAAATGAAATACCTTTATCGATATTATAACCAAACTTCGCCAATGTTTTTTCTTTAGATAGTTCTTTAAAGCCATTTGGAACTATATCTTTTGTTCCACCTTTTGCATTGTTATAACCGTTGATACTTGCGTCAACGACTGATTTAGGTCGACTAAAGGCAGTGTCTGGAGCGATTAAGTTTTTATCAAGTGCATAAATGGCATTCATAACTGCAACCCAGCTTCTTTGAGCATAGTCATAACTTGGTACTTTTGCCGGACTATCGTATCCATTCCATAGACCAACAGTTATTTTTGTAGAACCACCAACAACCCATAGGTCTTTATAGTACTCTGAAGTCCCTGTTTTTACAAATAAGTTTTTAGAATTAAATTTAAGTTTACTTGGCATATCATGAGATGTACCGTAACTCTTATTGATTACATCACCAAGCATATCGACGATTAGGTAACTTGTAGATTCTTCGAATACTTTAACTGCAGAAAAATCAGCTTTATAAACTAGTTCTCCATCATTATTTTCGATTTCTTCGATAATATGTGCTTTTTTGTGTTCACCTTTATTTGCAAAAGTAGAAAAGGCACTAGTATTCTCTGTAACTGATAGACCGTAAGTCATACCACCAATGGAAGTAGCTAAGTTAGTTTTATCACTTTCTGTAAGACCTTCAATATCCATTTTCTCTAAGTAATTAGTAACAGGATCTTCTTTATAGAATGCAGAGTATAGTCTTACAGTTGGTAAGTTAAGAGATCTAGCTAAAGCTTGTCTAGCAGGTAGGTATCCACGCTCAGACATGTCATAGTTCTCAGGTCTCCAACCATAATGATTAAATCTCTTATCTAAAACTGTTGAGTTAGGTGTAATATAACCTTTATCGATAGCTGGTCCATAAACTAATAGTGGTTTGATTGTAGAACCTGGTGAACGACGAGTTCTTGTTGCGTGGTTAAGTTGTTGTTTTTTGTAGTTCATACCACCGATAAACGCTAATACTTTACCAGTATTGTTTTCAATAACCGATGCTCCAATTTCTAATGGATAAACAACACCACCCTGAGTGTATGTAGGATAAGAAGCGAATTGTTTTTTCGTTTCTTGAAGTGTATCGTAAAGTTTCTTATCAAGTGTAGTTTTTACTTTGTAACCACCAGTTATGAATTTAATTCTACTTTTTTCGATTAGTTCATTTCTGTAGTCAGAATCATTTTTAAATTCTTCTTTTCTATTATTTTTTTTAGCAGTTTGCTCAGCTAATATCTCTGCAACTGAACTTGTTACCTCATCACGAATATAAGGATAATCAGTATATTCTGAATATTTTTGTTTAGTATAGGCACCTTTAATATCGAATTTCTTCGCTTCTTCAAATTGTTCTTTAGTAATAAAATTATTTGAAAGCATACGTTCTAATACATATTGTTGTCTTTCAAACCCCGCTTGAAGCTCTTCAGTTGACCTGATATTTCCAGCTGAATCAAATGGTGTGTATTTATATGGTGATTGGACAAAACCTACAAGATAAGCTGCTTGAGCTATATTTAAGTCTTTAGAATGAACTCCAAAAACACCTTGAGCTGCAGTTTCGATACCACTAATGTTTTGTCCTAAACTATTCTTTCCGAAAGGAGCGACATTTAGGTAATTTTCAAGGATTTCATTTTTAGAAAAATGACTATCTACACGAAGTGCTAGTAATATTTCTTTTGCCTTTCTTTCATAAGATCTTGAATTATCAAGAAGCTGGTTTTTTACTAATTGCTGAGTTATAGTGCTACCACCTGATGTTTTTGCTCCTGTTACTTCACTAAGAGAGGCACGTAGAACGGCAAAGATATCAACACCACTGTTAGAATAAAAGTTTGAATCTTCACTAGCAATTATCGCATTTTTAACATTATCTCCTAATTCTTCATAAGTTACAGTTTTCCTAATTAGTTCGGAATTAATAGTCCCTAATTTTTCTCCGCTTCCGAAGTAGACCTCACTGTTTTTACTAATATTATTAATTTGATCTTTCATTTCTTTTTGAGTTAAGACAGATTGATCTTTAACTAATCCACCTACATAACCAATAGCAAGCCCCGCACTTAGACTAAGTAGAAGTCCAGTTGAAAGAAGGAGGGATTGCGTTATAGAAGTTAGTATCTTCTTGTTTTTCATTGAAATCTCCTTAGATTGCATACTATAAGCTTTATTATACCATAACTTTGTAAGAAAAACTAAATTATATGATAGGGGAGTGGAGGATATATAGTTAATTGTTAATTCTCAGAGTAAGGTGCTAATTCAAAAGGTCTACATCTAAAAAAGTTTATATAAGAACTTATAGATGCAGTGGCTTATATATATATTCACTTTATAAAAAATTTTTAGATAACTAATAAACCACTGTGAGGGATGACTCGATAAAATCTTGTTTCTTAAGAAATCGTGATTTTTGAGTTACTCCCATATTTTTGATTGGAAGTTAAGTTGAGAAGATTTAGTTGTTTTTAATGATAGATTCTAGTTTTTTTCTATAGGAATTCCCTTAAGAATTTATTAGTTTGTTTTTTAAATATAAGAAAAATATAAAATAAAAAATAAAAATGTGTTATAATTAAAGCAAGTGTATTAAAATTGTTATGGAGGTATTTTAATGAGTAAATTATTAGAAGATTTAAAATATAGAGATTTAGTTTATCAACAAACAGATGAAGAAGGAATAAAAGAATTATTAGAAAAAGAGAGTGTGTCGATTTACTGTGGTACTGACCCAACTGGTAACTCATTACATATTGGACACTTACTGCCATTTTTAACACTAAAAAGATTTCAACAGCATGGACATAAACCTGTTATTTTAGTAGGTGGAGGAACTGGTATTATCGGTGACCCATCAGGAAGAAGTGAAGAACGTCAATTACAAAGTCTTGAGATAATTGAAGATAATGCTCGTCGTCTTGAAGCACAACTTCGTAATATTTTCCGTGGAGATGACAATATCGAATTCGTAAATAACCGTGACTGGTTAGGAAAACTTTCTATGATTGAATTTTTACGTGACTATGGAAAATTAGTAAACATCAACTACTTACTAGCGAAGGATTCAATTTCAAGCCGTCTAGATAACGGATTATCATTTACAGAATTCAGTTATACTATTTTACAAGGTATTGACTATGCATACTTAAATGAACATCACAATGTTAAATTACAAATTGGTGGTTCAGACCAATGGGGTAACATTACTACTGGTCTAGAAATCATGAGAAAACTTCGTGGAGATGTTGAAGCATATGGATTTACTATTCCATTAATGCTTAAATCTGATGGAACTAAATTTGGTAAATCTACAGGTGGAGCAGTATGGTTAGATCCAGAACAAACGACACCTTATGAATTCTACCAATTCTGGTTCAACACTGCGGATACAGAAGTAGTACCAGCTCTTAAGAAATTCACATTCTTAGAAAAAGACCAAATTGAAGCATTAAGAGAAAGTTCAGAAAAAGAACCACACTTACGCCTTGCGCAAAAAGCATTAGCTGAAGAAATGGTGAAAATTGTTCACGGTGAAAAAGCATTAGAAAGTGCATTAAACATTACAAAAGCATTATTCTCAGGAAACATTAAAGAACTAACTCACGATGAATTAAAAGCAGCTGTTAAAGGAATGCCAAAATCTGAATTAGAGAAAAAAGAATACAATATCGTAGATTTCCTAGTTGAAAGCAATCTAGTTCAATCAAAACGTCAAGCACGTGAAGATGTAAACAATGGTGCTGTTTATGTGAACGGTGATAAAGTTACAGATTTAGAATATGTTGTAGAAGTTAAAGATAGACTAGAAGATGGATTTACAGTACTTAGACGCGGTAAGAAGAAATATCTATTAGTAGAATATAAATAATTTTAAAGTAACATATACATAAAGAGGGGAACCGAAATGAATCTAAAAGAAGTTGTTGGTAAAAAAGCTGTAGAATATGTAAAAGATGGTATGATCGTTGGTTTAGGGACAGGTTCAACTGTATTCTATTTTGTTCATGCACTAGCTGACAGAGTAAAAGTAGGATTGAATGTTGAAATGGTATCAACATCGATACAAACGGTTGAACTAGCTAAAAGTCTTGGTCTGTCAATCAAAGAACTAGAAGAGATTGACCATATTGATCTTGCTGTTGATGGAGTAGATGAAATCGATAAGGATTTTAATGCAATAAAAGGTGGAGGAGCAGCATTATTTAGAGAAAAAATAGTTGCTGATATTGCTCGTGAAGTAATCTGGATCTATGATGAGAGTAAAGATGTAGAAAAACTTGGTAACTTTAATCTACCTGTAGAAATCTTACCATTCGGGTATAGTCATACTATAAGAAAAATGGAAGAAGCGGGCTTAAAACCAGTGTTGAGATTAAAAGATGGAGCTACTCTTATAACAGACAACAATAATTATATTGTAGATTTACACTTAGGGTATGGTTTTGATATTAAAGTTGTAAAAGAAAAACTAGAAAGCATAGTTGGAGTAGTAGAGCATGGTCTATTCTTAAATATGTGTAAACTGTGCATTAAAGGAACAGAACAGGGAGCTGTAATTATAGAAAATTCAAATAAGTAAAGTTGGGGAGTCAAAGTAAAGAGGTGAAGAAATGGAAACATTAAAAGATAGAGTAATAGAAGCATTAGAAAATGTAATAGATCCAGAGTTAGGTATAGATATTATGAACTTAGGATTAGTATACGATGTTAAGATGAGTGATGATAATAAACATGCAATCGTTGACATGACATTAACATCTATGGGGTGTCCTTTAGCACCAATTATTATAGAGCAAGTGGAGACAGCGATGTTAGGTGTTGATGAGATAGAAAAAGTTGATGTCAACATAGTATGGGAACCAGCGTGGACAAAAGATAAAATGTCACGATATGCTAAGATTGCCCTTGGTGTGATTGATTACGAATAGAATATAAATACAAAAAGCAATTTCAAAATTGAATTTAAGAAAAATTTTGAAGTTGCTTTTTTAATATTATTTATAGAAAATGGATAGAGAAATTTATAAAAAAATTGTTATTAGAGTAGAATGAAATATATTAAATATGTTATAATTAAAAAGACATTAAAAAAGAGTATGAAAGGAGGCACTATGTACAGAGGAGAAAGACCTAAAAAGGGCGATGTAGTTAAAATAATAGCATATAAACATGATGGCTCTATTCATAGAATTTGGCATAAAAATGTTGTACTAGAAGCAGATGAACAAGTTCTGATTTTAGCTAACAACAGAACACTTGTCACTGAAAATGATGGAAGAACATGGGTTACTAAAGAAGTAGCTTTAGTATATTTTCACAATGAATGTTGGTTTAATATAATTTGTATGTTTAGGGAAGATGGAGTTCATTATTATTCAAATTTAAGCAGCCCATTTGCATATGATGAAGATGGGGTAAAATATATTGATTATGATTTAGATATAAAGAAATATCCTGATGGTAAATATTTCTTATTAGATGAAGATGAATACAACCAGAATAAAGTACGTTATAAGTACGGTGAAAAAATCGATAAAATCTTGAAGTATAATGTGAATAAACTTCAAGAATGGATTGATAAAAATCATGGAGCATTTGCACCAGATTTTGCTGATGTATGGTTAGAAAACTATGAAAAAATAATGGGTGAAGATCAAAATGTTAAAAGGAAAATTTAGTGTCGAAGTAAGACATGATGAGATTTCAGAAAAAATAGGTTTGCAGTTAAAAGAATTTTTATTATCTAGTCATCTGACAGAAGATGCGGAAAATCCAGATTATGTTTTTGCGATTGGTGGAGATGGGACTGTGCTTCGTACTTTTAATAAATATATGGATAAGTTGGACACGGTAAAATTTTTATCAATTCATACAGGGCATTTAGGTTTTTATACTGACTATTCAGTACAAAACTATGAAAAAATATTCTTTGATATGTTAGCATTGACGCCAAAAATTGAGGAATATCCGTTGTTGAGAGTTAAAGCATACTGCTCTAATGGAGATTTAGTTTCAGATTATTATTCTTTAAATGAAGTGACTGTAAATAATCATACAGGTGTAACTTACGCTGCAAAAGTTTATATTAATGGAGTTCACTTCGAGAGTTTTAGAGGTGATGGATTATGTATAAGTACGCCAACTGGTTCAACAGCCTATAATAAGAGCTTAGGTGGCGCTGTAATTCATCCGCAATTACCATTGTATCAGGTAACAGAAATAGCAGCACTAAATAATCTTGTTTATAGAACATTAGGAAATCCATTAATCTTATCTCAAAATGATGAGCTTATGATTAAACCTATGAGTCCAGAAAATCATCGTATTACTGTAGATCACATGCATTATAATTATGATAGTGTAGCTAAAATAAAAATAACTTTATCGAAAGATAAGAAGGTTTCTTTTATTCGCTATAATGAAGAAAGCTTCTGGCAAAGAGTAAAGAGATCGTTTATTAAAAATGACTAATATTGTTTTGAAATATACAATTCGAGAAGAACAAGTTTTAAGGGAGTTTCTGTTAGCTAATAATATTTCTAGAAAAACTTTAACAAGGATAAAGTTTGATAGTGATGGAAGTATAAAAGTAAATGGTAGAGAAGAGAATGTTAGATATCTTTTGAAAAAAAATGATATTGTAGAAATTACTTTTCCTAGTGAAAATTTTAGTGAATTTGTTAGATTTATAGATAAAGAAATTGAAATTATCTATGAAGATCCTTACTTTTTAATTATTAACAAAGAGATTAATTTGCCCTCAATACCGTCTAGAAATCTTGAGGATGAATCACTTCTTGAGAGAATAAATTATTATTTTAAGAATAGAAGTATTAATACAATTCCTCATATTGTAACACGCCTTGATAAGAATACGTCAGGATTAGTATTAGTTGCTAAGCATCGACACATTCATGCATTGTTTAGTAATATGGAGATTGATAAGTTTTATACTGCCTTGGTGAAAGGAAAAGTAAAAGATAACGAAGTTATTGAAGCTCCTATCCGACGAGTTAGTTCTAGCATTATAGAACGTGAAGTAGGGGAAGGTGGAGAATTCGCTAAGACTGAATATTGGCTAGATGATTATATTGTAGATAAAGATATCAGTATTGTTAAACTAAAGCTTTATACTGGAAGAACGCATCAAATCAGAGTGCATATGAAATATAAAGGTTACCCTCTCCTTGGTGATGAATTATATGGTGGAGATGTAAGTTTAATAACTCGACAAGCACTCCACTGTAATAATTTAGTCTTTAACCATCCGATTACAGATGAAATAGTAAATGTAAAAGCAGATCTACCAGAAGATATGATTAATATTATTAGACATAATGAGTAATTATTTACTTGTTATGTTTTTTTATTAATTTTTTAGTGGTTTATTTTGGAAAAATTGTAGTAATTTATATAAATAATTATTCATAAAAAAATGCTGAAAAATTAGAATTTTATAATTTTCAATGTTACTATTCTCATATTTTTTAAAATTTAAGTTGCATTAGGTTTATGTAAACGTTAAAAAATGTTAGATTAATTACTTTATTTTCAGCAAGAAAGTGTGATATAATCTAAAACAAATAATAAAGTTATTTTAATAAGTCAGAAGAAGAGGAGGGATTTTATGATTTCAACATCATTAAAATTCGTGGGTAACACACCCGTATATCAACTAGATAACACAAACATTTTTGTGAAATTAGAAAAATATAATTTAGGAGGAAGTGTAAAAGACAGAGCCGTACTAGGTATGTTAGAAGAAGCTATGTCTCAAGGTGCTATTAATAAAGATACTATTATAGTAGAACCGACTAGTGGAAATACTGGTATAGCTGTGGCTATTTTAGCTTCAGTTTTAGAGTTAAAAGCTGTTATAATTATGCCTGAGAGTATGAGTATTGAAAGACGTAATATTATCAAAGCTTATGGAGCACAACTAATTTTAACTCCTAAAGAATTAGGTATTAAAGGTTCAATCGAAAAAGCTGCAGAAATTAGAGAAAAATACAGTAATGCAATTTCTTTAAGTCAATTTGATAACCCTGCTAACCCAGCGTATCACCACAAAACAACAGGAAGTGAAATTTTAAAACAAGTTCCAAATATTGATGTCTTTGTTGCAGGTGTTGGTACTGGAGGAACATTTACTGGTGTGGCAAGATATCTGAAAGAACAAAAACCAGAAGTTGTAGCGATTGCTGTAGAACCAGCAGAATCACCAGCTATTAGCGAAGGACGTGGAGGAGCACATAAAATCCAAGGTATCGGAACAGGATTTATTCCAGAAAACTTCCGAAAAGAGTATATGGATGAAGTATATACTGTAACTAGTGAAGAAGCAATCGAAGAAACTAAAAACTTCTTACGCTCTACAGGTATTGGTATAGGTATTTCTTCAGGAGCTGCAATAGTCGGAGCTAAGAAAGCTGCTGAGAAATATCCAGGGAAAAATATCGTAACGATCTTACCAGATGGAGTAGATAAGTATTTATCAGTACTTGATTTCGAGGATGTTACACACGTAGAAGTGTAATGGGTTATTTTGAGAATTTAAATTATAATTTGAATCGAGTTTTGAAAGATGATCCTGCAGCTGAGTCTAAACTTATGATATATCTTACATATCCTCATATAAAAGCTCTTAATTATCATTTTTTTGCGCATAAGTTATATAAAAAGGGCTGGCACACAGTTGCTCGTTTAGTATCGAAAAGAGCGCGTCGTAAGACTGGTATAGAAATACATCCAGGAGCCAAAATAGGCAAAGGTTTATTTATTGATCACGGTATGGGGGTAGTGATAGGAGAAACAGCAGTAATAGGTGATAATGTAACAATGTACCATGGTACAACATTAGGTGGTACAACATTAGATCCAATTAAAAGGCATCCCACGATAGAAGATAATGTAATGATAGGTGCTGGAGCAAAAGTTTTAGGCAATATTACAATCGGTAAAAATTCTAAAATTGGTGCAAATGCAGTTGTTAAGCATAGTGTTCCTGATGGGACAATTGTTTATGAAGCAAGACCAGTTGTAAAGTATCTAGAATCTGAGCAAACTAAGATTTTAAATAAAAAAATAAGTGATTGAACCAAATATGAAGTTTTAGAATTTAAAAAAATGTATATGAGAAATCATAGACGCAGTGGTTTATTGATATCTAAATACGCTTTATAAAAGCTTTTTAGATATCTAATAAACGTTGCGAGGGTGACTCGACAAAATCGATTTCTACGAAATCATGATTTTTGAGTCACTCCTTTACTTTTAAATTATAAGAACTCAACAAATAAATGTTTAATAGGAAAATAAAGGAGCTATTCAATAAATTGAATTTTGATTTTAGAAATAAGCTCCTTTATTTTTTATTATTATGTTATAATAATATTGAGAATGTATATAAATAGGTAAGATGAATTTTAATAAGGGAGGTGGAATTGATGTCTACGATAAAAAATTTAATTTTTGATTTAGATAATACTTTATATGATTTTAGTACTATTTGGAAAAAATCTAACAAACTGGTATATGAATATTTAGAATATGACAAAATAGCAAGTTATGAAGAGTTTTTCAAACATTATAAAGCTATCAACAATATGCTAGTTGATAAGGTTTTAAGGGGGAATATGAAGGTAAAAGAAATCAGAAATAAAAGATTAAAGCTAACCTTAGAGAAATTTGGAATTATTCTTACTGAAGAAGATTGTAATATTTATTATGAGAAACAATTTGATTTTATAATAGGATCAATAAAGCCTAATGAAGAAATAAATTTATGGTTAAGTCGTCTATGCAAAAAATATAAAATGATATTATTAACTAATGGAAAATCTTGTGAACAGAGGAAGAAGTTAGCTAAGTTAGGTTTAGAAAATTTGTTTAAACTGTATATTTCGGGCGAAACCCATATTAGTAAGCCCAAAGCTGAAGCATTTATTAATGTTTTGGAGAAGGAAAATATAGAGGCTAGTGAAACTATGATGATTGGTGATTCTCTACATCATGATATAAATCCTGCAAATAAACTAGGAATGAAAACTTGTTTAGTAGAAAGAAAATGGCATTTTGATGATGAGTTAGAAAATTACAATGGCTATAAAGTTAAAAATATTATACAGTTTTTTACAGAGCTAGAAGCTAATAAACTATAAAAAATATTATTATTTTTCTGAATATAACGAAAGTATAAAAAAAATAAGGTGTTAAATAAAGGCTATAATTACTAGTGAATTATAGCCTTTATTATATTTTATGTAAATTAAAATGCATGATAAAAAGTAAAATAATTATTCGGTATCTTGGGAAGTGCTGTTGATTGAATTTATTGAATTTGTTATACTATTTGTGAAAACTATTACAAAGGAGATAAATTTATGAAAAAGAATAAATTATTAGTTGTCAGTATGGCTGCTGTATTATCTTTATCATTAGCAGGGTGTTCTTCAGCTTCAAATAATACTTCGACTAGCAGTAATGGAACTGTTGCTGTAAAAGAGTTGAAAGGTGAAGAATTAAATAAAATTGAAAAAGACGACAAAGAAAAAGAAAAATACCTTGTTATTGATGTAAGGGATGCTAATGAATATAAAGAAGGACATGTGAAACATGCTATTAATATTCCATTAGCTGATATAGAAAAACATGCAGAGCATTTAAGTGCATGGAAAGATAAAGAAGTAGTAACAATATGTAATACAGGTAAGAAAAGTAAAGAAGCTGCTGATAAACTTGTAAAAGCAGGATTCAAAAAAGTTTCTAATGCCCAAGGTGTGAAAGACTATAAAGACTATGAAATAGTTAAGTTCACTACTTTACTTGCTCATGAATTCCAAGCAGCAATTGATAAAAAAGAGGGGACATTTATCGATGTTCGTGAAGCAAAAGACTATGAAAAAGGGCACGTAGCTGGAGCTAAAAATATTGATGTAAAAAATATCGATAAAGATTTAGCGGCATTATTACCAGAAGATAAAAATGCACCAGTTTACACTTACTGCTATAGCGGTAATCGTTCATCTAAAGCTGCTCAAAAAGCAGTAGAACTAGGATATACAAATGTATACAATGCTTTTGATGGTGCTAAAGAACACGAATACAAATTTTAAGAAAATATTATAAAAAATGAGTAAAAAATAATATTATTTATTAGAAAAAAAACTATTTTTAAGTTATACTAATAAGGAATGAGGTATACCTAAATGTATTAAATATTTAAGTACCACCTTGTCTCTTATTAAATAAGGAGAGGAAGAAATATAAATGAAATATAATAAATTTTTAGCTGTAAGTATGTCAGCAGTGTTATCATTAACTTTAGTAGGATGTTCAACTACTTCATCTGTAAAAGAATTAAAAGGTGAGGAGTTAAATAAAATCCAAAAAGATGATAAGGAAAAAGAAAATTATCTAGTAATAGATATCAGGGATGAAGCGTCTTATAAAGAAGGTCACCTTAAACACGCAATTAACATTCCATTATCAAAAATAGATAAGAGTATTGAAGAAATCCGTAAATGGAGAGAGAAAAAAGTTGTTGTTTATAGTGATAAATCTGATAAAACTAAAGATGCTATAGATAAACTTACAAAACAAGGATTTAAAGATGTATCTGGAGCTCAAAATGTAAAAGATTTTAGCTATGATCTTGTAAAATATACATCATTAAGTGGAAGTAAATTCCAAGATGCATTATTAGATACTGCAGCAAATAATGTATTTTTAGATGTAAGAGATAAAGCTGAGTTTGAAAAAGGACATGGTGCAGGTGCTAAAAATATCGATGTAAACAAATTAGATAGTTTACAGTCGGTTTTACCTGAGAATAAAGAGGTTCCTATATATGTTTATAGTAATACTGGGAACAGTTCATCTGTGGTAGCCCAAAAACTAATTGATTTAGGGTATAAAAATGTCTTTAATGCAATTGACGGAACTAAAGAATTTAGTTATAAATTTGAAATTGCTGACTGTTGTAAAGATCCAAGTGATGCAGTAAAAGGTTCAGAAAAACATGAAGGACATGAAGGGCACAGTCATTCTTCAGAAAACAAAGAAGACCATGCTGGACATACTCATTCTGCAGAAAAGAAAGATGATCATGCTGGACACAAACACTAATATATAAAGTAAAAAGGTGACTCAAAATAGTAATTTCAATTAGAGATATTGTTATTGAGTCTCCCTTTTTTATATGTACTATCAATCGTAAATTTAGAATAATTTTAGAGGTTAAATTAAAGGAAAATTCCAGAAATGAAAAATAAAATAATATTTTTTACAAGAGTACCGAAGGTAGGCACAACAAAAACAAGGTTGTATGATTTTGTATCTCCGGATACTGCTGTGGAAATACAAAAGAAATTAATGAAAAAAAATTATAATATTTTAAAAGAAAGTGGAGAAGAGATAGCAGTCTATCATGATGGTCAAAGTATTGATGATAAAGTGATAGAGAATATTTTAGAATATAGAGAATTTTCTCATCAAGTAGGTGAAACACTTGGTGATAAAATGTATAACTCAATTGAAGAAGAGCTAAAATCTAGTGATAAGGTGATTTTGTTAGGTTCAGATATCTATAATCTTCAAGAAAATATGATTTATACTGCTTTTCAAAAGTTAGATGAGTATGATGTCGTTATAAATCCAAGTGTTGATGGTGGTTATTTTTTAATAGGTATGAAAAAAGCTATTAAGGAAGTTTTCGATCTTCCAAGTTATGGAGACAACACAGTTTTAGAGAATTTGCTTACTGTATGTAATGAACAAAAGCTAAGTTATTATTTAGGAGAAGCTGGATTAGATATTGATATGAAAGAAGATCTTCTGTTAGCAGAGACAGGCTATAATAATATTAAATTATTAGGTGCAGGAGAGTATAATATTAACTTTACCTTTGATGAAGGAGATTTGAAAAAGGTTCTTAGAATAAATATGAAGAGCCAGATGAATCTTGAAAATCAAATAGAATATGAATACGAAACGTTACAATTGTTGAAAGATAGCGGAGTTACACCAAAACCTTATGATTTAGTAATAAAAACAAATTTATTGCCGTATAAATACTTAACAATGGAATTCTTAAAAGGAAGACCACTCAATTACAAAACAGATATGCATATTGCAGCTTATTTATTAAGTAAGGTTCATAATACACCATATGGTGATAATAATTTAATCAATACAACCAATCCATTCCAACTTATGTTTGATGAATGTAAACAGATGGCAGGTGAGTATTTATTCTGGGATAAAGCTGATGAGAAAGTTAGCTCTTATATTAATAGATTTTTAGAAAAGTGTCTGACACTTATACCTGAAAAGTATAGTATAGCTAATCCATGTATTATAAATACAGAATTAAATTCAGGAAATTTCTTAATTGGAAACGAAAAAGAAGACAGCTATGTTATTGATTGGGAGAAGGCATTAATAGGAGAATGCGAACAAGATTTAGCACATTTTCTAGCACCGACGACGACATTTTGGAAAACTGATATTATCTTATCAGAAAGGGAAATTAATAATTTTTTAGAGAAATATAGTAATTATCGAGCCTTCAACAGAGAGAGATTCGAGAGGTATTTAATATTTAATTGTCTAAGAGGAGTTACTTGGTGTAGTATGGCATTTAGACAGTATAGTGAAAATGACAAAATGCTGATGGATGATACTACATTTAAAAAAATATCCTCATATATAGAATTAGAATTTTTAGAGAAAGTATCAGCGTACTTTAAATAGGAGGAGAGTAATGACTGAGTTTATTCAAAGTTTTGGCGTCTTAGCACCGATAATTTATGTATTAATGTTTATGTTCTTACCAGTATTTTTCTTTCCGGTTCCGATACTAGCTGTTGCTGGAGGAGTGGCATTTGGTTTTGTAGAAGGAAGCATATTGACCTTTGTTGGAGCTTCATTGAATTGCTATATTATGTTTGTGATATCACGTCGTTTCGGTCGTGAATGGGTGAAAAACTACCTTAAGAAAAAAATGACACCGAAGCAACACGATAGGATTTTTAATGTTAGTGATGAAAGGTTGATGATGAGTCTAGTAATTTTGAGACTTATTCCATTAGTACCTTATAATATGATAAACTATGGATATGGTTTAACTAATATCAGTTTATCTAAATATATGATAGCGAGTGTATTAGGGATAATCCCTGGAACAGTAGTATTCTTAAACTTCGGAGCTACTAGTACAAATGTCTTTAGTAAAGAATTTTTAATCGCATCATTATTAGTAATATTATTAACTGTTGGTTCTATCTATTTATCAAAACTAGTTGAGAAAAGGGAACAACAAAAGAAATCAGAAAATAACAAAGAAAACTCTCAAGAGCTTTAATGTCTTGAGAGTTATTTTTTATACATGAATTATTTCAATTTCTCCAAATGTTACCGAACCATTTAGGATAATTTTAACATCTTTACCGATGCTGTGAGTATGTTTTTGAACTCTTCCAAGGAAGTTATTTGTATTATTCTCGATTGCCCATTCTTTTGGAACATACACTTTTAGATTACCAAAAGAAATAGAAACATTAAGGTCAAAGTTCTTAATAGGATAAGTATCTAATTTTTCAAAGTAGATAGTAGTAGTTCCGAATGTTGTAGAAGCAGAGAATGAATCAGATTTAGTTATGTCTACATACTGAACATTTTCTCCGAATGTCACATCAGAAAAATCATTACCATTTTTTATTTTTTGATGTTTTTTTACTTTGTAAAAACTTTTAAATTCTCTATATTTATATTTTCTAGGGACAAACATAGAGATACCTAGACTAAGGAAAACAGCAATAAAGAATATTTTTCCACCTGATATATCAGCAAAGTGATAATTTTTATTGTACACATAGAATAATAATGCTAGAGGAAAGATAGTTCCAAATGAATCAAAATCCATTAAACCACGAATAGCGAAAAATCCTAGTACAACAGTACATATAGCTAAGAAGATTGATCCGTTTGGAAAAATACTAAATCCATCAAGTAAAGTAGTTACCGCAAGGATTATAAAAAATAATCCAATAAAACTTCTTCTCATTTATTTTTACCTCATTTCTTTTAATTTATCTTTTAATATTTTGTAGTAATGTCTTGAAATATGGACCTGCTTCTTTGAGTTAGAAAAAGAAGCGGTACTTGAACCAGAAAAAGATTTTTCTAGTGAATAAATTGCTTTTGTATTTATTATTGAACTCTTAGAAATTCGACAATAGTAAAAAGGGATAAGTTGCTCTAATTCGTATAATTTGAATTTAACCTCGAAAAACTCATCGGTAGTGTGAGCATAGACTTTATTATCATCGGTTTCAAAAAATAAAATAGATTCTAGAGGGATGAAATATTCAGAGTCGCTTTTGTAGAAAACTATTTTTTGCGAATTAATTATAGCTTTTTCAACCAATTCTTTAATTAAGATGACATCACTATTTAAGTCTGGGGTCTTAATAATCAGTTCAATTTCATTAAGATTTGAGTCTAGTTCGATATTTATTTTCATATTGTCTCCTTTCTAAATGTTTATAGTTATATTATATATTATTTTAGTGTGAAATTTAATAGCTTTTAGCTAAGTGGTA
Source organism: uncultured Gemella sp. (assembly GCA_963535095.1). Taxonomy (GTDB): domain Bacteria; phylum Bacillota; class Bacilli; order Staphylococcales; family Gemellaceae; genus Gemella. The sequence continues at coordinate 37,766 of CAUSUW010000004.1, read as the reverse complement.
AAAAATAGGAAGCAAGTGGTTGATAATTTGATTGTTTCTTTTGGAATGTTAGATAAAAGTTAAATTATAATAGGAAAGGAAAGTGTTCTGGATGCGTTAACATGTTGTCTTGATTTTTTAATATATTTATTGTATAATATAAGCATATATGGGAGTGGATGAGTTCTGGTGTGCTCTCTAGTCTTCAAAACTAGTATGAGGGGTTAAGAGCCTCTTGGGTGGGTTCGATTCCCACACATTCCCGCCAGTTTTTTTTTATTTATTTATGATTAATAAAAGTATTAATAGTATTGAGAAAAGCATTATAATAAAGAGACTTTTGATTTTATCGATAGTGTATTTATTATAATGTGTTCGAGCTTTGAAGTCTTCATAAGCATGGATTGTCATCGCCTCAGATATTTGAGGTTGCCAAGTTAACGCGATAAATATGGCTTTAGCATAGTAATAAGGCGACCAAAACGGTAAAAATATACCACGAAGACGACTAGATTTTGTAATCATTTGAGTTTCATATTGGATTCTTGGTAAAGCTTGAATTACTACTAAGAGTCCGTATACGATATTTGAAGACAACCCATGTTGTTCAAAGTATTTTAGTAATTCTACAAGTGAAATATATGTTGCCAAGATTAACCCTAATGCTGCAAAGCTATATGTCCTAGAAAAAATTAAAAGAGCATATTTATAATTAGAACTATGAACAATGATAGCCCAAGCAGAACCTATAGCGGGTAGGAGAGGTAGAAAAATAAAAATCAGAAGTTTGTTCCAATATTTTGAAATACATAGTAAACATATTGTTGTAGCTATTATCAAAATATTTAGAACGAGTAACTTACTAAATGAAATCCAGATAGTTAATAACATTATAATAAGAGTAAGAGTAGGACTAATTATTTTTTTCTGCATAACAATCCTCCTTTATATAATGTAGTGTATTATTTGAAATTTCAATATGATAATCGCTCCTATTATTTAATGGCTCTAATCTATGACTGACAATAATAAATGATTGTCCAGCAAGTCTTTTATTTTCTTCAATCCACTCCATTATAAATGAGCATGCTCTTTCATCAAGATGAGTAAAGGGTTCATCAAGAAGCAATAGTTCAGTTTTTTGGCTTAATAAACACATAAGTTGAATAAGTTTTCGTTGACCTCCACTATAATAATAGAGGCTTTTATCAAGCTCTTTTTCTAAATCAAATTCTTTCAAAAGTCTCTCTTGCCATAATGGAGCATGCTCCCAAATATCTTTTTGCATTGAAATTTCTTCACGAGGCATCAAGCTAATAAACTGTTGAAATGCATCTTGCAAACAAGTACTTATTTTCTTATATAATTTCCTTGATTTTTTTACCTTTTCTTCATTAAAGTATATCTTTCCATCGTATTTTTTTAATTGTGAAATAGCATGTAATAATGTTGTTTTTCCTGTTCCATTATCTCCCGTTAAAGTCGTAATACCTTTAAATATATGAAAATCATCGACATTTAATAATTCTTTTTTTCCTTGCTGAATAGAAATATTTTCTAATCTTAAGATTTGTTCAGATTGAGTGTTGTTACATAATTTCACGTTAGGATTTTTAGAAGTTGGATCTGTTACTAATTCTAAATTTCCATCAGAAAGATAAGTAAAGGTGTCTGCATAGTTCAAGTACAGATGATGCTCATGGTCGCATACGATTATAGTCACACCATGGTTATTTAAGTCTTTCAGAAGAGCCAATAGAGAATTACGAGTTTTCTTATCGACATTAGCAAAAGGCTCATCTAAAATTAATACTTCACTTCCCATAGCTAATGCTACTGCAAAAGCAGCTCGCTGGCGTTCTCCTCCAGACAATGTATGAATATGTTTAGTAGAAATTTCATGAGTATTTGTAATTGATAAGGCATAGTCTAGTTTTTCGTTAATAATCTTTGAGTCTAGACATAAATTTTCTAATGCAAATATTATTTCTTCTTCCAAAGTAGGCATAACGAACTGATTAATTGCATGCTGCATGACATACCCGATATTTTTAACGTGTTCTTGCATAGGAATATCAACAATATTTTTCCCTTTATAAGTAATTACTCCCTCGTAATGTTCTTTATTTAATTTACAAATAGTACGAAGTAGGGTAGACTTACCACTACCAATATTTCCGGTTAAAACTAACCAACTATGTTCTTTTATTTTTAAACTAACGTTATCAAATAAGACTTTATCTTTAATTTTCAAAGAAAAATTATCGATTTCTATGATATTCATTATTTGTTACCACTATTTTGTACTTTATTTACGATATTCAAGATTAATTTAACGCAGATAACTCCGAAAACTACTACAGAAATAAAACGAACAGCAAACAACGCTATAATCATACCTGTAGAATATGCTTCATAACCAAGTTTGAAATATTCATATACAAAGCTGAAGACAGTAATACCTATTGCAGAAAGAAATAGTGATTTTGAATCATAACGTTTGTATTTAGTAACTAAAAATCCAACTTCAGAACCTAATCCTTGCACAAGGCCTGAAACTAGAACAGCAGCTCCAAAGAATGAACCATATAACATTTCTGCCAATGCTCCTAAAACTTCTCCTAGTGTAGCACTACCTGGTTTTTTAACAAGAACTGCAGCAACTGGTGCAGCCATAACCCATAAACCGAATAGAATAGAATTTGCGAAAGGCTCATACCCTAAAGGAGTAAGTGCTGCTTCTAATGCAGCATAAACCCAACCGGCGGCAAGGAATATTCCTCCGAATAAGAAACCTATTAAAGCTAAAATAATTACGTCTTTTGTAGACCATTTTTTCATAAGAAAAACCTCCTGTTATTTGTATTCATTAAAACAACAAGAGATACTTTTAAATTATATATATACTTTAAAATAGACTTGATTAAAAATAAACATTTTCCTACGGTTGTACTAACAACATCAGGTTCTATGGGTATATTCTCAGCAAAAAGCACCCCAAATGTTTTAATGATTTGTAAAAATTATAACATGAGTTGATAACGGTGTCAAAAAAGTAGCTTACAAAAAATTATTTAATTTTTTTAGCTAGCATAGTAGCAAAACGTAGTTTAAACCTATTACCATTAGCATCAGTCTTGTGAAGTTGTCCAAAATCTTCATTATATTTAATAAATTTCCAGTCTTTGTAATATTCTTTTAGTTCATTTTCTTTAAAAGTAAAAGGGAAGGGAAGTGGACAAGGTGCATCATCAGTAGACATTGCGGCTACTATTAAATTATGGCCCCCTATATTAGTTTGGTCTTGCATATTTTTAATAACATTAGGTATAGATTGTTCTTCGATAAACATTAATACTACAGTTGAAAGAATGAAGTCATAGGTATTTCTAAGAGCTGCTGTATTTATATCATAGCTTCCTATTTTAATATCTAAATTTTCGATTTTAGATGTTTCCATTAAAAATTCTAGAGCAGGAATATTGTTGTCTACGGCAGTCACTTCAAAACCAAGTTTAGAAAGGAATAAAGAATTTCGACCTTGACCAGATCCTAAGTCCAATGTTTTACAAGGTTTAATAGTCTTCAAGGCTTCTACTACTTCAGAGTGAGCAGGATTAATATCGTATTTGTTCTTGAAATAATTTTTTGGTTCACAGTAAAACTCTAAGAAACATTCTAAATCATCTGATAAAGGTGAGACACGATGCCATGCTTGTGGTTCCACGAATGGAATATTACTCTCAGGAGTGAAAATGTGTTCAGCTATTACTTCATTATCTTCAGCTAATTCTGTGAATTGTAGTTGTCCTTTAAGAATAGTTAATTTTGCCCAGACATCTTTTCTAGTATTATGTTTTTGTCTAAAAGGTTTAGGAAGCGTTTCGGCTGTCCAATTTGGTAATCGTTTATAGCATACTAAGTTTTTTGTCATACTAATCTCCTTACTAGCGGTTAAGTTTAATTTCATTATATCATGTAAAACATAAAAATAAAACAATAGGTGAATGTAATGCTTATGTCTTTATTATGTTGATTTTAACTATTTATGTTATAATAAAATAGAAAATAAATATTAATGAGGAAATGAGAAAATGGTAAAAGTGTTATTTGTTTGTTTAGGAAATATCTGTCGTTCACCTATGGCAGAAGCAATATTTAGAGATATGGTTGAAAAAGAAGGGTTAAGCGAGAAAATTCAAATAGATTCAGCTGCAACAAGTAGTTGGGAACACGGTAATCCTGTTCACAGTGGAACTAGAAAAGAACTTGCTAAAGTTGGTATCGGTGTAGAAGGGATGTATTCTCGTATCTTAAACGATAATGACCTAGATGCAGATTATATCGTAGGAATGGATGACAGTAATATAGAAAATATAAAAAAATTTATCGCAGGTAGAAAAACAGGAGAGGTTAAGAAATTATTAGAGTATGCAGGAGAAGATAGAATTATCGATGATCCGTGGTATACAGGAGATTTCAAAACAACATTCAATGATGTAACTAAAGGATGTACGGCTTTATTAGATAAAATCAAGAAAGATAATCTTTAATGAGGCAAAATAGGATATGTACTAATACTAAATTAGATACATGAAAGAAGGATAAATGAATTTTAAAAAAATAATAATAGGATTAATAGCTCTATTAACAGTTGGAGCAATTGCTGTAGGAGTTAAATCTCAATTTTCACATAAAGAAACACCTCAAGAAAGAGGAAATAGTCTTGTGGAGAACTCATCAGTAAATACTTCAAATATTGATACGAGTAATATAGTTAAAGAAGAACTTTACGCTGAAGGTCAAGGGAAGAAAGTATACGGATACATAACGGCACCTAAAAATTATAAGGAACAAAAATTACCGATAATAATAGTTTCTCACGGTTTTGGAGGAAATGCAGAGCGTGGAGATTATTATGCTCAGAGCTTAGCTAAAAAAGGATATGTAGTTTATTCATTTGATTTTATGGGTGGAAATAAAAATAGTCGAAGTGGAAATGATACTTTAAAAATGTCTGTATTTACAGAAGTTGATGATCTTGACGTAGTAGTAAATACACTAAAAAATCAAAACTTTGTAGACAAAAATAATATTTTCTTATTAGGTCAGAGTCAAGGGGGAGTCGTATCTACTATTGAGGGTGCCAAACTTAAGGAAGAGATAAAAGGATTAATATTAGTATTCCCAGCGTTTGTATTATTTGATGATGCACGAGAATTATTCAAATCAGTATCAGATATTCCAGAAGTTTATAATCACAGAGGAACTGAAGTAGGAAAAGTTTATTTCGAAAAATCGTTAGACTATGATGTTTATAATGATATGAAGAATTATGATGGGAAAGTTCTTATTGTACATGGAACAAGCGATAATGTTGCGCCGATAAGTTATTCACGTCGTGCAATTGAAACATTTAAAGATGCTAAATTGAAAGAAATTCCAGGAGCTGGTCATGGATTTAGAGGAGCTCAACAAGAAGAAGCTACTAAGGCAATTATTGATTTCGTAAGAGAAAGTATTTAAGGAGAAAATCATGATAAATATTAGAACGGTCGAACTAGAAGATGCTGAGAAGTTGGTAAATATTTATAAACCATATGTAGAACATACAGCCATTACCTTTGATTATACAGTACCGAGTGTGCATGAGTTTGAAGAGAAAATTTCGAAAGCTATACAAAGATATCCGTTTTTAGTAGCAACAGAAGGGAATGACATACTAGGATATGCGTATGCTAGTGAGTTTTATCCAAAAGATGCATACAAATGGACGGCTGAGATTACAATCTATCTAGATGAAAAAGCACGTGGTAAAGGTGTTGGAGAGAAGTTGTATTCTGAACTTGAAAGACAACTTTATGATAGAGGAATATGTAGATTGACCTCATGTATTGCCTATCCAGATGAAGGGAGTATTTCTTTCCATGAAAAAAGAGGATTTAGAAAAGTAGCTCATTTTGGAAAAGTAGGTTATAAATTTAATCGTTGGTATGATGTAGTTTGGTATCAAAAAGATATTAGAGAAAATATTGAATAGAAGAAAGCCCCACAAGAAAAGTCTTGTGGGGTTTAGTTTTTATTCTGACACTTTTTGAGCAAGTATCATAGCATATGGATAAGGAGAAGCTGTAATATTCTCAGAATAACTGATGATTTTCCAATCTTTATAATATTCCTTAAGTTCTCCTTCAATAAAGGTGAAAGGAAGTGGCATTAGAGGGCGACCGTGATTTGTCGCATTTAATGCACTGACAATTAAGTTGTAACCGTTAAGGTGTGTTTGTTGTTTTATGTTAGTAATAATACTTTGAATTCTTGTTGGATTCAAATACATGAAAACATCAGTGGAGAAAATAAAATCATAACTTCCTTTAATATTAGCTTTTGTAATGTCATGGTCAACTACATTTATATCTAGTTGTTCTTTAATAGAGATATCTGTTAATTCGTATAGAAACTCAGCGTTGTAATCTATTGCTGTAACATTAAAGTTTAATGATGAAAGATATAGAGAATTTCGCCCTTTACCAGCACCAAGATCTAATGTTTTACATGGATCTATGAATTTTGTTGCTTTAACAACCTCTAAATGAGGGGAATTAAAATTATATTTATTATAGAAATAGTCTTCACGCGAACAATAAAAGTCTAATTTTAATTGTAAATCCGTAGAGTTAGGTATGATTTTGAAAACACTAAGAGGTTTAATGAGTTCAACCTCACTTTTTGGATTGAGTGAATATTGTCTAATAATTTGCTTTTCTAAATTAAGAAAAGCAAATTTCATTTTACCTTTTATGATTGTTAATTTTGTCCAAACTCCACTTTCTGTAAAGAAGCCCTCTTTATAAATTTTAGGTAAAGAGAGAGCAGTGAGAATAGGTGTACGTTTAAAACAAAGTAAGTTACTTTCCATATGCTGCTCCTTTTTGGATAATTTACTAACATTATATCATGTGAGATGCTTGATTAAAAATGATAACCGAAACAACTATCTAAATATAGTATAAAAAACATTACTATATCATTAGTGATATTAGAGTATTGCTATTTACAAGTTCTTTATTTTGATTTATTATAGAAACAAGAGATTAATAAAGTAGGTGTTTTTATGAGAATAATAGTGATTTCAGATATTCATGGAAGTTTTTATACAATGAAAAAATTATTAGACGAGGTAAAATTTAATAGAGAGCATGATAAGTTAATCTGTCTGGGAGATATGTGTGATAGAGGAAAGAACACAAAGTTAGTTTGGGAATTTTTCTATAACTTGCAACAAGAATTTCCTCATCATGTAGTTCTATTAGGAAATCATGAAGATATGTTCAATTTGGCCATAAAAGAAGCGAGATATGATAATAATCTTTCTGTAAGACAGGATCATTATTTTAGAAATAGTGGTTTAACAACACTACAATCATTTTACCCAGAAGCTACAGTTGAAACTAGAGGTATTTATTTTAAAAAATTTGCCACTGAATATAAGCATTTGAGAAAGTGGATAAAGAACCTTCCAACTAGGTATGAAAGTTCAGATTACTATTTCATTCATGCCGGGGTAGATTTCACGAAGAATTTTTGGAATCAAACACATAGAGATATGGTTTGGATAAGAGAACCATTTTTAAGCAGTAATGACAAATATAATAAAATTGTATTTCATGGACACAGTCCAGTAAAACAAGAACCATATTATGATGAAAAAGAAAATAGATTTAATATAGATGGTGGCTGTGTATATGGAGGAAAGTTAAACATAGTAGTAATAGATGGAAGTAGTTTAACGGTAAAACAAAGCGCAATATTAAAAGAAGATATTTATAAAAAATAAAAGATGAGCAGGTATAGATAGAATCTATATCTGTTCATCTTTTTAGTTTAGTCAAAAAAAAACCGAGCACATTTGTCTCGGTCTCTTATAGAAAAGGAAAGTTTATGAAGTTTATAACTATTTACTAGTTATGTGATAATTATACTGCTTAAACCTTAAATATACTTTAAATTTAGTTTTAAAGTATATTTAAGGTTTAAACATAAAAAGCTGTTTTAATAATGATTATAGAAGTTTAAATTGTTTTTAGTTTGAAGTAAGGATTTTAAGTAAATAATAAAAATAAAGTAATTGAAGATTCTTTAATATTTCTAAATTGTTACAAAATGTATTTTGTATTACAAAATCAGAAATCTATTGATTGTGAGGAAGAAAATGAATTATAATATAGGAGAAATAATTATTAAAGAATATTGATAAGGAGAAAGACATCAAATGAAAAAACAGGGATTAAAATTAACTGGTAAGGTACTAACGGGTCTAGTATTATTATCAGGTGTGACTGCATTTCCAACTAAGGCTATCGACGTTAAACCTGCAGCTGTAGATGTAAATGTGAAGAATGTAAAAGCTAGTGTTTATGAAAAAGAAGGACACTTCTATGCTAAGTTAGTAGCAGACAAAGAGGTAGCTAATGTAGTAGCTCGTATTACAACTGAAACTAAAGCTGAATTCTTAATTAAAAGAGACATCATTAAAGCAGGAGAAGAGGTTGTAGTAGAATTAGATTTAAATGCACAAGCTCCTACAAGAAAATTGCCTCACACTGGTGTTAAAAAAGAATCATTTAACACTGTAACTGAGTTAGCAGGACACACATTCAAAATTTCAGTTAGTTATGAAGTAGCAACAGACGAAGTAAAAGCTCAACAAAAAGCTAATAACAATCAAAAAAACAGGATTCAAGAAGAACTTAAAAACAAGACAAAAGTAGAAAAAAATGAAGTGCCAACAAATGTACCAAGTATAGCTGATTTAACTAAGAAAACAGCGCCTACAGTAGGAACATCAGTGCCAGCTACTCCAGTTGTCGAGGTTCCAAAATCAGCTGAGACAACAAAAACTAATGAGATAGCACCAGTTCAGCCAAGTACGCCTGCCAATTTAAAACCGTCGGATAAACCGTTGAATTTAGTAGCTACACCTGTGGCAACGGCACCAGTAACTCCGATAAACACAGTGATGACAAATACACCCAAAACAGTAGCTCCTAAGGATATAGCAAAAGTTGATCCGAAAAAAGTAGAAACACCAACTACACCTGTGACAGGAACTAGAGAAGAACAAATAAAACAATCGTTCTTTATACAATTAAATAAATTACGTGGTAATAATAAGTTACCTGAGTTATCACAAAATGCAGCATTAAATGTTTCGGCAACAAACCGTGCAGCTTATGTAGCTAGTAATGGCGGAGTGCATGCGGGGGTTCATGGAGTAGGTACTAACTTAGAGCAAGAGGCAGCAAGAAATGCCGGATTCCCAGGTGCGAATAATATCTTATACAATGTAGTTCAAGTAGGAGATTCTGGTACGCCTGATGAAATCGCTTATAGATTACTAAAAGAATTATTCACTGAAGCAAATAATGTAACAAAAGATCATCCATATGGTCACAGAAATACACTTCTTTCAAATACTTCATCGCTTGTAGGAGTAGGGGTTAAAATTATTAATGGTCAAGTATTTTTAGTACAACACCAAGATAATACTGGTGTTTATAATGGTACAACACCAATTCCAGGTGTATTCTTAGACGGGAAAACTTACATTAAATAATATATTTGAATATAATTAGACAGCTAATTAAGGTCTCTTAGTTAGCTGTTTTTTGTTATAAGTTTATTATTTTTTATCGAATATAGTTGGTGAACTAATTTATTTAGTAAATAAACTAACTCAAACTAAAGTATCTTTATTGCTTTGATAAGTTATGAAATCTTCTGTAACCTTTATGTAATATAGAAGCAGTCAATATTACAAATTAGAAATTATGCTGAATTAGATATGTGATTTATGTATAATAGACAAATAATAGAGTTATAGGAGAAAATCAATGAGGAAGAGAAAAATAACAGGAAGAATATTAACTGGATTAGCGGTATTAATTGGTGTATCAGGAATGGTCGCAGTTTCTAATGAAATCAATAATATTGCTTCGAATGTAAATGTAAAAAGTGTAAAATCTAATATTGTAGAGAAAAATGGACGTTATTATGTTCAACTTACAACTGATAGAGATGAAAAAATGTAGTAGCAAGAATAACTACAGAAAATAAAAAAGACTACTTGTTTAAAAAGAATAATATCAAAGCAGTGAAGTCGTAGAATATGAAATTGATATTAATGCGGATGTGCCAACTAAAAAATTACCACATACAGGTGTCATAAAAGAAACTGTAAAAAATATTGTTAATGTAGGTAATCATAGATTTAATATAACAGTACGCTATGATGTAGAAGTTGAGGATAATGCACAATCAATAATGCAGGTAACTAAAACGTATATCACTAATCCAACATGTGATCAACTTATAGATAAAAAAGAAATGTCTGCAGAAGAAAGATTAAAAGAAGCAGAAGCGAAAGCAAAACAAGAAGCAGAGGCAAAAGCAAAACAAGAAGCAGAAGCGAAAGCAAAACAAAAAGCAGAAAAAAATGGATTACCAGAAGTAACAGCTACAGAACTAGCAGATCCAGCGATGAATGGTTTAACAGATCATGCTAAGAAAATGAAAGTAGCATTAGCTAAAAAGTTTGGAATCACAAACTTTTCAATGTTCAGGGCTGGAGATGATGATGGGACGGGTCACGGACATAATACTGGAATGTCTGTAGATTTTATGGTGCCAGTTGGTTCAGCTAAAAGTGACGAACTTGCCGAATATATAACTAAAAATATGAAAGAACTTGTCATATATTATGTTATCTGGAAACAAAGATTCTATATGCTACAATCTAATATATATGGTCCAGCGAACACATGGAATTTAATGCCGGATTGTGGTGGTGCAACTGCTAATCACTATGATCATGTACATGTGAGTTTCGTAAAATAAATATAAAAATTATAGACAACTAACTAATGAAACTGATTCTAAGTTAGTTGTCTATTTTTACATTAAAAAACTAAATAATACTTTTAAAAAATGTTCCGAAGTAGTATAATTATAGATAAGTAGTATTATAACACAGGAGGTAAATATGTCAGAGAAAAAAATGAACATGATTGTTTGCGGAGGGTGAAACTCTAAAATAGGGCCGGGGGCCTTGTCAGACATCCTAAGAGACCTTCCTAAAAAAGAAGATAAAAATCTAATAGTAGGATATGAATCTTCAGATGATGCAGCTGTTTATAAAATATCTGAAGATAAGGCGATTATTCAAACTTTAGATTTCTTTACAACAATGATTAATGATCCATATTTATATGGTCAAATTGCAGCGACTAATGCTCTTAGTGATGTGTATGCAATGGGTGGAGAAGTTATTTCAGCATTAAACATCGTTGCCTTTCCAGAAAATATGGACTTAGAAATATTACATCAAATATTAAAAGGTGGAGCTGAGAAAGTTCATGAAGCAGGAGGAGTTCTTGCAGGAGGGCACTCTATTCATGATGCTACGCCAAAATATGGTTTGTCAGTAACAGGAATTGTTCATCCTGATAAAATATTACAAAATAACAATTGTAAAGTAGGGGACTTATTAATAGTAACAAAACCTTTAGGCGTAAGTATTATTAATACAGCTCACATGGTTAAAGAGTGTTCTGAAGAAGCATTTGCTCAAAGTGTCAAACAAATGACAACACTTAATAAATATTCTGCTCAAATGATGAAAGATTTCAACGTAAATAGTTGTACAGATATTACAGGATTTGGTTTCCTAGGACATCTTGTAGAGATGTTAGATGGTAAATATTCTGCAGAAGTATATACGAAAGATATTCCGTATATTAAAGAAGCATATAAATGTGCCAATGAATTTGTTATTACTGCAGGAGGACAATTAAATAGAACGTTTGTTGAGCCAAATGTAGAATATCAGGTTAAAGATTTTGCATTAGAAGAAATTATGTACGATCCACAAACTTCAGGTGGGTTATTAATAAGTTTACCAGAGAGCGAAGCACATGAATTATTAGAAAAACTTAATACTCTTGAAATTAAGAGTGCTATCGTAGGAAAAGTTATAGAAAAACAAGAAAAAGCAGTTATCGTTAAATAGAACTATTATAAAAGGAGAATATAAGTATGAAAAAAGAAATTCTAGACGCACAAGGGTTAGCATGTCCAATGCCAGTTATTCAAACAAAAAAATTATTAGTGGATAATGATATTGTTGAAACAATTGTAGACAACGTTATTGCTACACAAAATTTAGAGAAAATGGCAACTCAATTAGGATATAACTTTGCGGTAAAAGAGGAAGCAAAAGACAAATATATCGTTACAATCTCTAAAAGAGAGGTTACTGAGGGTGTTGTTGTTGATACATTGTGTGATACATGTGTTGTACCTGTAACTCAAGCTATACGTGTGTTAGAAGAAGAAACTAAAGTTACTTTATTAGTAAAAACTGAAGACAGCGTTGAAAGTCTTAGAAAATTTGCTGATAAAAATAGTTATGAATTTAAAGTTTCTGATATTGAAGGTGGATTTAAAGTAGAAATCACTAAAGAAGAAGCACCACAATTAGAAACGGCACCAGTTGTTAAAGATGATAGTTACATCGTTGTAATTAATAAAGATCAAATGGGACATGGTAGTGAAGAACTAGGTAAAAGATTAATAAAAGCATATCTTTATGCGCTAGGGGAACAAGAAGTACTACCTAAAAAAATTATTTTCTACAATGGAGGAGGAGTTTTAGTAGACAAAACTCGTAGTCATGTAATTGAAGAATTAAAAACACTAGAAGATGCTGGTGTAGAAATAGTTTGTTGTGGAGCATGTATTAACTATCATAAGATTGACTTAGCAGTTGGTAATCCAACAAACATGTACTTCATTGTAGAAGATATGAGAAAAGCGAACAAAGTAATTCAACCATAGGAGGAAATAGCGTGGAAGAAGGTTTAATTGTTTTTAATAGTACGCATGATTCGATAAAGGCTGATAATATTTGTTTAGAAAGAAAACTTGCAGCATCATTAATCCCTACGCATCCATCAATAAGTGTAGGATGTGGTTTTATGCTAAAAACAGCATGGGATAATTTTGATAACATTGTAAGAATGTTACAAGAAGAAAATATTGAATATCGTGGACTATACTATTCTAAGAAAACTGGAATCAAGAGAGCGATAAAAGAATTAGAAGATTATAAAATTAAATAAAATTTTGAATAGAGATTAACATAGAGAAAGATTAAAATGTTTGATTTAATTTTCTTAAATAATCTCTATTCTTAATATAGTGTAAAGGTGAAATATATGAATAACAATGTAATTATTGGTACGGCAGGGCACATAGATCACGGTAAGACTACGTTGATTAAGGCTCTGAGCGGAATTGAGACAGATACTACTCAAGAAGAAAAAGACAGGGGGATGTCTATTAATCTTGGGTTTGCATATTTTGATCTACCGAGTGGAAAAAGATGTGGAGTTGTCGATGTTCCTGGCCATGAGAGGTTTATTAAAAATATGCTTGCTGGAGTTAGTGGTATAAACTTAGTTTTACTATTAGTTGATTCTAGAGAAGGAATCATGCCACAAACTAAAGAACATATTGATATTTTAACGTTATTAGGGATAGAAAATTATATTATCGTAATGACAAAAATAGATTTAGTTGAAGAAGAATATAGAGAATTAGTAAAAGAAGATATCCAAGAATTTATTTCAGGTACAGTTCTTGAAAATTCTCCAATAATTGAAGTTGATTCAATTAGTAAAAAAGGACTTGATACATTATTAGCTACAATCGATAAGAAAACAGAAGATATCGCAGCTAAAAATGTAGAGAAAAATGCTAGAATTAACATCGACCGTTCATTCCAAGTAAAAGGATTTGGAACAGTTGTAACAGGGACTCTTACAGAAGGTGTTATAAATGTAGGTGATGAATTGGTAATTTATCCAAAAGAAGTAAAAGCAAAAGTTAGGAACATTCAAGTTCACTCAAAAGATGTAGAAACTGCCTATGCAGGGCAAAGAACAGCTATAAACTTAGCGAATATTAAGTTTGATGATGTAAAACGTGGAGATACATTAGCCACTGCAGGTTCATTAACAAAAACATATATGCTTGATACTGAAATTAAACTAATAAATGATGAGAGAGCAAACCTTGAATTATGGGATAGAGTACGTGTTTATATCGGTACTGAGGAAGTGATGGCGCGTGTTGTGCCACTTGGAACAGATTTATTAAAAGCTGGAGAAAGTAGTTTTGCGCAGCTTCGACTTGAAGAAGAAATTGCGGTTAAAAACTATGATAAATTTATTATACGTACATATTCACCTATGATCACAATAGGTGGAGGAGTAATATTAGATGCTAATCCTAAAAAACACAGTAGATTTAACGAAGAAGTCATAGAAAAACTGAAAGTTCAGCTTGAAGGTAATACAACTGATTTAATTGCCAACTATTTATTATCGCATACTGACTACTTAAATTCTAAAGAGAATATTTTAAAAGAACTTCAACTTCCTAAAGAAGAGGTTGAGGAGTCACTAACACAATTAGTAGAAAACACTACAATCTATGAAACAAAATTAGGCTATATTCATAAGAAAAAATATGATGAAGTGTTAGAAAAACTTAAGAAACTATTAAGTGACTACCACAATAGATATAAATTAAAAGTAGGAATTCCTAAGATTGAAGTACTTTCTAAGTTTAAAATCTCTCAAAAAGAAATGCTAGAGTTATTAGACTTATTCATACTAAATAACGAAATTCGCTTAGAAGGTAATTTAGTTGCAGAAAAAGATTTCGTAGTTAATTATGATAAGAAACAACTGGCAGAAAAAGAAAGAATTGAAAAAGCATTATTAGATGGTGGCTTCACACCTCCAAGTGTTAAAGAACTAACAAATGGAGAAAAACCAAATGTTGAGTTGTTAGAATCTCTTATAGATAATACGGTAGTAAGACTAGATGCTGATTTAGTTTTACATGAAAAAGTATTTAAAGATGCTGTTCAAAAAGTAGAAGATCATTTTAAAACTAATGATCAAATAGGACTAGCAGAGTTTAGAGATATGACAGGTTCTAGTAGAAAGTACTCTATGGCCATTTTAGAGTATATGGATAAAATTGGCATAACTAGACGCTTAGAAAATTATAGAGTTTTAGTTAAGAAATAAATATTGAAGGGAGCTAGGTTGTTTATAACTTAGACAGGGTAAGTAATATGAGTTATTATTTTGATTACGGTGCAACATCACTAAAAAAACCAAAAGAAGTAGCTGATAAAGTCTATGAGGTATTGTCATCGGCAAAGTATGCTAATGCTTCAAGAGGTAGTTATTATGAAGCGAATAATGCATTCCGTGAAGTTTTTGAAGCGAGAAGTGACGTTGCAAAATTTTTCGGTATGAAGGAAGAAGATAGGGTTGTCTTTACTAGTAATTCTACAGAAAGTTTAAATATTGCGATCTTAGGGTTATTAGAAAAAGAAGACCACGTTATCACAACTTCTATGGAGCATAATTCAGTTTTAAGACCGATATATTTAGCACATGAAACAATAGGGTGTGAATATACTATTGTTAAAGCTAGTAAAACGGGATTAATCGATTATGATGAACTAGAAAAAGCTATTAAACCTAATACGAAGATGATTGCTATTACACATAGTTCAAACGTAACAGGAAGTATAGTGGATTTAGAAAAAGTTGCGGATATTTGTAAAAGACATAATATTATTTCAGTTGTAGATGCTTCGCAGACAGCAGGAGTAGTACCTATTAATATGGATGAGTTGGGAATAGACGTATTATGTTTTACTGGGCACAAAAGTTTATACGGGCCACAAGGAATCGGTGGTTTATGTGTAAGACTTAAAGAACCAGAGATTAAGAGATTTAAAGTCGGTGGAAGTGGTGTTAGAACATTCGATGAGAAGCACCCTGGGGAATATCCACTACGTTTAGAAGCGGGTACTTTGAATACTTCTGGAATCCTAGGTTTACATGAGGGAATAAAATATATAAATAAGCATGGCATTGAAAATCTTTATAAAAAACAAATCGACTTTGCGAATAGATTCTATAATGAATTAAAAGACTTAGAGTGTTTAGAGTTTTATGGAGATTTTACAAAAGAGCGTACTGCGGTAGTAGCATTAAACTTCAAAGGAATATCAGCATCAGATGTTGCAGATGTTCTTGCTGAGGAATACGATATTGCAGTTAGACCAGGAGCCCATTGTGCACCTTTAATGCATGAGGTACTAGGAACAAAAGAACAAGGGATAGTAAGGTTCTCATTCTCAAGTATGAATACAGACGAGGAAGTAGACTACGCTATTAACGCTATAAAAACATTAGCAAAAGAGATTTAGGAGAAATATTATGTCAAAACAATTATTATCACAAATTCCTGCAATAAATAAGATCTTATTATTAGATGAAGTGAAATCATTAATTCAAGAGTATAGTGAAGTGGCTGTAAAATCAGCGATAAAAAACTATATTGATGAAATCAAACAAGAAATATTAAACGAAGAATTACATGAAGTTCCAAGTTTAGAGAAAATAGTAGAAGTAGTTTCACAAATAGTGAAAAGCGAAGACAAGAACTCTCTACGACGAGTTATTAATGCGACTGGAACAATCTTACACACAAACTTAGGACGTAGTTTACTAAGTCAGAAGATTAAAGAAAACATCGAAAGTGTAGCATTTAACTATTCTAACCTTGAGTTTGATATTGATAATAAAAAGCGTGGTAGTCGTTATGTTCACCTTATTGATATTATTAAAAAATTAACAGGTGCAGAAGATGTACTTGTAGTTAACAACAACGCTGCGGCGGTATTATTAACGTTAAATACGTTAGTTAAAGATAAAGAAATAGTGGTTTCTCGTGGAGAACTAGTAGAAATCGGTGGAGCATTTAGAATTCCTGAGATTATTAAATTAAGTGGAGGTACTCCTGTAGAAGTAGGTACTACAAATAAAACACACTTAAAAGACTATAAGAACGCGATTAATGACAATACAGGGGCGTTACTAAAAGTTCATACTAGTAACTATAAGATTGTAGGATTCACTAAAGAAGTATCAAATGAAGAAATATCTTATCTTGCTCGTGAGAATGAACTAGTATCGATAAATGACTTAGGAAGCGGTCAGTTCGTAGATTTCTCTAGATTTGGCTTACCTTATGAACCAACTGTAAAAGAGGTTCTGGATAGTGGTATTGATATAGTAACATTTAGTGGAGATAAACTTCTTGGAGGACCACAGGCAGGTATTATCGTTGGTAAAAAAGAATATATCGAACAAATGAAGAAGAACCAACTTACTCGTGCATTACGCGTAGATAAGATGACTCTAGCAGCTCTAGAAGCTACATTGAAATTATATCTAGATGAAAAAGAAGCCTTGGAACACATCCCTACATTACACATGATTTCATTATCAAAAGAACGTTTATTTGCTAAAGCAGACGTGTTTAAAACAAGACTTAGTGACTTAGACTTCAAGATTACAATAGCTGAGGATAAAGCAGAAGTAGGTGGCGGAAGTTATCCAGCAAGTTATTTAGATAGTGTTGTAGTTAAATTAGAGCACCCAAGACTAAGTGCGACAGATATTGAACGTCGATTATTAGAAGTAGAAATTCCAATTATTACACGTATCAAAGATAACGAGCTTATCTTTGATATGAGAACTCTTCGTACTAGAGAATTTGATTTAGTAAAACAAGCATTAATAGAAGTTGCGAAGTAAAGATAGAATTTAAGTTGCAGTAAGTTGCACATTAAATAATATTTGATAAAATCAGAAGATGAGTATATGTTTAGGGAAATAAATATAGAAGATGCACAAGAAATAGCAGAAATCTGTAAAGTTGCATTAGGTTACGATGTAAATGTTGAAAACGTGAAAAGACAAATAGAGAAACTAACTAATAATAAGAAACAGCATATTATTATCGGTTATGAAGATGAAAACACAAGGAAGATTATAGGATTTGTTCATGCTCAAATGTATGAAAGTTTTTATAGTGATCTTGGTTTAAATATTCTAGGACTTGCTGTTAATCCTAATTTTCAAGGTAAGGGAATAGGTAAAAAACTTATGAGTAAGTTAGAAAACTATGCCGTAGACAATAATATTAGTTTTATTAGATTAAATTCTGCCTTGAAACGTGAAGAAGCGCACAAATTCTATGAATATATAGGTTATACCTGTGATAAAGTTCAAAAAAGATTTATAAAGAAGTTTAAGTAGGAGGGATTTTAAGTATCCACTTAGCACTTTGTAAAGTACTAATAATTTTAAATAAAGATTTATGTAATTAAACATAAAGTGTTTAATTATGTAAATCTTTTTCGCTTGTATTTTTGATTTATATAGTAGGAGGATAATATTTTTATAAGAGAAATTAAATAATAATCTAAAGAAAACACTCGATAATTGCACGAGACTCTCACGAGAACGTAAAAAAAATGCACGAGAATTTTATTAGGTAATTAAGTAGAAAACATTGATATTAAGCTTTTTTCTATAAGTATTAATAAAATAAATTTTTATAAAAATCACATGAGAATCGCACGAGATTGTAAAAAATCACACGAGAATTTTATTAGAGATGAAGCTTTATAAAAATTATGGTATAATAATTATTATTTGATTAGGAGCTGTATTATTGTGAATTTACCTTATGATAAAAATAATCCATTGGCTATAGAAAAATATGCTAAAAAATTAGAAGGAAAAAAGTTTTTTGAAGTACTAAAAGACTATTATTCAAATAGTGAGATAAGAGAAAGAGGTATTGGTTATTCAGAAAAGAACGAACTTCAAGAAAAAATAGCATATTTTAATAATCCTAGAGGGAAGGGTAGTCTAGGAAATCTGTTAGAAGAATATTATTTTTATTACAAACCAAATAGTGATTCTAATCCTGATTTTTTAGAAGCGGGTACAGAATTAAAGGTAACACCAATAGAGAAAAAAAGAGATAGTAGTTTTAGGGCAGGAGAAAGATTAGTTATTACTATGATACCTAATGATAGACCTGTTGAACCAGTGTTTGAAAAATCTCATGTACTTGAAAAAATGAGATTAATGTTGTTAATTTTGTATTTAAGAGAAAAAGATATTTTAAGAACAGAGTATAGTATAGAGTATGTAAAACTGTTTTCTATTTTATCAGAGAACTGTAGAGAAGATTTAATAATTATTAAAGAGGATTATTCTACAATTATTACAAAAATTCAACAAGGTAGAGCACATGAATTATCTGAAGGTGATACAAAATATTTGGGTGCATGTACCAAAGGAGCAACAGCTAAGAAAAGTGAGCAAAAGCAATACTATAGTGAAATTCCTGCAAAAAGAAGAGCGTACTCATTAAAACAATCATACATGTCATATGTGATTAATAATTATGTTGTTGGACAAATTAATACATATGATTCTATTTTGAAAAATACAGAATTGAAAGAAGAAACTTTTGATAATGTAGTATTAAACAAGATTAATGAATATAAAGGAAAAACAGAAGAAGAACTATATTCTCAATTTGAAATTAATAAGAATTCTAAACAAGCAAATAGTAGTTTGATATCAAGAATGCTTGGTGTTAAGACTGATAATGTTGAAGAATTTGAAAAAGCTAATATAGGAATAAAGACAATAAGGATAGATAAAAAAGGTAATCCTAGAGAGAGTATGTCATTTCCAAAATTTAAAATTTTAGATTTTGTTCAAGAGATCTTTGATAATTCGGAACTATATAATTATTTTTATGAAAAAAGATTTCTGTTTGTTGTATTTAAAGAAAATATGACAGGAGAATATGAGTTAATAGGTTCTAAATTTTGGAATATGCCGATATCAGATTTAGAAGGTATTGGAAAGCATGAATGGGAAAAGTATCAATCTCAATTTATAAATGGGATAGAATTTGAAATAAATGATAATAGGATAGGTAATAACTTATTAAAATCAAAAGAAACACAAATATTTCATTTGAGACCACATGCTCAAAAATCAGCATATATAATAAATGGAATAAAATATGGTAATGGTACAGACAGTGATATGGATGAGTTGCCAAATGGAGATAAGATGACAAAACAATGTTTTTGGTTAAATAAAACGTATGTTTTAAAAAATATTCAGGACATAATTGAAGGAGAATAACATGAATTTAGATGTTGTAGAATTATTTGCTGGAGTTGGTGGATTCAGAGTTGGATTAAATCAAATAAGCGAATTTGATAAAAAAAGTGGAAAAGCTATAGAAAAAGGTGAATGGAATTTTGTTTGGGCGAATCAGTTTGAACCTTCAACAAAAGCGCAACATGCTTTTGAATGCTACACAACAAGATTTGGAGAAGGCGATTGTTCTAATGAAGATATTAATTTAGTTGATAAGAAAAAAATTCCAAATCATACTTTATTGGTTGGAGGATTTCCTTGCCAAGACTACTCAGTTGCACGTTCATTGAGTGGAGAAAAGGGAATAGCTGGAAAAAAAGGTGTACTCTTTTGGGATATTAGAGACGTATTAGTAGAAAAAAATACTCCGTTTGTACTTCTCGAGAATGTTGATAGATTATTAAAATCTCCAGCATCTCAAAGAGGACGTGACTTTGCAATTATGTTAAAGACGTTTGATGAATTAGGGTATTATGTACAATGGAGAGTAATAAATGCTGGTGATTATGGAATGCCACAGAAACGTAGAAGAGTATTTATTTTTGCTTCTAAAAAAAATACAAAGTATTCTAAGAGTATAAAAAATGAACAAAATCTTGAAAACAGTATTTTTGAGAAAGTTTTCCCAACAGAAAGTGAATTAGATATTATATTCAATACAGATATTAATACTTATTCTGATGCATTAGATGTAACAGAAAACTATAAAGATGGGAAGTTTTTAGATACTGGAATGATGATAGATGGAAAGATTATTCATAGAGATGTAACTCCAAGAAAATCTGAAATTTATTCGCTAGAGAAGTTATTAAAAAATGCAGAAAAATATAATGATGAAGACTTAAGCAAATACTTTGCAGAAGAAGATAAATTAGATAAATGGAAATATCTAAAAGGATCTAAAAGAATAGAGCGTGAATCAAAAACTGGGCATAAATATATTTATAGTGAAGGAGCAATGAGTTTTCCTGAAAATATTAAAGAACCTGCTAGAACAATGCTGACAAGTGAGGGAACTGTTAACCGTTCATCACATATAATATTTGATGAAATTAATAAAAAATATCGAATTTTGACAGAAGTAGAGTGCGAAATGATACAAATGTTCCCACCTAATTGGACTAATACTATGCCTATGCGTCGAAGATATTTTATGATGGGAAATGCGTTAGTAACTGGAATAATTTCAAAATTAGAACCAGTATTAAAAAATATTATTGAAAATGAATAAGGAGGAACCATGTCAGATTTAGAAAAATTATTTTTTAAGATAGATAAACAAGTAGAAGAAAATAAAGGTGAAGGGTTGTATTTTGACTCTTTAGTGAATTACTTAACTTTAGAGAATGATGAAGATTATTTTGATATTGTCGACAATTTTTCTAAAGAGGATATTAAAAAAGCTTATCAGTTTTTACTATTAAAAGCTCTTAAAGAGTTAAATAATCCTAGTTATGACATTACACCAGAAGTTATAACTATGTATGTATCTCATATTTTAGAGTGTTTACACAATAATGAGAAGATTTCTATAGCTGATTTTGCTAGCGGAAGTGGAAACTTTTTAATTAATTTATCAGCTTTATCAAAAGGAGACTATGAGTTAACTTCTGTTGATGTTGATAATAACTACGCTAGATTACAACAAAATATTTTCAATTTATTAGAAACTAATGTTGAAATTATTAATCAAGATGCTCTTAAACCTTTAAATATTAAGAAGCAAGATGTTATCATCAGTGATGTACCTTTTGGCTATTATGCAGATGAGGATAATAGCCTAAACTATAAACTTTGCAGTGCAGAAGGATACAGTTTAAATGCTTTACTATTCATCGAGCAAGCTGCTAATTACTTAAATGATAATGGTGTAGGGGTATTAGTAGTACCTAAGAAAGTCCTTGAGCTTGAAGACAATTTCAAGAAATTCTTAGAAGAAGATATTAATCTAAATGCGGTAATTACTTTACCTGATGAGATGTTCAAAAATGCTTCTCAACAAAAAGCTATTATTTTAATAACTAAAAAAGAACAAACTAAATTGCCAAATCAAGTATTCTTAGCACAAGTACCTAGCCACAAAAATAAAGAAGGTTATGCTAATTTTATTGAAGAATTTAAAAATTGGTTATCAGAAAAATAGTATCATTAATGTATAAATGAAAAGGTTATTTTTGTAGAAATATGTTAATAAATTGCTATTAAAGGTTGACAAGAACGTAAGAATATAATACAATATGTAAGTAGATTGCTTAAAAGCAGTCTTATTGATTGAATGTTTTGTATTTATTTTATATCTTAAACATTTAATTAAGTATTAAATTAAGATTTTGTAGTATCGGAGGGAGGGAAATCCAATGTCAAAAACTGTAGTTCGTAAAAATGAATCACTAGAAGATGCACTACGTCGTTTCAAACGTGCTGTTTCTAAAAACGGAACTATCCAAGAAGTTCGTAAACGTGAGTTTTATGAAAAACCAAGCGTTCGTCGTAAGAAAAAATCTGAAGCGGCTAGAAAACGTAAATATTAATAATTGGTAATTAACACGCAATTTATTAATAAAATCTAAAAATTTTCCCTCTTTTAGATTTATTTAGAAATAATGACCTCATTGTAAGATGAGGTTTTTTTATATCTATTATTAATGAATAGAGCATCACTTGTTAAAAAAGAGAAACTGTGTTATTCTAATTTTAATTATAAACATTAGGAGAATAGTATGTTTGCAATAATTTGTTTAAATGTTATGTTATTAATCTCATGTTGGTATTTGATTGCGGAAAATCAAAAGAATAAATCTAAAATTAATAGTTTAGAAGATGATTTAAATAAAGCAATAAATAGACTATCAGCATTAGAAGAGGGAGTGACTCAAAAATCGTGATTTCGTAGAAATCGATTTTGTCGAGTCACCCCCGCAAAGTTTATTAGATATCTAAAAAGCTTTTATAAAGCGAATTTAGATATCAATAAACCACTGCGTCTATGAGTTATCATATACACTTTGTTAAAATTTAGGTCTTTTGGATCAGCCCCAAAGAAATATAGTATAAATTAAAATAAGATTCCATCCAAAAGGACGGAATCTTATTTTTAAAATTCTATTTTTCTTATTTTTTTATCTAATTCAGAGATATTTCTAGCATTCATTAAGATCATTAAGAATTTAACTTCTTTTTTCCATTTTTCAATTTCTTGAATTAAAGCATCTTTTCCTTCGTTCACAAGAATTTCTAAGAATATTTTAGAAACACCAACTGCTTTAGCACCTAAAGCTAGACACTTAACAACATCAAGTGGATTTCGAATACCACCACTTGCGATAATATCAATTTTATCTTTATAAGCATAGGCTGTCTCTAGGCTTTCTGCTGTAGTATAACCAATTCCTTCTAGGTAAGTTGATTTATCAGTTCTTCGTCCATTTTCGATTCTTGCGAAGTTTGTTCCACCCATTCCACTGATGTCTACAGCGGGGATATTTAAGTCAATGGCTAGTTTAATAGTAGCTTCATTCATACCAAAACCTGTTTCCTTTAAGATTACAGGAATAGGAGATTTAGAGCTGACTTCTTTTAGGTTAGCGTACCAACTTTCGAAATTGTGATCTCCTTCCGGCATAACGATTTCTTGAAGAGGATTAGTATGAAGTTGAATATATTTTGCTTGTGATTTTTCAATTGCTTCTAAAACAAGTTTTGGATCTTTATCTAATCCTAAGTTTACCGAATATCCTTTAGGATAAGCTTCTTCGTCTTCTTTACTCTTAAGAGCTGGAGAATATGATCCTGGGAAAAATTTAATTCCACATTTTTTACTAACTTCCATAAAATCTTGATTAATTTTATTACAATCTTCTCCACCAGCAGTTATAGCATTGATGAAGAATGGATATTCCCAACAATCCCCACAAACTGATGTAGAAGTGTCGACATCATCTAATCCGAAAAGTGGAATACTATTGTAATCAATTGCGTATGAGTCCAAGCTAGTTACTTTTGTTTTATCAGCAAGTGCTAATCTAATATGATCTTTTTTTCTCATAATTAATCCTTTCTTAATATATTATAATTTTTCTAAGTTCAGTTGTAGCTGATACTTATCGTTATTTTTTTCAAATCCTAATACAATGTCACCACTACCTGAACCACTTTGCTTACCAGCCGAATGATTTTCAATATAGTTTTTCATTGTTTTTGTTTCCATAGGTATTTTTGAGAAACTTTCTAAATAAAGTAGATTTTCTCTAAGCTTTCGTATTGTATTTAAAGCAGATGTAGCATCTGTTCTTTCTAAATTCTCTTTTAAAGTTTTCACTAGTTTATTAGAGGTTTTAACAAAAACTCTAAATTCTTCTTTGTAATTGTCTTTATGTTTCTTCCAAAGTTTTACGTGCTCTTTCGTATCTACAGCTTCACCTGTCCAACGTGCTAGTATGCTTAAATCAGCTTTTGGATAAACTTTCTCAATACGAAGACCATCCCAATCTGTATTTATTATTTCTTTAACAGACTTGTCTTGACGTATCATATTATTAACGAATTCCGCATTGAATTTCTCGTAATATGTAATACCGTCATTAATGCTTGCAGCAACGTCCCCCATAGATCCACTTAGATTATGTTTTATATTGAATAGGGCAACTAGCTTGAAAATAGTTAAATCGTTATAAGATACATTTTCAAATGATAATATAGCACGGGCTATAGCCACAAGTACGGCACCAGAAGAACCTAAACCGTATTTTTTATCGTCATTGTGAAGTTCATTATAAATAGTAAGAGCAAATGTTTTATTACAACTTGTATATTCTGTTAAAAATAGAATAAATTTTTGAACAAGAGTGAAGTTACTATTCTCTTCATGAAGGCCAACAGAAGTTTTATTTATAGTATCGAAGATAGTAGTTTCATTACTGTTTTCTATAAATACTGTAATTTTTTTAGGAACACTTGTTATTAGTGCAGAAGCGTAATCCTCTAAAATCGCATATTCTCCAGCGAGATAGAGTTTACCATAGGCTACTCCATGCATAAAATGATTTTTTTCTTCCATAATTTCGAAATTTCCTCATATAATTTGTCTTGGTCTTCCCTTAAGTAAAGTACTTTCACATTCGGACCAGCATCCATTGTGAAGTAACATTTATAACCTTTAGAACGTAGTTCTTTTACAATATCCATCGCTATATGACTCTCTTCTGTTAAGAATGAGAAGCTAGGAGTAGATGTAGAAGTAGTACTATGCATAGCTAAAGCATTACTTTCTGTAATTTCTCCAATTTTTTCAAAATTAGCATCTTTTAAAGCTCCTTTCATTAATACGAAATCACTTTTAGCTTTTTCCACCCAAGCATCGAATGTTGTTGATGTTTGAACGCAACGTTCCATAGCAACACGACTAGAAATTTTCTTTCTATCCTCGTTAACTACAAGAACCATCATTCCAAAATCTAAAGAACATTCTAATTCTTCAACACTTCCATCTTCAAGCCATGCAGCAAGTTTATAGAAACTTCGGCAAGATGAACCAGAACCTTCTTTAGCTATTTCAACTAATTCTTTAGTAGTTTTGTTTAATTTAAAATATTCATTACAAGCAAGAACTAAAGCCATAGTACCACTAGAACTTGAAGAAAGTCCTGCAGCAGTTGGTACAGTATTATAACTTCTAATAGTTATAGCTTCACGATTAGTTGGTGTGAATTTAGAGATGAACTTAATCATTTTATCTACTTCTTCTTGACTTTGTTTTTCGTCATTGATATAAAATTCATCAATATTATTATCATTTTTTTCGATTTTTGTTTTTGATAAAAGATTGTCTAATCTTAAAGAAATATTAGGATTATAAGGTAAGACAGGATCTTTAGATTTTTTTCCCCAGTACTTAACTAAGGCAATATTAGCATAACCTAAACTGTAACTATCCATGATGAATATCCTTTCTCTTTTAATGCATTTTGAATTTCCAATGCATTTTCTTTTGTTTTGCTAAGACTAATGCAACATCCACCAGCACCACCACCAGTTAATTTAGCACCGGCTGCATTATTATTTTTACAAATTTCCACAACCTCATCGTTACTAGCATGACTTACCCCAAGCTTTTGTAATAAGTCGTGAGCTTTGTACATATATTGTCCGACAAGATCAATGTTTTTATTTTTTAATGGTTCGATTACTGAATCAGTGATTTCACCTAATTCAGCAATATATTTTTCATATTTATCATAATTATCCGCTATATGTTTTAGAGTTTCTTTAGTAATTCCAACAACTCCTGTATCGATAATTAGTAAATAACTATTTAAATCAAAATCTAATTCACTAGCTCCTTCTTTTTTAGAAAATAAAAGGGGAGTATCACTAAGTACTTGATTAACATCTATACCACTTGGATTACCGTGAATAAATTTTTCGCATTTATTTGCAATTTCTCGTACATTTGGGAGTTTTTTGGCACGTGCAATAGCGATACTTAGCGCAGCAGAAGATCCTAGCCCACGCCCAACTGGAATAGTGCTAGTTATATTAATTTTTGTTTTTTTATCAATTCCGCATGTATCAGCGATAAAACTTAAAATTTCATCACGTTGTTGAATTGTCTCTGTATCTTCTAATGTAACTTCGACGTTCATCTGTGGAAGGGGAATAGTTATTCCTTTATATCCATAAACGACGGCATGCTCACCGAAGAATATTGCTTTTGCGTGTGTCATAAATTTAAAAACTCCAATTTTTATTTAAGTATTATTTTAAGCTATTTAATTAAAAAATAACTAAGACTAAAAATACTTTTATATGTACAATAATTATACTTTTAGTATTAGTTTTTGTCAAACGTACGAACAATAAAAAAGATGAAATTATACTTGAAATAACAGGTGTTATAGTGAGTATAATTTCATCAAAATATATTTAATATGTATGACATGGAATACCATGTGGTTCTAAGTGTACTAAAGTTTCACAATAATAGAATTCTTTAGAAAGTTCTTTTTCAATATTAACAGTAATATCGTGACTTTGTTTAACATTTAAAGAAGGATCAACGGTAACTGTAATATCGATAAAGTATAATAAGCCATGAGTTCTACCTTTCGTATCGACTATAGAAGTTACACCGTTGATATCAGTTACAATATCATTAACCTTGTCTATCACTTCAGTATCTACACCATCGGTAAGAACATGTGTAGATTCTTTGAAGATGCTAATTGATGTGTAAATAATAAGTAATCCGACTATAATTGCAACTACTGAATCAGCTATTGGAATACCGATATATGTAGCAATAATCCCTATTAGTGTACCGATAGAAACAAGGGCATCACTAAGATTATCAAGTGCGGCAGCTTTAAGTGACTTGCTACCAATTTTTTTAGCAAGGCGAATATTGTAGAAATATACACCAAGCATAATTACACTTGCTATAAATGCTACAACTGCTGATAGTATGCTAGGTTGTTCAATCGTTCCTGAGATAATTTTTTTTACTGCGTACATTACTACTTCAATTCCAGCGTATAGCATAATAAATGAAGCTATTAATGTCGATATAAGCTCGGCTCTGAAGTGACCATAAAGGTGATCTTCATCTGCTGGTTTTCTGGAAATCTTCAAACCGATAAGAACACAAACTGATGAAATTACATCGGTAGCGTTGTTAATACCATCGGCAACAAGGGCTGATGATTTAAAGAATATACCAGCACCAAGTTTTAATACTGTAAGTAGCAAATATGATAAAATACTAAGTTTGGCACCTTGTTCAGCGTGTTTTAATTTATCGAAAATTGAGTTATTCATGGCTTCTCTCCTAAAATAATGTTTTACCATTATAACAGGTTTAAAAAAATTATTCAATAGAAAAAATGTTATTTTTAAATTAAAATTATTTCTCTTAGGTGAACTTTTATAAAAATTAGCTCGACAAATAGAATAGTCGAGCTAGTTTACTATATCTTTTTAGAATAGTATTTTTTAAAAGTTAAAAAAATGTATATGCAAGAAAGTGCACAAAAAATTCCAAAGAAGTATAAGAAACTAGTTGACATATCTACTTTATAAGAAAGGTATTCTGGAATCATTTTTAATTTATTAAGAACTGGGATTGAAATAAAAGAAATTTCAAATATAATTAATGATGAAATATATATAAACCATTTATTTTTCTCTGTTTTTTTATAAATTAATAGATATAAGCAAATTAATGATCCTATAGCTAATAATAGTATAGAGAACATTGTTGTAATTGGCTCGATAGTTTTAGTAAATATAGAAGGAGCCAAAGAACTAATAATTAAAATTAAAAGATAAACTAGAGAAAATCTAAATATTTTCATTTTGTTTTCCTTCGGAAGTTCAGCGATTATTGATGAAGATAATTTGTTTATATCATTTCCAAAAACATCGGTAAAGTTTTTTCCTTGTTTTTGATATAGGATCAAATCTTGTAATATTTCAAGCAATTGAATTTCTAGAGCAGATTCATTTTTTGTAGTATTTTTCATTCGACAAGCGATTAAAAGCTCTTCATAATATTGCTTATTATTTTCATTAAGTTGAGGTCTAAGTTCGTTATTTTGTTTTATTAAATCAGCGATGTTCATAATAATTTCTCCCTGTGGACGTTATTTATTTTCTAAAATTTTTGTTATTGTAGTACTTATATTTCCCCATACATTTTTAAATGAGTTTATATACTCTTCACCATTTTTGGTAA
Source organism: uncultured Gemella sp. (assembly GCA_963535095.1). Lineage (GTDB taxonomy): Bacteria > Bacillota > Bacilli > Staphylococcales > Gemellaceae > Gemella. The sequence continues at coordinate 8,867 of CAUSUW010000004.1, read as the reverse complement.
TTGAATAATATTTTCTAGGAGGTCCAGAGGTACTCTCCTTTAAGTAACTAGTGACCATATGTTCCTTTTCTAATTTTAAAAGTAGAGGGTAGATAGTTCCTTGGGCAACCATATCGAGTCCATAATTGGAAAGTTGCTCAGTTATTTCGTAGCCGTACATTTCTTTATTTTTTATTAGCTGTAAAATACATGCTTCTAATGTCCCTTTTAGTATTTGAGAAGTGTTTATCTCCATTCAGTAACTCCTTTCTTAAGTCTCTATTTATTAATAAAAAAAGTTATTGATTCGCGCTATCTTGTTATACATAATACTATCACAAACAAAGTATCTTGTAAAGCAAAATAGCAAAAGAAAATAATTGAAGAGTATATAGTGAATAGAAGCTTAAGTATGACAAAAATTGTTTGACGATTCATGTTAGTAAAGTTTGACTAACAAAATAGGTAAGTATATAATAAAAATATGAACCAATCTCAAAGTCAAAAAGCTTATGAAATAGCAAAAAGAGCCCATCTAGGACAAGTCGATAAAGCCGGGGAAGATTATATAAAATATCCTGAAAAGGTGGCTAGTTTTGTAAAAACAGATGAAGAAAAAGCAGTAGCATATCTTCATGATGTTATTGAGGATACAGAACTAACATTAGAGGATTTGTATGAGTATGGTTTTTCTAAAGAAGTTATAGAAGCAGTTGATATTATAACCAAAAAGAGGGGAGAAGACTATCAAAGTTATTTAAATTCAGTAAAGAAAAATAAACTTGCTAGAGCAGTGAAATTAGCAGACTTACGTCATAATTCAGATTTAACAAGATTAACAAAAGTTACTGAAAAGGATATAGAGAGAAAAGAAAAATATCAAAAAGCTATTAATTTTTTAAATTCTTAGAGGGCGGTAGTTATTAATAATTAGGTATTTATATATAAAAAAGACAAGGCTTAAAAAACCTTGTCTTATTAATTATACCAGCAGCCGGGGTCGAACCGGCACGATGTTGCCATCGCTGGATTTTGAGTCCAGTGCGTCTGCCAATTCCGCCATGCTGGCATATCTATATAATATCACACATAAAAGTTATTGTCAATTTAGTGAAGTTGATAAAAAAAATTTAGAAATTATCGATAATATTTAATTTAAATTTTAATTACAAAGTTTATAATAAGATAGTAAGACTATGTAAAGTAGTAATAGAGTGTATTATTATATAATTTATTTTAACTAATCAAATATAAAAATGTAAGGGTAGAACATAAAGCTTGTGTCTACAAGGATAGTCAATTGTAAAACAATATAAAATAAGTGTTTTTAGTTGACAAATTAAAATATTTTTTCAATAGTATATTGTAAAACTATAATATATGTAGTATAATTATAGGAGTATATAGAATTATAAAAATATTAATGTTATTTTTATAAAGGAGTGTGAGTGCTGGTGGTAGTTACGTTGTTTACATCGCCAAGTTGTACTTCTTGTAGAAAAGCGAAAGCTTGGCTTATTGAAAATGGAATAGACTTTGTGGAAAGAAATATTTTTTCAGAAGCTCTGACAACAAATGAGATTAAAGACATTTTGTCTATCACGGAGCACGGAACAGAAGATATAATCTCATTCAGATCGAAAACTTTCCAAAAATTGAATTTGGATATTGAAAGTATGTCAATTCAAGAATTATATAAAGTTATTCAAGATAATCCGGGAATGCTTAGAAGACCTATCATTGTTGATGATAAGAGATTACAAGTTGGGTATAATGAAGATGAAATAAGAAGATTCCTTCCAAAGGAAATAAGAGTAAATCAATTAAAACAAATAAAAAATATGGTTAAGTAAGTACGCCCTGATACTACTTTTTCCGATTAATTTAAAGGTTGATATTAGGTATCAACCTTTTTTTATGAGATGAAATTTAGTAACAATGCTGTAAGAAGTTATACAATAAATAAAAGAAAGAGGTACTTGATGGAAAGAGAAGATATAAAATTTATTACTGGAGAAATCCATTTTTTAGAGCTAGTAGAAAAGAAAAGTTCATCATTAGTTTTTAAAGGACCGAATGAAGAAGAAATTAGCTGTAATGAATCTGACGTAGAAAGTTTAGATGATTACGAAATTGGAGAAGAATATTCAATGTTCGTATACCCTTCACGTAGTGGGAAATTATTCGCAACACCTAATATTCCAGAAGTTACGGTTGGAGATTATTCGTTTAGTAAAGTAGTAAAAGTAGAGGAAGATCGAGTAGGTCTTGATATTGGATTTTCTCGTGAAATTCCGCTTTTAGGTGAAGATTTACCAAAATTAAGAAGTGTTTGGCCTAAAGAAGGTGATGAACTATTTATTACTTTACGTCGTGATTTTAGTGGACAATTATTTGCACGTTTAGCAACAGAAACAATAGTAGCATCGCTTTATTCGAAAGCAACTAGAAATATGAAAAATAAAGATATAGAAGCTTATCCATATCGTTTAATGCGAGTTGGGACATTCCTATTAACAAAAGACGGTTATAAAGTATTTGTACATGAAAGTGAACGTGAAAAAGAACCACGTTTAGGAGAAAAAGTTACTCTGCGTGTTATTGGTGTTAAAGATAACGGAGAAATTAATGGTTCATTCTTACCTCGAGCTCATGAAAGAATGGATGCTGATGGTCAAGCTATTATGGATTACATTGAAAACAACGGGTATTGTGAGTTTACAGATAAATCAGATCCAGAAGAAATTAAGGCGGTGTTTGGAATGAGTAAGGGAAGTTTTAAACGTGCTGTTGGGAGATTATTCAAGAATAAACTAATTATGATTGAAGAAGACGGGTTATATAAACGTAAAGGAAGATAAGATTATGAAAAAAGTAAAGTTAGATAAAAATGCACTATTAGGTGGTATTGTATTAGAAAATGATAAATATCAAGTAGTGCATATGAATCTAAAAGTAGGGAATCAAACAGACTCATATAGCAATGATAAAAATATCTTATTATTGAATATTAGCGGAAAGATTACAGTTTCTTTTGAAGAAGAGGTTGAGACTGTAAATGAATTTGAACTATTAGAAATTCCAGCAGGGGTAGAGCATGTAATAACTTGCTTACAAGATGCACAGATTTTTGTAGTAAAACTATAACTTACATAAGGTGGCTTAAATGGAATATCTTTTTAGGCCACTATTATTAATTTTAAAGTAGAGGAATACGATGGAAGTACAATTTTTAGGAACAGGAGCTGGGCTTCCAGCAAAATTTAGAAATACACAGAGTTTTGTGTTTAACTTTATGCAAGAACTAAAAGAGTGTTGGATGTTTGACTGTGGAGAGGCGACTCAACATCAGATTTTAAAAACAAACATTAAGCCAACCAAAATAACTAAAATTTTTATTAGCCATCTTCATGCTGATCATGTATTAGGGTTAATTGGTTTTTTATCTTCTAGAAGTTTTCTTTTAGATACGAATGCTTCAAAGGTTACTATTTATGGGCCAGTAGGGATTAAAGATTTTATAGAAAAGAACATGATGTTCACACATTGTTCACTTTCTTATAGCGTGGAATATATTGAAATTTCTAGTGAACAGTGTATAATAGATAATAAAACTGTTACTGTTTTTAGCTATCCACTAGCTCATAATATTGAATGTTTTGGATATAAAATTATATTTAAAAAACAAAAAGGGAGCTTAGATGCAGACAAGTTGAGAGAATTAGGAATTATGCCAGGGCCTTTTTATAGAGAAATAAAGGAATCAGATACTTTCGAATTTAATGGAAAGGTATATAATTCAAATGAATTTTTATCTGAAGATAAACCTGGAAAAGAAATCTCGATTATACCAGATACAAGATACTTTGGAGGATTGGATGAATTTGTTAAAAATAGTAATATCATTATTACAGAGTGCACATACTTATTAAAAGAAGATGCACATCATGCGAGAAAAAACTATCACTTGAATATACTAGATGTTGAGAAAATGATAGAAAATAGTAAGGTTGAAAATTTATTTTTAACACATATTAGTGCAAGATACGATAGAAATATTGAAAAAGATGCTGTAGAGTCGCTATGCGATAAATGTAGTGTGAAGATTGCACATGATCTAGATATATATACTTTGTAAAGAGATGGAGGAAATTATGAAAATAGATTTAGAAGAAAAAACTATTGAAGTAGAGAAAATATTCGAAGGTAGAGTTCTTGATTTAGAAGTACATACAGTAACTTTACCAAACGGAGAAACTTCAACACGTGAGCTGATAAATCATAGAGGAGCAGTGGCGATATTAGCACTTACTAAAGAAGATGAGGTAATTCTTGTTGAGCAATATAGAAAAGCTATCGAAGCTGTAACTTTAGAAATTCCTGCAGGTAAATTAGAGCCTGGAGAAGATAATAAGAAATTAGCCGCTATTCGTGAACTGCAAGAAGAAACAGGATATGTGGTTGAAGAAGAGAAACTAGAAATGCTATGTGATGTGCATGTAGCTCTTGGTTATAGTTCAGAATTGATCACTATATATTATGTTGATAATTTAGAGTATGCTGGAGAACAGAATCCAGATGATGATGAATTCATTAATTTGCGAAAATACAAAGTTGAAGAAGCATTCAAACTTTTAGATGATAATGTTATAACTGATAGTAAGACTATGCTTGCATTATCTTACTTAAAAAATAGGAAAGGCGCAAAATAATATATGACTATTTATGATGAGATAATTAAAATAATTCAACAATCACCATATAAACTAACACCTCAAAGGGAAAAAATTGTTGAGATTTTAGTAGAAAATGATGAACAGCACCTTAGTGCTGAAGAATTATACTTTATTTTAAAAGAGAAAACACCAGATATCGGTATTGCTACAGTTTATAGAACTTTAGATATTTTCTATGAATTAAAAATCTTAGAAAAAATATCTTTCAGTAATGGTGTTTCTAAATATCATTTAAGACAATCTGTTGATGATGAACTACACCATCATTTAATTTGTACTAACTGTAATAATATAGAGAAAGTATCAAATCCTATATTTAACAAACTTATTGAATATATGAAAAAAGAATACTCATTTGAAGTTCAGGACAACTCTCTATCATTTTATGGTACTTGCGCTAAGTGTAAGGATAAAGGTGGAAATTAATGCATTTTGACAAATTAGAGAAGATATTATTACTTATCTCTAGTGTAGTTTATGTAGTATACATCGGGTTTGTTGGAGGTATGATCAATCTGTTTCGAGAGTATGTAGGAAATGAGTATTTAAGAACTAAAATTGTTGATCAGATTCGTGAACAAACGCGCCTTACTCAAGATAGTGCTAATGTCTCTACAAAAGATATGCATTTTATCTTTCAAATTATGGGACAACTTGCATGGTTATACTTTGCACTTTTAGTAGTTTTATTTTTACTATTGCTTTTTGTGATTTTTAAAAAGGGAATAAATCACAATATAGTGGCATTTCTTTTTTTAGTGTACAGTATATTACTATTAATCTTTAGTTTAGGTATATTATTTATTAGTTGTATAATATACTCCTTCTTAGGGTTAAGAATAATATTAATACGAAATTCAGAAAAATATAAGCGTGAAGCATAATTTCCGAGGAATTCAGTTTCTTCGGGAATTTTTTCATTGGTTTCTTTTAATGAATTTAAGTAACTTGTAGAATTATGTAAAAGAGTTGAGTATAGAGTGAAAAACTGATATAATGAGCATAACGAGTAGGGCTGTGGTTTGAATAAGGAATACGCTCTGAGAAGAGAAATGGCGGTGCGACTCCGTCCGACTACTTGTTATGACATCTATTTTTATAGGTGTCTTTTTTTATTTAATTAATAACAAAATAATAAGCATCATGTTATAATAAAATTAGAAAAAGTTTAAAGAGAATTAGTAGGAGAGAAAATGAACGTTAGAGAGAATTTTGAAATAATAACAAGAAAAATAGCGGAAACTTGTGAAAAAGTAGGAAGAAATGCTGATGAAGTGAAGTTAATAGCGGTAACTAAATATGTTACTGATACTAGAATTGAAGAGGCGATAGAGGCTGGAATTATTGATTTTGCTGAAAATCGTCCACAAAACTATGTTGAAAGAAAGGGTAAATATTCTGATAAGACTTGGCATCTAATTGGAAGTTTACAAACACGAAAAGTACGTGATGTTATTAATGAGGTTGATTACTTCCACGCATTGGATAGAGAGAGCTTAGCTAAAGAAATTGAAAAACGTGCAGAAAAAGAAATTAAATGTTTCGTACAGGTGAATGTTTCTGGAGAGGAGAGTAAACACGGTTTAACTTCAGAAGAAGCCATTGACTTTATTAAATCATTGGAACAATATTCAAAAATAAAAGTTGTCGGACTTATGACTATGGCACCTTTTGTTGAAGATGAAGAAATACTACGTAATTGCTTTAGAAAATTAAGACAGTTACGTGATGAAGTAAAAGGGTTGAATTTACCATATGCACCATGTGAATTCTTATCGATGGGAATGAGTAACGACTATAAAATTGCAATTGAAGAAGGTGCGACTTATATAAGAGTTGGTACTGCATTGGTAGGTTGTGAGTTAAAATAATAAAATATAGAGGAGGGGTAGTATGCAAAGAGTAATAACTGTAGATGATTTAATCGTCACTATTAAATACAGAAGAAAAATGAAAAATATCTATTTAAAAGTTGAAAAAAATGCTGATGTAGTAGTGAGTGCCCCTCCAAGAACCCCTAACTATATCATAAAAAAACTTGTTCAAGAAAATATAGATGAGATAAAACTTAGAAGAACAAATATCTTGAAGAATGGTCATACTGTTAAAAACTATGTAACAGGTGAAAAACATTATGTTTTCGGGAAAGAATTAACTTTAGAAGTTAGAGTGGGAGATAAAAATAAGGTAACTCTTTCTAATGATAAGTTAATTCTAAGTGTTAAAGATAAATACCAAGATAGAGAACAAATAGTAACCAGGCACCTTAGAAAAGTTTTTTATAATAAATGCTTGAAGTTTCTTAGTAAGTATGAAAAGATTATGAATGTTCATGCTGAACAACTTAGAATTAAAAAGATGAAAACACGTTGGGGAACATGTAATATCGAAGCGAAAAGAATCTGGATAAACTACGAACTTGTAAAATATCCAATAGAGTGTTTGGAACATACTATTGTTCACGAACTTACTCACTTGTTAGAAACAAATCACACACCGAGATTTTATACATTGTTAGGAAAATACTATCCTAATTACAGAGAAAATGATAAATTGATAAAAGAATTTAGTAAACAACTAATCGGTAGATAAAAAGTATAGAAGTATTACAATTTTTTTGAAATTTATTATTAAATGAGAGTGGGTTAAATAATTTTTTGAAACTATTTAACTTACTCTTAAAAACAATAATTTGAATATGTAACGATTGACTTTTTATGCTATTTACTATATAATTAATCAAGAGTTTTTAGTATTTTTATACTAACATTTTTGATGATACTTAAAAGTATTTTTGGAGGAAAAATAAATGTCACAAATTTTAAATAAAGAAGATGGAAAAGTAGTTATCGCTTTTTCAGCAACAAAAGAAGAATTTGCGAAAGGATTAGACCAAGCATTCAAACGTGCAGTTAAACGTGTTAACGCACCTGGATTCAGAAAAGGTAAATTACCAAGAGCCGTATTCAACAAAATGTACGGTGAAGAAGCATTATACCAAGATGCAGTTGATTATGTATTACCAAGAGCTTACACTAAAGCTATCGATGAATTAGAAGTTTCACCATTAGCTATGCCTGATATCGATGTAAAAGAAATCAGCAAAGAAGAAGGTGTTAAATTTGAAGCAGTTGTTACTGTTAAACCAAACGTTGAATTAGGTGAATACAAAAACCTTGGATTAGAAAAAGACTCAGTAGAAGTAACTGATGCTGATGTAGAAGAAAGATTAGATAGCTTATTAAGCCGTCAAGCTGAATGGCAAATCAAAGAAGGAGAATCTAAAAAAGGTGATATCGTAGTTATCGACTTTAAAGGATTCATCGGAGACGAAGCTTTTGAAGGTGGAGAAGCTAAAGGTTATGAATTAGAATTAGGTTCAGGTTCATTCATCCCTGGATTCGAAGAACAATTAGAAGGAAAAGTTGCACCAGTTGACACAGAAGTTAACGTAACATTCCCAGAAAACTACCAAGTAGCTGACCTTGCAGGTAAAGCAGCAAGATTCGAAGTTACAGTTCACGATGTAAAAGAAAAAGTTTTACCAGAATTAACTGACGAATTCGTTAAAGAATTCTCTAAAGAAGCAGCTTCAACTGTAGCTGAATACAAAGAAAAATTAAAAGAAGAAATCAAATTAGAAAAAGAAAACTTAGCAGAAAAATCTTACTCTGATAAAGTAATTTCTACAGCTGTAGAAAATGCAAAAGTTTCTGTACCAGAAAAATTAGTAGAACAAGAAGTTAACTCTATGTTCGAACAATTCACTGGAAACTTATCTCATCAAGGATTATCATTCGACTTATATGAGCAATTCACTGGAAAAGGTGAAGCTGATCTTAAAGCAGAAATGAAATCAGACGCTGAAAACAAAATCAAAACTTCATTTGTACTAGGTGAAATCGCTGAAGTAGAAAAAGTTGAAGTAACAGAAGCTGACATCGATGCAGAAGTTAAAGAACTTGCTACTATGTACAACATGACTGAAGAAGGAATCAAACAACGTATTAGTGTTGAAGACTTACGTGGTGAGTTAGTAATCCAAAAAACTGTTGATTTCTTAAAAGCTAACAACTAATTTTAGCAAATCATCCTTAAGCATATAGAATGTCTAACATTCTATATGCTCAGATTGTTGACAAAACGACCAAA
>CAUSUW010000003.1:0-64256 GCA_963535095.1 uncultured Gemella sp. | reverse complement strand
AAGTGTTAGTTGAAAAAATAAATAAGATTATCGAATTATATAATAATGAGCAAGATTCTCAGATGAAATTGAGATTAAAAGAACAAATATCGCAAGGGCAAAGCGATTTATCAAAATTACAAAAAACAATAGATGTATCCTATAAAAATATTAATAAAAGAAATAGCGAAATTAATGCAACGGCAAGTGATATAGCGACTCAGGGAAATGCAAAAGTAGAAAATTTAAAAACTACTACATTAAGTAGTATAAGTTCAAAACTTACTGAAGTAGATGACGCATTAAAGCTGAAAACTAGTGAGGTTAATGGTAATAAAGAGTTAATGAATGATTTAGAAATAAAGGCTGTTCATAAAGGGAAAATAAGATTAGAAAAAAATCTAACAAAAGGCAATGGGGTAGAATTATCACAACCACTAGTAAGTATCCTTCAAGAAGAAAGCAAAAATAAGGTTATCTTATATATTCAACCGAAGGATATTAAAAGTATGAAAAAAGATAAACAAATTACTATTCAGTTTGATAATGAGGATAAAAGTATTGTTAAAGGAAAAGTTCAAGAGATTTCAGAATTACCAACTACTTTGACAACACAAGTTAAGGATTCTAATAAAGAACAAAATATTACTATCTATGAAGTAAAAGTAGATGTGTTAAGTGGGGATGAAAAACTTGCATACGGAATGGTTGGTGCTGCAAATGTAAAAGTGGGAAAAGAGTCTATGTGGAATTATGTAAAAAGACATTTATTTGGTGGCAGTAAAATTAGTATTTAACACTGTGTTGGAGGAATAAACTATGTTTAGAAGTAAGTATTTTGCAATGGTTTCTTGGTTATTTACTATTGTTTTTATAGGACTAAAGATTTCTGGGTCAGAGTATCCTAGTATTCAGATAATAGTAGTTTCATGTATAATCTCTATAGAGAGAACAGTAGGATATTTTATAAATAAGTATAGAGATAATTTAAAGGATTAATTTCAGTGTACTTAAAAGAACATCATTTCAGGTATAAAATTTGCTAATTCAGGTAATTTATTATTTATTATGATAACGTTTTATGTTATAATTAGTAAAAAGGAAAGACCTTTAATTTTATAAAAGGAGGGTTTTATTATGAAACCATTCAAAAGAACAGTAGAAAAAGTATTAGCGTGGATTGCTAATATTATATTAATAGTAATAACAGGATTTTTAGCGTATGGCTCATTCTTTAAGGTCTCTGTTTTAAAAGATAACCAAGAATTTTTAAATCTTTTTAAAGAAGAACTTGCAAAAAATCCTAATGGGGTTAACTTATCAGCTGAGCAACTTCTTGATTATACGATTCAAGGACTTAAGATGTATTCAGTTCTATTAATTGTATTAGTTGTGGTAGCATTATTAGCATCATTCTTAATGAAAAAACGTATTTTATCAGGGATACTTTTCTTATTATTAGCAATAGTAGTAGCTGTTGGAACAGTAGGGGTATTAATACCTGTATATTTATTATATTTCATCGTAGCAATTATGCTATTCGTTAGAAAAGAAAACCCTGCGGAATATCAAGAAACAGTTAATTATTTGTAAGGATAAAATTAAGGAGAATTGCTATGGTTGGTAATATTTTAGTTTTTTGTCAATTGTTTATAGTTTTATATAGTTTTTATATAAACTTTAAAAATTCGGAGTATATGAAACAATCTAATATGGTTAATAGTATAATTTGTTATGTATCTCTAGGTATAATTAGCAATAATATTGATAATGTCTCTACTAAAGCAATTCTTACATTAGTAATGTTTTTAATATTAATAAGCGACTTTAATACTATAAAAATATTAAGAAATAATGATACAGAAATAGTTGCAGAAAAAATATAGATATTTATTCTGATTAATCGTATAGAAACATTATACAAAAAGTATATAATTTAGAGTAATTTTAAAATTATGATTTTCTTAGAGTCATGGTTTTAAGATTACTCTTTTTTATTATCTTAATGAATATTTAATATATAAAATTTTTTATGTGAAATTTAGTTAATCAAATTTTAATTAATGACGATATTGTGGTATAATTTATAAAGATAAAAAATGAAGGACGTACTATGAAAAAATATAATTATAATGAAAGATTAATAGAAAAATTAAATATTACTTCTTTTATAGAAAAATATAATTTTGATAATGAATTATATAATACCGCAATTTTTTGTGCACTTAGTTCAATTGAGAGTCATAGATTAGATGGTGATAGTATTGAATCAAAATCACTTTTACTTGGTGATTATTTTAGTTTTGAGTATTATAGTTTATTGGTAGGTAGTTTAGATAAGTTGACTAACCTCACAGAAACTATGCAGAATGGATACTTACAGCTAATTGCTAAAGAGATTAGTGAGAATGAATTTTATCTAAGTGTTATAAAGACTTGGTTTAACTTCTATAATGTTGAATTTCAAGAGTCTGATATTAAAATGGTAACCTTTGTTTAAGTTAATGGAGAATAGAATGTTAAAACAGTATGATACGTTGGTACATGAGGTATTAGAAGATATTTTCGAAATTACTAGAAGTAATGATGAACAATTAGATGAGATTGTAAAAAAGTATTTTCTAAATGGAGGTAAAAGGGTTAGAGTACTTCTTTTACTAATGTGTGCTAAATTAGGAAATTTTGAACTAAATAAAAAAGACATTATTAGAATGGCTAGTATAGTTGAAATCATTCATACTGCTAGTTTAATTCATGATGATATTATAGATAATGCTGATACTAGACGAGGCAGTGTTACGATGAATAAAGAATATAGTAATGAGTTTGCTCTTCGCGTAGGGGATTATTTATTTTCTGTAGTTTTAAAAGAAGTAGCTAAGTTTAATAATGAGAAAATACATCTATATTTAGCACAAACGCTTAAAGAATTATGTATTGGTGAGCTTATTCAAGAGGATGGCTTATACGATATTAAAACTAGAAAACTAGATTATCTTAAAAAAATTAAGAGAAAGACTGCAATATTAATAGCTTTTGCTTGTGTAGCAGGGAGTATAGTCGCGGATGCTTCTAATGAAGATATAAGAAGTGCTTTTTCATACGGTTATTATTTGGGGATGAGTTATCAGATAATTGATGACTATCTTGATTTCGTAGGAGGAGCACAAAATCTTGGAAAAGAAGTCGGACAGGACTTAATGAACGGTAATATTACATTACCAGCTTTATTAGCTAAGGAAGAAAAACCAGAGCTATTTTATAATTTTACAAAAGATACGAGTAGTGAAGAAAAAGACGAAATAATAAATCATATAAAAAACAACGATAAAGTTTTATCAGAAACATTGGCTGTAAGTAGACGATATTTAGAAAAAGCTCAGGAGAGTATCGATAATATTGATTTTACTGTAAAAACTGAATTGACATTTATTATGAATAAGTTAGCAAGGAGAGAAAATTAGATGGATATACAACAATTTTTAGAGGAATTAAAAGATATAGATTTTTCCGCATTAGATAGAGAGCAACAAGAGGAGTTTCGTACAATACTTTTAGATAATGGATTATTTGATGAGTGTTTAGAATTGTCTAGAATTATTTATGAACAAAATAGAGAAGACGATACTGCAATTGAAGGGTATGTCCACAATCTTCTATATCTAGATAAGAAGGATGATGCTTTAGTAGTATTATACAATTCACCAAAAACACCTTCGATTTTATATCAAGAAGGATTAATATATTTAGAAGATGAACTATATGAAATAGCTGAAGATAAGTTCTTAGCAGCCAGAGCAGGAACGGATTTTGATGAGGCTATTCGTGCAATTGATAAAGAGTTAGTAGGAATTTATTTATCGACAGGAAGAGAAGATAAAGCTAGAAACTTAAGTGAGAGAATTTTCTATGAAGAACCATCTTTAGAAAATTTCCAAACAGCATTTGACAATTTATATGCTTTAGGATTATTTGAAGAGGCTATTGACTTCTATAATCAAAATGGAAGAGGGTATGAGGATGCAGGAATTCTGTTCTCATTAGCATTCGCTTATAATCAAATTCAGAATTTAGAAAAATCAAAAATGCACTTATTAAAAACTATCGCAATCGATCCTGATTTCACTGAAGCATACTTACACTTAGGACATATGTCAAAAGGTGACGAAGCTAAGAGATATTTAGAAAAATATATTGAGTTACAAGGAATGGCTATCAGCGGTTACCTGCACCTGATTTCATTATATAAAGATGATCAACAATATGATAATATCCGTACTTTAATGCAAGAAGTATTAACAGCACAAGGTATCTCAGAAGAAACATTATTCATTGCTATAAATGCACTTAAATCATTATATGAGTATGATAAAATCTATGATTTATATAATGGAAACTCATTAATAAAAGATGATCCAATTCTTTTAGGTGCAGCTTTAAATGCTCTATCAGAAGAGGAAGATTATATTGACTTTGTTGAAGAGGAAGTCGTTACATATTTTGATGTTCTACACGATGATCCAACATATGTAGAAACTCTAAGAAATGTTTATGACTTAACAGGAAGCCCAAGAATACTTGATATAATCAATCATTTTGAACATCACCATGGACCACGTGGACATCATTAATACAATGAAAAATATATTAGGAATAGGAGGTGCTAGTTATGGATTATAGTTTTAAAGATATTTATTCGCCAGCCAAGTCGGTAGTCGAAACAGATAGTTATGTAATTTATCAAACATTAAAATCAAAATTATATTTTAGTGGAAATTATCTACTAATGAAAAAAGAACCTACCACTGTAGATGAGCTTGAATATTATATTTCCTCTTGTAGAAATTTCTTTAGAGATAAAGGTGTCAATTTTATTCATTTAGCAGCAATGGAAAATGTTACATTATCGAGAAAACTAAAGAGATATTTGAAAAAGGAAAGTTTTAGTGAAATTAACCTGAATTTATATTATTTAAACACTAGAAATTTTGTAGAACAAGAGCCAAGTGATTTTGCAGTCGAATATCTACAAAAAATTGATTTGAATAGATATTTAAAATTTCAATATAAAATAGATATTGAAGCTAGTAATGAAGAATGGGCTGAGCATAATCAGACTTTACTTTATGAAAATATTAGATCTGAAAGTATTAAACAGCTTGTAGCTAAAGATGGTGAAAAGATTGTTGGATCTGCTAATATTATTGTGAAAAATAATTTCTTTGAAATCGATAATCTATATATAGCACCAGAATATAGAAATCGTGGAATTGCTAAGCACATTATTAACTTTGCAATAAACAATGAAAGAAAAGAAAATGTTATTTTGGTAGTTGATGCCAATGATACTCCAAAATATATGTATGAAAGTATGGATTTTTCAAAAATATCTGAGCAAGATTTTTATTTGAAAACCAATGTGTAAAGTTATAGAAGAGTAATTCAACAAACTTTGGATTACTCTTTTAAAAATTGAATTAGGTCTTTAACAAAAACGCAGATAGTGCTAGGACTTTAAAGTTTTTAATTTTAAATAAAAATGTAAATTTTATTTTTAAGAATATTTTCGTGAAATTATTGTTAAAACAGTTGTTATGTAGTAAACTAGTATAAGAATATTATAGATAAAGGATGTGAGTAAAGTAGTGAAGAGAACTTGGAAGCGAATTTTAAAGTTTATAATTGAATCAACAGCAGTGGTTTTAGTTATTTACGGAGTATTTTCAGCAGGGGCATATATAAAGGCTAAGAAAGATGTCATTAAGCAGCAGGAACTTGCTCAACAAGAAGCTCAGAAGGAAGAAAATAAACAAGAAGAACCAGTGATTGAGAATAAAAAGCTTAGTGAAATAGAATTGAATGAAGCTATGGAGAATCTAATAGAACAGTATAAAGGGAATAATGAAATAGGTATTGTATATAAAAACTTTTCTACAGGATATCGTTATGCTCAGGAGGATAAGCATTACTTTACAGCAGCTAGTACGATAAAAGTAATATATGCTATGAAGATATATGATCGCATTAGAAACGGTGAGATTTCCAAAGATGCTGATATAGCTTATAATGAAAAATTCTTTGAAGATGGTAATGGTCAAATAACTAATAGTCAAAAGCAAGATAGTTATAAATTAGACTATGTACTGCAAAATATGATTCAATATTCTGATAATACTGCTACAAATATGCTGATGGGTAATAGCGCAACAGCAGCTGATGTGGTAGTAAAATATCTAGCTGGGCTTGGTGTAAAATTACCTCTAGAAGAAGCTCAAAAAAATAAAATTACGCCAGCTATGATGGAGTTGGTTTGGGCGAAGTTATATAAAGAACGAGATAAATATCCTGAATTATTAAAATACCTCGAGGATTCTGAAGAGGGAGAATGGATTAAAGACGGTATACCAAATAAAAAAGTAGCAAGTAAGTATGGTGCGATAGATACAAACTATCACGATACGGCAATAGTTTTTGGTGATAAGGATTATATGTTGTTAATATACACTAATAATCTAAGTAAATCGGGACAAAGTATAAAAAATATAGCTAAGAAAATTGATGAAATCACAAATAATAATATGTAAAAACCATATGAAATGAAAATTATTTGTTAATATATTAAAGGGTGATAGCATAGTGGTTAAATAACTACTATGCTATTATTTTATTTTAGATATATGAAATAGATGTATAAATTGAAATGAAGTAATATGATTTTTAATGTAATTTACCCTTATTTCTTTATTATTTTCAATTTTCATGCTATAATTAACAGGTTATATAAATAAGACAGTATATAAAATTGAATAAATTAAGGAGAAACAAATGACAACATTTGAAGAATTAGGGGTTAGTCAGGAAACAGTTCAATCACTAACCAATATGAATTTCATATCTCCAACTGGTATTCAAACAGAAACAATTCCATATGTATTATCTGGAGTTGACATATTAGCACAAGCACAAACAGGATCAGGAAAAACAGGTGCTTTTGGAATACCGTTAGTAGATACAGTAAGGCGAAATGATCAATTACAATCATTAATTCTTGCCCCAACAAGAGAACTAGCTCAACAAGTAGGAGAACAACTTCGACTTATGTCAAGAGCAAAAGGATTAAAAGTCAGCATCATATTTGGTGGAACAAGTATTGAAAGACAAATTCAAGATTTGAAAAAACGCCCACAAATTATAGTAGGAACGCCAGGACGAGTAATCGATCATATTAATAGAAGAACGATAAAATTAGAAACATTAACACATTTAGTATTAGATGAAGCAGACGAAATGCTAAATATGGGATTCATCGAAGATGTTAGATTTATTTTATCGAAGATAACTTCAAGACATCAAACACTATTATTCTCAGCAACTATGCCGAAAACAATAATGGAACTCTCTAAAGAATTTATGAAAGACTATAAACTTATTAAAACGATGAGTGATGAAGATCTTAAACCAGACATTACAGAGTACGCTACAATTGCTAGAGAAAATGAAAAATTAGAAACGCTAGTTGGATTTTTAGATGTTCAAAATCCAAACTTAGCTATTGTATTTGGAAGAACTAAACGTCGTGTTGATGAATTAGCAAGCGCTTTAATTGCTAAAGGATATTTAGCAGAAGGGCTACACGGAGACATTACTCAATCTAAACGTTTAGAAATTTTACGTAAATTCAAAAATAATTCATTACAAATTCTTGTTGCAACTGATGTTGCAGCACGTGGTATTGATATCAGTGATGTTACACATGTTTATAACTTCGATATTCCACAAGATGTAGAAAGTTACACGCACAGAATTGGAAGAACTGGTAGAGCAGGAAAATCAGGAGTAGCAATAACATTCTTAAATCCTGTGGAAATGCCGTATCTAAAAGATATTGAAAGCACTCGCGGTGAGCGAATGAAAATGCTAAGACCTTACTCTCAAGATGAAGTGAAAAAAGCACGTCACAATAGATTATTTGATGAAGTAATTTCAGAAATGGATAAAAACCATGTTGAGTTTAATAGTCTAGCTAATAAACTTTTAGCTGAAACAAATGCTGAGAAAATCATTACTATATTATTAAGTAAATTAATAAATGATAAAAAAGAAGTTGATGTGGAATTATCATTTGAAAAACCACTTCCACGTAGACAAGATAAAGGTAAACGTTCTAATAGAGGGAATGATAGACGTCGTAGATCTGATAACAGAGACAAAAGAAATAGAAATGAGCGCCGTGGTACTGATAAAAAATTCTTTGACAAAAAAGGTCGTAGAATGCAAAATAAATAGGTATATATAAGGTGTTAGCATAATTTGCTAACATCTTTTTTCTTTAGGGAAATACCTGTACACTTTTGTTTAATTTTTACTGGAGTAATTTAATTGTTTAATGTATAATGATTAATGAATACTTTATAAAAGTAAATTGGGGACAATCCAAGAGTTTAAAATTTAAAAAGAGATTGTGTGAGGATTTATAGTCGTAGAGATTTACTGATGACTAAATTCGCTTTATAAGAATTTTATGGCTATTTAGTAAGTTTACGGTCGATGCGACTTGATAAAATCAAATTTTTCGAAATTGTGATTTTGAGTCACTTCAAAAATAATATTTTTAAAATATTATTGAAGAAATATATTAAGGAGGGAATAAAGTAATGAAGAAATTAGGTATTCTTCTTGGAATACTTTGTATGTTGGTATGCACGTTTTTATTATTTTTTGGAGATACAGCATACAATGAATGGCAAGAATATAATTTTCAATCAGATGTGAAAAAAATTGTTGAAGATGGGGATAAATCAGAATTAGCTAAAAACAGTACTGTTAAGTCTGGTTGGATAGGTGATAAATACGTGAAAGTATATTATCCAAATTCAAATATCGAGCAAACTAATGAGATTAAAGAACGCTTAGATGATGAGACCAAAGGGATAGTAGAGGGGAATTTAAACTTTGATAAAGATATTAAAGAGATAGCATTTTATGGAGTTGTAGAAAAAGAATCAAATTTTGCAGCGGTAAAAGAAGTAAGTGCAAAGAAAGTATCATATAAAGTAAAATCAAGAAAAGTTGAATCTGCTAGTGAATCAATGGTTTCAAGTATTTATTTAGATAAAGATAATAAAGAATTTACATTATCTAGCTTATTTAGTTCACCAGATGAGGCTAAACAGAAATTTTTATCAAAAATAAAACAACAATTAGCTGTAAAAGGATTATCAGAAGAAGATATTAATGCTATCATTATTAAACTTCGTAATCAAGATATGGCTACATGGAAATTCACATATGACGAAGCTAAATTTAAAATAGCGGTTGATGAAAATAAATCAGGGCTTAAGTCAGTAGATATTCCAGTAAATGATTTATATAAATATATTGATGGAACATATCTAAAAGCTGAAGATTTAGAAAAATATAATGAATATATTAAGAAAAGAAGTAGGAAGGCAGTTGCTTTAACATTTGATGACGGTCCGAATCCAAATACTACACCAGTAGCTCTAGAATTGCTGAAAAAATATAATGCAAAAGCTACATTCTTTATGGTTGGACGTTCAGTTGCTGGAAATGAAGACATTATTAAGAAGGTTGTAGCAGAAGGTCATCAAATTGGTAACCACTCTTGGAGTCATCCATTACTAACGAAAATTAGTTTAGAAGAAGCTAAGAGCCAGATAAATGATACTACTGAAGCTTTGAAAAAGGCGAGTGGTCAAGATGTTCACATTATGAGACCACCATATGGAGGAATAAATTCTACTATTCAAGCGGCAGTAGATCAGTCATTTATATTATGGGATATTGATACTCTAGATTGGAAGAATAGAAATACTGCTTCTATTATGAGAGAGGTTAGAAAAACTCAACCAGGATCAATAATTTTAATGCATGATGTACATCAAACATCAATTGATGCTTTACCATCTGTATTGCAATACTTGACCGAACAAGGTTTTGAGTTGGTAACAATAGATGAACTAATGGGGGATCAATTGGAACTACATCAAAAATATACAAATAGAGACTAAAACTGTAATATTAAAATAAGAAGTACCTTGACAAACATAGTTTTGTCAAGGCATTCTTTTTTTGAAACCTAGGGTAGATGAAATCAAAATATTTTAAGACAGGAATATTTATTTTTAAGTTATTATGATGTAGAATAGAATTAAGAGAAGAAATTTAGTGAATTTTGCGAGGTTTATTTATGAGAGTTGAATTAATTTCTGTGGGAACAGAGTTATTATTAGGAGATATTGTAAATACTAATACAGCGTATTTATCAAAAGAATTAGCAGCACTTGGATTAGGAGTTTTTAGACAAACAACGGTTGGAGATAATAGAGAAAGGTTGCTAAAAACTTTAGAGAGTGCCTTTTTTGAAAACGATACTGTTATAATAACTGGAGGCTTAGGGCCAACGGATGATGATATCACTAAAGAATGTGCAGCCGAATATTTTGGTCGTGATTTCTATTTCCATGAATATTCATGGGTAAAAATACTCGAGAGATTAACAAGATCAGGTAGAAATGTAATAACAGATAATAATAAAAAACAAGCTATGATTCCTGAAGGTGCTATAGTATTAGAGAATTTTTGTGGTACAGCACCAGGTATAATTATTGAAGAAAATAATAAACGTATTATATTAATGCCAGGACCACCAAGAGAAATGCGTGATATGTTTGAAAAAGGTGTCAAACCCTATTTAGAGAAATATAGTAAGAAAAAATTTATTTCTAAATATGTTAGGTTTTATGGTATTGGAGAATCGTTGTTAGAGACGAAAATTAAAGATATGATGGATAGACAAACTAATCCAACATTAGCATTATACGCAAAAACAGGAGAAGTTCTACTAAGAATTACAGCAAGTTCAGAAAATAAAATTGAATGTGAAGAAATGATAAATCGTCAACTAGAAGAAATAGAAAGAAGAGAAGGGGTTGGTGAGTATATTTATTTGGTTGGAGATGAAAATATCTCAAGTTCACAAACGGAATTGAATACTGTAGTAGCTAATCTTCTTATTGAAAATAATTATACTATTTCCATTGCTGAGTCTCTAACTGGAGGTGAAATAGTCTCTATGTTAGTAGAAAAAAGTGGAATTTCAGATTCTTTACTAGAAGGTATAGTTTG
The DNA here is from genome assembly GCA_963535095.1 of uncultured Gemella sp. GTDB lineage: Bacteria > Bacillota > Bacilli > Staphylococcales > Gemellaceae > Gemella. Next base: position 53,129 of record CAUSUW010000003.1, on the reverse strand, counting down.
TTATTCTAATAGGTCTAAAATTACTACACTAGGAGTAAAAGAAGAAACTCTAGAGAAGTTTGGAGCTGTAAGTGAAGAGGTTGCTTGTGAGATGGCTCTAGGAGTAGCGAAACGATTAAATAGTGATTTTGCTGTTGCAACAACTGGTATAGCAGGACCAAATAGTGATGAAAGTGGAAAACCTGTTGGATTAGTTTATATAGCTATTTATGCTCAGGGAGAAGTTACTGTAAAAGAATGTTTATTCGTTGGTGATAGGGACTTAATCCGCTTTAGAGCAAGCGTAGAAGCACTTGATGAGGTTAGAAAAAATATTTTGAGAAAACTATAGTTTTTGCTTGAAAAAAGTTAAACTATTATGTATAATTATGATAATAAAAAAAGATATTTAAGGAGATTAATTATGTATACAATGAATTTATCTAGTTTGGAGTCGCCGGATCCCAGGTACGGGCAAGATGATGAATATTCCCAGGACTTCAATACTGAAATAGACTATGAAGATGAGATTTTATCAGATTATGCTGATGAAAGCTATAACGAAGTAGAGTTTTCTGTTCCAGATGAGGAATTCTTAGATTACTCTAATGAAATGTTCCTATATAAGGAGTATTCGTACGATTTTGCGGATGATAACGAATATGATGAAGTTAGTATATCTAATGATCAAATAATGTTAGAAAATACAAGCGAAGCTTAAAATATAAAATAACATTAATAAAAACAGACCTATAAGTGATACGCTTATAGGTCAATTTTGTGATATTTAAATAAAAATTCTTATATGAGAAATTAAATAATAATATCTTGCGGAAATATTATATTATTTAATTTTATTTTAATGACATTATGTATAATTGTTTTTACTGAATATGATATAATAGAGATTAGAAAGAAAGGAGGAGAAATGTTGAAATATTGTAAAATTATAAGTTTTGGACTATTGTGTTTTGGTTTAACTATAACTACTCGTACTGAAATAAAAGCAGATTATTTTACAGATTATAATACAACTGTAATGGATACAGTACTAAGGGATAATATATTTAATTTTGATTTATTCTCTAGAAGTAGAAGTTACTCTCTTCCTGTTATAAAAAACAATCTAATTCAGAGTAATATGGAAGAATTGGAGTATAGTGCAGAATTATTAAGTTATAAAAAGAATTCATATAATTATCTAATTTTCTATTCACTTGATAATAATAATATTCCAAATGAAATCTTTAGAATACAATTAAAAAATAGTGGTGCTGGTAAAATAGTTGATAAAAGTTTACTAAAACTTTTTGTACCGAATAGTAGAATAATAATGAATGTTATGAGTTATGAAATTGATAATAAAGGAAATATAGAGAATCTTGAATATTCTAAATCAAGTCAAATATATTTTACTAAAAAGAATATCAATCTAGTTGTAACAGAAGGAAAAAAAGAGGTAGTAAATAGAACGATTGAATTAAGAAATTCCTCTAAGGATGATAAGGTCTCAGTTTTACCATATGAAATAGAGCAGTATTATCGTCCTGATAAGTACTACAGTTATACTAAAGCAAAGATAGTAGTAGATGGTAAGGAAACAAGCTTGGAAAATTTAGAAGTACCATATTTAGCGAAAAAAATAGAAGTACAATTATCGCAGGATAAAGAATATTGGAATAATGTAAAAATAGAATATCCTTCGGAATTTAAGAAGAATAATAAAGAGTTTTTAATCAAACAGGGAGTATCGTTTGGTAACTTCATTAAAGAAAATGAAATTAAAGATATAACTAGTAATGATTCAAGTTATGATTTTTCTGGTTATTATTTAGATGACAAGGAAGTTTCAAATTCTCAAGTATTAGGAAATAATATAAAAATTGAAGCAAAATATAATACAAAAATATTATTGGATAACGGTATTACTAAGAAAGAAGTGACGTTGCTAACCGGTCAGAAACTAAGTGAAATAGATACTAAGTTCTTTGATAGAGAAAAATATCATGTTGATAGCTATACTATTTTAAATGCAAAAGATAATTCTAAAATTAATGAAATTAAGGATTTATCTGAAGTTAGTATCGATAATAGTATTATAGTAAAAGCAAATTATAAAGAAAATACTAATACTATTAAAATTCGTCAAGATGATTACAATAAACGTTTTGGTAAGGTTGATGATAGTATAAAAGACAAGGATATAGAGTGGCCTGAAACTAAAAAAATAGGGGAGTTATTAGCAGAACTTCGTAAAAAAATTAAACCGAGTTCAGGTTATGAGGTATTATTTAGATCCAATAAGAAAGTAATCAGCGATGATGATTATATTACAGCAGAGACAGTTTTAGAGATTTACTTTAAAAAAGTGGATAGTGAGTGGGTTACTGTTAAGTTTGTAGGACGTGGTATTGATAAATTCTTGTCTGATGGTCAAGAGGTACTAGTAGGATCTAGAATAGATAGTATGATTAATTTACCAACGGCTACTGGAGTTACAGAGCAGGAGTTCTTAGGTTGGCAGGCAAATAGCGATTATTTAATGGCTGGTGAAAACTCAGAAAATATTAGAGTATCAAAAAATAAACTATTACAAACTAATGAATTAGGTGCTGTAGTTACAGAAAAAGGGAAAGATATTGAATTTACTGCAGTATATAGAAAGTTATTTAATGTAGAATTTGAAAAAACTTTTGAAGGAAATATTAATCTTTCTAAAGGTACATCTAATATTTTAAGAGTTGATGAATTTAATAATATTGGGGATGCTACAAAAAATAATAAAATAATAGTAGCACCTAAATCAGGTTACTCATTATCTCATTTTATTGCAAACAAAACAGTAAAAGTAAATATGGGTAAAGGAACAAAAGAGATTTTTGTAGGTCAAAAAATTGAAGAAAATGATCTTTATAATATCGTTCCTACATCAGATTTAAAAATTACTCCGGTGTTTAAATTAAGTGTAATTCCGTCAACACTAGAAGAAATGATAGAAAACAATAAGATAAAAACTGTTGATGATGCATTAGATCTAAAATTTGAATCAACTGAAAATATTAAAAAAATATTAGGACCGCTTTATTATTTAAGGTAGTGTAAAAAGGCTTAGCAAAATGCTGAGCCTTTTTATAGTTTAATTAGATTTTCTCTAAAAATTGTTCTACTTCTTTTTGTGTTTTAGCAAGTCTTGATACAAAACGACTAACTTCAACATTGTTTTTGTAACCTACAAAAGAAGGGATACCAAAAATATCAAGAGCTTGAGATATTTCTGGGTAGTCATCACGATTAACGTAGATGAATTTTATTTCTGGAAACTTGTTCATCGTTTCTTCTAAATAACGATCAAGCATGATGCAATCAGGGCACCATGTTGCAGAAAATACAAAAACAATTTTTTCATTTTCCTCTTTTAAAGTTTTAAATTGTTCTATAGAGTTTAATTTTTCTATATAGTTAAACATATAATCACCTCATTTATGGAAAAATTATATCATAAAAAGAAGTATTTATCATTAACAATGCTTTAAAGGTTTAACTGGAAAATATTGGAAAGTATTGAAAATCTTTGATAATGAGATGATTTTCAATTTTCGATTACAAATGTAAGCATATCTATTGAATTAAATTGTTAAATGTTGCATAATATGAAATATAGAGATTAAGTTTAACTTATGAAAAGTTAAGGAAATACTAATCTTTAGTTGATAAAAGCTATACTATATTATAGAGGTGAAAACATGGCAAAACATTATGATTATATTGCAATTGGTGGAGGAAGCGGTGGAATAGCTTCAATTAACCGAGCTGCAATGTACGGTGTAAAAGGATTGTTAATTGAAGGAAATGAACTAGGAGGAACATGTGTAAACGTTGGATGTGTTCCTAAAAAAGTTATGTGGCATGCGTCACAAATATCTGAAAGTTTAAAACTATACGCAAATGATTATGGATTTAATTTTGGAGATGTAGAATTTGATTTCTCAAAATTAGTAGGTAATCGTTCTGCATATATTGATAGAATACATGGTTCTTATGAACGTGGATTAAACAATAATAAAGTAGATCTAGTAAGAGGATATGCTAAATTTGTAAATAAAAATACAGTTGAAGTTAATGGTGAACAGTATACAGCTGATCATATATTAATAGCGACTGGTGGACAACCAACTATTCCTAATGTTGAAGGAGCTGAGTTTGGTGTTACTTCTAATGAAGTATTTGCGCTTAAACAATTACCAAAACGTATCGCTGTAGTTGGTGCAGGATATATCGCAGTTGAACTTGCAGGGGTATTCAATGGATTAGGTGTTGATACTCACTTATTTGTACGTCGTGATCGTCCTTTAAGAACTTTTGATAAAGATATAGTAGATACTTTAGTAAAAGTTATTAATGAAGAAGGACCAACTCTTCACACAAATGCTATTCCTAAAAAAGTTGTAAAAAATGCTGATGACAGTGTTACTTTAGTACTTGAAGATGGACGTGAAACTACAGTTGACTTATTAATCTGGGCAATTGGTAGAAAACCATTATCTGAGAATCTTAACTTAGAAGCTGCAGGTGTAGAAGTAGATGAACGTGGATTTATTCCAACAGATAAATATCAAAACACTAATGTAGAAGGTATCTATGCTGTTGGTGATGTAACTGGTAGATTAGCTCTAACTCCAGTTGCTGTTGCGGCAGGACGTAGATTATCAGAAAGACTATTTAATAATAAACCAGAAGAACACTTGGATTACACTAATGTTGCTACAGTTGTATTCTCACACCCAGCGATTGGGTCTATCGGATACACAGAAGAACAGGCTATTAAAGAGTTTGGTGAAGATAGTATTAAAGTTTACAAATCTTCATTCACACCTATGTATTCTGCAATAACTAGCCACAGACAACCATGTTTTATGAAACTAGTAACTCTTGGTGAAGAGGAGAAAGTTGTAGGATTACATGGAATTGGTTATGGTGTAGATGAAATGATACAAGGATTTGCTGTTGCTATTAAAATGGGAGCAACAAAACGTGATTTTGATAACACAGTAGCAATTCACCCAACTGGTTCTGAAGAATTCGTAACAATGAGATAATTTTATAAAAAAATGATTGGCCTTTTCCTAGGTCAATCATTTTTTTCTTGACATTCTATTTTTATAGGAGTATTCTGAGGGTAGGAGGGGATAATAATGAAAAAATTTTTAAAAACAATAATTATTGGAATATTCACTGTGTCTATTGCTACAGGGTGTGTAAGGTTCAGTAAAGAGGATAAAGAAACTAATGCTCCAAAAGAATCTTCTTATAAAGTCGTTAGTGAATGGATTGGGAAGAAAGGGATAGATAGTATTAAAATTAACACATTGAAAAATAATGTCAAAATCTATTATCATGATAATGAAACAATTCTAGTAAAAGGGAATTTTAAGGGGAAATATAAGTATAGTACTAATAACAATCTGCTAGATATTAATTCATCTGCAGAGGAATCAGGAGACAATAGTCTAACAATATATCTTCCTAAAAAAGTATATAAAAGCATTAGTGTGGAAAATAAAGAAGCAACATCAAAAGTATTTGATATAAATGTTAAAAATTTAGCTATTAATAGTAATGATGAGATAGTTGTTGATGGCGCAGAAGTGGAAAATCTTAAATTATCTACTGATAATAAACAGGTACAAATTACTAAGGACACTATTAAAAATGCAGTAATTGAAACTAAAAATAATGCAAAAATAATAGTAGATCAAACTAAAGTTAATTCTGTGAATATGGTATCAGATGCTGGAGATATATCTGCTAAGATAATAGGTAATAAAGAAGATTATCAAATTAATTACAGCAAGAATACAACAGCTGCTAAGGAAAAACAAATAACAGCAATTTCAAATAAAGGAAAAGTTGAAATTAGCTTTATTTAAATTAGAGTCTGAGTTTTTCGAAATATTAAATAAGAGATGGATTTTAATAAGTCCATCTCTTTAGTTTTAAAATTTCCCATTTTTTATGAAATTTTCTAGTTTTCTTCTATCTTTATCGCTCATTCGAATATGTCTATTTTTTAGTTCTCTTGAATTATGTTTTCTAGTTATTTTAGAAACACTTTGTTTTCTATCTTTTAATTCTTTTATAAACATGTGACAATCTCTTAAAATCGCTCCATAACCAAGTGTTGTATTGCGTTCATCGTGATCATCACTTACAACTATGATATCCACAAAGTGATCGATTCTTAATTCTCGAGTTTTTCTTTCTATCCATTGATCAGCACGTTCTCCGGTTTTTGTATAGATAATACTGATTGGCGGTTCTTCTTTAATATATTCTTTTGCACGAGTTAGATAGGCATCAAATACACAGTAGACGATGTAATTATTTCCTCCTGCATATTCACGTAACATATCGATTAGAATATCACGTTCAGTAGGGAAGGTAGAGCTTTTTATTAAGTTATATTCTTTCATACGAAAAAGTAAATTATAACCATCAATAAATAAATATTGTTTTTTCATAAAAAGTCCTCCTTAAATAATTTAATTAATTGTTTTCCTCATATCTACATGCTTAATACCAGCATCTAAATATATTGTATCATTAACTCGGTTGTAACCTAATGATTCATAGAATTTTTCAGCTTGTATTTGAGAACTAAGTTCTATAATTACTTCTTTTTTTAGAATTTGTTTAGCTATGTTTTCGCAGCCAATAATAAGTTCACGACCGATACCTTTTCCACGGTAATCCTTATCTATAGCAACACGTCCAATGTGAATAATGTCTTTATCGAGATCTATAAGACGTGCGACTCCTATAAGTTTTTCACCATCAAAGTATCCAATATGAACCGTATTTTCGCTATTATCTTTTTCATCAAGTTCAAGTTCCACTGGAACTTTTTGTTCTTCGACGAATACTTTAATGCGAAGAGCAAAACCGAGGTTAAGCTCTTCTTTAGTTTCTAATATTTTAATCATTAGATTTAATTCTTTCGTACATTATTATACCGGCAGCTACAGAAGCATTTAAGCTTTGAATTTTTCCTAACATCGGTAGGTGATATAAGAAGTCACATTCATTAGTAACAACTTTGCTCATTCCTTCACCCTCATTACCGATTACAATAGCTAGTGGTACATCTTTTGCAATTTTTGTATAATCTTCAGAACGTTCTGCTAGTGTAGTTCCTGCAATCCAGAATCCTTTTTCTTTTAATTTTTTAATAGCATCAGTTAGGTTTGATACACGGATAACAGGCATGTGTTCAATTGCTCCAGCAGATGCTTTAACTGCAGTTTGACTAACTACAGCAGCTCGACGTTTAGGTATGATTATTGCCTTAACACCACTAGCCTCAGCAGTTCTAATTATCGCTCCAAGGTTATGTGGATCTTCGATATGATCTAAAATTAGTAGGGTAGTATCCTTATTAATTTCTAGGTTATTTACTACTTCATCAAGTTCAAAGTAGGCGTATGGGGCAACATAGGCAATAACCCCTTGGTGACGTTCAGTAGTAGAATTATCTAATTTACGTTTTGGAACTTCTTGACAAATGATTTTTTTCTCATTAGCAATAGCAAAAATAGATTTTAATCTTCCTTTTTCAATCCCCTCTTGGAATAGAATTTTATTAATTTCACGTCCTGATTTAATTGCTTCAAGTATAGCATTACGACCAGCAATTACTTCTTTGTCCAAATCAACTTCAGCAGTTTGAACTTGAGGTTTTTGTTCTTTGTTTTTTAGTCTTAATTCTTTATAGTGTTTATTGTTTTTCTTCATATAATTTTATTATGTAGTTAAACATTTCCTCCAATCTTTCAAAGTTTTTTTCTAAATATAAATAACCAAATACTGCTTCTAAACCTGTAGCAAGTTTATATTCCATAATGCTTGCGTTCTTTGCTTTAGAGTTGTTTTTTTGATTTTTTGCACGGTTATAAATTTTTTCTTCTTGTTCTGTTAATATACTATTATTTAGTATGTTTTCCATAAAACTTGCTTGTGCTCTTGCTGATACGATTGTAGACACTGTTTTATGAAGATCATTTATTTTACCTAAGTGATTTTTCATAACGTACTCTCTACTCATAATATCATAGATGCTGTCTCCGATATAGGCAAGGGTTAGAGCTTGCATTTGATTAGGATTAGCGAAGTTTTTTTCAGTGAATTTAAAAGTTACATTTTTTTCCATCGTACACCTTGTTTAGTATCTTCTAAGATAATTCCTTGTTCTTTTAAGTCATCTCTAATTTTATCGGCTAAGGCGAAATCGCGATTTTTACGAGCTTCTTCACGTTCAGCTATTAAACTTTCGATGTGTTCACTATCAAGTGTATTATCTTCTTTTACGTTTATTCCAAGAATAGAACTATAAGTTTCAAATGCAGCGTTGATTAGCTCTAGAGTTTCTTTGTTGACAGCTTCTTTTGCTGTGTATGAATTAGATATTCTTACGATTTCATACCATGAAGAAAGAGCATTTGCTGTATTGAAATCATCTTGCATATATTCTTCAAATTTGTTTAACTCTTCTGTAACTAATGTTACAACTTCTGTATCTAGTTTTTCATCAGACATATCATTATTTAATCTGAATTGTAGATTTTGATATGAAGTTTTAATTTTTTCATAGTTTGTTTTTGCAAGTTCAATATTTTCTAATGTATAGTTAATTGGAGTTCTGTAGTGAACTGTTAACATGAATAAGCGAAGTACCATTGGGTCTATTTCTGCAATAATATCTTTTACAAGGCGAAAGTTACCTAAACTTTTACTCATTTTAACATTATCAATATTAATAAAGGCATTATGCATCCAATAGTTGCTGAATGGTGCATGGTTGTGACATTCAGATTGTGCTATTTCATTTTCGTGGTGAGGGAATGTTAAGTCTTGTCCACCAGCGTGGATGTCGATTGTATCAGCTAGAGTTTCTTTTGCCATTACAGAACATTCAATATGCCAACCAGGGCGACCTTCTCCAAATGGACTATCCCATTTAACTTCGCCAGGTTTAGCTTTTTTCCATAATGCGAAATCTAGGGGATCTTCTTTGTGTTCACCAACTTCAATACGAGCACCACTAATTAAATCGTCGATAGATTGTTTACTTAATTTTCCGTAATCTTCTTTTTTGCGTGTTCTGAAATAAACATCACCATTAGCTTCGTATGCAAATCCTTCTTCAACAAGTTTTGAGATGAAGTTAATTATTTCTTGCATGTATTCAGTAACTCGAGGGTTTTTTGTTGCTCTCTTACATCCAAGTGCATCATAGTCTTTAAAGAAAGCTGTAATGTACTTGTCAGTTAGTTCACTTGTAGAAATTCCTTCTTCATTACTAGCCTTAATAATTTTATCATCAACGTCTGTAAAGTTAGAGATAAAATCTACTTCATATCCACTATGTTCTAAATATTTTCGTACAACATCAAAGACGATAATAGGACGTGCATTACCGATATGAATATAATTGTATACAGTTGGTCCACAAACATACATTCGGACTTTATTTTCTTCTATTGTTTTTAAAATTTCTTTTTGTTTTGTCAATGTATTATAGAGTTTAATCATAAATAGCTCCTTTTAAAAGGGAGATTCATAAATTAAAAATTAATTATCTTATAAATTAACTAATGAATGACTCCCAAATTTCTTCTATATCATAATAACTAAAAAAGTCTATTACTTAAATTTTAACACAAAATGCCTATAAAATGAATTATTTATTAATATTTTATCTAATATAATCAATATTTTAATTGTTTTAAATTTATATTTGTATTAAAATATATAAAGGAAAAAAATAAAGGATAAGGAAATCATGAAATTATCAGATACGATTTATACGACTGAGCAACATAAACAATCAAAAAATGTCTTTTTAATAATCATTGGAACGATATTATTCTCTATTTATGCTGGATTACTAATACCTGTAAATAATATTGGGGCAGGTGGTGCATTAGGGTTAAGTTTAGTGGTGAATAAGTTAACAGGAATAAAAATAGGTACTGTACAATTTATTTTAAATGTTCCATTATTTTATATAGGATATAGATATATTAGCCGTAAGTTCGTAATTCTTACAGGAATTGTGATAAGTATATCGTCATTTTTAATAAATAATTTACCAAAAATTATAACACCAGTAGACTTAGGCGATTCTCTTGTTGCAGCAATCTTTTGTGGGATTATTTCTGGTCTTGCGATGTGTTGTCTATTAGTTGCGGGTGCTTCTACTGGGGGAACAGATATTACAGGTAAATTCATTTCTAAAAAGATGGATTATAATTTACCAACTGTATTTCTTATACAGGATATTACAGTTTATACAATAGTATGGATATTTTTTGATATAAAATATGTAATGTATGCTCTGGTTATGAGTTTTGTACGTAACCAAACGATGAAAGGTGTTCAGAAATTCTTCTCAGCTTATATTCAATGTACAATTATTTGTAGTAATCCTGAAAGAATGGTTGAAGTTATAAATAATACTTTACATAGAGGATCAACGATTATGGACGTAGAAGGTGGATATTCACACGAGAAGAAACGAATGATAATTGTAGTTATTCAGCAGAATGAAATGTACCAATTACGTAAATTAGTTGCGAAAAATTGTCCTGAAGCATTTATTACGGTAAGTGCGGTAAATACCATAGTTGGGAACTTTAAAGAACATTCTTATAGACTATAAAATTTATATAAAATCGGCTTAGAATTATTATTTTAAGTCGATTTTTTAGTTTGAATGTAAGTGTTATTATATTTAATATGTGGAGTACTTAGAAAGGGAAAAAAGTTGCTAATTGACCATTTTTGATATATAATATCTAGTGAAAAGAAAATTAGGAGGTAAGAAAATGAATTTAATTCCTACAGTAATAGAGCAAACTTCTCAAGGGGAAAGAGCATACGATATTTATTCAAGATTATTAAAAGATAGAATTATCATTCTTGGTTCTGATGTAAATGATCAAGTAGCAAACTCAATAACTAGTCAACTTTTATTTTTAGAAGCACAAGATAGTGAAAAAGATATTTATTTCTATATTAATTCACCAGGTGGCAGTGTAACAGCTGGTTTTGCAATTTACGATACAATGCAACACATTAAATGTGATGTTGTTACTATTTGTATGGGTATGGCAGCTAGTATGGGTGCATTCTTACTTGCAGCTGGGACTATCGGTAAACGATACGCTCTTCCAAATGCAGAAGTTATGATTCACCAACCATTAGGTGGTGCACAAGGTCAAGCAACAGAAATAGAAATAGCAGCTAGACACATTCTAAAAACAAGAGAAAAATTAAACAAAATTTTAGCAGATAGAACTGGTCAAACTATTAAGACTATTGAACGTGATACAGAACGTGATAATTATCTAACAGCAGAAGAAGCGTGTGAGTATGGCTTAGTAGATAAAGTAATGTATCCAGAAAACAATAAACCACAGAAGAAAGAAAAACCAAAAAAAGCTACTAAAAAAGCAGCTAAAAAAACAGAATAGATAAGAAAAAGGAATTGAGCTAAAAACTCAATTCCTTTTTTATTATATTTTCCAAATTTTTCCAATAGCATTTCTAATTTCGTAATTATCCATAAAGTATTCAATGTTTCCATTGAAGTTACGTTTAAACTGAAGAACACCGTAATCTGTAGCATCTTCAGAATGGAAATCTTTTGAAGTACCAAAGAAGTTGAAATATTTGAAGTTATTTTTAATTGCATATTTCATCATATGGAATAGAATTGCATATGGACCTTCATAACGATGGAATTTTCTCATTGCACCACTTGTGAAGTAAATTAAATCTTGACCAGATTCTATAAAAGTAGCACATGAAAGGTTAATAACATTTCCATTTCCAGCTTTAAGTTCTTTTATTTTATCAATTTTTTTATACCAAATAGCAATGTTTTCATCAAATTCTTTTAGACGGTTAGTTGCTTTTTTAGCATTCACTTTTCCTTGTTCTAATTTTTCTTTTAAATCGTCTCGCTCTTTTTCAAGATTTGCAATTGTGTTAGTTGTAGTTTCAATGAATTGATCACAATCAATATATGAAACAAGGTAGTGAGCTTTATCTCCGATATTATTTTTTAATGATTTGAAATAAGTATTGTCACGAATTTCAAAATCAATTCTATTCTCTGTATCACGATTGATTTTATCGAAGATTCTAGCATCTTCTTCATTGAATATATCAATTTCGCGAACCTGAACTCCCTCTTTCATCGTTCTGTTAATAGTATAACGGGCGATTTGTGAAACATTTTTTAATAAGTTACTTTCAGTAATATTTTCGTCTAGTGGTTTAGAGAAAACACAACGAGAAGCTAGTGTAGGATTTGTAAATAAATCTTCGTTCATAGCGTGATAATTTAAGTTATTTAGAATTCTATTTGTTCTAACTGCATCTTCGTTTTCTTCTACAAATTCAACATCATTGTAGATTTTTTCATTTACAAATGGATTTACACGTACACATAATACTCTTAGATTTTTTGCATAGTGTTTTTTTAATTGTTCAAAGTAAAAACTAACTAATTCAGAATTTGAGTAATCCATAATTGGTCCATATTGTGCAGTTACTTTGTAAAAGTATTTTTTATATTGGAAATAAATGAAAATACCGTATGCTAGTATTTTATTGTTTTCTTTTACGGCTAAAATTTCAGTTTTTAAGTTGTTATTATTCGCCATAATATTATATTCTGCAGATTGAGAGAAATAATATCTGTGGTTATTTTCTTTTTGAAACTGTTGAAGTTCTTCACTACTAATTTCAGTAAATATCATTTTGAAATCTCCTTTTTAGTTTGTTACTATTCAAAATTACTTATAAAATTATATAACAAAAATTTTAAAAAAAAAAGTAATATACTAATTTAAAATGATATACTTAAGTAAAGTAACTATATGGAGTTGAATTTTCAGGAGAAAATATACTCTGTGGAATAAACTTAATAAGACACGTTATAATGTTCTTCTTTCTCGTAATATAGTAATGTAAAGAGAAGATTTACGGAGAAATTTATTGTATAGATTTAATATAAAGAAATAACATTAAATTATATTGGTAAAAAATAAAAATGTCCAGACTAGTATCTGAACATTTTTTTCTATATTTTTTTTATTTTTAGATTACTTACCATTAAGTAAGAGCATAACACTAATAGTATTAGTATTGCAATACTTGGTAATTTTATCGGAGCAAGTACTGCAAGGACTGTTCCGCATGTTGTAATAGGAACACCTTGATAGTATCCATTTTTCATTTTTGTTACATTAAATCTTGCTAAACGATAAGCACCACAGCATACGTAAATTCCACAAAGAATAGCGACAATTACCATTAATAGAATTGATGGCTTATCATTAGTAATAAAGATTTCAAAAACAAGCATAGCAGGTGCCACTCCAAAACTTACTACGTCACATAATGAATCTAAATCGTGACCAATTTCAGAAACAACACCAAGTTTTCTTGCAACGATACCATCGTATCTATCTGCAAGCATAGCTAAGATAATAAAGACAGTACCCCAGATAAAATATCCATGTGATGTAGTCAGAATTGACATAAACCCACAAAAAATATTGCAAAGGGTAAGATAATTTGGTATGAAGTTTTTATTCATTTTAAAAGTCAACCTCCAATATTGATATTATAATTATAGTACAAATTTGTAATAATGTCTAAGAAAATATGAAATTTATAATTATTAAGAGTTGAAAAAATATTATTTACTCAGGTTGTTTATGAGTTTAAAACCTGTTATAATTAGGATAAAATTGCTTTTGGAGGGCACTATGGAAAAGAAGTACAAAAATTTAAATTTAACAAAAATTTTAAAAGAATTACTTATTATCTCTTTAGGCTGTGCTATTTATTCTTTTGCTATTATGCATTTTAATGTTCCAAATAAGTTGGCAGAAGGAGGAGGAACAGGTATATCACTGTTATTATTATATTCTATAGGTCTTCCAGTTTCTGTTGGGACAATATTGGTAAATATTCCTTTATTAATTATAGGATATAAAATGTTAGATAAAAAGACAATGTACTATACAGTGTATGGTATAGTCATGTTGACTTTTTGGATAGGGATTTTTGAGAAGTATAATATAGATATAGAGATTGGTGGGGACAGACTATTAGCTGCTGTATTTGGAGGATTACTAGCGGGACTTGGTCTTGGAATAGTTTTTCTTGCAGGAGGAACCACAGGTGGAGTAGATATAGTCGCAAAAATTGTACAACTTTATACAGGTAGTTCAATTGGAAGAATTATTCAAATTCTTGATGGTGTAATTATAGCATTAACTTTCGTAGTAGTTAAAAGTTTCCCAGCGATTTTATATACGCTTATTTATATTTTTATTTGTACTAAGGTTATAGACTATGTAGTTGAAGGTGGTGTTCCTGGAAAAGGAGTAATGATAGTTTCGTCAGAAATAGAAGCCATCACTAAGAAAATTCAAGAAGATATGAATCGTGGATTAACTTATATAAAAGGACAAGGAAGTTATTCTAAGAAAGATATGAATATAGGTTATTGTGTAGTTTCAAGAAATGAAATAGGGAAACTAAAATCTTTGGTTTATAAAATTGATCCTCGAGCATTCGTAACAATAACTGAAGTTCATGATATTATAGGAGAAGGATTTAGTTATGATCAACCGAAAAAAACAAGTTTAAGCTTTAAAAAGAATCAATAGTAAAGAATCTTAGAGGGAGTGACTCAAAAATCGTGATTTCGTAGAAATCGATTTTGTCGAGTCCTCCCGATCAGGTTATTAGATAACAACAAACCATTGTATCTGTTAGTTATAATAAACTCTTTTTTTAAAATTCAGAACTTTTATGTCAATCTCAGATTTATATTTGAAGGAGAAAAAATATATATAATATGTTAAAGAATTATTATTTTAGATTAATAAGTGCGGTATTATTAATATCAATTTGTTGTTCATTATTTGGTCAAACGTTATTAAAATTAATAGAATTAACTAGTAGTTATTATAAGTATTTATTGATTTTAACACCATTGATATTAGTTTTTACTAAGTTTAGTAATAAATATTTACACACCAGTGCGATAGGTATGAAGTATTTTATAGAAGCGGCAACTGGTAAAAAAGAGAAAGTTACGTGGAAGTTCCCTTTTATTTTAACTTTGAATACTTTATTGGCTCATAGCTTCGGAGTGAGTGTAGGGCGTGAAGGTGTTGCTGTGCAGTTAGGTGGAGCTATTGGTGGGAATATTGCTCTAGACGAATTCAGTACAGAACAGAAACAATTTTTTGTGAAATTGGGTATGATTTGTGGGTTTGCTGGATTATTCCAAACTCCATTAGCGGCTGTTGTATTTATTTTAGAGGTTGTTAGTGACAAATTTAACTTTACAATAAATAAAATTTATGAGTATGTAACATATATCGTTGCAGCTTATATAAGTGCGTATATATCACATAAACTTGGTTTGGAAAAGTTCTTTGTAGCTATAGATGTAAGTGACCTTAATATAAATTTAGAATTTATTTCTAAATTTATATTAGTTGGGGTAGTTTTTGTTTTTGTAGGAATTTTATTTGTTCTGCTTCAAAGAAAAACAAAAGAATTAGTAGCTCTTAATAAAAATATTATTTGGATTTTTCTAGTTATTTTTATTTTAGTTAGTATTGTTTTCGAGTACAGATATGCTTCATTAGGTACAAATTTAATTGATTTTTCTTTTACAAATTTTGAACAGATTCAAGTTTATGATTTCATATTGAAAATTATATTAACAGCTATTTGTACAGGAATCGGTTTTAGCGGAGGAGAGGTTACTCCGTTGTTTGCGATTGGAGCGACTTGTGGAGTAGTTTTAGGAAGCTGGCTAGGGCTACCAATTCTAGTAACAGCGGGATTAGGTTATTGCTTAGTATTTTCTTCAGCTACTAAGACATACATTACACCTATATTTCTTGCATTAGAAGTATTTAGATATAAATTAATGTTATTTGCAGTAATTCCTGCAGTATTAATTTACCTAATCAATAAAAAATATAGTATCTATAAATAATTAAATACACCCTAGTGTGAAAATTCACGCTAGGGTGTATTATTATAATCCAAGTATATTTAGTATCTCTTTTTTATATTTTAATTTTTGTTCATCTTGATTTTTTTCATCAGAATTTATTTTTATTTCAGAGACAATTTCACCAGGTTTATTTTTAATGATATAAATTCTATCGCTTAGGTCAATAGCTTCGTCTATATCGTGAGTGATTAGTAGAGTAGTTATATCAAGTTTATTCTTGATTTCAAGATACCAAGAATGTAATGACATTTTAGTAATTGCATCGAGTGCACTGAAGGGTTCATCTAGTAAAAATAGTTCTTCTTTGAACATATATGTACGTAAAAGTGCTACCCTTTGACGCATACCACCACTAAGTTCACTAGGATATTTATCTTTATATTCGTAAAGGTTAAATAATTTAAGATTTTTTATTGCTTCTTCTTCTGCTTCTTTTTTATTGATTTTTCTTATTAAAAGAGGAAGTATAATGTTTTGAATAATAGTCTTATGTTCTAATAATAAGTCTTTTTGAAGCATGTAACTTACACGACCTTTATAGTCTGTGTTACCTTTTATAGAAATTTCTCCATTTTGAAGAGGATTTATACCTGCAATAATGTTGAAAAGGGTAGTTTTACCAACACCACTTCCACCAAGTATAGAAACAACTTCACCTTTATCGACATGAATGTTTATATCTTTTAGTATTTTATTGTTAGGATAATTGAAAGATAAGTTTTTTATTGATAATATATTCATTATTTTATATAGTCATTGCTGAATCCAGTGTTATCTGCAAGAGGTTGTTTTGTAATTTTGTTTTCGTTAATCCAACGGTAGAATGCATTCCATCTGTTAGCGTCAAATTCACCCCAGTGATCTTTGTTTGTCGCGTATTGTTTAGATAGATATTTTTGAGATTCAACGACGAAATCTTTTTTATCTTTTAATTCTGGAGCATTTTTAATTAAAATCTCTGCAGCTTCTTCAGGATGCTCAATAGCGTAGACATATCCTTTCTTAATAGCTCTAAGAACTTTTTTAGCTTCTTCTTTATTTTCTTTTAAGTAATCGTTATTAGCAATAATTACTGGAGAGTAGTAGTCTAAGTCTTTATTGAAATCTTTTAGATAGAAGTAGTTAATATCTAATTTCATGTTTTCAGCTAATTTTCCATCCCATGCATAGTAGATCCAAGCTGCATCGAAAAGACCATTTTCTAGAGGTGTAACAGAGTTTGTATCTGTATTTGGAGCTAGATTTAATTTATTAGCATCTCCACCTTGTTTTTGGATTAATGATTTAACCATTGCTAATTCTACTGGATCATTCCAAGTTCCGTACTTTTTACCTTCAAGGTCTTTAGGTTCTTTAATGTTGTTTTTCTTAAGTGAAATAATACCAGATGTGTTGTGTTCAATAATAGCGGCTACGGCAGTAATTCCTGCACCTTTAGAAAGTTTGTTAGCCATTGAGTCTTGGTAGTAAATACCAAAAGGTGCTTTATTATTAATAATTAAGTCAGAAGTACTATCTTCAGGTGCTGGCTTAATGTCTAAGTCAATACCTTCTTCAGCGAAGTATCCTTTTTCTTTTGCTACATATAGACCAGTGTGATTTGTGTTAATCGCCCAGTCAAGAACGAAATCTACTTTTTTAAGTTCTTTTTTCTCTGCGTTTTTATTAACTGTACTACATGCAGTTAATGAGATTGCTAAGATAAAAGCAAAAACGCTAGTTAATATCTTTTTCATGATTTTCTCCTATGTATTTCCATTTAATAAATTTTTTCTCACTCAGTTTAACAAGTTCGATACTTAATAAACTTATAATCGATACTAGTATTATGATTGCAAACATAGTATCGTATTCAAATAATTTTTTCGCTTTAATCATGTAAACTCCAAGTCCTTCAAAGCCACCTAGCCATTCAGCAACCACAGCTGCAATAAAGGCATAAGATACACTAACTCTAAGTCCAGCATAGAAATAGCTAAGACTTGTTGGAATTTTCACATGCCAAAGTATTTGTAATTTACTGGCATTCATTAATTGTAATAAAGTAATCATATCTTTATCACAGTTTCTAAATCCATCTAGAATACTTACAACAATTGGGAATGTTGTTGTTAAAACAATTAATACGATTTTTGGTGTAAGTCCATACCCCAACCAAAGTACAAGTATAGGTGCTATTGCAATAGTTGGTATAGTTTGAGTTAGTACAAGAAGTGGATAGATAGATTTATTAAATATTGGTATACTATCCATAATTAAAGCTAGAAGCCATGCTATGACTATCCCTAGGAATAGACCTATAATAGCTTCGAGTAGGGTGATTTTGCTGTGAAATATTAATAGTTCATAGTTTTTTATAAAAGCTTTTACTATTTCAACTGGTGTAGGTATGATATATTTTGGAAGTAAACCGAGATTACCAACTCCTTGCCAAATAATCACTAAGCACAACATTGAAATAGTTGCTGCGTATTTATTGATTAAATTTGTCAATTTTTTCATTTATAGTTAAAACATCTCCGTAGTTAATTTTCACATTTGCAAAAATATTTTTACTGTCCTCACCCGCTAGAACTAAACATTCTTTTAATGTATCCATAAGATCATTAAATTCTCCTTCGATGACTGTTTCAAATGGAGTTACCTTTAAATTAGAATGTTTATTTTGTAGAAAATAGATAACTTTATCTATAATTTCTAATCTTCCATCATGGTTATCAAGCGGAAGAATTTGTAATGCAATACTGCAATTTATCAAAATAAAAAACCTCCTTACAATATAAGGGGGGTCTAAGTTTGGTCTTTAAGCTAGTGTGCCTACGCTAGCATTACCTAGATCAGGCGCGGTCGAAATATTTATATTCCCTCTCAGACTGTTCACAGACTCCCGTATAAATAATTATATCACACGTATAAAAAAAAACAATAAAAGAGCTTACAAAAAGCAATTTTATTGTATAAAAAATACTAGAGCCAATCCGAAGATTAGCTCTTCAAAAGTATTATTATCAGTATGTTTGCTGGTTTACTTCACAGCTGAAGTTCTTGGTAAAGATCTAAGACCTTTGTTAGCTGGTGTATTACCTTTTTTAGGTGCTGCAGCTAATCCTTTACCTTCTACAACTTTAACAAGTTTACCGTTTTCGTCGTAGATTTTAGTGAAGTGACCTTTAGGTGCTTTTTCAGCTTCAGCAACTTGAGCATCTACAGTTTTGCTAACTAAGTGTTTGTTAACACCTTCAGTACCTTCTTTAGTTAAACCAGCAGTACCGTCTTTAACAGATGGATCTGGATTACCTGGGTTTAATAGGTTAGCATCTGGGCTATTTTTAGTTAAATTACCCACATACCCTTCACCATTTAAAGCTAAAGCTGAAGATCCTCCAGCTACTAATAATCCTGCTGCTGTGAATACAGTTAATAATTTTTTCATGATATATTCCTCCTTTCCTTAAAGCTATATCCATTATATATATTGTCAAGAGTTATTAATAAAAAAATTATTTTTAAGAAAAAAATTAATAATTTATGTAAGTTTTGTGTGTTAACTTAAAGTAGCAATTTAATATAATTTAAAAATATATAAAGTTTTACTTAAGATATTATTGTAAATATATTAATAAAAAATTTATTTTTGATTTTTCTATTAATATATGGTAGAATTATTAATCATAAATAAAATAAAAGAGGGATATACCAGTGAAAATTTTAAGAGAAATTATGGAGTGGATAGTAGTTGTAGTAGTTTCTATTGTTATTTATCTACTTATAAGCACATATCTTATCGCACCTTTTACGGTAAAAGGACATTCGATGGATTATACATTTGCTGATAACGATAAAGTTTTTGTTAATAAATTCAGTAAAAATTATGAGCGTGGAGATGAAGTTGTATTCCATGCAAATGAAACTGATGATTATATTAAACGTATAATCGGAGTTCCTGGAGACACTATAGAATACAGAAACGATGTACTATATGTGAATGGTCAGAAAGTTGAAGAGCCATACTTAGCTCAAAAAATTAAAGAAGCTAAAGCTTCTGGAACTGCACCATTCACACCAGATTTTAATATTGAATTTTTAAGTAGTACAAAATCTAAAACTGTTCCTGAAGGTACGTATTTCGTATTAGGAGATAACAGACAACACAGTACAGATAGTCGTGTATTTGGATTTGTTAAGAAAGAAGCAATGATTGGAAAAGTAAGCTTAAGATACTATCCATTTAGTTCATTCAAATTCTTTTAATAAATACTAAAAGAAAAATTTAATATATCGAATTATTTTAGTTGCTAAAAATTTAGCGTTATGCTAGAATAATATACGGGCACTCTTAAAGAGTGATTTAAGAAACCACCCCCTGCGATAATTTCGTAGGGGGTTTATTATTTTTAATAGAAGGAGAACACAATGACAAAGTATATTTTTGTAACAGGTGGAGTAGTATCATCATTAGGAAAAGGTATTGTAGCGGCATCAGTAGGTCGTGTATTAAAAAATAGAGGATTAAAAGTAACATTACAAAAATTTGATCCATATTTAAATGTTGACCCAGGTACAATGAGTCCATATCAACATGGAGAGGTTTTCGTTACAGAAGATGGAGCTGAGACTGACTTAGACTTAGGTCACTATGAAAGATTTATCGATGTTAACTTAGGACAATATTCTAACGTAACTGCGGGACGTGTTTATTCTTCAATTATTGAAAAAGAACGTCGTGGAGATTATTTGGGAGGAACGGTTCAAGTAATTCCTCACGTAACAAATGAAATAAAATCACGAGTATTATTAGCAGGAGAATCAAGTGATGCTGATGTTGTTATTACAGAAATTGGTGGAACAACAGGAGATATAGAATCTTTACCATTCTTAGAAGCAATTCGTCAAATCCGTAGTGATTTAGGACGTGAAAATGTATGCTTTATTCACTGTACATTATTACCATATATTAAAGCTGCTGGGGAAATGAAAACTAAACCGACACAACAATCTGTTAAAGAATTACGTGGTTTAGGTATTCAACCAGATATTATTGTAGTAAGAAATGAGCTTGCTCTAAACGATGAGTTACGTGCGAAGATCTCATTATTCTGTGATATTCCGAAACAAAACGTTATTGAAAGTCGTGACGTAAGCAACTTATATCAATTACCAGTAAATCTTAAAGCTCAAAAAATCGACGATATCGTCTTAAAACACTTTGGATTAACTGCACCAGAAGCGGATATGACTGAATGGTTATCATTAGTGGATAGAGTAGATAACTTAAAAGAAGATGTAAGAATTGCATTAGTAGGTAAATACGTAGAACTTCATGATGCTTACATTTCAGTTGTAGAATCTCTAAAACATGCAGGGTATAAACACAATGCTAAAGTTAAAATTGATTGGATTCAATCTGAAGATATTACAGAAGAAAATGTTCATGAGTATCTTAAAGACGCTGATGGAATCCTTGTACCAGGTGGATTCGGTGATCGTGGAGTTGAAGGTAAAATTACTACTATTAAATACGCACGTGAAAACAAAGTACCATTCTTCGGTATTTGTTTAGGTATGCAACTTGCTGCTGTTGAGTTTGCACGTAACGTATGTGGTTTAACTGGAGCACACTCATCAGAATTAGACCCAAACACACCATACCCAATTATTAACTTATTAGCGGATCAAGAAAATGTTGTTGAAATGGGAGGAACTCTACGTTTAGGAAGTTACCCATGTACATTAACAGAAGGATCTGTAGCTCACAAAGAATATGGAGAAATCAATATTACTGAGCGTCACCGTCACAGATATGAATTCAATAACTTCTATCGTGAGCGTTTAACTCAAAAAGGAATGGTATTATCAGGAGTTAGTCCAGATGGTAAGTTAGTTGAAATCGTAGAAATTCCTGAACACCCATGGTTTGTAGCTGGTCAATTCCATCCAGAATTTAAATCACGTCCGGAAAAAGCACACCCATTATTCGCTGGATTCATTAAAGCAAGTTTAGAAAATAACAGATAAGAATTTCTATAAATTATGAAATTATTAGATTTAATAACTGACCTTGAAGAAAACCGTAATGAACTTCTTGCAGAATCAATGTCAAAGTATATGCAAGATAAGTTTAGATTTTTAGGTGTACGTGGTGCAACTAGAACGGAAATCTATAAAAAATATTTTCCAGATGCAAGAAAGACTAAAACCATCGATTGGGATTTTGTTGAGAATTGTTGGAATAAAGAAGAGAGAGAATGTCAGTATGTAGTTGTTTATTATTT
Source organism: uncultured Gemella sp. (assembly GCA_963535095.1). Taxonomy (GTDB): domain Bacteria; phylum Bacillota; class Bacilli; order Staphylococcales; family Gemellaceae; genus Gemella. The sequence continues at coordinate 30,764 of CAUSUW010000003.1, read as the reverse complement.
AAAGGCAATGCAGAAATTTTTAAAAAGAGAAGATATTTCAAGGTTAAAATATCTAATCGTGACAAAATCATGGTGGGATACTGTTGATTTACTTGCTAAAGTTGTAGGAAGTTTAATTATTCGTATCAAAGGGTATGATCAAATAATGCTAGAGTGGAGTAAGGATAGTAATATTTGGTTAAGACGAGTAGCTATTTTATACCAACTGTCTCTTAAAGACAAAGTAGATAAACAAGTTTTAGATGAAATTTTAGTAAACAACCTAGGTGATAGTGAATTTTTCATTAATAAAGCTGTAGGTTGGGCACTTCGAGATTATTCTAAATATAATCCAGAGTGGGTTAGAGAATTTATTAAGAAAAATAAGGAGAATATGGCTAATCTTAGTATAAGAGAGGCTAGCAAGTATATTTAGAAAGGAGCGATGTTTAATCGCTCTTTTCTTTTTTAAGGTTACAAATTAAAGAATAACTAAATTTAGTGAAGTCGATAGTAAATTTGTTCTGTTTATCATATATAATGAATCAAGTTATTGTGATTATAAGAAAGAAGTGTATGATTTCACTTTTTTCATTGAAAATAAAATGTTATACTATTATTAAAAGATAAATAGTATTAATTCTATTATTTAAAATAATAATTTATTGATATAGTCTTTGAAATTGGAGAAAATAATTTAGAGGTTGGAGAAAAATGAAAAGAATAGTTATAAGCTTTTTTGTAATATTCCTTTCTGTATTATTATTCGCTGTACTTCCTTTAGTTTTGAAGAATAAACAAGAAGAGTATATAGATTTTTCTGAAGTAACAGAAACAGTTGATAATAGCGCAAAGGATGATGAAACTTTAAGAATTGGATTGATTTCCGTAACTGGTGATAATAAGAGTTATATTTTAGAAAAAGAATTAGCTAATTATATCGGAGAGAAATTGAATAAAAAAGTAAAATTAATACAGAAAAAAAGTTATAGAGATATAAATGTATTATTAAAGAATAACAAGATAGATGTAGCATTCTTATCTACGGGAGCATATTCGTTATATGAAGATAAGGAGTCTTTAGAACTTTTAGCAAGACCAAATAGGGGGAAAACATACTATCATCCCATAGTTATAACAAAAAAAGATTCCAATATAAATAGTATTGAGGATTTGAAAAGCCAGAGCTTTGCATTTGTAGATACTTACAGCTATTCTGGGTATTTAGCAATGAATGACTATTTGAAAAAAAATGGTATGTCAGTAAATAAATTTTTTAGTAATAGTTATTTTACTCATAGTCATGAAGAATCGATAAATCAAGTGGTTAACGGAACTGTTAAGGCAGCAATAGTTGATGACTGGGCATTACAGTATATTTATAATAATTTTCCAGATACTGCACATAATATAAAAATAATACAAACATTTCCAGAGGTTGCAACTGGGCCAGTAGTGACACATAAAAATTATGAAGAAAAAGATAAGCTTAAACAAATCTTGTTATCTATTGATAAGGATAGTACAATAAAAGGAACATTATCACAGCTTCAAATTGAAAAATATGAAGAAACAAAAGCAAGTGATTATCCAAATTTAATAAGTGAGGATTAACATATGGCGAAGTTGAAGATAAAAAATAAGATTATTATATTTTTTGTTGTAATTTATACTATATATTTAGGTGTAATATTAGCCTATACGTATGTTAATAATAAAGATATTTTGGAAAGTGCACTTAAAGATAGAATTACTCAAACTTATTATCAATTGTCAGGAAATATTTCAGAAAATATAAAAACAGAAAATACTTATGAAATTCATCAAAAAATTCATAGTGCAGCATTAAATAATGAAGTTGCATACATTATTGTATTTGATAATGAAAAAAATATCTTAGGGAAAACATTGAAAGAGATTCCTCAGAAAATAGCGACGTTTAATGATGAACAGTTAAATAACTTTAAGAAATATGACAGTTCAAGAGGGGAAATATTAGAGTATGTATCACCCATAGATGATGTTAATATTGGTTATATTAGAGTTGGATTTTACACGAAAAATATTTATATAAAGACATATAGTCAGTTTTTAAGAATCCTTATTTTAAATATGTTAGTGTTTGTTATGTTACTGGTTATTGCATACTACGTTTCAAAATTAATAGAACGCCCGGTGCAAGATTTAACTTCGGTAACCGATGAGATAATTCGAGAAGGCGATTATAGGACAAAGATAGAAAAAGAGAATTACAGTCGCGATTTCCATGTTCTTGTCAGTTCTATAAATGAAATGGTCGAGAATAATAAAAAGAATAAAAAATTAAATAACTATCTATTAAATAAAATATTTAGAATTCAAGAGGAAGAGAAAAAGATGCTGTCGAGAGAACTTCATGATGAAGTTAGTCAATCTTTAGCAAGCCTTCTGTTTTTAATAAGTAATTTAGTAGATAAAGAAAGTGACCAAAAGAAAAAAGATCGCTTATTATTAATTCAGTCCGAAATAGAAAATAGTTTAAGTAATATTAGAAATATAGCTGTTAATTTGAGACCACCTAGTGCTGAACTTAGCTTAGGAGAAGTAATTAGTAAATATATAGAAGATTACAAGAATCTGTATGGTATAGATGTTGAGCTTTATACCAACTATGAGGGTGGGAAAAATAATAATTTTGATATTACTCTTTATCGTATTATTCAAGAATCATTATCGAATATAAAACGACATTCAGGAGCTACAGAAGTCCAAATTAAATTATATGAAAATACAGATTATATAATTTTAACTATTGCGGATAATGGAATAGGATTAACTAAAGAACGAGTAGAACTAGCGAAAAAACAAGGACGACTAGGAATTTATGGTATACAAGAGAGAATTTTTGATTTTTCTGGTGAATTTAAACTATTTAAAAACGATAAGTACTCTACTATACTGATGTGCAGATTTAAAACAGAAATGTTAAAAGAGGAGAAAACTGATGAAAATATTATTAATTGATGATCATAAATTGATAAAAATAGGTATCAAAGTTCTTTTAGAAGATAACGAAGAAGTTAGTGTTATAGATGATTGTTCAAGTAAAAAAGAGTTTTTAGAAAAGATAACTAATGATTCTTATGACTTATTTATATGTGACATATCATTACCTGATGGAACTGGTTATGATATATTAGAGATAATAAAAGAGAGTAAGATAAAAACTAAAATAATTATTTTGAGTATGCATGAAGATAAGTCGTATATTAAAAAAGCATTTAAATTAGGAGCTTCGGGTTATGTAACGAAGAGTACTGCCCATGAAGAAATACTCCATGCTATAGATAAAGTTATGTTTAAAAATGATATATACCTAAATGAGAAATATGCGACAATTTTCTATGAATTATTTAAAGAAGATAAGGAAATAGAACTTAGCGAAAGAGAAAAAGAAGTAGGAAGATATATTGTAGAAGGATATACACTTACTGATATTGGAGAAAAATTGTTCTTAAGTGTTAAAACTGTAGATACGTATAAAAAACGCCTTATGGAAAAAACTAATACGAAGAAAAGAAGTGAATTAGTAGAATATCTAAAGTCGAACTTAATATTATAATAATAAGTATAAAGAAAAATATGGGTGATTATAGGAATCAGCCGTATTTTCTTTATAAAAAACACCTCTATCAATTTAAGGAGGATCAATGATCTTAGTTGATAGAGATGTTTTTTTCACTAGTTTTCTAATTGTTTAGATGTTTTCTTGAATAATGTTAATGCGATGAATACGAATGCTAATACACAAGAAATGATTAATGCGTAGAAACCTCCGTCCCATCCGAACACGTCAACAAGTTTACCCATTACATAACCAGCACTTGCTGATCCAAGTAGGTAACCGAATAGTCCAGTAAGACCAGTAGCTGTACCTGTAGCAACACGTGGAACTAAGTCCGCTGCTTGAAGACCGATCATCATAACAGGTCCGTAGATTAAGAATCCGATAGCTACTAGACAGATGTTATCGATAAGTGGGTTACCTGGAGGGTTTTTCCAGTAAATGAATACTGCAACAAGTACTCCAGTTAAGAATAATAACATTGGAGGAGCACGGTGTCCTTTGAACACTTTATCACTTAAGTAACCACTAGCTAACATACCGAAGATACCAGCATATTCATATAAGAAGTAAGCCCAGCTTTGTTTGTCAACAGAGAAGTGTTTTACTTCTTTTAAGTATGTAGGAGCCCAGTCGATAATTCCGTAACGAACGAAGTATACGAATACGTTAGCAACAGCGATAGCCCATAGGAATTTGTTGTTAATAATGTATTTAAAGAAGATATCTTTTGCTGATAATGTGTGAGCAGATTCAACTTTTTCTACAATTTTTTCACCTTTCCATTCATCTACAGGTGGTAAACCTTCAGATTCTGGAGTATCTTTCATTAGGTAGAACATGATAATTGCTAAGATAATAGCAATAGTCGCTGGTAAGTAGAATAATGATTGCCAAGCACCAAAAACAGAAAGTCCTACAAGTGCAAGAGGTCCGATTAATCCACCTCCAAGGTTGTGAGAAACGTTCCACCAACTCCACCAAGCACCACGCTCAGAAGCTGAGAACCAGTTAGTCATTGTTTTAGCACCAGGTGGGTAACCCATACCTTGGAACCATCCGTTAAGTGCTGATAAGAAAATCATTAATGTTAATGAAGATAGCACTGCAGGAACAAGACCAAAAATTAAGCTGACTGCGGCAGAAGCAACTAAACCAATAGTAATAAAGTACTTAGGATTACTTCTGTCTGATACGTTACCCATGATGAATTTACTGAAACCATAAGCTAATGATAGAGCAAGTGAAACTTTCCCTAAGTCAGCTTTAGAGTAACCGTATTGTTCGATTAAATAAGGGATAGCAAGTGAGAAGTTTTTTCTGATTAGATAGTACGCTGCGTATCCAATGAATACCCCTGAGAATACTTGCCATCGAAGTCTTTTATATTCAGCATCTGTACGAGCACTGTCGATTCTCGGTTTAGGTGCTGAAGCTTTTAAAAATGAAAACATTTAGAATTCCTCCTTAACTTCAATTATATATAATATTAAATTAATATAGTTTTTTTTATTATAAACCCTTTTATTTAATAGGTTTTTATAGCAATTTAATATTTTTTAAATCGCATATTTATTTAAACTATTTAACTTATAAAATTATTATATAAAACTAGAAAACGTTTGTAAATGCTAATAGAAAAAGTTTTTTTCTTTTAGAAAATACCTTACACTTTTTGTAAGAATAAATCCTACAAAATATAATGATTGACAAATCAACTATTATAAAGTACAATTGTTTTAAATAATTGACTTATCAATTAATAGAGGAGAAAAATATGGATGTTAAAGACTATGTAAAATTATTACATGATTTAAAAATTTTAGAAATAAAAGTCGCGAATATTTTTGAAAAAAGATTAGAAATAAGTTTAACAAGATTTCAAATTATAAAATATTTATATGACGTTGAGGTTGCAACTCCTAAGCAAATAGCACAAAGCTTAGAAATAGATGCGGCAGCTATAACAAGACATATAAAAATACTAGAAGAAGGAGAATATATAACAAAGCGTCGTAATGAGCAAAATAATAGAGAAGTTTTTGTAGAACTTACACAATATTCTAAAAATAAAGTGGATCAGTGCGTTAAAGAAACTGACATTAGACAATTTATTGGTCCAGAATTTACCAATGATGATTTTTCACAGTTAGTAAAATTACTTAATAAATTCAATAATAATTTAATTTAAAAAGAGGTATAAAGATGAGTATAATAACAATAATTCTAACAGTTTTAGTAGCATTACTATTTTTCTATATTATGTATTTAGAAACTTTTGCTACAGATTCTGACAGTACAAGTAGAGTATTTAATATTGAAAAAGAAGAGTTACAGAGACCTAATTTAAACACGTTATTTAAAAATCAAGGTGTATATAATGGTTTAATCGGAGTGGGGTTACTGTACGGAACATTCTTATCAAAAAATCCTAAAGAAATTGTAGGAATGTTGCTAATTTATATTATTCTTGTTGCAATTTACGGTGGTTTAACTAGTGATAAAAAAATCATTCTAAAGCAAGGTGGATTACCAATCCTAGCTTTAATTACATTATTATTTTAGAGAGGTATAAGTATGAAAAATACAGCGGTAATTATTGGTGCAACTGGTGCCGTAGGTAAAGAAATTTTAAAAGAAGTATTAAGTGGTGAATATTATGATAGAATTTATATTTTAGGAAGAAGTTCTATCAGTAAATTACCAGATGAAGAAAGATTAACAAAAATAATAATAGATTTTGAAAATATTAATTTTGATACGAGTATATTGGAAAATGCAGATGTTTTTGCGAGTCTTGGAACAACAACAAAAATAGCAGGTTCAAAAGAAAATCAAAGGAAAATTGATGTTGATTATACTGTGAATTTCGCTAAACTTTGTGAGGGGAAAGTAAGAAGTTTTAATGTTGTTTCAGGAATAGGTGCTAATAGCAAATCAAAAAATTTCTATACTTTATTTAAAGGTGAGTTAGAAGATAAATTAAAAGAGATGAATATAGGTGTTCTTAGAATATTTAGACCTTCTCTACTTATTAGTAAAAGAGAAGATAAGAGAATTCTTGAGGAAGTATTTTTTAAAATATCACCGATTCTCAAAGTGTTGTTAAAAGGAAAATTGAAAAAGTATAGTCCAATAGAGGCTAGTTTATTAGGAAAAGAGATAGTTCGTTTTGCAACTGAAAATAAAGGTGAAGGAACATACACTTATAATGATTTTTAGAAGAATTTAGTCCAAAGACTTAAAATTTTAAAGAAGTTAATATAAAAATTAACAGATGAAATGCTAAATGTATGCTTTAAAACAGTTTTTGATATTTTATAAACTTCGTACGGAGTGACTTGAAAAATTGATTTCTCTGAAATCATGATTTTTGAGTTACTCCTTTTTTAAATAATCGGTATTTTTAACGGAAAATATTTGTTTTGTGTAAAGAAAAGATTTATAATAAAAGTAAGAAAAATTGTATTAAAATTCTCTGTGTATAGGTATTGATTATTCTATTTATGATTAATACACATAGGATGAATAAATAATCGAAAACTTAATAAGTAATTAAAAATAATCAACTAAGTCTTCCAAATGTTTTTATAGCAATCTAAATTATTATTTTAAGGGAGGATATATTATGTTAAATCAAGTAATATTAATAGGAAGACTAGTTAAAAAGCCTGAACTAAAAGAAAGTGATAAGAAAGTAAACTATATTAAAGCAACATTAGCTGTTCAATCTGATTTTAAAAATAAGGATGGAAATTATGATACAGAATTTTTCGAGTTTACTACTTTTGGTAAAACTGCAGAAAATACGGCTAAATATTGTGAAAAAGGAAGTTTACTTAATATAGTAGGAAGCCTAAATAATAATGTTTATACTGACAAAAATGGAGTAAAACACTACCAAATGTCTATAATAGCTAATAAAGTTTCTTTTCTAAGCAAAGGAACGAAAAAAGAAGAAAAAGAGTCAGAAGACGTATTTGTCTTAGGTCAATAAAAATAAATACTAATTTAGATTGCATAAATCTCTAACGTAGGTTAAACTATGTTAGAGATTTATTTTCACACTTGTATTTTTTTCTTTTTTTTTATATAATAATGGATAAAAAATTAAAATTTATTAGCAGAAAGGAAGCGGTATTATGGAAGAAATCAAAGTGAAATATTTTAAAGAAGGAAAATTGATGACAATTCCTAAAAAAGAAAAGAATAAGATACCTGTGCTTCAGTTAGTTTTACAGATGTTAAAGGAAAAATCATTAGAGTTTACTGAGAAAGAATTAAATGAAGCAATTAAGGAAATTTATCCAGATTATTCACTAATTAGAAGATATCTTGTTGATTATAAGTTCTTAGAAAGAGATAATTATGGGAAAATGTATAAGATAGTAGAGAAAAAAAATGAATAATACAAAATTTTATTATTTGTATAATATTTTATTTACAGTAGCACTATCATTCTTTAATCCGATTTTATATATTTACCTGTTGTCAAAAGATTTTTCTTTTGCTGAAGTTGGGTTGTATTTATCGATTTTTTGGTTGGCTTCATTTATGACTGAACTCCCATGTGGAGCAATTACTGATAATATTGGAGCAAAAAACAGTATTCTGATAAGTATGATTTTTAGAGTTGTTGGTTTAATCTTGTTACTTAGTAATAGTTTGATATTGTTATACATATCTGCAATATTATCTGCAATCGCAGAATCATTTCAATCTGGAACATTAACAAGTTGGCTGGTCAATGTAAACAATAAAAATAATGAAGAAATAGATATAGATAAAGTTTTTTCTAGAAATTCACTATATGCACTATTTTTCTCAGCGGTAATAGGATTTATAAGTGCAAAGTACGTGTATGTTTATTTTAAAAGTTTATCGATAATATTAAGTATGACAGTTTTTATTATTTCATTTTTATTTACATACGTATTTATGCAAAAATTAGAACAGACACAAAAAATATCTATTGAGAATTTAAAAGGTTCATTAGTTACGGTGAAAAATTCGTTAAAAGAAACACTATATGTAAAAAGTAGTATATTTCTTATGATACTTTTTGTTGTTCCTTCTATCCTAGACCTTGGACCATCAAACCAGTGGCAAGCTGTATTTGAAAAATTAGATACTGATATTATTGGTTATGTTTGGGTAGGAATCTCAGTTAGTGGAATGTTAGGAAGTGTAATATACGAAAAATTATCAAATAGATTATCAAAGTTACACATTTTATATTTTTTTGTAATTGTAAATCTTGGAATGCTATTAATGTTTATTTTTATTCAAAATGTATATGCTAAGTTTATTCTATTTATGCTGTTTATTGTATTTTTCACTTTAATGAGTATACAGGTTAGTGTATTTATGCATAAATATTTGGTAAAAAGTGATGAAAATAGAACGACTACAGTTTCTATATTCTATACTTTTGAATCTATTATTGTAGCAATATTATTGTCTGTGAATGGAGTGTTAACTGATAAAGTAGGAATAGAAAATACATGGTTAGCATATATGGCATTGGTAGGAGTAATAATTTTATCATTTATGTTTGTCAAACTGAAAAAGAGAAGAATTAAATAGTTTAATTATTGATTTTAAGAATCTTCAGGGAGTGACTCAAAAATCGCGATTTCTCGGAAATCGCGATTTTTTTAGAGTCACCTCCGCACAGTTTATTAGATATCTAAAAAGCTTTTATTAAGCGAATTTAGATATCAATAAACCACTGCGTCTATGAGTTATCATACACATTTCTTTGAAATTTAGGACTTTTGGGTCAACCCTTTTTTTTGTAAAGGCAAACAATTAATATTGCTTATTAATTAAATTAATAGTAAAATAATTAGTATAAACTTATATACAAGGAGTTCATATTGTGAAAAAATACAAATTATCAATATTATTAGCAAGTGCAGTATTAGGAGGAGTAGGTGCTACTTACTTATCTGCAGAAGTAAATGAAGTTTCTGCGGCAGAAGTAAAAACAGAAGTAGTGACACCTTCTACTACAATAGATAAAAATGAAGTGACACCGGCTGGAGCAACTGCATCAGCAGCGCAAGTAACAGCACCTAAAGAAGTTAAAAACATAGGTGAAGTACAAGGAGAAAGTCACGAGAGTCCTTTAGTTGGTAAAGAAGTAGTTATAAACAATGTTGTTGTAACTAAAACTGATAAAACAGGATTCTATGTTCAAGATAAAGTTTCTGATAATAATCCAAGAACATCTGATGCAATCTATGTTGCTTCAAAAGATAAAGTAGAATCAGGTGATTTATTAAAAGTTCAGGGAACTGTTAAAGAAGGTTATATGGAAGAATACTCTGTAAAACCAGGGCAAACTTTTAAAAAACCAGCAGGTAGCTTAACAGTTACTCAAATCATTAACGCTACTATAACAAAATTAGGAAAGGCAGACTTACCGAAAGCATTAAACATTTCTGAAAAAATGCCGAAAGATATAGTGGATAATACACCAACAAAATATAATCCAGAAACTGAAGCACTAGACTACTGGGAAAGTCTAGAGGGGATGCGTGTAGAAGTAACTAAACCAAAAGTTACTGGTCCACAATATAAAGGTGATATCTATGTATTGCCAGGTGACTACAAAGGTCAAAAACTTAATAACATCGGTGGAGTTAATCTACGCCCAGGTGTACAAAATACAGAAGTACTACCTATTACAGTAGGAAATAAATTTGTAGCAAAAGCAAAAGATTACTTTAATGAAAATATTACTGGGGTAGTTACTTATAAAAATAAAACATATAAAATTGATCCATCTAGTGTACCAGCAATTCAAGATGGAGGATTAAAACGTGAAGTGTCTAAAATTTATCCTTCTGAAGATAAATTAACAATTGCTTCTTACAATATTGAAAATTTCTCAGCAAACAACAAAGGTCATGATGAAACACCAGAGGAAAAAGTTGATAAGATTGCTAATTCATTTATCAAGGAAGTTCACAGTCCGGATATTATTACTCTAATCGAAGTTCAAGATAACAATGGTGGAGTTAATGACGGAACTGTTGATGGAGTTAAGAGTGGAGAAAAATTAGCTCAAAGAATTAAAAGTCTTGGTGGACCAGATTATAAATACACAGAAATAGCCCCAGTCGATGGAAAAGATGGCGGTAAACCAGGTGCTAACATTAGGGTAGCTTACTTATATAACCCTAAGAGAGTAACTCTAATTGGTAAAGAAAAAGGTGGAAGCGAAGAAGCTGCACGCTTTGTAAATGGACACCTTGAGAAAAATCCAGCGAGAATTGATCCAACAAGTGTTCATTTCGAGAAAGTTAGAAAATCATTAGCTGCTGAATTTGAATTTAAAGGTGAAAGAATAGTAGTAATTGCAAACCACTTAAAATCAAAATTAGGTGATGATGCAATCTATGGTTCTAACCAACCATCAGTAGAAAATACAAAAGCAAAACGTATTGAAGAGGCTAAAATTCTAAATGCCTTCATTAAAGAAGGATTACGCCAAAATCCAAACTTAAAATTTGTTCTTACAGGAGACTTCAATGACTTTGAATTTTCAGATAGTGTGAAAACAATCGTAGGAAATGAACTTGTTAACTTAATGGCTGAACATGAACAAGGGGACAGATATTCATACTTCTACCGTGGAAGTAACCAAAGTTTAGATAATATTTTAATTTCTAAAAATATCAAGGATAAAGTAGTGTTCTCTCCTGTACATATTAATGCTTCATTTATGGAAGAACATGGACGCGCTTCTGACCATGATCCAGTAGTTGTTCAAATCGACTTTAGTAAACCAGCAGCTACAGAAATACCTGGGTTAAATCCAACAACTCCAGAATTGTCAGAGACAAATCCAACAACTCCGTTATTACCAGAGGTGAAACCAGAACAAGGTATTACTCCAAACAAAGAGGATAAGAAAGATACCTCAACATCTCAAAACTTAGGAGAAGTTGCAACAGATGCTAATAACAATGCACCTAAATCAAAAACAAAAGAAGTTACTTCAGCGAAAAATGTATTACCAAAAACAGGATTAGATACTTCTAGTTCATTAGTCTTTGCTGGAATCAGTGCGATGATGGCATTCTTCTTAGGAAGAAAAAAACGTAACTAATTATTATTGAATAATTTTTAGAAGATGACTCAAGAAAATTGATTTAATTAAATCATTATTCTTGGGTCATTTTATTTTTTTATGAAAAATAAGTTAAAGTAAGTATAATCATTAGAGAAAAAAGTCGAAATGTGATAAAATTTTATAGTTAAGCAAAATAATGATTGAGAGGTATTAATCATGAAAACAGTATTATTTATTGATAATCTTGAAGTATTTGCTAATCATGGATTATTCGAAGAAGAGAATAAATTAGGTCAGAAGTTTATTTTTGACATAGAATGTGAGCTTAATTATAAGAAAGCTATGATCAGTGATGAAATGACAGATAGTATAAGTTATGCAGATATTGCAGAAGTTGTTGTAACGACAGCTACGACTAATACATTTAATTTGCTTGAAAGATTAGCTGGAGAAATTTTGAAAAATATTTTTACTGAATTCTCTCAAATAGAAAATATAAATTTAAAAATTAATAAACCAGGAGCACCGATAAAATATCATTTCGAAAAATGTGGTGTAGAAGTAAATGTATCACGTGAGGAGTTTTATAACTTATAATGATTTTACTAGCGTTAGGAACTAATATAGAGCCAAGAGAACAGTATTTAAAAGATGCTTTAAGAAAAATAGTAGATAATAATATTAAGATTATTTTAGAGAGCAGTATTTATGAAACACCTGCATGGGGTGGAGTAGCTGATCAAAACTTCTTAAATATGTGCATAGAAGTAGAAACTTCGCTAGGAGCATATGAACTGCTATATACAATTCAAAAAATAGAACTTGAATTAGGTCGAGTTCGTAAGGAACACTGGGGTAATAGGACAATTGATATTGATATAATTGCATTTGATGATTTAGTTTTTAATGATGATAGATTAATTGTTCCACATAAATATATTCATGATAGAAACTTTGTTTTGGCTCCGTTAGTAGAAATGTACGATAGTATAGAGATAGCTGGAAAAAATATAAAAGAATCATTAGAGAAAATAACAGAACCTATAAGTGTATATAAAGAAAAATTGTAAAATGAAAGGATAAAGAATGTTTAAAATTAGAGAAGTAGAAATTCCAAATAGAGTTGTTTTAGCACCTATGGCAGGTGTGTGTAATGCTGCATTCCGTTTAACAGCGAAAGAATTCGGGGCAGGATTAGTTTGTGCTGAGATGGTAAGTGATAAAGCTATTTTATTTAACAATAAAAAAACGATGAATATGCTATATATCGATCCGAGAGAACGTCCACTAAGTTTACAAATCTTTGGTGGGGAGATTGAAACATTAGTAGAAGCTGCGAAGTATGTTGATAAAAATACAGAAGCTGATATTATTGACTTAAATATGGGATGTCCGGTACCGAAAATTACTAAAGTTGATGCTGGAAGTAAATTACTTCTTGATCCAGATAAGGTATATGAAGTAATCGCAAGACTAGTAGATTCTGTTTCTAAGCCTGTAACTGTAAAAATGCGTATGGGATGGGACGATGAGCATATTTACATAATGGATAACGCTAGAAATGCAGAGCGTGCAGGTGCAAGTGCAATTGCTATCCACGGTAGAACAAAAGTTCAAATGTACAGTGGTAAAGCTAACTGGGATGTAATTCGTGATGTGAAAAAAGAACTAAAGATTCCAGTAATTGGTAATGGGGATGTAACTTCACCTGAACTTGCGAAAAAAATGTTAGATGATACTAATTGTGACGCGGTAATGATAGGACGTGCTGCTCTAGGAAATCCTTGGATGCTATATCGTACAGTTAAGTACTTAGAAACTGGTGAATTAACAGAAGAACCAAGTCCAAGAGAAAAAATTGATGTTTGTCTACTTCACTTAAGAAGACTTATGGAAATTAAACCTGAAAGAGTAGCTGTACATGAAATGAGAAAACATGCTGCATACTACATGAAGGGTATTAAAGGCGGAGCAAAAGTTAAAAAAGAATTAAACACTTTAAATTCATATGCAGAAATGGAAAATCTATTTGGAGAATTTTTAGATTATCTTGAGTCTGGTATTGCTGCTCCAAAAAAAGAGATAATTATTTAATGCATTGAATTATTATTTCTAATCAATAAAAATAATTTTGAAAAGAGGTTATACAAATAATAGTATAATCTCTTTTTTTATGGGTAAGAAAAAATATAAAATATATTTAAATAGTTTTTAAGATCGTATAAATGTTGAAAGTTAGAGATTTCTGAGGTGTTATATAAACAAGGATGTACACATGATTAATAAATAATTAAACTACAAATAATTCTTAGAGAATGATAAACTTAAAAAAGTAGCTAGAAAATAATAATTCAATGTGTTATAATTAAGAAAAAAGAAAACGTTTTAAAAGGTGAGGTAGTTATATATGACTAGAAAGGCAAAAATTATAGCAACTTTGGGAAATAGTACAGAGGGGATCTTAGAGGAGATTGTTGCTAGAGGTGCCGATGCTGTATTAGTTGATACATATTATGGAAGTACAGAAGAGTGCATCGATAGAATTAATAAAATAAAAGAATTAAGAGACGAATTAGATAAAAATACTGCAATTATTTATGACTTGGATCATATTTATGCGGAAAGTAAATATAAACTAATAAAAATAGAAGAAGAAAATGTTCATTTTGCTTGTCAAAATGATGTTGATTTTGTTGCCTGTCCATTTGTTAGTAACTTAGATGAAATCAGAAAAGTAAAAGATATATTGCAAGTTCAAGGGAAAAAAGATATTGGATTAATAGTAAAAATTGACTGTAAAGAAGCATATGAAAATATCGATGAAATTATTCAATTTGCGGATTCTATTATGATAAATAGGGATGAACTTGGAATGGAATTACCGTATCAAAACTTACCAAGTATTCAAAAAGAAATTATTAGAAAAGCAAATGATGCAACTGTAGAAGTAATATTAACAACTCAAATGTTACACTCTATGATTTATAATCCTAGACCTACACGTGCAGAGGTTTCGGATGTAGCGAATGCAGTTATTGATGGAGTAGATGCAATAATGTTGATAGAAGAAACAGCAACTGGAAGCTATCCAAAAGAGGCATTACAAACTGTCGATAAAATTATTAGTTATGTAGAAACTCAAGATAGAGTATTTGATAGAGATGAATATGAGTACAAAAACCATAAGATGGATATAGCGCATGCAATCTCGCTATCAACTAAATATTTGCTTGATTCTTTAGATGTAAATAATATTGTAACTTATACAAAATCTGGTAGTACAGCTAAGTTTATCGCAAGGTATAAGCCGAAAGTCCAAATTTTGGCTGTAGTTCCTTCAAAACAAAATGCTAGAAAATTAGCTTTAACACGTGGTGTTACTACATTTATTGAAGAAAGAACACTTCCTATGGAAGAAATGTTAAACTTAGCACCAAAATTTGCTAAGGAATCAGGTTTAGCAAAAGAGGGAGATTATATCTTAATTACAGCAGGACAACCTGATCTTGGAAAAGATAATGTTCCGCCAACTGATTTTGTTAATATAAGACAAGTTTAAAAATTGCAAATTTTCATAATATTAAGAGATCGAACTAAATAAAAAGTTCGATTTCTTTTTGTATATTTCAAGAAATACTTAGGTATTTGTTATAAATTTTATTATGTAAGAGAGGGTTACTATTGAAGAAATTTTTGAAAAACCATGATATAATTTAATGTGGAGTTTAGATATGTAAATAGAAATTTTTAGAAAGGAATTTTTTTTATGAATAATAATAAATCTTTGCTAAGTAAAATTGTAAAGTATGTCTTAATACTTTTATTTGTAGTTGGTGGTGCATTTGGATTATATTCATACATGAATACAAACTCTAATGAATCACAGGTTCGAGTTGAACAAAAGGTAGAATCATCACAGGAGTCTAAGAAAAATGATGAATATGTAGTTGATCAAGCTGAGAAAGATTATTTGGCTAATAAGTTTAAAGACTTAAAAGCAACAAACAATGAGGTTATTGGCTATATGTATGTTCCCGGTGATGGTAATGATTCGCTTAAAGAACCAATTTTACAAACAACAAATAACACTAAGTATTTAGAGTATGGAATTGACAACAAACCAGCTCCATTTATTGGTGCAGTTTTTATGGATTTTGAAAATAAACCAGGTTTAGATCAAAGCGATGTGAAATGGGTATTCGGACATGCTCGCGCAGGAATTGAAGAGAAGAAGATAACATTAGATACAAGAGTATTCAACAATATGAACTGGTTTGCTAAAAAAGATTATTTTGATAGCCACAGAGTTGTAGTAATGGAAACACCTGAGAGAAAATATTATTATGAGGTGACTGGTGTGAAAGTTGTAAATGAATTTACGAATTTATATCAAATACCAACTACTCCTGAGAAAAAAGGAGAATTCATTAATTTATTTAAAGAAAGTGCTAGAAATTGGCTAGAAAATAGTAAAATTTCTGGTGAGGATAATATGACTGTTTTCTGTACTTGTAGATTAGATGATGTTGCATTACGAACATTAGTATTAGCTAGACAGGTTCCAGATAAAGAATTAAAAGAATTCTTAGAAAAAAATAAAGAATTATTAAATAGTTAATAATAAAAGGCACAACGTAAAAAATCTACGTTGTGCTTTTTTAGTTTATATTATTTTTTGTCTCTTAAAACTGCGTAACTAACTAGTGTAGAAATTAATATTAGTGTAGTAGTTATGAAAAATGGTGTAGTATATTTTTCCAGGTGTAGAGCTTCAGGTATTTTTGTGAGTACTACTGGAGTTAGAATTACACCAATATTACCACCTACTAAAATTACACTTGTCGCAAAGTTTATAAATTTATTTTCTAACTTATTAGAAATATAGAAGAAGTTAAATGACATCGTTCCAACAAAACTGATTCCTATAAAGATAGCTGCGATATAGAATATAACAATATTATTTGTTAAAGAAAATAACACACTTCCAATTGTCATGAAACTTAACATAATTGGTAAAGTTAGATTTTTAAATCTCTTAACAAGAACACCGAAGATAACTCCTGAAAGAATACCACTTAAAGCAAGAATCGTTAATAGATTTCTAGCTACATCTGGTTGATAGTGATATTTTTCTGCAAGTAGAGTAGGGATTTTGATAGTTGCTCCCATATATGAGATTCCTACTAAAAATGTTAGAAGAGTTAAAACGATAGTCTCTTTATGGAATTTAATACTAACTTTTTTATTATTTATATTTTCTGCATTTGGTACAAATAATAGGAAAATTATAAATATAGGAAGAGCTAGAGCATAAACTAAAAATGTATATTGAATACCATAAATTAGTAGATATCCAGAGATAAATGTAGTTAAAGCCTTACCTATATTTAGAAATGCCGTTCTCAATCCAATCATAGTACCACGGTGTTCTTCATCAAAGAAGTCACTAATCATACTTATAGAAAGAGAATTAAATAAACCAATACCAGCACCAAGGAAAAGTCTACTAATTAAAACAACTTTAAAGTTTGTTGTAAAAGCTGGTACAATACCAAAGATAAAAATTAGTAGTAGTCCAAGAAGAACTGTATTTTTTTTACCAATAATCTTAATAACTCCGTTGCTAAGAAGAACAAAGATTGTTATCATCATAGCAGGGATTGTAGCTAAACTCTCGACAGAAGCCAGACCTATATTAGGATTACTTGTATGATAGAAATTATATAGGTTTGGAATTACAGGAGAGATAGCAAGGTGTGACATTAATAATATAGAAATACTAAGTAGTGAAAACTTAGCGAATGAATTTAATTTCATGTTGTTTCTCCTTTTTTCTTAGATAATTAATGGGGTGACTCAGAAGTCCCAAAATTTATATGAGAATTTATAGTCGCAGTCGTTTATTGATATCTAAAATCGCTTTATAAAAGCTTTTTAGATATCTAATAAACTGTGCGAGGGACTCTAAAAAATCGATTTTTCCAAAATCATGATATCTGAAGTCACTCCCAAAAAACTAAGTTGTTATGAAAACCATACTATACCAGTATAAAAAAATTTTAAATTGGGGTCAAGTGAAGTGTGAATAAAATAAGTAAAGAAAAAAAACTACTAATCAAGACTTGTTAAGAACAACAATATAAGATAAAATAGAGGTAACAATAATTATGGAAAGGTTTTGATAAAATGGCAAAAGCAGAAATTAGAAGAATAGTAATGGATATGGTAGATGAAAATTGCTATATAGTTTATAAAGATGGACGCGGGGTTATTGTAGATCCAGGTGAAGGTTTCGATAGAATACAAAAAACTGTAGAAGAATTAAATGTAAAAATTGAAGCAATTTTATTAACTCATGCTCACTTCGATCATATTATGTCATTAGATGAGTGCAGAAAACACTACGGAGTGCCTGTATATATTTCAGGGCATGAACGTGATTGGTTACAAAACCCGGATTTTAACGGTTCAACATTGTTCCGTTTAAGAAGACCGCCTATGACTGATCCTGCAGAATTTGAATTTGAAGAAAATAAAAAATACGAAATTGCTGGTTTAAGTTTCACTGTATTACCAACACCAGGGCATTCACCAGGTGGGGTATCATTCGACTTTGGAAAATTTATTGTTGTAGGAGACGCACTATTTAGAAGTGGTTTTGGTCGTTATGATTTATATGGATCAGATTATGATGCACTAAAAAATTCATTAGGAAATGTATTATTTAAGCTTGATGGAGCTAAAATAGTTTATCCAGGCCATGGAGACGAGACTACGATTGAACGTGAACGAGATCTAAATCTTATCGGTTTCTAATTTTAAAGGTTATATTATTAATTTTAAAATTAGGGAGGGATTTTATGAGAAAATATATAGGAAGATTATATGTTGATTATTTATTCTTTAATATTTGGACGATAAGTTTAACATGTGTCGTGGTTGCTTCTGTAATTTTTAAATTTACTGGTTTTGAAGAAGTATTCGGTATAGATAACTATATCATTCTATGGGTAGTATTAGGCTTAGTATTTTTAAATCATGTTATAGTTGTAATGCTAAGAGACAAATATGAGTACAATACGTTTTTTGAAATTACAGATGAACACTTTAAACTAGCTTCAACATCAATATACACATTCTTTAAGTTAGAGAAGGTTGCTCCGCTTAGAAATATACTAGATTATACTATTAAACAAAATGTAATATCGAAAAAGTTCAATATTTATAAGGTTAGTATAAACACTGGTTCGGAAAAATTAGGATTTTATGTTTCTAGAAAAGACGTAGAACAGTTAGAAAACTTACTATTAACTATACTAGAAAACAATCTTAATTATAGGAGGTATAAAGATGAAGAATATTAAAAAAAGTCGAGTACATCCTATGGTTATTGTTGATTCTGTAATTACTGGATTTAGATTATTTGGTATTTTTATGATTCTGGCACTAAAAGAGCAGAATTGGAAATATTATTTACTAGTTTTGGCGGGACTTCTTCTATTAATAGTAATAGGTATATTTGATTATTTCTTAAAAAGTTATGAAGTGCGAGATGGAGCTCTAATTTACACAAAAGGAATAATAAATAAAGAAATAAAAAATATAAATCTTGAAAACATCCAATCGATTGATATGAGCTCTAACGTATTGTACCAAGCATTTAATCTACTTTCTGTAGATATAAATCTTGTTGGAGGTAAAATTAGGATAAAACCTCTGAAGAAGGAGGTCGCATTAAACTTAATTGATATACTAAGAGAATTAAAACAAAGTGAATCTGAAAATATAGCTTCAGATCAAGAAGAAAAAGTACAGGAGTCTCAAAAAGAAATGCTAAGGTTATCTGTTAAAGATCTTGCATTTTATGGATTGCTTAGAGTTAGGTTCTTTGCAGCTTTAGGGTTAATATTAGCATTAAATGGTAAGATTCGAGATGTATTCAAATATATATTCGACAACGAAGCTTATTTTGACGAACTTCTTCAAAAAAATGCTAAGTCAGTTGTAGGTAATATAACAGCCATATTTATAATAATTGGGATTTTTATGATTTTAGTAGTAATTGCATCAATTATGCATACGATAGTAAAATATTATAACTTTATCCTTACGACAAAAGATAATAATTTACTGTGTAAATATGGACTGTTAAATAAAAAATCACTAGTTATTGATATTGACAGAATTCAAAGTGTGAAATTGATATATCCGTTACGTTATCGTTTTTTCGGACTTGCGAAATTATCTGTTGAAACTTTGACTAATAATGTATCAGAGGATTTAAGTGAGCAAAAATCTACGATAGATGTCTTACCACTAGTAAAAAGAGATTTTGCACAAAATTTTGTGAAAAATAATCTAGGTATTGATATAGAATATTATGATAGTTTAGAAGGTGAAAAAATACAACGAAAAGCTAGGGTAGCCTTGTATCGCTGGAGTTTGTTTAATTGCAGCCCTCTACCGATAATAGCATTTGCGATATTGTACTTTGCTGATGTTGATTTTAAGTTAGAGTATAAAGTTTTGAGTTCGCTTGCTCTTTATCTTGTCTTGGTTTTATACAGTGTTTTAGTGAAAAACTATATGTTAAAATACAATGAACTTTCTTATGATAGACATTACTTTAAGAATACGTTTATGAGACAATTGACAATAATAACAGAATTCATTAAGGTGAAAAAAGTAGGAACAATTAATAGTAGGACGAACTATTTTATGAGTAAAAGAAATCTTGCTCATATATCAATAAATTCTATTGGGGTAAACTCAGATATTAAGTTGAAATATTATGATAGAGGATACAAAGAAAAATTAGAAAGAGATTTTATAGTTTCGGAGGTGGGTTATGAGTAGAATATTTGAAAAAAAATTGTGTAATTTACCACAGAGGTCTGTACAATATATAAGAATACACTTTGGGATATATGCTCTAGTTCTCTTATCACCAGTTATTGGTAAAAGTGTATATGACTATTTTAAAACGGAAATAAATTATAAGTTTCTTGGTCTAGGTATATTAGTGATATTAATAATATATGCTATAGTGGCTTTAGTTATTCCACCTTTAGTAATTAGAAATTATTCTTATGAGATAGATGATATGGGAGTATCGGAAGTTGAGGGAGTATTTTTTAAGAGTAAAAAAACTTTGCCTTATAATACTATCCAAGATGTTACGATACATACAGGACCAATTTTAAATAAGTTTAAATTGGCTAATATACAAGTAACGGGAATATATAGCAAATTATGGATTGATTATCTGCCCATTGAAGAAGCGGAGAAGTTAAAAGAAAAAATTCTCCAAGAAAGAAGTAAATATAATATTGAATATTAATTCTGTTATATCATTCAGGATTTTCATTTGACAATTAGCTGATATTAGTTTAGAATATAGATATAAAGAGTAAGTAAAAACATAAAAGTAAAACACTAGCACCCGTTACAATGCTAGTGTTTTTATTATGATGAACATAATAAGGCTTATCGTTGTGTATTAGAGTGCTTTTCATCAAGCCATTTGGGAGTGACTCAAAAATCGTGATTTCGGAGAAATCGATTTTGTCGAGTCACCCCCGCACAGTTTATTAGATATCTAAAAAGCTTTTATAAAGCGAATTTAGATATCAATAAACCACTGCGTCTATGAGTTTTCATGTAAACTATTTTATAAATCTAGTACTTTTGGATCAGACCCAACAATGTTAAGCACTGTTTGAGTAAGTATTTCCATAAAAGTATTTTATCACCTCCTACTATCGCAGGATTTGATTTGTTATCAACGACAAGTTAATTATATCATAGAAGAAGGGGAATGGAACAATAATATTAATATCTCTTCTGTGTGCTAAGTGTGAAAAGGAAAAAATTTAGATCGATAAGTTGATTTTTATTAATCCCAATTGAAGAAGCGGAGAAGTTAAAAGAAAAAATTCTCCAAGAAAGAAGTAAATATAATATTGAATATTAATTTTACTATATCATTTTTACTTTATCGTTTGACAAATTAGAAAAAGTATATTAAAATCTAATATGCTGATAAAAGAAATATAAATACTTATCAAGAGTGAGTGAGGGATAAGGCCCGATGAACTCCAGCAACCTAATCAATTGATTAAGGTGCTTTCCTTAGCAAAGTTTACTTTGAACGATGAGGTAATAAATAAAGACCTTGTCTATGAGATAAGGTCTTTTATTTTTATAATTAAAAAGATATTAAGGGTCTAGAGAAGATTTGTATTAATATCAGACAAAAATATTTTTAGGAGAAAAAAATGAGCAAAACATATTTATTTACATCAGAATCAGTAACAGAAGGGCACCCAGATAAAATCGCTGATCAAGTGTCAGATGCGATTTTAGATGCGATTTTAGAACAAGATCCATATGGACGTGTAGCTTGTGAAACTTGTGTAAACACAGGATTAGCGGTACTTGTAGGAGAGGTTTCAACAACAGCAAATGTAGACTTCCAACAAATCGTGCGTGATACAATTAATGAAATTGGATATAATGATCCTAATAAAGGATATTCAGGTGATCATATTTCAGTACTTGTTGGATTAGATAAACAATCTCCAGATATCGCTCTTGGAGTTGATAATTCATTAGAAACAAAACAACAAAAAGAAGAGAATGAAGTAGGTGCTGGAGACCAAGGTCTTATGTTTGGATTTGCAACTAACGAAACACCAACATTTATGCCACTACCGATTTACCTAAGTCAAAAGCTTTCAAAACAATTAGCTGAAGTTAGAAAAAATGGAACTCTAACATACTTAGGTCCAGATGGAAAAGTGCAAGTGACAATCGAATACGATGTGAACCACAAAGTCAATAGAATTGATACAATCGTAGTTTCTACACAACACGATGCAGATGTAAGTCAAGAGCAAATCCATGCAGATATTAAAAAGTATGTGATTGAGCCATGTTTAGATAAAGATTTATTAGATGAAAATACTAAGTACTTTATCAATCCAACAGGAAGATTCGTAATCGGTGGACCAGTTGGAGATGCTGGACTTACAGGGCGTAAAATTATCGTTGATACATACGGTGGATTCTCACGTCATGGTGGTGGAGCATTCAGTGGTAAAGATGCTACTAAAGTAGATAGATCAGGAGCTTATATGGCTAGATATATCGCTAAAAACATCGTTGCTAGTGGAATCTGTGACAAAGCAGAAGTTCAATTAGCTTATGCAATTGGAGTAGCACACCCAGTATCGATTTTTGTAGAAACATTCGGAACATCAAAAGTTGATGAAGGAGATATTGTTAAAACTATTAAAGAAGAATTCCGTTTAACACCAAATGGAATCATCGAAACTTTAGATTTAAGAAAACCAATCTTCAAGAAAACAGCGGCTTATGGTCACTTTGGACGTGAGGATGTAGAATTCACTTGGGAAAGAACTGACAAAGTAGAAGCATTTAAAAAATTACTAAAATAATAACAAAAAACGTAGGATAGGTTATAAACTTATTCTGCGTTTTATAAATATTGGAGCAGAGAGTGATATTTTACTAGACGTTATGGAAATAATTAGAATCATAATTTATTATTCTATGAAATCATTCTTTTTTCTAGCATTTTAATTGCAAAAAAATCTTTTATGTAGTTTAATATAAATAAGGACAAAAAGTGAAGAAAATATGAAC
Source organism: uncultured Gemella sp. (assembly GCA_963535095.1). Classification (GTDB taxonomy): domain Bacteria; phylum Bacillota; class Bacilli; order Staphylococcales; family Gemellaceae; genus Gemella. The sequence goes on along the minus strand of CAUSUW010000003.1, from coordinate 7,431 downwards.
AAATTATGGAGGTAGCTATGAACCTGTATGAGCAAATAGGTGAAGAAAAGATTGATCAATTAGTAATGTATATGTACGATGATATTATTCCTAATGATGATCGAATTAATCTATTATTTAATGAAGGATTTGAAAAAATTAAAATTGAACAAAAGAAATTTTTTAGATTATTTTTAGGTGAACCAGGTCATTCGATTTTTGCTACACCAGATTTAAGAAAAAAGCATATGAAATTACCTATTTCAATAAAAGAAGCAAAGTATTGGTTAGAAGATTTCGAATTAGCTTTGGATAGATTAGAGATAGATCCTGCTATAAAAAAATTCTTTAGTCAAAAGATTAATTCGCTTACTATGCAAATGATAAATACAATTTAAAATTGAAACACCTCTCTACCGAAATTAATAATATCAGTAGAGAGGTTATTATTTATGCGACAACTTCGTCTTCATCCGATCTAGAGAATATTTCTCTAAGTGTCTCAGGAGAAGCAGTAGAAACAAATCTAATTGAAGATTTTATATTGTAAAGGAATGCTTCATCCTTGTGTATTCTGTTTGCAGTTAATGCTCCTTGAATGCTAGTGAATAACCATTCACTTACGGGATTGCAAACATCTTCTGGTAAATTTCTATCGAAAAGTCCATCAGCAAGAAGTAAGCGCCAATTTTCTAATATATCACTACATTTTTCAGCGATAATTGGAGAAAGTTCAGCAGTTTCCATAGCAAGTAGTGTTAATGAAAAACCACTTCGTTTACATGCTTTACCTTTTGAAATAAAAAGATCAAAAACATTTGTTAAATACTCCTCTAAAGTCCCTAATTTCGGAGAAATTGTTTTAAATTCTTTTTTAACATTACTGTTAATTTTATCCAAAGCTTCTAGGTAAATTTCATCTTTACCTTTTGGAAAATAATAATATACGCTTCCTTTAGGGGCCTTAGCTTTTTTAATGATATCCTGAACACTTGTCAGAGAATAGCCCTTAGTTCAAACGTTTTGGACAGTTGTTAAAATAATATTTTCTTTTACTTTATTATTTAACGTCATGTCATTCACTCCCTTGCTTTATTATTATAATTATATTATACAATTTTATGTTATTAAAATCAATAATATATGATAAAAATTTTCTGTTACACTTGGATATACAAATACTGCATTAGTAATAATAGTAACGTCTTACTATGTAATTCAAGTACGATGAATTATCTTAGGGAGGGACTAAAATAATAAAATAATTATTGAAAAATAAAACTTTGATTATGTAAAGTGAAATTTGTTTCAAATTTTGAGTTGATTCCTTTGCAATATTTGTATTTAATCGACTTTTATAGTAAAATATAACATGATATTCAATAAGGAGACTGGTATGTTAAAAAAGAAAATGTTTCAACTTTGTGTTGAATTAACAAATGGTAATATGAGCTCACAGGCTCTAAAAAAATTAACTAAGTCTAATTTAAGTAGATTAATGATACAACCTTTCGCTAAGGTTTATGATATTAATACTGATGAAATTTTAGATGAAATTGATGATTTTAAAAATTTAAATGAATTTTTTATCAGAAAGCTACGACCTGATGCTCGACCAATTGATCAAGAAGAGGATTCTTTAGTGAGTCCTACTGATGGAGTTATTTCAGAAGTGGGAACTATAAGTGAAGATAGTACATTTATTGTGAAAAATCAAGTGTATAATGTTCAAACATTAGTCGGTGATAGTGAGCTAGCAGATAAATATAAAGATGGTACATATATTATAATATATCTAAGTCCAAAGAATTATCACCGTATTCACTTCCCTATGAATAGTCAGGTAAAGGATGCATATAGTTTAGGTAAATATTCATATCCAGTTAATAATCTTGGTCTAGAGTTAGGAGATAATATACTAAGTTATAACTACAGACAAGTGTATAGACTTAATGGAAAAATAAATTATACATTAATCCCTGTCGGTGCTCAAAATGTGAATTCTATCATACCTACATATGAGAGTATTTATGTGAAAAAAGGAGAAGAGTTAGGGTACTTTGAGTTTGGTTCAACAGTAGTATTACTGTTTGAAAAAGATAATGTAATCTTAGAGGAAAACTTAGAGAATAAAGAAATCAAGATGGGGGAGAAAATAGCTACTATTTTATAATAGGCTATTGATAAAGGAAAATGGTACTAAAAAGATATTTTTCACCAGATGATTTTATAGAAAAGTATGAGTTTATTGATGTTGAGTATATGAATATGCACAACAAGAAAGTTATTATTTCTGATTTAGATAATACTTTAATATCATGGGATAGTAAAAAAGATACAAAAGAATTGAACAAATGGCTAAAGAAGATGAAAAAAGCTGGTTTCGATATTATTGTTGTGTCTAATAATACAGAAGAACGTGTTGAGGAGTTCTGCAAAAAATTAAATCTACAATATGTAGCTGGAGCAAAAAAACCTTTGACAATTGGATTTAAAAGAGCTTTGCAAAAATTAAATAGAAAACCTGAAGAAGCAATTATCCTAGGAGATCAAGTTTTAACTGATGTACTAGGCGCAAAAAGTTTCGGAGTTATGAGTGTACTAGTAAAACCTATATCTAAAACTGATGCATTCAAAACTAGAATTAATAGATTTTTTGAAGGGTTAATAATCCAAAATTTAACAAGAAGAAAAAAATTCCCTAAAATGAAAAAAGTAGGGTATAGATTAAAACATAAGAAAGAAAATGGAGGCCATATTGAGTAATAAAGTTTATTGTATAGGTTGTGGTGTAGAGATTCAAAGTGAAGATCAGAATAAACAAGGTTATTTACCAAAGAGTGTAGTAGAGAAAAGTATCGATGGCAATCTTGTTTGTAAAAGATGTTTTAGATTAAAAAACTATAATGAAGTATCTGATGTGCAACTTGGAGCTGAAGATTTCTATCAACTTATCAAAACACTATCAAAAAAAGATGCATTAATTGTAAAAGTAGTAGATATCTTCGACTTTTCTGGAAGTTGGATTGAAGATGTAGTTGATATTGTAGGAAATAATAAAGATATAGTACTCGTAGCTAACAAGTTAGATTTATTACCTAAATCAGTTAAACAAAATAAAGTAAAACAATGGCTATTTAAGATGCTGAAAGCTAAGGACATTAAAGTAAAAGATATTCTTTTAATTAGTGCGATAAAAAATCAAGGTGTTGAAGAAGCAGCAAGTCGTATAGATGAACTTCGTAATGGTAAGGATGTTTATATAGTAGGAGCAACAAATGTTGGAAAATCTACATTTATTAACAAACTTATCGAACTTACAACTGGGGATAAAAATGTTATTACAACATCTCACTTCCCAGGGACAACGCTAGGGATGATAGAGATACCATTAGATCGTGCTACTAGTATTTATGATACACCAGGTATTATTTTGAATTATGATATAGCTCATTATCTTGATGCGCAAAGTTTAAAATTAGTAATGCCTAAAAAAGAGATTAAGGCACGCGTATTCCAGTTAAATGCTGAACAAAGTTTATTCTTCGGTGGTATGGCTCGAATGGATTTTGTAGAAGGTGAGCGTCAAAGTTTCACATTATATGCATCTAATTTAGTAGAAATCCATCGTACAAAATTAAGTAATGCAGATCAATTATTTGAAAAGCACTTAGGAACATTATTAAAACCGCCGTTTGAAGATAATATTTCTATTTTCAATAATCAAGTTAAGAAAAGTTTCACTATTGATAGTAGGAAGATGGATATTGTGATTTCTGGATTAGGATGGATTACTGTTAATAGTGATAGTGGATGTAAAATTGATATTCATGTGCCAGAAGAAATCGAAGTATTTGTACGTGAATCGATAATATAGTAAAAGAAAAGAGGATAAGATGTTAAAAGGAAAACAAAAAAGACAATTAAGAGCATTAGCTCATCATTTATCACCAATTTTCCAAGTAGGGAAATCAGGTGTAAATAGTGATATGATTCAAGGAATTAGAGATGCGTTAGAAAAACGTGAATTATTAAAAGTAAGTATTTTACAAAACTGTGAAGAAGATAAAGATGAGGTTGCACAAATTTTATCTGAGCGTACTTCATCTGAATTAGTTCAAGTAATTGGACACACTATTGTATTATACAAACAAAGCTCTAAGGAAAAGTATAGAAAAATAGAGTTGGTGAAATAAGATGTCAATTGCGCTTTATGGCGGTAGTTTTGATCCGATTCATATAGGTCATCTAATTACTGCCGAAACAGCACTAGATACTTATGATTTAGAGAAAGTAATATTTATTCCTTCGTATATTACACCATTAAAAGGTAGAGAACTTGAAGCTAGTGATAAAAATAGATTTGAGATGACGAAACTAAGTACTAAAGGTAACTTAAAGTTTGAAGTTAGTGACTATGAAATATCAAATGAGGGTGTAAGTTATAGTTATAATACCGTTAAGTATTTTAGTGAATTGTATAAAAATAAAAAAATCTATTTTATTATTGGAACAGATAGAGCCAAAGACTTAAAAAAATGGTATAATATAGGAGAGCTAGCAAAACTTGTAACTTTTATTTTTGTTGCTCGTGATGAAGAGGATTTATATAAAGTAGTAGAAGGGGATGTTTTTTATAAATCTATTAATTACGAGATAATGAAATCACCGATAATTGAGATAAGTTCTAGTTTAATTAGGAAAAATTTAAAAAACAAGAAAAGTATTAATTATATGATTACTGATGAATGTAAGTCATATATAGAGGAGTTGAGTTTATATGGAATATCAAGAAATTCAAAATAGAGTGAAAGAAATATTACCAGAAAAAAGATACGAACACACATTAAGAGTTGTGGAAGTAGCGAAACATTTAGCAAAAGTTCATGGAGCAAATGAAGAAAGAGCAGCATTAGCAGCTTTAGTACATGATGTTTGTAAACCAATGGATGAAGTATTGATGAAAAAATACGTAATCTTACATAATTTAGATGTTAATTTATTAGACTATCCAGTAGAGGTTCTTCACGGACCTGTAGCAAGTGCGTTTATTGAGGAAGAATTTGGTGTAGCAGATGAAGAAGTTAAACTTGCTGTTGCTAACCACACATTCGGAAGAAAGCATATGACATTATTAGAAAAAATAATGTTCATAGCTGATTACACTGATCCACAAAGGAAACACCCGCATTTAGCTGAGGTTACAGAAGTTTCTCAATATGACTTAGATGAAGCGGTAAGACTTGCTGCTAAGTATACGTTAGTTTATTTAATCGATAATGATGAAAGAATTTATCCATCATTATTAGACTGTTATAACTACTATAATATTAAAAACTATCGTGTCGGATTTAAAGAAAAAAATAAAGATAAAATTTTAACTGATGAAAAAACAATCACGATTAGAAATAAGAGTGAGGCTCACTTCAAAAAAGGTGATTTATTAGAAGCTACGACTTATGAAGATCCAGATACAGTGTTCGCTACATTAGAAGTTGATTTAGTGAAACCTGTAACAAGAGATACTTTAACAGAACGTTATGCTAAGTATTATGGTGTAACTCTAGATGAATTAATCGAAAAACTAGCAAAAAGATACCCAGAAGATGATGTACTTTATGTGGTAATGTTCCATATTATAAAAAAATAAAATAAAGAAAGAGGATGAAAATGGAAGTAGAAAACTTATTAAAAGTTGTTGTAGATGCATGTGATGATAAACACGGTTATGATATCGTTGCGTATGATTTAACTCAAGCGGGAGTATTATATGATTATTCTGTAATATGTCACGCACCTACAAACAGACAAGTAGAAGCGATTGCTCAAGAAGTAAGAGAACAAGTATTAGAAAACGGTGGAGAAATTCATAGCACAGAAGGTTTAAGAGAAGCTAAATGGATTCTTATGGATTTAGGTGATGTTGTAGTAAACATTATGACTCGTGATGATAGAGAATACTATGAATTAGATGCACTATTTGAGAAATATCCTATAAAAGGTGTATAATATGTACGAAAATTTAAGTATTGTTTATGATAAACTAATGGATGTCGACTACGATGCTTATAAAAATATTATTAGTCAAGAATTAGAAGATAGAGAAAATCTTCTAGTTCTTGATTTAGGTTGTGGTAGTGGTGCAATGCTACCAACTCTAAAAAAATATGGAGAAGTATTCGCAGTAGATAATAGTGAACAAATGTTAGCGATAGCTAGTGAAAAAGTTCCTGGTTGTAATTATTTTGCGATGGATTTATTAGAAATCTCATCATTAAATATGGAATTTGATTTTGTATTAAGCGCATTTGATGTATTTAATTATCTGTCAGATTTTGAAGAGTTTAAACTAGGATTAAAAGAAGTGTACTCATCTTTAAGAGAAGGTGGGAAATTTGTATTTGATATTCACACTCCAAAAAAAGTTACGGATATGTTAGAAAAACAAGTTTTCGGTTATGAAGATGAGGAGATTAGTTATCTGTGGTTTACATATGAAACAGAGAATGAATTGGAAGTGGAAAGTGAGCTGTCGTTCTTTATTAAAGAAAACAATGGTTTATATAAAAAACTAGAACAGTTTCATTCGCAAAGAACTTATGAAATTGAAAGTGTTCTTAATGAAATTCAAAATATTGGATTTAAAGTTAAAGATTATTTCTGTGATTTTGATAAAAACAATAAAAGATATACTGAGTCAGATAGAATAATTTTTATTTTGGAGAAGTAGTATGGCAGTTGATTTTAAAAAAACTCTTAAGCATTTATATGTCCCTAAGACTAAACCGAGTATTGTTAATGTCGAGAAAGCTAATTATATAGCTGTTAGAGGAAGTGGAGATCCTAATGATGAAAATAGTGAGTATAAACAATCGATTAGTTTATTATATCCTGTAGCGTATGTTATAAAGATGAGTAAAAAAGGAGAATATAAAATTCCTAATTACTTTGATTTTGTTGTTCCGCCGTTAGAAGGGTTTTGGTGGCAAGAAGGAATAGAAGGTGTTGATTATAGTAATAAACAAAATTTTAGGTTCATTTCGTTAATACGTATGCCAGATTTTGTTACAAAAGAAGTATTTGAGTGGGCTATCAAGCAAGTAACGGAAAAGAAAAAAGAAGATTTCTCAAAGGTTGAATTCTTTAACTATTATGAAGGAACTTGTGTCCAATGTATGCATATTGGTCCCTATGATAAAGAGCCAGAAACTGTCGCTAAGATGCATGAATATATTATTTCTGAAGGCTATGAATTAGACATTAATGAGATGAGATTTCACCATGAAATTTATATTTCTGATGTGAGAAAAACTGCCCCTGAGAAGCTTAAAACAGTTATTAGACATCCAATTAGGAAAAAATCTTAAACTTGATTCTAGTCTTGCTAGAATCAAGTTTTCAGGCTGTTGACAAATGCAGAAACTGCATGAGTCAGCAGCCTGTTTTAATGAG
>CAUSUW010000002.1:0-73079 GCA_963535095.1 uncultured Gemella sp. | reverse complement strand
TGTCTCTTTATTTTCAAATTTAGAGTAAATCTCTTTCATATTTAACTTATTAAATTTATCCACATTTTGAATATATTCATCTTCTGTAACTTCCTTTTCTTCTATGTTATTGTTAATCGCTATATCATTTGCATGAATAGTTGAAGTATTAGAAAATATAGCTGATACAACCATAATTGACATTAGTATTTTATTCATTTTTTATCACCTCATTTTTTATAGAAAGAGGGGATTTCCATCCCCTCTTTATCACCATAACTTAAAGTATATAGTTTCTTTTAAATAAATTATTATTATTATCCAGATAAGCCATATAGAACCAATAATCATCATTATTTCTTCAAAATCTGAATTTAGATAAAGTAATATAATATAAATTATTAAAGCTATTACGATAAAAATTATCGTAATAATATAATAACTTTTCTTATCTCTTGGAATTAAATGATTTTCTATAATTTTAGGTACAGTAAATCGTCTATAACTCACTATTATAAGTAAAGAAAAAAATATACTCATTAAGCCTACGTATAGTATTCCATACCAATCTCTCTTCCCAGAAAAAATTAATAACACTACGGGTATAACTATAAAATTGCAAATTCCAATTATTATAAATAATACTTTTTTAAGTTTATCCCGTATAAACTCCATATAGAAAACACACTCCTATTGCAGCGCTTGTAAACCACGGATTAAATCCACTATATTCCGCTACTGTAAGACCACACTCCGCTCCATTCCATAGTCCATTAGCAACTTTAGCTAATCCTCGTTCACCTCCTCCATTTATAACTGTCAATTCACCATTTGTTAATTCTTTCATATCAATCATCTCCTATATATTAACTAAAGATATCTTATTGCGGTACATCCTATTGCAGCATAATGTGAACCTATTGCAAATCCAGCACCTGTAGCAGCTCCACCTGTAAATAATCCACTGACAATTCCTCCAATAGCTCCACCTCCTACTGCACACATTCCTATCATGGTAGCATCCCACCATCCATCGCCACCATTTAATTTCTCTTGTTCTTTTTTGTTTAATTCTGTGAACTTTTGTTCTAAAATATTATTCATCATTTTTTCATCTCCTAATTTATTATTTTAAGTGGTACCTCTTATGATTTTATTATACATCGATATTATAAATATACTCTATTTTTTCCTAGAAGGTTATATTTATTCCTGAATAGAAAAATTATATTCATAATATCATTACTATTGATATTCCTATTATTAAATGTTAAAATCTAATTAACACTTATTTTGGGAGCGTATTATGAAAGATTATTTTGAAATTATATACCATCATATTCCAATAATGATTTTATTATTTATTTCTATATGTAATATTATAAAACAAATTTATCAAGTAAAGCTTAACAGGCATGATTTAATAATATTTTCAGGAATTTTTGTGTTGACTTATTATTTTTCTTATTATATCTTTAATTTTTTTATAATACTTTTAATAATTTTCCCTATATTTGCAATATTAAAAAGAAAAAATGTTAAATTTAATCTCTTCAATTTAATATTTACTATATTATACACAACAGCATTATTTAAAACATCTGAATTACTAGTAACATTAGTATATACTATTCTAAAGATTACTCTTTGGATTAATATAATGGATAAAGTAGTTTTTTCCATACTAACTTTTATTTTTGTAAAACTATTCACAATTAATTTAAATAATTTTACAAAACAACAAAGTAGTGTCATTTATAATTTATTACTTTTTATTTCTGTGTTTATTCTTGTTTTTTATAATTTTCTAAGCATAAACTCTGTTATGGAAAGTAATAACATACCTCTTTACTATATGTCCATAAGTATTATCACTTTCTTCTTTATATTATTCATTCTCATCTCCTCTTCTCTTCTTAAGAATCTTCATATTAAGATAGAGGTTGAGGCTGAAAAGCAAAAGTTAGAACAACAGAAAAAATATATCGAATCATTAGAGAAAAATAATAATGAGATTAGAAAATTCAAACATGATTTTAATAATATTATTTTAGGACTTGAGGGGTATATAACTAGTAATGAAGTAAATAATATAAAGTTAAGAGACTATTTCTACAACAATATAAAGAACCTCAACACAAAAATTGAGCTTGATAATATCGTTCTTTCTCATTTGAACAATATTAAAGTTCCATCTATTAAAAATTTATTAACAAATAAAATCATTAGCGCTCAAAATAATGATTTTAAAGTTAATATTAGTGTTGAAGATGAGATTGATAATTTTTATGTTAATGAAATGCAGCTAAGTCGTATATTAGGAATTTTCTTGGATAATTCTTTAGAGGCTGGCTTAGAGTTAGACAATAATAGATTTATAGAATTAATAATTTTAAAAGCTAACAAAACGATTGTTATTCAAATAACAAATACATTTAAAAATACCAATTTAGATATAGACAAGATTAATGAAAGTGGGTATTCTACAAAAGGTGAAAATAGAGGAATAGGATTAAGCTCTGCAAACGACATAATTAGTAAGCATAATATGATTTTAAATACTAGAATCGAAGATAATCTATTTAAACAAATACTTACAATTGAGGGGGAGTTATAGATGAAAATTTTTATTTGTGAAGATAATAATGAGGTTTTAAAGAAAATAGAACAAGTCATAAAAAATTATATTATGATTAATGATTTATCTGTAGAAATTATAACATCATCTACTGATCCGTTAAATATTTTGGAAGAAGCTCCTAAACACGGTATTGCTAACAGTTATTTCTTGGATATTGATCTAGGTGAAAATGCTATGACTGGTATAGACTTAGGAAAGAAAATCCGTGATATCGATCCTTTTGCAAAACTTATATATATAACGAATTTTGATAATATGCAGGTGAGAATTTTGAATGAAATGATAGCACCCTTAGCCTATATTACTAAAAATAGTGACGATATGGATGAAAGTATACGAAAAGCTCTTACAAAAGCATACGAACAATACATACAAAGTACTAAACTAAATTCTAATATAGGAAAAGTTCCAATTAAAGTCGGACTTAAACAAGAGTTCTATGACATTAATGAACTGCTATATTTTGAAGCATTAGAAGGTCACAAAATAAGATTAAATTTAGTAAATAATAAAGAAATAATTTTCTTCGGTAAAATATCAAATCTTGAAATTTTACACCCATCAATTTATATATGCCATAGATCTTACGCTATAAATTTAGATAATATCGATAAATTAGATAGTAAAACTGTAATTTTTAAAGATGGAACTTCTATATATCTTTCTTCAAAAACTATACGTAGAATAAAAAAAGAGATTAAAAATAGATAAATAAAAACTTCAAAATAACTTAGAAACAAGTTAATTTTGAAGTTTTTATTTTTATACAGTTGTCTTTAAATAGTTATTTCTTTTTATAATCACCATTAAAATTTATTTCATTTCTCGATTTTCTATCTTCACCTTTATTTTTCTATAAAAATACTGATGTACTAAAAACACAATCAATAATGTAGCAAAAGATACAAAAGGCACAAGAGAATCTATGTCCTTGGATATTTCAACCGTTAAATAAAATATAATAATTAATTCTATCACAAATAATAAACATTGAATAATTTTTTCAAAAAATGTCATTTCATTAAATATTTCTATATATTTCCTCCAATTGGCTTTAATATATCCGAACAATCTAAAATAAAATTCTATTATACTCTCCATAAATATTCCTCCTACAGAAATTTCTTTAAAAAATAATCCTCCAAACCAAAACGGTTTAGAGGATTACTAATAATTTATTTTCTATCAACTAATGTAAATCGCACTTCTATCTTGAAGATTCCATCTTCTGGTGCATAGGCTCGAATTGTTTCTTTATGTTTTTCTGCTATAAGCTGCGCCATAGATAATCCTATACCATAACCTTTTATCGCACTATTTCTAGATTCATCTAATCTATAGAAACGATCAAAAACTTTACTTAAATCACCTTTCTGTACATCGGCTTTATTAGAAACTTTTAAAGTAGCATATCTTCTATTTTTATTAAGTTTTACCGATATATCACTATCTTCCGGTGCATATTTGATTGCATTTTCTAATAAAATATCCATTAACTGAATTATAGAATCTTTTTCTCCATAGTACTTCAGGTTAGGATCAACATCCGCTACAATATTCTTTTTTTGGAAGTTAGCTAATTCATCAAAATCTTCAATTCTTAATTTCAATGCCTCAGTTAAGTCAAAGTGAGTTCTTTCTACTGTATCTTTTTCTTCCATACGACTAAATACTACTAAGCTATTAACTAAACTAGACAATCTATCTACTTGATTATGTATATTTTGCGTCCATTTTGAATCACCATTCATCATCTCTAATACATCAGCATTAGAACTAATAATAGCTAACGGTGTTTTTAACTCATGACTAGCTCCTGTTATGAATTGTTTTTGCTTTATATAAGTATCCTGTATCGGCGCGATAACCCTCTTAGAAACAAGAATAATTAAAACAAGCACTGATATTATTACTCCAATAGAAATTAAAATACTATTTTGTACAAAAGATTCATAAGAATCTAATTCTCGTTGACAATTTAAAAATAATATTAAATTTCCTACACTTGTATCAACTTTTATAAATCTATAACTGCCTATAAACCCGCTAGTTTTTCCTTTTTCTAACGCCTCAATCACTTTACTTTGCAGAGCATCTTGGTCTGGTATTAAAGAATCGTCTCTATAAGCTTTAATTATTCTGCCATTATTATCAATCTTAGCAATCGAAAAACCGTTATACTCTGTAGAACTTGATGAATTTTTTGTTATTACTAAATCATCACCCTCTTCTGCAAAGATTTTCATCAATGCTTGTGATTTGGAAGCATCTAATAATGTTGTGTCTATTCTTTCTTCTAATTTATAAAAGTTTATGAAGTTTAATGCTATAGCGAGTATTGCTATTACTACAGCTACACTACCTACAGCCGTGGCTATAAATTTTCTCCTTAGACTTTTAAACATCTGACATCTCCAATGTATATCCGACATTTCTTGTAGCTTTAATGTGTACATTAGCGTCTAATGCTTTTAATTTCTTTCTTAAATACGAAATATTAACCCACACTACATTAATTTCTGAATCACTGTCATATCCCCAGATTCTTTCTAAAAATTGCTCAGTTTGAATTACATTCCCTGGATTTCTCATTAACATTTCCATCATTTGATATTCTTTATTAGATAATCTTACTTTATCTTTTTCTGTAGATAACTCAAATGTATGTTTACTTAAACTTACATTTCCTAATTCTAGTACATTACTTGTAAATGTGGCTTGTCTTCTTGTCATAGAACGTACCCTTGCTAATAACTCTCTCGTTACAAAAGGTTTAGTCATGTAATCATCAGCTCCACTATCTAATCCATATACTTTATCTTCAATTTCTGATTTTGCTGTAAGCAATAATACTGGTGTACTTTTTTTATTTTCTCTTAATTTTTTTACTACTGTTACTCCATCCATTTGTGGCATCATAACATCTAAAATTGCCCCATCATAGTCATCTAACATAAGATAATCTAATGCATCTTGTCCATTGTTTACTACATCAACTGAGTAATTATTATGTTTTAGCATCGCCTCTAGCGCATCTGCTAAATCTTTTTCATCCTCGGCTAATAATAATCTCATTGACCTTCACTCCTTACTATATTTTTATGTTGTTTTTTCCAATATAAAATCATTATATATAAACTAACTAAAATCAAGTTTAAACTATTATTTAAAATACTAAACATATATTAACAGTTTTTTCTTAGTAAAATCTAAGTCATTCTGTATACTTTTTTATATTTTGCTTTATAACATAACCATTGAAAAAGTTATCTATACAATCTATTATACAAAAATCACAAATTTTATTCTCTAACCAACAACAAAATTAGAAAAAAAATTTTTTTCTTAATTATTATTTGTTTCTTTATATTTTAACTTGTTTTGTCTATACATGTCAAAATAAATGACTAACGTTTTCTTAAACATTATCAAAAATACTTATTTTCTTCCAATAAGTAATCCACTCTGTATAAAATCTTTCATTTCTTTACCATATCCCCATTTTTCCGCATATTCATCTGTTACGTCTGAATTAATGATTTGGAACTTCGTAAATCCTGATTTTTCAATGATCTCAGTCATCTCTTCTTCCAGAAGAGCACCAGCCACTCAAGTACAGTGCATTCTACTAGAATTTTTCCATTCTAGTGGCAACTCTTTTTTCAAAATAATATCAGATATTACAAACATACCATCTTCTTTTAGAATACGATAAATTTCATCGTATACTTTTTGTTTATCTGGTTCTAGATTAATAACACAGTTACTAATAACTCTATCAACCGACCTATCTGCTAAAGGAATATTGATTAATTCACCTTTAATAAATTCAATATTATCAAATTTCTTATTATCTCTAACCTTCTTCGCTTTTTCTAACATTGAATCTAATCTATCCAAACCATAAAGTGTTCCTACTTTTGGATTCTTCATCTTTGTTATGAAAATATCCATTCCAGCTCCACACCCTAAATCAATTAAAGATTGCCCTTCTTTAATTTTCAAATGATTAATAGGATTCCCACAAGAAAGCCCCATATTAATTTCATCAGGAAATTCATTAATAATTTTTTCATCATATCCTAATGACTTACTAAGTTCTTTCGGATCAATTTTTGTCTTTTGTTTGTTTTTTGAAATATTATCATAGAAGTTATCAACTGATAATCTTATTTTTATATTATTTTGCATACTTACACCAACTTTTTTTATTATTTATTTTTCATCATTATTATTAATTTTATCATACGTGCCTTAATTTTTCTATTTAATAAAAAATAAGCCCTAATTAGGACTTATTTTTTACTTATATTAAATTATTGTATTCTTCTTCAGTTAAGTAACTTGAGATTGCACCTGTTTTTGTAGTTGTTAAACTAGCGTAGTTTGTCGCAAATGTTGCCATACGCGCTAATTCTTCTTCTGAAATATTATTAAGATCATCATGATTTAATAGTTTAGATAAGAATGAACCAGCAAAAGCATCCCCTGCCCCAGTAGTATCAACGGCTTTTATATCAGGTATTTCAGTTACCACTTTATGATTTTCATAATAAACTTCTGCACCGTGTTCTCCTTTAGTATAAAGAACAACTTTCATGTAGCTGAAGTCTTTTTTTAATGCTTCTTCGATATTAGTAGTTCCTGTTAAGAATTCTAATTCATTATCAGCAACTTTTATTACATCAACATAAGGTAAGAATTCTTTAATAGTTTCAAGGTATACTTTGTGATCATCCCAAAGATTGAATCGTAAGTTAACATCAAAAGAAATTAACACTCCCGCTTCTTTAGCTTTTTTCAGTAATAAATGATGGCTATCTTTTGATTCTTCTTGTATGGCGATACTTGCGAAGTGAATTGCTTCGATTTCAGATAAATCAACTTTTTCAACATCTTCCTTACTAATTCTTAACGTTGATGAACCTTTGAAGTAAAAACTAAATGAACGGTCCCCAGTTTCATCTAAAGAAACAAATGCTAATGGTGTGAAACTATCAGCTTTACGGCTAACATATTTGCAATCAACATTTTCATTTTTTAAAGTATTTTCTAGAAAATCACCAAAACCATCTTGCCCAAGTGATGTTAATAAATAACTCTTATGACCTAGTTTTTGCGCAACACAAGCAACGTTCGCTACACAGCCTCCAGCCTCTTTTTTAAATGATTTTACTTTATCGATTGTTCCTACACCTTCACCAATAAAGTCAATTAGCATTTCTCCTATACATAAAACTGCCATTTTAGTTCTCCTCTCTAATTTCGATTGCTCCAAGTTCTTTTGCTACATAATTAGTAGCTAATATTTTCACATCATGATTTTCTGGGTAAAATCTTGTCGAAATCGTAAATGATCCACCATTAGCGAATAATTCAATTGATGAACTATCAAATACTATTTCTACATCTTCTAAATCCAATTTATATTTTCTATCATTTCTTCCGTAACCACTAGTGCCAAAAGAAACTTTTAATTCTTTATCTTTATAGCTAACTTTAAAATCAGCTACACTGATTTCAAAACTTTCTCCATGTTCTTGTTTATAATACCATGTATTTTTATTAAAGTCATTAGTTTTAATATTGCTACCTAATAAATCTTTCACCGATTTATGTAAGGTTTGTCTAACTTTTCCATCTTTGTAATTTACTACACGAGGCACTGTTAGACAGTTTTGATAACCAAACTTTATAGTCGGATTTGTATAACTACTATCCGGCACATACATCCAACCAATTAGTACACGGTTATTATCCTCATCTAAAAATGTTTGTGATGCATAAAAATCATGTCCATAATCTAATAGTGTGAAGTTATCTAATTTATCTACATTTTCAATTCCTTCTTCTACAACAGAATATCCAATTTGATACATATTTTCATAATATGGGTACATTCTTGTAATACCTTGAGGTGAAAACATAAATATTTCTTTTCCATCTACTTCAAAATAATCAGGACATTCCCACATGAATCCTAGATTTTTTTGTGAATAAATAGTTTTATACGGTTTAAGAGTATCTTTATAATATACTAATAAACATCCACAATCATTACTATCTCTAGCACCTAGCACTAGATATTTTTTTCCATTTTTTTCAAATATCTTTGGATCCCTAACATGATTTGACATATTAGGGTAATCATCTGTTTTTAACAGACATTTTTTCTCAGTAAAATTAATTCCATCTTCCGTTTCAAAAGATATGGTATTATGACCACGTCCAGCATGAACGTAATCATAATTTCCTTGATATTTCACATTTCCTGTGTAATAGAAGACTAATTTTCCGTCTTCTATATTGGCACTTCCTGAATACACACCATGTGTTTCTTCTTCAATCGTTGGTGTTAAGAAAACGCCACGATCTTCATAATTTTTTAGATCACTACTAGTATAGTAATACCATAATTTTAGTCCTCCGTTTACTTCATATGAATATTGGTGAAAAATATGATATTTACCTTTAAAGTAAGCTAATCCATTCGGATCATTAAGCCAACCTTTAGTAGGTTCTAAATGAAGATTTTGTTTCCAGTTATTAGCTAGCATTTACAAGTTCCTTCTTAGTCTTGAAGAAGTATGCTGTTACTGAGAATGAAACTATGAATGATAATGCTAAACCAATACCAAATGTTGACCAGTGGTTAGCAGGAATTGATAAGAATCCTGGAAGACCTGCCGCTCCTAATGCTGATGCAAATACTTTGTTTAATCCAATCCATGCACTTCCTACCGCACTTCCTACAATAGCTCCGTAGAATGGATATCTAAGTCTTAAGTTAACCCCGAACATAGCCGGCTCTGTAATACCTAATAATGCAGAAATTCCAGATGCTGATGAGATTGATTTCATTTTTGTGTTTTTAGAGAATACTAATACTGCAAGGACCGCTGCACCTTGTGCTACGTTAGACATAGATGCGATTGGAAAGATAAATGTTAATCCTGTTGCAGCTAGTAATTGAGTTTCGATAGCAGAGAAGCTTTGGTGTAATCCAGTGATTACGATTGGTGCGTAGAATAAACCGAAAATACCTGCTCCTACGAATCCACCTTGCATGTATAACCATTGTAATCCTTCACCTAATAAAGTACCAGCTTCACGAAGTACAGGCCCCATCCATGCGAATGTTACAAATCCAGTTACGAATAATGAAACTAATGGTGTAGTTAAGTTATCTAACCATGATGGAGTTACACGACGTAAGAATTTTTCAATTGTCGCTAATAACCAAGCAGCTGCAAGGATTGGTAATACAGTTCCTTGATATCCTACTTTAGCAATCTTAAATCCAAATACATCCCAGTATTGAAGAGATGTAAGTCTTTGCAGTCCATCAACTGCTTGACCACTTTGGTTAACGATATCTAATGCTGGAGCAAGAAGTTGGTTTGTAGATGGATCTAATTTACCAAATACATAAAAGTTCATTACATCTGGGTGAACCATTAACATCGCAAGTGCTGCCCCAAGATATGGGTTACCACCAAAACGTTTAGTAGCAGAGAAACCAATTAATACAGGTAAGAATACAAACGGTGCATTAGCAAATACGTTAACCATATCAGCAAGACCTGCAATACCTGGGTTAGCTTCAATAACTGATTTACCAGTGTAGAATAAATCTTTAGCTGTTAAGACGTTATTGATACCCATTAAAAGACCACCAGCAACGATCGCTGGGATAATCGGAACGAAAATATCACTTAACATTTTTACAAAACGCTGTAGTGGATTTCCTTTTGGTTTTTTAACAGTTTCACTTGAATCTTCTTCACTATTTGAAGCAGCACCTTTAAATACTTCATTATATGCCGCGTAAACTTGTTGAACAAGACCACTTCCGAAGATTAATTGAAGTTGACCATTATTAAAGAATACACCTTTAACACCTTCAATATCCTCTAATTTTTCTTTATTATATTTTTTTTCATCGTTTAATTCTAAACGAAGACGAGTTGCACAGTGAACAACAGATCGTAAGTTTTCTTGACCACCACTATGTTCAACAACTTCTTTTACAACTTTTTTTAAGTCCATAGTTCTTTCTCCTTTGTATTTTTTTATATAATGACTCTTAACGTTTACCAAACACTAATGGTAACGTTACTTTTTTTATTGTACACCTCTTCTACCACAAATGTCAATAGGGAAAAGTAACGTTACCATAAATATTTTTTAAAGCTTCTTATCCTTGCTTGAAAATAGTAATTTTGATATAATCTAATAGCATAAAAATACTATAGAAAGTGAGGTTATCATGGATTTTAAGATTTATAATTTATTTTCCAATATTCTAAAAAATATAAATCGTTATAAATTTACATATATATCTATTGCTGCAATTATTCAGCTAATGCTTATTTGTAGTTTATGGCTTATATCTAGAATCTTCCAGCTCGCTCTTACACTTGCAGGTGAAGAACATTTAGATAAGAATAATATTCTACATATCCTTACTAATCCCTATAGTTTTGTGATTTTAAACTTACTAGTTCTTATTGTAGCATTTTTTATGTTTATTGAGTTTTCTATACTAACCTTTACTATCTATGGTCAATTAACGGAAAAACAATATTCATTTCGAAGAATATTAGACAATGCGTGGACTAAGACAAAAAATCTTGCAGGTTTTCAAACCTTATTTTTTATATTCTACTTTTTAATAACTATACCTACGATAAATCTTGGGGTAAAATCTGTTCTTGCAAAGAATTTATTTATACCGAAGTTTATAAGTAGTGAAATTATGAAAACTAACAGTGGGCTTATTGTATGGGGATTAATTATGATAGTTTTTGCTTATCTGAATCTCAGACTAATTTTTACCCTTCCACTAACTGCTGTCGGGGATGAAAATATACTGGATAGTATTAAAAGAAGTTGGGAACTTACAAAAACTGGTAAAAGAAAACTTGTCTTAACTATACTATTATTTGAAATAATATATTTATTAATTGCTGCCGTTTTAACTGGTGTAATTACATACATTTGTATCTATTTCGATAATGACGGTAATAATCCGATTATACAAACACTATTTTTCTCTTCGATAAGTGGAATTATCTTCTTTTTAGGTGTTATTTCAAAAGTAACGGTTATAACTTCATTAATAACTGTTCTAATAGACCATAATGAAATATCCGAAAAACTGGTTAATAATCTTAATGAGAATAAGAAAAAATCAAGATTAGTAGTAACATTGACTACAGTAATTATAGTTGTTGCGGTTCTTATGAATGGTTTTAATATGTACGGAAACGGTGTTAACAAAAACATTGAGACTATAGCTCACCGTGGATATGTTGCTAAAGGTGTAGAGAATTCAATAGAAGCGCTTGAAGGAGCGGCTGAAGTTGGTGCTGATTACGTAGAATTTGATATTATTCTAACAAAAGACAATAAATTTGTAGTAATGCACGATTATAATTTAAAAAGACTTGCAGGATTGAATAAACGAGTTCAAGATATGAATTTTGATGAAGTAGTAGGACTAACAATTAAACAAGGTGATTTTACTAGTAAAATTCCATCATTAGAAGAATTTGTAAATAAAGCGAAAGAATTAAACATGAAGCTTGTAATCGAACTTAAACCTCATGGAGCTGAACCATCTAATTATATCGACATATTAATTGGTGAAATTAAGAGATTAAAACTTGAAAATTATAAGTTTATGTCATTAAACTCTAAAGTTATGGAAGAACTAGAAACAAAAGTACCAAACTTAGAAACTGGTTATGTTATTCCTCTTCAATTCGGAAATTTTCATCATAGTAATATTGACTTTTTCGTCATAGAAGACTTCTCATATAGAGATCGTCTAGTCGAGCAAGCTAGAAAAGAAAATAAACAAGTTTTTGTATGGACTATAAACAATCCAGCTTTAATCACTAAATATTTACAGAGTCCCGCAGATGGTATTATTACCGATGAACCCGAACTTGTGAAAGATGAAAAAAATATTTTGGAAAATAATTATTCCTATTACGATAAAATATTACGACTAATTAATATTTTATAATAAACACGACTGAAATTATCATAACATTTCAGTCGTGTTTATTTAAATCTTAGAATAAATATTTTTTACAAGTTCTATATATTTTTCTACTTTTCAATTCTTTCTATGATTTTTATTATTCTTTCTCAGTAATATTCCACTATTATTTATATATTTTAGAATATAAATAATTTTTTTGGAAATTCACTGATTAACCCTCTAAAAAAATAATAATATTATTTTTATTTAATTATCATTGAATAAAGCGTTTTCTCAATTGGTTTATATTTTCTATAAAAAAATATTTAATTTATAAATTTTTCAAAAATAATTATACATTGAATTTTTTATATTTATATTCTATACTTGTATATGTAGATAACAAAAGGAGCTATATATATTATGAAAAATAAAAAACTTATTATGACTATTTCTTCAGTATTAGCTACAGTTGTTCTTGCAACTGGATGTGCACAAAAAACTGAAGAAAAAAAAGAAGAAAATAAGAGTGGGGATAATAAAATAACTCTTACTTATGATCAACTTAGATCTAGAGAAAATACTATGGGGACTCTATGGTATCAAAATGCTGCTGAAGTAGATGCATTATATCAACAAGGTTATAACGTTGCTACTAATAAATTAAAAGAATTATTAAAACAACCTACGAATAAACCTTATTCTATCGTATTAGATATTGATGAAACAGTATTAAGCAACATTCCATTCCAAGTAAAAATGATTAAAGATGGAACTGCATTTAATCCTAAATTATGGGACGAATGGGTTCAAAAAGCAGAAGCAACTCCTGTAGCTGGAGCTAAAGAATTCTTACAATTTGCAGATAAAAATAAAGTTCAAATCTACTACATTTCTGATAGAACAGATGCTCAAGTAGATGCAACTATTAAAAACCTTGAAGCACAAGGATTACCTGTTCAAGGACGCGATCACCTAATGTTCAAAAAAGAAGGTGACAAATCTAAAGAAGGACGTCGTCAAGAAGTTTTAAAACATACTAATCTTGTTATGTTATTTGGGGATAACTTAGTTGACTTCGCTGAATTTTCTACTAAATCAGAAGCTGATAGGGATAAAATGTTTGAACAATTAAAAGCTGAATTTGGTGATAAATTCATCATCTTCCCTAACCCTATGTACGGTTCATGGGAATCTGCAGTATACCAAGGTGAGAAAAAAGACGCTAAAGGGCAATCTGAAGCTCGTTTAAACGCCTTAAAAGGATACTAATTTAAGAACAATAACAAATTAATTTAAATAAAAAATATAAGTGACTTAATAATAAAAAAATATTATTAAGTCACTTATATTTTTTTTATTTTAGAAATTTATTTACTTGATTGATAATCATTACGGGAGTATAATCATAAATAGAAAGCTTTTTCAGAGCTTCAATCATTTATTTAAATATTTATTTTATAATAGGAGTTAAAAATGAAAAAAAATAATATTAAATATGTTCTTATCCCAGCATTTGCTGCTGCAGCGTTATTCCCTGTTTTAGCTAACGATAATCAAGCCAAAGCTAATGAAGATAAAGCTGCTACAACTTCAACTGTTAATAAACCAGAAACTACTAGCGAAAAACCTGCTAGTATTCCTACTACTAACAATATTGCAGAAACAACAGCTACTACTCCTGCTAGTCTAGCTAACAGTATAAAACCAACAACTGTAAATAACAATGAAACAACTAATAGTGCAAGTGTTATTAACAACGAAACTGTTAAACCAAAAGCGCAATTCACAGTAGCTGAATATAAACAAAAAAGTGCTCTAGAACTTGCTCAATTAATCCGTGAGAGAAAAGTTACTAGTACAGAACTTGTCGACTTAGCTTATAAAGTCATTGCAGAAGAAAATCCTAAATTAAATGCTGTACTAACAACAGAAAATGGGAAAATTCCTAAAGCTATTGTTGATGAAGCATATAGAACTGCTAAAGAAATTGACAATCGTATTAGCGCTGGTAAACTAGCTGCTAACCCTATTGATTGGAAAGCACAACCTTTCTTAGGTGTCCCTGCTTTAATCAAAGGTCTTGATCAACTTAAAAATGGTGACTATACTAATGGTGTTTATCTAAACAAGGGTAAAATTGCTGACGAAAGTGGTCCTGTAGCCAAAGAATTTGCTAAATTAGGTTTTGTTATACTTGGTCAAACTAACTACCCAGAATTAGGAACTAGAAATATCACAGATTCTAAATTATTTGGACCTGCTGGTAATCCATGGGATCCTAGCCGTAATACTGGAGGATCTTCAGGAGGAAGTGCTGGTGCTGTAGCTAGTGGTATGGTACCTATAGCTAGTGGTAGTGATGCTGGTGGCTCTATCCGAATTCCTTCTTCATGGACTGGACTTATCGGTCTAAAACCAACAGGGCACGTTGTTAAATTCCCTCTAGTAAAAACTATCGAAGATGCTAAAGCTTACTTTGAAAAAACTGAATTAAGTAAACCAAAAACGTTAGTAGAACCGCCTAAAGATTTGAAAAAATTAAAAATAGCCTACACTCTTAAAACTCCACTTAAAGATCTTGAATTAAGTGAAGTTGCTAAAAAAGCTATTTTAGAAACAGTAGCTTTCCTAAGAAAAGAAGGATTTACTGTTGAAGAAGTTAAAGAATTCCCTATCGATGGATACGAAGGTATTAAAACATACACTGTAGGTGGTATCGGAGAAGAAAGTTATGTTGCAGCTGTTAAAGGTGTGACAGAAGAAAACAAACGTCAATTAGACCCTACAACTTACGGATTAGGAACTTCTTCATATATAGGACCAAATGCAAATACTGATATTTCTTCAGTAAAACCATTATCTACATTTATAGATCAAATGAATGCATTTTATAAAAAATATGATCTATTCTTAGTTCCAACTAACGCAGTTACCGCCCCATCAAATGACAAAAAGGTTGATCCTTATGTAGATCCAGAAGTTGAAGAACAACTATATAATATTAACAAAATTAAAGATCCAAAAGAAAGATTTAATTTATTAACTAAACAATGGTTACCGATGACAAGACGTTCTCCATACACTTGGGTATTTAATTTATCTGGAAATCCAGCAATCTCTTTACCTACATATCTAAGTGATAAAAATCTACCATTTGGAGTTATGTTCGCTGCTAAAAATAACTCTGAGAAAATTCTTTTAGAAATTGGTCAATACTTCCAAGATAAACACCAATTCAAAATGAATCCAGCTATTAGAAGTACAAATGTTTCAGAAAATGGAAATAAAATCGAAATAAATGAAGACGGAACTAAATTTGAATACGCAGTTCCAACTTACGCACCTTCTGTTGCAGAATTACCAACATTAGATATCAACAATGGTACTGCTACTATTCCAAGCAAATCTGAAAATTCAAAAACTACTTCTGTTAAAGAAGAGAAAAAGGTATTGAATACAAATAAATTAAATTCAATTTCTAAAACTCTTCCAAATACAGGAGAAACTACAAACAACTTCTTATCAGCAATCGGACTTTCATTCCTTGCTTTAATAGGATTACTAAAACGCAAAAATAATAATTAGTATTAAATTAATATAAATACGGTTGATTCCTATAATTGACCGTATTTATTTTATTTTCCAAAAAATATATTTTCCCCTAATCTTTATATAATCTTAATTAAAAGAAAACCATAATAATATTTTTTCATTTCATCAAATTATTTTCTTGATTGATAATCGGTATCGGAGTATAATGGTATGTAGAAAGCTTTTTCAAGGCTTAAATCATTATTTAAAATAGGAGCTAAAAATGAAAAAAAATAAGATTAAATATGTACTTATACCTGCCTTTGCAGCTGCAACATTATTTCCAGTATTAGCTAACGATAATCAAGCTAAAGCTAATGAAGATAAAACTACAGCACCTTCAAATGTGAGTAATACAGTTAGTACTAGCGAAAAAACTACTGCTGTAAGTAGCACTGATAACAATGCTACTAATAATGCAGTTGTAACACCATCTACTAGTTCTACTTCTCCAGTTAATGCTGTAGCCCCCACTTCTAGTAACAATGAATCAACAAACAGTGCTAGTGTTGAAAACAAGGAAGTTGCTAAACCAACAATTCCATTCACTGTAGCTGAATATAAACAAAAAAGTGCGTTAGAGCTTGCGAAACTAATCCGAGAGAAAAAAGTTACAAGTACAGAACTTGTTGACTTAGCTTATAAAGTTATAGAAGAAGAAAATCCTAAGTTAAATGCTGTTCTTACTACAGAAAATGGTAAGATTCCCCATGCTATTGTTGAAGAAGCATATAAAGCTGCTAAAGAAATAGACAATCGTATTAGCGCAGGAAAACTAGCTGCTAATCCTGTAAATTGGGATGAACAACCATTCTTAGGTGTTCCTACATTAATTAAAGGATTAGATCCTCTGAAAAACGGAGATTCTTCTTACGGTGTGTATTTAAATAAAGGTAAAACATCTTCAGTAAGTGGAGCTGTTGCGAAAGAATTTGCAAAACTAGGTTTTGTTATCCTTGGACAAACTAACTACCCTGAATTTGGAACTAGAAATATTACTGACTCTAAATTATTTGGACCTGCTGGTAACCCTTGGGATCCTAGTCGTAACACTGGAGGATCTTCAGGAGGAAGTGCTGGAGCTGTAGCTAGTGGTATGGTATCAATTGCGAGTGGTAGTGATGCAGGTGGATCAATTCGTATTCCTGCCTCATGGACTGGGTTAATCGGTTTAAAACCAACTGGGCACGTGGTTAAATTCCCATTAGTAAAAACTATTGAAGATGCCAAAACTTATTTTGACAAAACAAAAATTAATAAACCAAAAACATTATTAGAAGTTCCTAAGGACTTAAAATCACTTAAAATTGCTTATTCTTTAAAAACACCATTAAAAGATGTTGAATTAAGTGAAGATGGTAAAAAAGCAGTTCTTAAAGCTGTTGATTTCCTAAGAAAACAAGGGTTCACTGTTGAAGAAGTAAATGAATTCCCTATTGATGGTTATGAAGGTATTAGAACATATACAATAGGTGCAATTGGTGGCGGGTATACTGCGGCAGCGAACTTAGCTAAAGAAAAAAACAAACGTGATTTAGATCCAGCAACTTATGCTTTAGGTACATCTTCATATAAAGGGAAAACTGCAAACACTGATGTGTCTTCTGCTAAAAACCCAACAATATATGCTAACCAAATGAATGAATTCTACAAAAAATATGATTTATTCTTAATGGCTACTAATGCGGTAACAGCACCATCAAATGATAAAAAAGTAGATCCTTATGTTGATCCAAAAGTTGAAGAACAACTTTATAATATTAATAAGATAAAAGATCCAAAAGAAAGATTCAATCTACTAGTTAAACAATGGGAACCTATGATGAGAAGAACACCATTTACATGGTTATTCAACTTAACAGGTAATCCGTCAATATCATTACCTGTTTATAAGAGTGAAAATAACCTTCCTCTTGGAGTTATGTTCGCAGCTAAAAACAATTCAGAAAAAATACTTCTTGAAATAGGACAATTATTCCAAGATAACAATCAATTTGTGATGCATCCAAGTGTCAGAAACACGGTTGTTTCTGAAAATGGAAATAAAGTTAGAGAAAATGAATATGGTACAAAATATGAATATTCAGTTCCTTCTGATGCTCCTGTAGCTGATGCTCTTAAACCTTTCACTGGTAAAATCGATGGTCTTTCTGAAAATGGTAATAAAGTAGTTATTGATAAAGATGGAAATGTTGCAGAAGTAAATGTTCCTTCTGACGCTCCTGTTGTTTCAGAATTACCAGAACTAAACATTAACAACAATACAGTTACTGTGACTATTAAATCAAAAGATAAAGATATAAATGTTGATTTATACTCTACAGATAATAAAGATATAAATGTTGATTTATACTCTACAGATAATAAAGATTTAACTTTATCTGCCAAAGATATCACTAAAAATGTAAACTTAGAAAATCTAAAAGATAAAGTTGTTGCAGATGCCAACAATAGCATTAAAGACAAAAAAGATATTACATCAATTAGAGTTGTAGATTTAGAATTACAAAAAGATAATACAACAGTAAAACTTGATGTTCCAAGAACAGTAAAAGTTGCTTTACTTCAAAATGAACAAAACAAAGATATACTTGTTTATCATATTAAAGAAGATAATTCTATTGAATTTGTTCCTTCATCTGTAACTAACAATAGTTTACAATTTACGGTTAATCACTTTAGTAAATTTGCTATTGTTGCTAAAATTAAAACAGCTTTAGCTTCAAGCGAAAAAGATATTAATTCATCAGCCGTTCAAGAAGAGAAGAAATTCACAATAATTGACACTAGAGGAGCAAACTCAACTCCTACTAATGCACCAAAAACTCTTCCAAAAACTGGTGAAACTACTGGTAAATCTCTAACTGCAATTGGACTATCACTTCTTGCTATAGTTGGATTATTAAAACGTAGAAAAAATAATTAATTGAAATATATAACCTCGGAAATAAGTTTCTATTATGAAACCTAAATTCCGAGGTTTTATTTCTTTGTAAATTTTAAATTATAACATGATTCATCTAAGTATATAAGAAAAAATGTAGTCCATAATAAATATGAACTACATTTTTTCTTATAATTGTTCAGCTACCTTCAGACGAGCACAAGCTTTAGCTAAAGCTAATTCCGCACGTCTTACATCAAGACCATCTTCTTTTTTAGCAAGACGATCTTCTGCACGTTGTAACGCTCTTTTAGCACGTTCAATATCGATATCTTTACCTAATTCTGCTGTTTGAACTATAATAGTTACTTCGCCTTTATGTGTTTCCACAAATCCTTCGCTTACAGCTAAATATTCTTCTCTGCCATCAGGGAAAACTACTTTTAATGGTCCAACTTTTAATGATGCAACCATTGGAACGTGGTTAGCCATTACCCCAACTTGTCCACTTGTAGTCCCTAATACAACCATAGAAGCCTCTTTTGCGCTATAAGCTTCTCCATTAGGAGTAACAATGCTTACACTTAAAGTATTCATTTATTTACCTCCTATTTGTATTATACTTCTACTCCTAGTTTACGAGCTTTTTCTAATACGTCTTCAATTCCACCAACTAGACGGAATGCATCTTCTGGGATATGGTCATATTTACCATCTAAGATTCCTTTAAATGCTTCTACTGATTCAGATACTGGAACATATGATCCAGGTTGACCAGTGAATTGTTCTGCTACGTGGAAGTTTTGAGATAAGAAGAATTGAACACGACGTGCTCTATCAACTGTTTTCTTATCTTCATCACTTAACTCATCCATACCTAAGATGGCGATAATATCTTGTAATTCACGATATTTTTGAAGAGTTCTTTGAATTGTTGTCGCAACTTGATAGTGTTCTTCTCCTACGATTTCAGGAGCTAGTGCTCTTGATGTAGAAGCAAGTGGGTCAACGGCTGGGTAGATACCCATCTCTGTTAACGCACGCTCAAGGTTTGTTGTTGCATCTAAGTGGGCGAATGTTGTCGCTGGAGCCGGGTCAGTATAGTCATCGGCTGGTACGTAAATCGCTTGGATAGATGTAACAGAACCTTTTTTAGTTGATGTGATACGCTCTTGTAAACGTCCCATCTCTGTAGCAAGTGTTGGTTGGTAACCAACGGCTGATGGCATACGTCCTAATAACGCAGAAACCTCAGAACCTGCTTGTGTGAAACGGAAAATGTTATCGATGAATAGAAGCACGTCTTGTCCTTCTTCATCACGGAAGTATTCCGCCATTGTTAATCCTGTTAATGCTACACGCATACGAGCTCCTGGTGGTTCGTTCATTTGTCCGAATACCATGGCTGTTTTGTTAATAACACCAGAATCTTTCATTTCGTAGTAAAGGTCATTACCTTCACGAGTACGCTCACCTACACCAGTGAATACAGAAAGACCACCGTGTTGTTGTGCAACGTTATTAATAAGTTCTTGGATAAGAACTGTTTTTCCAACTCCCGCACCACCGAAAAGACCGATTTTACCACCTTTGATATATGGTGCAAGTAAGTCGATAACTTTAATACCTGTTTCAAGAACCTCAACGTGAGTTGATAATTCATCGAATGTTGGAGCTTCTTTGTGAATTGAATCTTTACGAACTTCTGCTCCTGCTTCTTCACCGTGGTCAACTGCTTCACCTAATACGTTGAACACACGACCTAATGTGTAGTTACCTACAGGAACTGTAATTGGTGCTCCTGTATCCACTACTTCTGCTCCCCTATTTAATCCATCAGTTGATGACATAGCAATTGTTCTTACTACGTTATCACCAATTTCTAGAGAAACTTCAAGAACTAATTTTTCTTTTTTCCCATCGCCTTTTTCTATGTAAACTTCTAAAGCGTTTAATAGATTTGGCATATGCCCTGATTCGAATTTAACATCTACTACAGGTCCCATAACTTGGAGAATATAACCTTTATTCATATGTTGTATGCTAACTTAATAGCTTCTCCTTTCTCATTACTATTTTGTTGCTGCTGCTCCACTTACAATCTCTGTAATTTCTTGTGTAATTGCAGCTTGTCTTGCACGATTGTATTTAATCGTAAGTGTATCAATAATATTTCCTGCATTATCAGTTGAATTTTTCATTGCTGTTTTTCTTGCAGAATGCTCACTAGCTTTACTATCTAATATACTTCCATAAATCATACTTTCAGCATATTGAGGTAGTATTACATCTAGCACAGCTGTCTCACCAGGCTCAAATTCATAAGCTCCTGTAGGTTGTTGCTCTTCTGAATTTGCGAATTTATCTGTATTGTCAATAGGAAGAACTTTACTTTCAGTTACAACCTGTTGGATCATACTAACAAAGTGATTATAATGTAAATAAATTTCATCATATTCTTTATCAATAAAGTATCCTACTACTTTATTAGTAATTTTTTTAACCTGAGTGAAACTTGGCTCATCTGGTATATCTCTATAACTATCAACTACATTATAGCCATTTTTTCTGAAGAATTCTGCTCCATAGTTACCTATAGCAACAATACCATACTCGCTATTAGCATGTCTTTCATTAACAGTATTAACAAAGTTTCTAATAACGTTTGCGTTGAATCCTCCACATAAACCACTATCACTAGTAATTACCACATAAAGAGTTTTCTTAGCTTCTCTTTTTTCTAACATAGGGTGTTTAATACTAGAACTTTTACCAAAAATTGTTCCCATCACTTCTTGCATTTTTTGCATATATGGATTAAATTTTTGTGTGTTTGATTGTGCTTTTAAAAGCTTAGATGTTGAAACCATCTCCATAGCTTTTGTAATATGACTAGTTTTCTTAGTAGAATTGATTTTGTTTTTTATATCTCTTAGTGACGCCAATTAGTTCACCACCTTTACTCTACTACTTATCATCTTAGGCAAAAGTTTTTTTGAATGCAGCGATTACTTCATCCATAACTTCTGTTGATGGTAAGTCTTTTGTTTCAATAATGTGCTTAACTGCTTCATTTTCATGAGCATCTAAGTATGAATATAATTCTTGTTCGAATCTGTGAATATCTTTAACTTCCACATCATCTAAGAATCCGTGAGTTAAAGCATACAGAATCATAACTTGTTTTTCTACTGGAATTGGTTTGTGTAAGTCTTGTTTTAAAACTTCAACTGTACGTTTACCACGTTCTAGTTTTTCACGAGTTGCTGGATCTAAGTCAGAACCGAATTGAGCAAAGCTTTCTAACTCACGGTAAGATGCTAAGTCAAGACGTAAAGTACCTGATACTTTTTTCATCGCTTTAATTTGTGCAGATCCCCCTACCCTAGATACTGAAAGTCCGGCGTTAATCGCTGGTCTAATACCTGAGAAGAATAAATCTGATTGTAAGAAGATTTGTCCGTCTGTAATCGAAATTACGTTTGTTGGAATATACGCAGAGATATCACCTGCTTGAGTTTCTACGAATGGTAGCGCTGTGATACTTCCTCCACCGAAATCTTCATTTACACGAGCAGCACGCTCTAGAAGACGTGAGTGTAAGTAGAATACGTCCCCTGGATATGCTTCACGACCTGGTGGTCGTTTTAATAGTAACGATAACTCACGGTAAGCAGCTGCTTGTTTTGACAGGTCATCATATACGATTACTACATCTTTACCATTAAACATGAATTCTTCTGCCATCGCAACTCCTGCATAAGGTGCAATGTAAAGAAGTGGTGCTGGTTGAGATGCTGATGCTGTTACTACGATAGTGTAGTCTAAAGCACCGTGTTCTTTAAGAGTTTCTACAACACTACGCACTGTAGATTCTTTTTGTCCTATTGCTACATAGATACAAATTACATCTTGTCCTTTTTGAGCTAAGATTGAGTCGATAGCAACTGCAGTTTTACCTGTTTGTCTATCTCCGATAATAAGCTCACGTTGTCCACGTCCGATAGGTACTAATGCATCAATCGCTTTAATACCAGTTTGGAATGGAACAGATACTGATTTACGTCCCATAACCCCTACTGCTGGAGATTCGATTGGACGACGTTTTGTAGTATTTACTGGACCACGACCGTCAACTGGTTGTCCTAGTGAATCAACTACACGTCCAATTAATTCTTCACCTACAGGTACGTCCATAACACGCCCAGTACGACGAACTTCGTCTCCTTCTTTAATATCAGTAGTTGGACCTAAAATTACGATACCAACATTTGTGTCTTCAAGGTTTTGAGCAAGTCCCATAACCCCTGTTTTAGTGAACTCAACTAGCTCACCACTCATTATTTCATTAAGACCGTATACACGAGCAATACCGTCCCCAACTTCTATAACTGTACCGACATCTGTTGACTTAACTTCAAACTGATAATTTTCTATTTGTGATTTTAGTAATGAACTAATTTCTTCAGCTTTAATAGCCATTTATGTCCCTCCTTGTTTCAACTTCTTCTAGATTGAAGAAATTTTTGATTTTATAGCATTCAATTTAGCCTTAATAGTAGCATCAACTACTTTGTTATTATAAGTAAGTTTTAAACCACCTAGAAGACTTGCATCTACAAAATTATTAATTTCTACATTTTCTAGTTGTAACTCATTTTTAATTTTTTCTTTTAGATTTTCTAACTGTTCTTCAGTTAAAGGTGAAGCTGATTCAGCTTTCACAACAACATTTCTTGAATATTTATTAAACAATTCAGTATATTGTTCTAAAACGAAATTAATTAATGAGATTTGCAGATTACCTGCTAAGATTTTAACAACATTCACAACATTTTTATTTACTCCTGCAAATGATGCATCAATCAAGTTAATTTTTTTTATTTTTTCTAAATTAGGGTTGTTCATCAATGTAACAAAATCAGAGTTTCCATTAATAACTTTTGCAACTTCTGGTAACTCATTAGCTACTTGTTCTAATGCGTTATTTTCTTTTGCAACTTCAAATAATGAATATCCAATTTTATTAGCTAATACTGACTTACTCATTATTTCACCCCTACCTCTTTAATGACTTTATCAACATATTCACTTTGTGTTGAGTCATCTAATTCTTTTTCTAAAATTTTCGAAGCTACAAGCACTGATAAATCAGCAATTTGTCTGTTGATTTCTTCAAGCGCTCTTTTCTTCTCATCCTCAATATCTCTTTGAGCATTTACTTTTAATTGTTCTGCTTGTTTGCGAGCTTCTTCAAGAATAGCTTGTTTTTCAATCTTAGATTGTTCACGAGCATCTTCCATCATAACTTTAATTTCTTGTTGCGCATTTTTTAATTTTTCTTGATTTTCTTCAAGTAAAATTAAAGCTTCTTTTTGATTTTTAGCTGCATCATCAAGTTGACCTTCAACTAATTTTTGACGCTCATCTAACATATCAATAAGTTTGTCCCAAGCAAATTTTTTCAGTAATACTAATAAGATTAATACAGCTACAATGTTAATAGCCATATTTCCTAGATTAAAACCTTGATGAGAAGAGTGTTCAGTAGCTAAAAATACTAAATTTTCCATTTACTAAATGCTCCTATTCTTCATAGTTCTTTTGTTTACAGTATTATACTAAATTATTTAGCTAAGATAACGAATGAAATAACGATAGCTAAGATAGGTACTGCTTCTACAAGTGCGAATAATACGAAAGCATTAGATTTTAATCTTGATTCTAATTCTGGTTGGCGAGATACACCTTCGATAAATTTACCGAATAAAAATCCGTTACCGATACCAGCACCAACTGCTGCTAATCCTGCTGCTAAACCTGCTCCAATTAATTCTACCATAATTATATTTTCCTCCTTGGATAATAAATGAATTTTATTAATTATTAGATTTTTGCACATATAGTGCGTTTAAAAAGATTAATGTTCATCACTAATTTTATGTGATAAATAAATGAATGTTAAGACAGTAAAGATATATGCTTGGATAAATCCTATAAATAGAGAGAATCCTTTCCATACTACTAGTCCTGCCATACCAGCTATTGCACCAAAGAATCCTACTGTTGTAAGAGTTGCTAATAGTGCTAATAATATTTCACCTGCATAGATATTACCGAATAAACGCATTGAAAAAGTCATCAAGTTTGTGAATTCTTCAATAACTTTAAATGGTGTAATACCTATACCTGAAGAAGTATATGTACCAAAATAGTGTTTAACTCCTTTATACTTAATTCCTGCAAAATGAGTAAAGACAATCACTAATAATGCAAGAGAGAAAGTAAATGTTGGATCCGCAGTTACAGAGTTGACATAAACTACTCCATTGTAACTAACTTCTATTAATACACCTATAGTATTTGCTACTGCAACAAGTGAAATAATTGTTAGAGCTGTTGCCCATAATCCTTTACCATATTTTTT
This sequence comes from uncultured Gemella sp., assembly GCA_963535095.1. Classification (GTDB taxonomy): domain Bacteria; phylum Bacillota; class Bacilli; order Staphylococcales; family Gemellaceae; genus Gemella. The sequence continues at coordinate 47,563 of CAUSUW010000002.1, read as the reverse complement.
CCAGTTAACATTACCTTTGATGACATTATCACTAACGAAATACGCAAGTAATTCAACCGCATTTTGACGTTTACTATCTGGTCTTAATTTTATTCTACTAGTTAGAAACATCACAATAACAAAGGTAAGTAATACTGTTATTAAAGTTGTGATTACACTAGGAATATTAACCGTTATATCATAGCCAAATAATTTGGTAATAAGATATGTGTGTTTTTCCATATATTCCCCTCACCTCTTTTCTTAAGTAACTTTTAGATTTCTAAATCTGTTGTAATATAAAAAATTAGAAATACATAATCATATTATAATATGATTTTATAATATTTGCTAGCGATTTCTTAAATTTTATATGATTTAATTAAAAATAATCTACTATTATTTAGTTCTATTTAGTTCCGAAGATTCTGTCTCCAGCATCCCCTAATCCTGGTACAATGTATCCGTGATCATTTAGTTTTTCATCTAGACCAGCGATGAAAATATCTACGTCTGGGTGTGCATCGTGTAATGCTTTTACACCTTCTGGAGCTGCTATTAAACACATAAATTTAATATCAGTAACACCACGTTGTTTAAGTGAGTCAATTGCTGCAATTGCTGAACCTCCAGTTGCTAACATTGGGTCAACAACTATAAAGTGACGTTCTTCTGGATTGCTAGGTATTTTAACAAAATACTCATGTGGTTGTAGAGTTTCTGGATCACGATATAGTCCAACGTGACCTACTCTCGCAGATGGGATTAAATTCATTAATCCATCTACCATTCCTAATCCTGCACGTAGAATTGGAACGAATACAACTTTCTTACCTGCAAGACGTTTACAAGTAGTAGTTTGGATTGGAGTTTCCACTTCAACATCCTCAAGCGGAAGATCACGAGTGATTTCATAAGCCATTAAAGAACCTACTTCGTTAGTAAGTTGTCTAAAGTCTTTAGAACCCGTTCTTTTATCTCTAATAAAAGATAATTTATGTTGGATCAATGGATGATCAAAAACATGAACTTTTGACATAATTATAGTTCTCCTTTGTATTATTATTATATTTATTTTACTCTAATTATTTCATTTTAACAAGGGATATCCGAAAATATTTCACTCGATTCAATAAATATTTTTTTATTAGTTTTGTTATATCACTAGACTTATACTACATAAAATATTACAATAATATAAACAATATTTATGGAGATTTTATCATGCAAAGAAAAACAATTTTGGGGATATTTTTACTCACTAGTATTTTATACTATATTGTTCCCCTACTTTTTTTGAAATTTTATAATGGAACTAGTGATAAAGCTGGCTTTATTTTGATTTTAACTTATGGATTTTCATCATTCGCGGTTACACTATTGGTAACATATTTTATACAAAGAACAATTTATACTCCTCTTCTAAGTATTGCTTTGGCTCTACCACTGTTTTTCATTTTTAATTCAAGTGCCTTAGTTTTAATACTTCTTATAATAGTATTTTCTTTTGTTGCCTATGCTTTAACTGTATTAATAAAATAAATAAGGAGATCATATGACAATTTTTAAACGTAATTTACTAATAGCAACTGGTATATATGTACTTTTTTATCTGTCACCAATATTGGCTAATCCCTTTATGGCTTTAAATTTATTAGAAGCTGCTGTTGTTGGAGTCTTAATTTTCGGTGGATTTTATTTAAACTATATTTTCATGTATACTAGTAAAAGCAAACTTGATGAGCGCACTAAGAATACTATAATTACAATATTGGTATTAGTAATTACTTTATTGATATTTTTTAATCCTTTCAAATTTCCAACTGCATTTAATATTATTGTAAATAGATATTTAGCAATGCTAATTCTTCTGCTAATATTAATTTTTATAATATTATTAGCAAGGAAGATGGATAATTCTATAATCCTAGTTTTACTTTTTGCACCATCAATTATCCAAGGATTACTAATGCGTCTATCATATAAGGCAATGCTATTTTATATTGCCAACCCTAACTTTAATTTATATTTAATAGTCGCTATTTTCATTGGATATTATATTTATAACAATAACAAAAAATAAATAAACATTTAAAAGAGAAACCATCATTTAATTTATATGAAAAACCCTCTTCTAAAAAAAGAAAACTGATAATCTAGATATTATTTCTAGACTATCAGTTTATTTTTTTAGTTATCTATTTCTACTTTTAAAACTTTTCCTGACACAGCATCAACTACCACATCATATTCTAATCCGTTAGCACGTGCTTCTACTTCATAAACATATAAAGGAACTCCATTATTTTGAACTGCATAGTCACCCTCATACTCAGGTTTAATTTTTACAAAATTAATATTTTGTTCTGACGTTGAAATTGCTTGTGCTACTATAGAACGAATTTCTTGTGGTGATTTTGCGTTTTGTACATTTTGTTGAGTGTTAATATTATTATTTTGAACATTTGAAGATTGGTTATCATTTTTCGAATTACTGTTTGAACCATTATCACCATTATTACTATTATTGTTATTGTTTCCGTTATTGTTATTTTGATTTGTTTGCTGTCCAACATTCATCTTTACATTCGAATACGCTTCTTGAATCTTAGCTCTTTGTGCTGTTTCATACTTGTCGTATGCATATGCACCTACTCCACCTGTTACTACTACAGCTAACGCTCCAATTATTAATGGTTTTAAAAAGTTTCTCTTTGCTTTTTTTGGTTGTTCATTATATTGATTATTGCTATTCATTGTTTCTTCGTAAACTCCTTCTAGTGTTTCAATCTCATTATTGTTAATTTTTTTAGTCATTTTATTTACCTCTTTTTCTTTTTACTACTTTTAATTGTCAATTTCTACTTTTAATACTTTCCCTGATACAGCATCTACTACCACATCATATTCTAATCCATTTGCACGTGCTTCTATATCATAAACGTATAGAGGTACTCCATTATTTTGAACTGCGTAATCATCCTCATATTCAGGTCTGATTTTTACAAAATTAATATTTTGTTCTGGAGTTGAAATTGCTTGTGCTACTATAGAGCGAATTTCTTGTTGTGATTTTGCATTTTGCACATTTTGTTGATTGTTGATATTATTATTTTGAACATTTGAAGACTGGTTATCATTTTGTGAATTACTGTTTGAACCATTATCAGCATTGTTACTATTATTGTTATTGTTTCCGTTATTATTATTTTGATTTGTTTGCTGTCCAACATTCATCTTTACATTCGAATATGCTTCTTGGATCTTGACTCTTTGTGATGTTTCATACTTATCGTATGCATATGCTCCAACTCCACCTGTTACTACTACGGCTAATGCTCCAATAATTAATGGTTTTAAAAAGTTTCTTTTTGTTTTTTGGGGTTGTTCATTATATTGATTATTGTTATACATTGTTTCTTCATAAACTCCTTCTAGTGTTTCAATCTCTTTATTATTAATATTTTTTGTCATTTTTCTATTTCCTCTTTTTCTTTATATTTTTATTATACATTTCTTTTATGAACGTTAAATGAAGATTTCATTTTTACTCGACTCTTTTGATATTTTTATTATATCTTTGTTTTATGAATCTTAAATGAAGATTTCATTTTTGCTCGACTCTTTTGATATTTTTATTATATCTTTGTTTTATGAATCTTAAATGAAAATTTCACTTTTATTTATCTCTTTTGATATTTTTATTATTATATTTTTATTAGATATGACTTTCCATTATATAAAAAGCACACCTTCTTATTTTAAAGGTGTGCCTTCATTATTCTTAAAGATTCACTACAAATCTTGTTCCTTTTGGCTTATTATCTAGAACTGCTATTTTACCATCATGCAATTCTACTATTTTTTGAGTAATAGACAAACCTAATCCTGAAGAATTATCTTCAGTCGTTGTTCTTGATTTATCTACTTTATAAAATCTGTTCCAAACAAGTTTTTTCTCATCATCACTTATTCCAATACCATCATCAGCAACTTCAAGAATTATTCTATTTCTCCTAGCTAAACAAACTGTCACTTCCGTTTCAGCGTATTTTAAAGCGTTTGACAATAAATTATCTATCATACGCATAATCAAAGCTTCATTTGCAGAGATTGATATATTTTCTTCTATATTCATAGACAACTTTATATTTTTATTATCAAATAGAATTTTATAATCCTCTAATGTATGGCTAATCTTATCAGATAGTTTAAGTTCTTGTTTCGGGATTTCCAAACGACTATCTAGTCTAGATAATTCTAAAATCTGATTAATCATAGATGTCATTCTCTTACTCTGTCTTTCAATTACATCAAACGATTCTTTCGCATCTTCTATAGAATCCGTATATTTCGCACCATATTCACTTTCTGCCATTATTACAGAAATTGGTGTTCGGAGTTCGTGCGATACATCCGAACTAAATTGGCGTTCTCTTTTTGATGAATTTTCTAAAGTTTCTAACATCTCATTAAAAATTTTACCTAACTTGTGAACTTCATCAGTTCCTTCCTCTATATTTATCCTCTTACTTAAATCATTGCTATTTGCAATAACCTCAGCTGTTTCTGTCATATCTCTTACAGGTTTCAAAGAACTCCTAATAATTAAATATCCGCCATACATTATTATCATTATAATAAACGGACTACCAATACTAATTATTATAGGCAATATCCAACCATTAATATTATTGGTAACTTGAACAATACCTCTTACATATTTCCCATTGCCTAATCTAGCTGAACTGGTTTCTAAATCATAATATAAATATTTATTATGGTTTACATCTTTATACTCAGAAATAGCCCCAAGACTAAAATCATTTACTTTAAAATTTCTAGGCACCGATCCTGCAACAAGGTTACCATCTTTATCATATACAGATAATGTAACACCATCTTCAAATGGAGTAAACTTATCCTTACCACTTGAAATTTCCGTTACCTCTTCTATTAACTTTTTTTTAGCCCCACTCTCTACAACACTATCACTAACTAAAAATGTCCCAACTATCAGTGATCCTATTAGTAAAACTATAAATGTTGTATACCACAATGTTATTTTAAAAGTTAAAGATACCTTTTTAAATGGAAAGAATGAAAGTTTCTTAATTTTATTTAACAAAGTATCCTAGCCCCCTTTTAGTATAAATAATGGTTTTTTCCGTTCCATTATCTAGTTTTTTCCTAATATTTTTTATAATTACATCGACTATATTCGAAGCACCATCATAATCATAATCCCAAACATGGTTGAGAATCTGATCTCGACTTAAGATACTTTCTTTATTTTTCATAAGATATTCTAATACCTCGTATTCCTTACCAGTTAATCCAATATTTTGTCCATTTCTTAACACTTGCTTCTTCGAAATATCCAAAACAACATCATCGACTTGAATAATATTAGTCGCTAAACCGTAGTTTCTTCTCATTAAAACTCTTATTCTAGCTAATAACTCGTCAAACTCAAACGGCTTAACGATATAATCATCAGCTCCACTATCTAGACCGACAATTTTGTCCTCTAAAGTATCTTTTGCCGTCAACATAATTACTGGTGTATTATTTTTACTCTCGCGAAGCCTTTTGATAAACTCATAACCATCAACATTCGGCATCATTATATCAGTAATAATCAAATCATACTCACTATAACTAACAAAATCCAAAGCTTCTTCACCATCGAAACAGCTATCTACACTGTAATTATTCTTTTTTAAATGTTTAGTAATTATTCTATTCAAATCGCGCTCATCTTCTACAACAAGAATCTTCATAACAATCTCCTCATACTAAATTTCTTCTATATTTTACTTAATTCATTTCTAAATGTAAAATAATAGTTCTTATATATTGTAACTTCTGTATCTAAAAATATTTTATAGTAAAAAAATGAATTTAAAATGAATAAAAAAAGGGAGTGACTCAAAAATCGTGATTTCAAAGAACTCGATTTTGTCGAGTCTCTTCTCGCAGTGATTTATTAGACATTTAAAAATCTCTTAAACAGTGAATTTAGATATCAATAAATCACTACGTCCATGAGTTCTCTACCCCTTGTTAAAATTCAGATCTTTTGGATTAATCCCTTTATAATTTCATTTACTATAACATTCTAAAATAAAAAAATGAATTTAAAATGAATAAAAAGAGAGAGTGACCCAAACTCAATTTTGTCAGGTCACTCCCAAGATTCCTATTCACTTTCTTCAAGATTATAAAGTAATTCGTATAATGCTTTAGCATCTAGTTTTTCTTTTTCTTCTTTACTAATATCTCGAACTAACTCTCCACGGTGCAATACAATTATTCTATTACCATATTTCACCGCATCTTGAATATTGTGAGTTATCATTAAAGCTGTTAATTTTTTCTCTTCAATCTTTTGTCGAGTAAGTTCCATTATCTTCTTCTGTGTTTTAGGATCTAATGCTGCCGTGTGTTCATCAAGAAGCAAAAGTTTAGGTGTTGTCATAGTCGCCATTAAAAGTGCAATAGCTTGACGTTGTCCACCAGATAAAAGACCCATTTCACTATCTAATCTATCTTCTAGCCCTAAGTCTAAAGTCACTAGCAACTCTTTAAAAAGTTTTCTATTTTCTTTAGTAGTTCCTGGTTTAAAACCTCTAACTTTACCACGACGTAGAGCTAAAGACATATTTTGCGCTACAGTCATACGAGGAGCTGTTCCATCAAGTGGATTTTGGAAAACTCTACTAATAAATCCTGCTCTCTTATGTTCTACTATATTACTTACACCTTTTCCTTCTATTAAGATTTCTCCACTATCTAGTGAGAATGAACCCGCTAAAGCATTAAGAAAAGTTGACTTCCCTGCTCCATTTCCACCAAGAATAGTAATAAAATCACCATCTTTTATTTCAAGACTAACATTTTTTAAAGCATGTTGCTCTCTAATAGTTCCAGGAAAGAATGTTTTATCTATTTTATTAATTTTTATAAATGACATTTTTTACACATCCTTTCTCTTAGCTTTTAATTTTAATTGAGGTAGAGTTAAGAATATAGCAATTACTAAGGCTGAGACTAGTTTAAAGTCATTCGCTCCAATAATATTTAATTTTAATACTCCTACTAACAATAATCTGTATATTATAGCACCACAGATTACACAAATTAATCTTGTTGTGAAAGATACATCTTTGAAAATTACTTCTCCTATAATAATTGCTGCTAAAGCTACTACTATTACCCCAATACCACTATTAACATCTGAATAGCCATTATTTTGTGCTAAAATTGCACCAGCTAAAGAAATAATTCCATTAGCAAGCATTAATCCTAAAATCATCATTGTTTTTGTAGAAATACCTAATGCTGTCGCCATTTTCTCATTATCACCCGTTGCAATTAAACTCTGACCTAATTCTGTTGAGAAGAATAAAGACATAGCAATGATAATTAATCCAGAAAGAATAATTCCAACAAATACAGTATCATAATGCGTTGGTAAGTTTAATCCTTGAATTTTACTAAAAATTGTATCTTTATTGATTAAACTTAAATTTGGTCTACCCATAATTCTAAGGTTTACCGATAATAATGCCGTCATCGTCAAGATCCCTGCAAGCAAACTTGGGATTTTACAAACAGTAATTAAAAATCCTGTAACAAGCCCCGCTAACATACCTGCTACTATAGAAATCAATGTAGCTATAATAGGATTAATCCCATTGTGTATACAAATAACACAAACAGCCGCTCCTAAAGGATAGGCACCTTCTGTAGTCATATCCGCAATATTTAATACTCTAAAACTTATAAACAATCCAAGCGATAATATTCCCCACAGCATTCCCTGTGAAATCGCTGAAATAAATAAATCCATTCCGCACCTCTTTTATTTAATATTTCCTCTAAACTAGATTATATAATATGGAGCGACTCATAAACAATAATTATTTTCTATTGATTTAATGAGTCGCCCCTTTTTAATTATTTATTACCTCAATAGCTGTTTAATAATATAATATCAATAATATTATTTTTTATCTACTACTTTTGCTTTATCTTTGATTTCTTTTGGAATTTCAATTCCTAATTGTTTTGCTTTTGCTTCATTTAAGTAAATTACACCTTCATTAGCAAGAACGATTGGCATATCTTTAGTGTCAGCACCTTTTAATACTTTTGCAACAACTTTTGCAGTCTCAACACCGATTTGATATTGGTCAACACCTAGTCCTAAAAGTCCTCCATCAGCTACCATTGTGTCTGCAGATGGAAATACCGGAATTTTCTTAGCGTCTGTTACTTTTACCACTGTTGCCATTGCACTGGCGATTGTGTTATCGATTGGAACAAAAATTGCATCAGTTTGTGAAGCAAGACTTTCTGTTACTTGTTGAATATCATTTGTGTTTGCTACTGTTGATACCTTAACTTCTAATCCTAATTCTTTAGCTAATTTTTCAGCTTCTTGAGCTTGTTTTACAGCGTTATCTTCACTTGCTGTGTAAAGAATTCCAACTTTCTTCATGTTAGGTAATACTTTTTTCATGATTTCAAGTTGTTGTTTAATTGGCGTTCTATCACTAACACCAGTAATGTTGTTTCCTGGTTTATCTTCAGCTTTAATTAATCCTGCTTCAACTGGATAAGTAATACCACCCATGATAATTGGTTTATCTTTAGTTGCGTTTGATAGAGATAAAGTAGCTGGTGTTGTAATACCTACTAAAATATCGTTGTTATCTGTAACTAATTTTTGACCCATACTTGCTAAGTTACTTTGATCACCTTGAGCATTTTGAAGATCAATTTTTAAGTTCTTACCAACTTCATATCCTTCTTTTTTAAGTCCGTCTTCTAAACCTTTATAAATTTGGTCAAGAGCTGGGTGACTAAGTAATTGAAGTACCCCTACTTTTACTTCTTTATTATCAACCTTTTTAGTTTCTTCACCTTTTTTACTAGAGAAGAACCCATAACCTAATACACAAACTAATAATACCGCGAATGCTACAAAAATTTTATTTACTTTCATTTTAATAATCTCCTTTTACTTTTATCTTTAATAATATTTTTTGTAATCAAATTTTAGAAGCGTATCCATAATAAAAAGACCACTAGCGTATATCTAGTGGTCCTTATGTATAATTTTTAATAATAAATATAAAAAACCACCTAGATATTTCTATGTGGCCTCGATTTTCCCATCACAAATAATCCACATAGATACTTACTTCTCACCTGAGAGCCGTATCTATGTTAAAAAGAAACAAGATCGACTCAGTATCTAGTGGCTTTGCCAACGAATATTTAATTGTAGCGTGTCAACTTGATACAGTTTCATAAATCTTTTTTCTCCTTTACGTTTAATTCTTGTTTACATTATAACAACACTTTTTTTTATTGTCAATATGTTTTTTCAAAAAAAATATAAAAATTCTGATAATTCAAAAAACACTATATTTCATTATATAAAACTATACTACTTAATCCCCTCATGATAAACTATTTTCAAAAAAATATTATAAATATATTAACCCAACTTTATTTAATATTTCTGTACTACTTATATCGATTCACATTCAAACTCATTTTTGAAAACTATGAAAACAGGTCGTTTTCATAACTATAAAATTAGCATTTTAAAATTAATACACCTCGTAAAGTATTGATAATACTGTTATATATAGCGGATATATTACTTCTCATTGATTGTATTTTTCATGAAAATAAAATTGAAAATATATCAATTTTATGAAAATTTACACTTGAAAATACATTTTCATAGGAGTATTATTAATATATGTTATTAAAAATAAGTTAGGAGAATTTTTATGGATAGCAATTCAGCTATAGAAAGAGAAAAATTATTTAACAAAGGATTTATCACAATAACTGCAATTAACTTTATCGTATTTTTAATTTATTATTGTTTTGTAGTTATTACAGCAAAATATGCCACATCTGAGTTAGGTGCTACTGCAGCACAAGCAGGTTTTGCCGCAGGTATTTATATTATTGGAACACTTGTCGCTCGTCTTTATATCGGTAAGAAATTAGAAATCATTGGTCGTAAAGAAATTTTACGATTTGGTGCTTTAATTTATTTAATTACAACAGCTGCATATTTAGTTTCATCAAATATCATTATTTTAGATACAGTCCGCTTCTTAAATGGATTTGCATATGGAACTATTTCTACTGCAGCCAATGCAATAGTTACTGCGTATATTCCTAAAACTCGTAATGGTGAAGGAATTAACTACTACGGTTTAAGCACAAGTTTAGCCGCTGCTATCGGACCATTTATCGGTATGTTATTATTACCTATTACAGGATTCAATGCAGTAATCATTTTAGCTGTCGTGTTATCAGTTGCAGTTACAATTGCTTGTTTCCTATTCCCAGTAAAAAATATTCAGTTAGATGAAAAACAAAAAAAATTACTAAACAGTTGGTCATTAAATACATTTATTGAATACAGAGTATTATTTATCTCTACTGTAGCCTTCTTAATAGGTTTAGCATATTCAAGTGTACTAGGATTCTTATCAATTTATGCTGATAGCTTAAACTTATCTACTGCAGGTGCTTTCTTCTTTGTAGTATATGCATTAATTATTACAGCCACACGTCCATTTGCAGGGCGTATCTTCGATGCACGTGGTGAAAATGCAGTTATGTACCCAAGTTTCGTATTCTTAACTTTAGGATTATTAATGTTAAGTTTTACAAATGGTAACTTTATGTTATTATTCTCTGGTGCATTAATTGGATTAGGCTACGGAACATTCATGTCAAACGGTCAAGCTGTTTGTTTAAAACTTGTTGATTCTACTAAAGTTGGAATCGCACTTTCTACATACTTTATCGGATTAGATCTTGGTCTTGGATTTGGACCATACGCCTTAGGTACTGTTCACGGAATTTTATCATATCAAGGAATCTACATTCTATGCGCCGTTATCACAATAGGAGTAACAGTTCTTTACGCAATGTTCTACAAAGGTAAAGAAGTACGTGTATTAAAAACTAAAACTAGTCGATAGTAATATTAAAATCATTAAAAAGTAGTCCTAATAAAGGATTACTTTTTTTTATATCAAACTTATATACATAAAGAGATGTGAGCATTACTCACACCTCTTTTCATTTAATTTTTCTGGATACCGTCTTGCGACATCTACTAATTTTTCTTTTATTATCTTCTTAGGATCTTCATTTAGGTGATAACACATTGCAAGAGCATAGATAAGTACGTCTGCCAATTCATCTTTTATCTCTTGAATATTGTCTCCCTGTTCATCCCATTGAAAGTGTTCTAATAATTCTGCCGCTTCTATTGAAATACTTTTAGAAAATCTTTCTAAAGTATCATACTTTTCCCATCCTCTTTTTTCCCTAAATTCTGTTATTATAGTTTTTAATTCTTCCATGTTTTATCCTTTAAATTAAACTATTATTTGTTAAATTATTATATAGATTATAAAATTCTGCTAAACTTAGAGTTTCACTTCTTCTGCCTGGCTCAATATCACTATCTACACAAGCATTTTGTAAGTCTTGTTTTTTATCCTTACCATAACTTGAAATTAAGTTATTTAATAAAGTTTTTCTACGCTGAACAAAACACGAACGTACGAATTTAAAGAATTTAGCATCCGTTTCAAATTCTCGAGTTTCTTTAGTCATAATTTTTACAACTGCACTCTCAACATTTGGTGCTGGTACAAATACTTTTTTCGGCACAGTAAATAGATACTCAACATCTGTATAATAATTTAATAAAATTGTTAATGAGTTATAATCTTTTGTTCCTACCTTCGCATTTAATCTATTAGCAACTTCTTTTTGCATCATAACTACATAACCATCTATCTTTTCAGTATTTTCAATTAAATGAGTTAAAATTGGCGTAGTAATGTAGTATGGTAAATTTGCCACCACCATAATTTTTTCACAATCTGACATCTTTTCAGCGATTATTTTATCAACATCAACTTTTAAAATGTCATTATTAATAATTTCAACATTAGGATAATCAGCAAGTGTCTCCGATAAAATCGGTAAAAGTCTACCATCAATTTCAAATGAAATTACTTTTTTAGCTTTTTTAGCTAGCGCTTCTGTAAGAGAACCAATCCCAGGTCCAATTTCTATTACTCCTACATTTCCATTTACCCCAGCTCCATCAACAATTCTATTTAAAATATTAGCATCTATTAGAAAGTTCTGTCCTAGGCTCTTCTTAAATGTAAAACCATGTTTTTTTAGTATTTCAAAAGTTTTCTTGGGTGTTCCTATCATTATTTTATTCCTTTACTTATTTTTTTCATTTCTTCTAATAATCGTTCTTTAGAAATATTATACATATTTAGTTTATTTAGTAGTTGTTTAGCATTAGTGTAACCTATATTTAATCTTTCACAAAGTTCTTCTCTTAGAACTTTAGAAGTTGCGCCTCCAACTAAACCTAATTCTATTAATATTTCGTTACTTATATCATTTTTCACCTCATCCATTGGTGTGTAATGATTTTTGATAGCCGCTATAATATCTTCTTTACTCGCAGCTTCTATTCCAATTTTCCCTTTACTATCTACGGCTTTTTTATTTGAAATATACGCATGTTTTGCCGTAGGGATATTTTTTTCTATAATACCTCTAATTCTTTTTCCCGCATAATCAGGATCCGTTAAAACTATTAATCCTCTTGTTTTTTCTAGAAAGATTAGACGTTCTATTTTTTTCTTAGTTAGGGCAGATCCATTAGTTTCAAATGTATCACAATCTATTGCTTCTTTTACCCTATTAGTATCATCTCTTCCTTCTACTACTATTATTTCTTTGATTTTCATTTTATTATCCTTTAAAAAATTCATCAGTCTATTATAACATATTTAGACAAATTTTGCTCATGCTAGCATGAATATTTCAAATAGTTGTATAGTTCATGTGTAATTTCATGGTGAACTTTATACTTATATCCAGCACAAAGAAAAGTCTTTTTTAATTCAAATTTATCTTTAAGCTTAATTTTTTCTAGTGCTTTCCCTTCTTTACACACTAGTATTTCCCAATGTTTTTCAAACTTAACTAAGTAACAATCATAAGTCCTATCTTCTCCATATGCTCCAGTAAAATATAATAGGCCTACAAGATCTAGTATTATATGCCACCATTTTACTGTTTTTCTTCTTTCTAATAAATATACCCTCTCACTCTTAGCAAGATAATTATATAATTCTTCCATAATTCTCACCTCTTTATACTAATTATATCACAAAAAATCCTCTGCAGAAAAAACTGCAGAGGAAATTTATTAGTGTATATCTTTTTTCTTAAAGTTAGCTCCACTTACTTCACTAACTGTTCCAATCGATAGAAATGCATTCTTATCATTTCTAAAGACTATTTTTTTAAGTTTTGATTCCTCTATACGAGTGATTACACAAAAGATGATTTTTGTTTCCTGTCCAGAATAGCCACCTTCTCCATGTAATAAAGTTACTCCACGACCCAATCGATCTTGAATTTCTTGGCTTATTATTTGATAATTACTTGTAATAATCATTACAGATTTAGAATCATTTAGTCCCTCAATAACTATATCCATAACTTTAGATGCTACGAAATAACTTATCATAGAATATAACGCTGCTTCCCATGTGAATACAAATCCAGAAGCGATAAAGATAATAACATTTATTCCAAGGACCATTTCACCTACAGAAATCGGTAATTTTTTTGTAGCATAGATTGAAAACATCTCACTTCCATCTAACGTACCACCATTTCTAATAACTAATCCTACTCCTATTCCAAGTATTATCCCACCGAAAATACATGCTAAAAATGGATCCGTAACAAGTGGTGAAAAATTATGAAAATATGAAGTTGCAAAAGATAAAACCACAATTCCAAAAATAGAAGCAATCGCGAATCCTTTACCTATCTGCTTATATCCCAAATATAAAAATGGAATGTTAAATATTAGTATGAAAATCCCAAGTGGTAATCCCAAATAGTGACGTGCAATAATAGATACACCAATCACCCCACCATCTAGAATATTATTTGGAATTAAGAAAAATTCTAATCCCGCCGCAAAAATTAATGATCCAATAATTATACTTATATATTTCTTTAAAAATTCTATTCTGCTTTCCATTGATTCTCCTTTTTATTTCATTTTTTGACTTATAAATACTATTTACAATACTATTTCTTGACTTTCCAAAACGTTGTTATTTCTGCATTCTGTATTTTACTCTTTTCTAGTTATAACTAAAATACACTAACTTTTCGGAAAGTCAACGGAAACTATACAATAAATTTAGTACCAGTGGTTTTATAAATTAATAAGGTATGTGCATTTTTTACACTAACCACTTTAAAAAGACAGTTTTTTAAGCGTTTTTAATGGTTAAAACTATTCTTCGTGTAGTGGTCTAGCTTATTGTATCTACTTAACTAATTATAGCATATTCTTATAAAATATACACGCTGTATTTTACGTCCTAAGCGTTCTAATTATACTTTCCCTTATAGTTACACCCCTTGACCTCTTACAAGGCTTATATTTGCTTTTAAGAGGTGTATAGATAGTTTTTCACGTTTCATTACTGCATTGGTATTCCCCACTTCTATTTGCTATATATAAATTAATCTGAGGTTTTCTGAGGTTTTTAATGCTCTATATAGTTTTTTATGCCACTAAATGCCACTAATTTCTATAAGGGTTTTTATTCCCGTATTTTCCAGTAATTTTTACTGTATAGTTTTTCAATGTAGTATTTTGTAGTAATTTTATATAGGTTTCCACACTCACATTTTCCAACATTTTTACTTATACAGAATTTTATTCCAACATTTTCCAACAATTTAACTTTCACGCGAAAAAATATGTACAGTGACAGTATGAAGTCCGAACAGCATAATAGAGAGGTTATATCCCCCCCCTCTTAAAACTTCTTTTTGATCTATATAGGATTTTATATAAGGTTTTCTAAGGTTTTTGAAAACTCCTTTAAGACTGCCGAAACTGCCGATTTTAAAGATATATAGATTTTTATGCCAACATTTGCCAACATTTATAGGTTTTATTTGACAAGTTTTGACAAGTTTTTTTATCTATATATATGCTTTTATACCAACATTTACCAACATTTTACACAACATGGATAACACTCATATTTCTTAAATTTTATCTATATATAGGTTATTTTTCCGATATTTTCCGATATTATATGTAAAAAAACGTTATTTTCACCTCTAAAAATGGTAGTTTTTGTTAGTAAAAAGTAGTTTTTTCATACTGCTGTTTAAAAGCTGTTTAACGTGTTTCAACTCAATTTAGTGTAATTATATCTATTTTCACTCAGAAGCGGTCTAATAACTGCATATTAACGCTCATAAGGGAAAAGAAATAGTCGCTGTTCATTATTATTGTTTTTTCTCTATATACATTTCAAACCTTAGCATTTCTTAGCATTCTACCTTAGTAATTTATACCTTTTACCGCTTCTAAAAATAGTGTATTTTATGAATTTTTTCACGCTTCGTTCACGCTTCAATATAAATTTATCGAAAAAAAGACACCTAATCAATAGATGTCTTCACTTTTCATAAGCCTTAAATTAATAAGGTTTATTAAAAATATTAGTATCCCTCTTTAATTCTATCTACATAATCTAATAATTTGTGGTTAACCCCTGAAATAGGAATTACATCGGTTAACCAAAGTTTTTTCTCTGCGTCCTCATAAAGGATAAAATCTTCATCGTCTAATACTTCGTGTATTTTTTTATACATATCACCAACAATTAAAGTCTTCTCATTAGCTGAAGCATTATGTTTTATCTCTAATGCTTCAACCTTTTGTTGTATCTCTTCATCTAATAACTTATAATCTTGAATTACTTCCCTATAGTTAATATCCATTGGTCTATGCCAACTAGCAATTATTTCTCTAGCTAATTCATCTTTAATAGGTCTTGTTTTCTCTTCCAATTCCTTATTTAATTGATTTTCTACTTCATATAATATGTTAACTTCTTTTTCCTTTTTAACTAATTCTTTTGTAGCTTCAATTTTATCAGTAACGTTGTTTGTTGAGTTTGTCTTCAACGTATCTATTTCATTTATCAATAGTTCTTGTTTTCCTTTTACCTCTGCTATCGCCTCAACAATGCTTGCTTTTACCTCATGATACTTTGTTACTAATTCGTTTATTTTCTCGTGTCCTTTTAGTACTTTATCCATTATTTTAAATTCTCCTCTACTAATTTTTTATACCCCTCTGGGTTCTCTTGTTTTAACTTAAGTCGTTCTGTATATTTCATTCTCTTAAATTCCTCTCTAGTAATTGTTAACTTCTTTTCTTTACTTTGCTCATTCTTGGCTTTCTCAAGCTGTTCTTTTTGAACCCTCTCTGAATGTAGTTTATTTAATTCATCTTTAACTTCTTGCGTAAATTTATTAATATCCATCATAATTTTTACCTCTTTCTTTATTTAGACGTTTTTTTCACTGTTAGTTCTCGGTTCAAAGTTCTAAGTCTTCTAAGTACTCATTGTGTAACCTCATACAATGAGTAACACTTTTTAAACCTACCATTCTTGCTACCTTTCGCCATTCTTCAACCATTAAATACCGCCACCAGTATATATGTCTAACTCTTAAATCAGGTATATTTCTAATAACACTTGATAGATACTCTTTTTCTTTCAGTGTTATTATTTTTAATTCTTCAATATATTTTTCTGTATCTGCTATTTCAGATAATAAACTGACTGCTTTAAACTCATATTCCTGTTTACTGCATTTGATTTTCTCTTTTGAGTAGTCGGTAGCTTGTATATGTGATAGATGTTTTTGTTTTTCGTTCAGTTCGTCTAATGTATTATATAACTGGTATAACTGTTCTCTTAAATCTCTATACCTGTTTAATTTTTGCTTTTTTTCATTGTTCAATCTTTGTTCAACGGTTTGGGTGGTTCTCTTTTTCTCATTTTTGATATATCCTTTCTCAGATAATAGATTGAATAAATTAGTTTTATGATCATCTATTATCTTGTTTTCTTCATCAGTTGGCTTATGTGAAAGATTAAAATATACAGCTATCAATAATTCACGTTCTAAGCTGTCTATTTTGTTTAGGTAGGTTTCTATAGCTACCGCTTCTTTAGAGGTCGTATCGTCCGTATAACGTTCTATTATAAGGTCTAGTTTAGATAGTTCTTCTCTTGATAACTGCATATTGTTTATTACTCCTTAATTATTTTAGCTATGTGTAAGTAAGCTAAGGTAGGGTATGTTGAATAAATCTCATTATCTTTAAAATACTCTATGCGTAATAAAAATTCATCTTCTTGTAATTCTTCATTGATGTATTTGTTAATATTAAAACTTAAGGGGTTTAATGTGTTTCTTGATACTTCTTCTACTCTAACTATTTTATACATTGTCTAATCTCCTTTAATTAAATTCTACTGGTAACCATTGTTCATACGGTTTATAACGTTTATACACTGGTAGTAATAATATTTTGTTACGTTTATAATATAAAATCTCATCAGTTGGCTTCATGTCTATTAATTCACTTTCTAGCAATTCTTGAATTATATCGCTTGCGGTTTCGTTCCAGTTATCCCAGATTATTATGTTTTCATTATATCCGCATATCGTATAATTACCGTTATAGTTAAAGCCAATTTCATTAAAATAGTTTTCTATATCTACTAATATAACGTTTTTCTTACGCTTAATTAATTTCACTAAGTCTAACTTTATTTTATCTATGTTCATTTTCTAACCTCCTAATTTAGAATTTTTGGTCGCTTGCTTTTATCTATTTAGTTCTTTTCTAATTTATTGCCGTAAACTGAAAAGATATATTGTGTATACCATACATTTTTCTTTTTTTGATCAGTGAATTTAGGTTTTTGTTATCTTAATTTTAATTTGTTATCTTAATGTTAAACTAATTTTTTGTTAGCGTAACAGGAAAAACTGCATAATGGCGTGGGTGTTTAAAATCTGTTACGTTGTTACGCTAATTTCGATGATTTTTCTTTTATATATGTGTATATATAGAATTATATATATTGTTACTTTTTTTATAAAAAATTTAATAAAATAACGTAACAACGTAACAAGGTACTATAAACACTTGATACAATAACCTCTTGCTGTTACGTTAATAGAAAAAATAACGTAACACAAGATAACATAAGATAACAAAGTTATTGTTGTTCATTTACTACTTGCTTAATGGCTCTGCCAACATGTCCCTCTAACGGTTGAATATTTCTACCATAAATATTTAATTCATCTGTATTTTCTTTTGTGAACCTATGATTTTTTAATTCATAAGAGTAATTACTTGTTTTTACACTGTCGTTTAAATGTTTAGTGAATACAGTACCTATCCTTTTTCTTGTATTATATCCATTCTCATAACAAAAATTCTCATAATCATCAGTTAAGTAGCGAACAGGAAAACAACTCACATGATGATAACCCTTATCTTTATAATAAAGCATAAAACTGAATACACTATCATTTTCTTTTCTGTAATTAAGTAATTGCTTTTTAACCGCTTCAGGTACTATAAACTTATCAAAATCAAGATGTAAAGCTGTATATAAGATATATTCCAGTATTATTTTATTGTTTAGCTTCTCATCTTTGATACTTTCATCTTTTACACCTTCAAAATTTGCTTTAAATGGAATTATTAGCAACCTGTTTAGTACTGCGTCAGATTTATCTTTAATAGGTGGGATCTCATTAGAATTAAACATTAATAACGTTTTAAAATCATAGTTTCTTACGTCTTTGTTTTTACGTTCATAGTTAACACTTTCACCACTTGAAATACTTTTTAATTTATCCATTTCATCTAGTGGTTTTGTACCTACCTCATCACCATAATTACATATTTTCCCCTCAAGGGAAGTCAAACCAAAACGGCTTTGTAATTCATGTGGTGTTGATACTGAAATGTTAGTATCTCCTATTAAATTAATCATCATTTGTCTAAAGGTACTTTTTCCGTTTGTTCCATTACCTAACATTATAGCTATTTTTCTTCTAGTCTTATTTGGGTTTATCGCTTCATTGATTAATTGCCATAGTAACGTAACTATTTCATCATCATTACACGCTATCGACTTCAACCACTCATCAAAATTAAAATAGGTGTTTTTAATAAGTTCATAGTTAGTTAAAGCGTGTATATTATAATTAGTATCTACTTTAGCTGTAATAAAGTGTTTAGGGTCGAACGGCTCTAATGTTTTAGTTTTAGTATTAAATAAGCCGTTACCAACTGCAATTAGATAATCTAACCTCTGTGGCTTCCTAAACCTTGTATTTGCTCGTAAGTCTTCTGTAACGTCCTTTAATTTAGTTAACTTATACCTTATTTCTATTTTCTTAATACAAGTCTTTATATAATCATCATTTGATGTATATATACCTTTTGAAAAATCATAGAAAAATAACAATGCTGTATCTTCATTCGATCCGCTTTTTATAATAGGTATATGAGTAAGTAAGAATTTAGCTATTACATAAAATGGTACTTGTGGAACAGTAACCTTACCAGTCTTTTCGTGTACTGTGGTGTTTTCTATTCTCCATTGTTCGCCTGCGGTGTATAATCTCCAGTGAAGCTCTCCAGTACTTAAAATAGGTTTATTTAGCTTATATCGTACTAAATATGAAAAGTTTTTGTCTTTCTTATTTCCCACGATTTCAAACCTTTGTAACATTGAATAGCTTTTCTCATTATCAAAATAATTAGGGTTATTTTGCCAACTCTTGATAGCGTGGTTTATTTTGTCTTGGTTCTCTTGGCGGTATTTTTCGGGGTTTTTTCCTATGTTTGCTAATAAGTCAGAACACTCACAAGCAACATCATAGCTTATTATGTTGTAACAAAAATCATGGGTTACTGATAACAATATCCCTAAGGCTCTATCATATTCTTTACTATCTCCAGTGTTGATATTTTCATAATCTAACTCTAAATATCTTTTAAACATCTCTGTATAGTCTTCATCAGTTATTAAGGTGTTAGTATCAGAAGCGGTATAATTAGTTATAACTTTCTTTTCTTCTTTAACCGCTTCTTGTACTGGATAAGGTAAGCCGTCTAGGTGTTTAATAAATATAAACTCATTATCACGTACAGCAATAGGTAAGCCTTGTAATTGTGACCATGTACAACTACTAGTATCATACTTGATATTCAGAAGCTGTATAACGTGCTGTATAGTCGGTTTATATTCATCTTTGACAATATCCCTACTAGGTTCTAATACAAGCCTTAAACGTGGGTTATTTGGCTTATGTGAGATAGTTGAATATAAAAGGTATTTATAACTAGCTAACTTCTCTTGTATGATAGTTTGTACCTCTTGAGATGTTAAGCCAGTATCTTCAATATCGATTACAATTAGATCTCTTGTTTTTAGGTTGTTATCGTTTCTTGTATAACTTCCGTCTTCATTAGGTTTAATATCACCACTGATGAAATATAGCATTTTATTAGCTTTATATTGCTTAATGTCTTCATCACTGTTTATTGTTTGGGGGTTAGTGCTTGCTAGGGTTTCTAAGGTTGTTTTATCAGTATTAATAAGTTTTAATACATTACTTTTAAAGCCAGTTTGTCTATAGATCAAATTACATCACCTCTTTTAATGCTTCTTTAACTTTGTCTAGTTTTTCATAACATAAAATAGACAATTCTTCAGATGTGTTAATAGCAATAGCATTAGTTAAAGTATGTAATTTGTTTCCGTCGTTTACTTTATCCCAGTACTTATATACCTCTTCATTACTCATTGTTGAATCTTTTAATTCTTCGGGTGTAAGTACATCAATTACATCTGTATGAGTTGCTAATAACTCCATTGAAAGCTGTAATATAGTCAATCTTTGTCCTATTTCCTCTATAATTTTTATGATTTCTGATTTATCCATTTTTATTATCTCTGTTCCTGTTAAACCTATTCCTGTTATCTCCATTCCTTTTATTTCCATTCTTATTATCTCCTAATCTTTATTTTAAGAAGCGGTACTATAACCGCCTTTATTAATTTATAAAACTACTGGTACTGTATTTTATTATCTTGTTTTCAATGTGTTCAGTATCTCGTTTACATCTTCTATATCAAATAGATGTTTATTACCTAATACTGCATATTTCAAACCGTGTTGTTTTAATATCTCCATACTTGCTTTTCCTATCCCTAAGAATTTTTGTAATTCAATTCTTGTCAAATACCTCTTGTATGGCTCTATCTGTTCAATACGGGTTTTAATAACTTCATCAATTAAAATATTTAATTGTTCTTTTATCTTTTGGCTTTGTGCTTCTGACAAAACTACTTCCATAACGTCCACGCTCCTTTAATAAATGCTATCCATTAGTCTGGCCACAATATATATAAATGCTGTTATGATTGGTATAAATACCACTGCACAACAAAAAGTATTAATGTATAAGTCTTTGTTTTCCATTGTCTTAACCTCTCTTAAGTTTTTCATCTAGTATTGTTAAAGCTAGCTTTGTAGTTGCTCGTTTGCGTTTTGGGTCCTTGTGTTGTTTTGCTATCTCCAGTAAATGATCGACTGTTTTTTTAATGATATGATTTTCTTTATCTATTAAGTCGTTATTTTCATCAATTGAATTATTAATATTATAATTTAAGATAATATCATCAAGTTTAGCTATATTTTCATGAGATGGGGTCTTTTCTCCTTTTTCCCAACGTGCTATAGTGCTTTGGTTTACGTTCATCAAGTCAGCTAACTCATATTGACTTAAATTATACTTTTCTCTAAAATTCTTAATGTAATTACTTTTAAAATTCATTTCTAGCATTCTTTTATACCTCTTTTTCTTTTAATTTATAATATTCAACTGCATGTTGATTATTTTCGTACTTATATTCACGTTGCCTTAATTCAATAGCTTTTAGCTTATCCCTTGTACTGGTAGCATTATTAAATATTAGCTTATCTAATTCATCAATGATTTTTAGATGTAAAAATATAGCGTTACGCTCCATTTCTTCAGTAAGCTGTTTAGTATTTATCTTGTTTAAAAACTTCTTATCTATGATTTCAATGTTAATAATATCTTGCCCAACTCTCTCATAATTGATTTTATTAGTGCGTTTAAACTTCAACATCTTTCTATTAATGCTGTACCAGTCTTCAAACTCAATGTTTAATACCTCCAGTATTTCTCGTATAGAAGCGGTCGGATTATCCTTTAACACGCTGTATATTTTTTCTAAAGTTAAATGGTTTTTCTTGTTTTCCATGTTATAAAGTCCTTTCTTGTGTTATAATGTAAGAAAGTATTTTTGTTAAATACTTCTTTTGAAACCTTTTAAGTAGTCTGATTTGGTCGTTAGCTACTTGAAAGGTTTTTTTTGTTTTGTTAGTAATACGAAAACCATTAACAAAACTATTTTTCTCACTTTAAGTGATAATATTAAGTAAAAAAAATATCAACAATGTTGATGTTTAATACATCTGATATCTTTCTCTTTACTTTATCTGTTGGAATTTTCCCTTTTTCTATCGCACTCAGATAAGCTTGACTTATACCTAAAATTACTGCTAACTGTTTTTGAGTTAAATTGTTTTCAACTCTATATATTTTTAAGCATCTAGAATGTTTCATCATTTTTTATCACCTCTTTTCTCACTTTAAGTGTTAAAATAACTTTATCATTTACTGTTATATTTGTCAATAGTTTTTTGAAAATATATTAATTCTCATTGTATTTTATTACTTATTGTGATATTATATACAATATAGGAGGTGTTTTTATGAGTACTTTTGATAATTTTGGAAATAATTTAATTAAACTTAGAAAACGAAAAAATATAACTCAAATGGAATTAGCTGAAATTTTAGGTGTATCATACTCAACTATAGCGATGTATGAAACTAATAAAAGGCAACCTAGAATGGACGTTGTGGTTAAAATAGCAAATTACTTTGATGTTCCTATTAGTGAATTAATAGAAATTGAAACAACAGATACTAATATAATAAACGTATTAAATAATTTGAAAAATATTGCTTTAGATGGAAATTTCACTTTTAAAAATCGTAAAGTTACAAAAAAAACATTAAAAATTTTATTAACTACAATTGAAGATTTAAAATCTAAAATTATATATTATGAAAACAAAGAAGAATTAAGACAAAGGCAATTAAAGATAGATATTATCAAAGAAAAATACAATCTATCAGATATTGATTTAGAGGCTCTAAAATCTGATTTAAATAACCTATAGCATTACAGTAAATACAAGTAAAATAACGACATAGCAATTCAACTATCAACCAACAGTTAACAGTTCAAAATGGAAAATCACGCTATTTTTTCCACTTTGCTTACTGGTTATCAACTAATAGTTACCTACCACTCAAGAAGCGGTTTATATGTTAAATATCCAATATAAAAGAGGTAAAAAGAATGGATAAAGAAGAAATATTTCCGGAAATATTTCGTGTTGTTTTTCGTGTTGTTCTACATTGATATATTTATATATGCCTAATTTTATAGTATTTTTTTATGTATTTTTTGTGTTACTTTTCATGTTTTTATCATGCTATATTTTTGTATAAACGAAAGGAGACAGTTATGGATGATATAAAAGAAATTATTAATTCATGCGAAAATTATGAAATTGAGTTTAAAAAGTGTGGTGGGGATAAACTGCCAAAATCATTTTGGGATACCTACTCTTCTTTTGCTAACACATCAGGAGGTGTTGTAATATTGGGGTATGATGAAGGCACTAAAACTATAACAGGTGTCAAAAATCCCCATAAAGTAATAGATGATCTATTTTCAATGGTGAACGACAAACAAAAAACAAATAGGAATCTGTTAACAAATGATCATGTGAAAATTTATAATATCAATGAAAAATATTTAATAAAAATTACTATACACGAAGCTTCCTATAATCAAAAACCTGTATTTCTTAAGGGAGATATAGAAAATACCTATCTACGTAGAAATTCTATCGATACACGTGCAACTCTAGATGATTTTAGGGTTTTATTTTCTAGTTCAAGAGAAGAAACAGATGGTGAGTTAATAAAAAATTTTGATATATTAGATTTTAATATTGAAAGTATTGAGGATTACAGGAAAGAACTAATATCAAAAACTGAGATTTCTTATTATAATGATATGACTCATGAAGAGTTTTTAAAGTCTATTGGTGCTTTTAAACGTGATCGTAATGGAGATAATAAATATAAACCAACAAAAGGTGCATTATTATTATTTGGAAAATATAATTCAATAATAGATATATTCCCTTCTTTTCAACTAGATTATTTTGAAAAGAGTAATTCTAATAATAGGTGGGATGACAGGGTATCAACTGGGGATATGTCCCACCTAGACATAAATAATATTTATGATTTTTATAAAATAGTAACTAAAAAATTATATAATTCTTCAAAAGATACGTTTTTTCTAGATGCGACAACTAAAGAGAGATTACCATTTAAAAAAGATTTAGAGGAATCTGTCAGAGAAGCCTTGATTAATTCATTAATGCACGCTCTTTATGACTCAGATTTTCCTATAAAGATTACAGTTTTTCCCGATTATTATGAATTTGAAAATCCTGGACAAATGCGAGTAACTTTAGAAGAGTTTATTAGTGGAAAAACTTCAAGAATTAGAAATCATGTTATAGCAAACCTATTTAGAAAAGTTGGTATCTCAGAAAAGGCAGCTTCTGGAGGCTTAAAAATATTCAATACTGCTCAAAAGTATAAATTGAAATATCCTGAACTTATAACAACAACTGATAAAACTATTGTAAGAATATGGAAAGTTGATATAACACATAATTTCAACATTCTTCCTGAATTAGAACAAGATATAATGGTATATGTTGTTACCAATAGTTTTATTAATAAGTCTATTCTTACTAATGATTTTGGCTTATCAAGTCAAAAATCACGGACTATATTAGAGAAGTTAGTAAAAGAAAAGTATTTAATAAAAATAGGTAAAAGTAGAGCTACTAAATATGTATTACCATATGACGCAAAAGAAAATTATATAAGGATGAAACAGCTAATAAAAATAGTTGAAGATTCTATTGATCTCAGATAGTTTCTAAAAAATTTACGAATACTAAAACAAAAAAAGCACCAGTAAAATAAATTACTAGTGCTTTATGGATAGCATAAAAATGAAAAATTATTCGTCTATGAAAAATATAAACATAGCTATATTATACCATATAAATGCTGTTATATCAAGGTTTTATACCCTTACTTAAAATCGCAACCTATTTAAACGTCTTCTAAGCGTTCTAATTATTAAAAGGTGTAATTGCATCACCTAACCTTTAAAAGTCTTACCACGTCCATTATATGAGGTAATTTCTACCTAATCATTTATTAATTTATAAAACTACTGGTACTAGTGAAAGGATTGATAAAAATGATTAAAGAATATATAGACAAAGACAATAAAAAATACTATGAGATAAAAAATCATTATATTGGTAAAGATATATATACTGGTAAGGAAAAAAGAATATCAAAAAAAGGATTTAGAACAAAAAGAGAGGCTGAGAATTACTGCATTAAATTGAAAAGTGAATTTTTAGAGGTTGGTTTTAAGATTAATAAAGATTACACATTTCAAGATGTGTATGATCTATTTGATGAGCAATATAAACGTAAAGTAAAAGATACAACCTACTATAAAAATACAATACACTTTAACAATCATATAATACCATTTTTCGGTAAGATGAAAATAAAAGATATTAAGTTAGTAGTTTGTCAAAGGTTCATCAATGAGTTAACAAAAAATTTTAAAAGATCAACAATAAAAATTTATAGAGTATTAGTTGGTATGATATTAGATTATGCTGTAAAACTAGAAATAATAGCTACTAATTACATGAAATATACTGATATACCACGTATTAAAGAGGAAAAAAAGAAAGACAACTATTATAATAAAAGTGAATTACTTGAATTTTTAGAAGTAATAAAAAATAAATATTCTTTTGAGTTATACTGCATTTTTAGAGTTTTTGCTTTTACTGGTGTTAGACGTGGTGAGTTATGTGCTTTAACATGGAAAGATGTTGATTTAAAAAACAAAACTTTAACAATAAATAAGAATATGACTTATGTAAAAGGTTGTTATAAAATATCTGAAACTAAAACAAAGTCAAGTATTAGAACTATCTATCTTGATAATGAAACAGTTGGTATACTTAAACAATACAGAAAACAAAGTCCTTTTGTTCCTTTAGATACCTCTATTTTCAATAAAAGACCTGAATTTATCAAGTATCATTTAAAAGTTATTTACGATAAGGAACCTAAACTAAAAAGAATAACTATACATGGTTTTCGACATACTCACGCTACTTTATTATATGAAAGTGGCATTGATGTTAAAGATATATCAAATAGATTGGGTCACTCAACTATACAAACAACACTAGATATATATACTCACCTTACAAAAGATAAAAAGAAAGATGTTACAGAAAAATTCAGTAAATTTATGAGTATGTAATAAGAATAACGGAAAGTCAACGGAAAGTAAAATAAATAGAGCCTTATATATCAAGGCTCTTTCAATATTTATTTATTTTTTTGACAAATAGGACAAAAGTGACTTGAACGCCCTTTTATTGTAACATTTTCTACATCATGACCTAGAGGACAAACTTTTTTCCCATATATTTGATGGAAATTTTGCATATTTCCTTCTCCGCCATCAGCGTGAACATAATCTGAAATAGTAGAACCACCTTCTTTTATTGCAAGCTCCAAAATATCAACCAACTCTTTAAATAAACTCTCCTTCTTCTTTTTAGAGAGTTCACTTGCTTTAGTTAAAGGGTGAATTTTTTGGCGATATAATACCTCACAATCATAAATATTCCCGCAACCACAAAAGACATTTCCCTCAAGAAGCAATGCTTTTATAGAGTGATCTTTATATTTTTTTTCATCCAGTTTATTTAAAAAATATTTTTTTGCAGACTTATCAAATGGTTCTGGCGCAAGATTTACAAAAGGTTTGAATTTAGTTACATCATCAATATATCTTAGTTCTCCAAATCTTCTAATATCACTATAAACTATCTTTTCTCCCGTTGATAATTCAAAAATTACGTGCTGATGCTTATAATAATTTTTGTTGGTAATCTCAGCTATATCCTTAACTAAAAAGAATGCTCCTGTCATTCCAAAATGTGTAATTATATATCCTTCATTTAATATGAAATATAGATACTTACCTCGACGCGATAATTTTTCTATTTTTTTACCTTTCACATTTTCTGAAAAAAAGCTAAGTTCTTGCTTCACTATAGCCATTTTATTTTCTTTATGGCTACTTTTTACAATATTAGAGTAAGTTATATCAACAATTTCTTTATCTATAACTCTATCTTCTAGACCAAATTTTATATTTTCAACCTCTGGTAATTCTGGCATAATGTACTCCTATTTTATATACTTACTATTTTATTTTAATACAAATAAATGAAAATTACAAAGATTTCCATTTATTTATAATAATCAAGAATTACAAGTTTTTACCTCATTATTCTAGCATCAAAGAAAAATATGTAGTATAATAATAAAGTTAAATGTAAATTAAAAGGGGTCTTTTATAGTATGGAAGAAAAAATGTCTAGACGAAAAAGAATTAGTTCACCCTCTTTTATAAATGGAGGAAAACCTCCTAAAAAAAGAGGATTTAAAAAAATATTAATGGCAATTTTAGCGCTAGTTATAGTTGGTATAGGTGGATTTTCCGCTTATACATTCTTCAACTTTTCTAGTTCCGCTCAAAAAGGATATAAGAATGTAGATTATTTGAAAGAAGTTGATCCTAACTTCAAAAAATTCTCAGTATTAATCCTAGGTATCGATATGAATGATGATCGTAAAGCTCAAGGACAAACTCGTGAGGACAGCAGAACAGATTCAATGATCTTAGCTACTGTAAACAAGGATAAAAAACGTATGGATATGGTAAGTATCCCACGTGATTCACTTAGTCTTATGAGAGAAAAAGACGATGAACATAATGATAGTGCTTATTTCTATGATAAAATCACTCATGCTCATGCTTATAATGATGTTAAAGGAACTACTAATGCAGTAGAAAACTTATTACATACACCAATTAACTTCTATGTATTAATAAACTTTAAAGCATTTGAACAAACTGTCGATGCTTTCGGCGGAATAGACTTATACGTTCCATTTGACATGGATGAACAAAATGCTAATGGTGAAGAAAATACTATTAAATTAAAAAAAGGTTGGCACACACTGAACGGTGAACAAGCACTTGCCTTTTCACGTAGTAGATACTACGATAGTGATATCGAACGTGGTCAACGTCAACTTCAGGCTATCCATGCTCTAATTGATAAAGCAAAAAGTCTAAATGCCTTAACTAAAATTAATGATGTTATTAACATCGCTGGAGATAATGTTGAACACAACTTGTCTACAACTCAAATTTCTTCAGCTATTAAGATGTTTATCAATGATGATATCGAAATTGTATCGCACAGAATTGATGGTTATGATGTGACTTATAACGGAGTATATTATTACTATCCACGTCCATTGTCACTTCTATACGCTTCATCTGCCTTAAGAAACAATCTTGATTTACCACTTCCAAAAGCAACTGACCTATTAAATATATATTATCAAGGTCATATTGCAATTGGTCTTAAAGAATATAAAATAAACGGTCTTCGCTTACCAGATACATATCAAGCTACTAATCTTACAATAATGTCGCCTGAAGACTTACTAGCAAATCTTCCGGAAAGACTTACTAAAGATGATTTGAAAAATGATATAACGGTAAGTAACGAAAATCGTCCAGATGAGACAACTAACAACAACTCATCATCTAGCGAAAACAACAACAATAACACAAATTAACTATAAAATTGAACTTGGAATAAATCTCAAAATTGCTAAATACTTAAAGTGGCATTATACATTCCAAGTTCTTTTTTCTATTAATTGACTTTTTTTATTACTTATATGATAATAAATATAATATATAAGATATAAGATGAAAAAATCATAAAGGAGGTACTATGGCGAAGAAATTTATTACAATCAAAGAAGATTCATACGATGAATTCGTTGAAAAAAAATCTACATTTATTACTCATCTAATTAGAATCAATAGCGAAGAAGAAGCTAGGGAATTTATTCAAAAAATGAAGAAAAAACACTACGATGCTACTCATGTTTGCTCTTGTTACGTATATGGCGATAATAATGAAATAACTCGTGCTAACGATGATGGTGAACCAAGTGGAACTGCTGGAGCTCCGATGTTAGACGTACTAGTAAAAAACGAAATAAAAAATGTCTGTGCCACAGTCATAAGATATTTTGGTGGGACTAAACTAGGAACTGGTGGTTTAGTTAGAGCCTACGGTGGTGGTGTAATTAATGCTCTAAAAAATGCAACATTAGTAGAAAGAAAAGATGCATTTGAAGTGAGATTAGAACTTGATTATAGTCTTAATGGAAAAATAGAATATGAAATTGGAAAAACTAATTTCATCGTAAACAACCTAGAATATACCGATAAAATCGTTTATACAATCTATGTTATGCAGGAAGATTATGATAACTTTGAAAATTGGATTGCTAACTTAACTAATGGGCAATTCAAAATTCTATCATCTAAAGAAAAACAACTAGAATTCGATATTAAATAAAGATAAGAAGGAAGCAGAAAACAAATTAAATGGTCTCTTATTCCTTCTTAGTTTATTTTCTATTCTTTCTTGAAAATTCTTCTATCCACTCTTTTAAATCGAAAATAGCCTTTTTTACTAACTGTTCTTTACTATTAAATTCTAAATCTAACCCTTCTACTCTTAGAACTTTTACTTTATCTATTCCTATTATGCTAAATATTCCCCTAATATATTGAACTGCAAAGTCTAGATTAGTATATTGAATATGCTTATCAAATTCTCCCCCACTTGTTATGATAAAGGTTATTTGTTTATTAGAATTATCTAAACCTATTAGAGATTCTTCCTCACATTTAAATGTCTCATTTACTATTACAATATTGTCTATGTAATCCTTAAATTTTGATACTACGTTAAAATTATGAAGCGGCATATAAATAAACACTGCATCAGCACTTTTCCATTGTTTTAAAATCTCTTTTTGCCTAATTTTATCAAGTTGTTCTTTTTCAGTTAATTTTTTTCCTTCATAATTGAACATAAACTTATCCATGACTGGAATATGCACACTCGGATCATATAAATTTATCTTTTCTATACTACTAAAACCTTTATCGATTAATTTATCTTCACCGATTTTCGCCAAAATATTAGAAACTCTATGTTCTCCGTTATAATCTGGATGACACATAATCTGTAAAATTTTCATAAAATCACCTCAAATAGTATAATATAAAATAAATAGCTTCTTGACTAAAACTAGACAAGAAGCCACTTTCTTACTTAAATTCTGAGTAAATAGTATTTATAGTTTTTTCGTAATCATCGTTATGAACACCTACGATAATGTTAATTTCATCATTAGTTTGTGAAATTAATGCAATATTTACTCCAGCTTCCCCTAAAGCTTTAAATAATCTACCCGATAATCCTTTTGTATTTTTCATTCTTTCTCCAACTGTAGCAATAAGTGAAATCTCATGAGTAACATTCACTTCATCTGCTTCAAGAATTGCTTTAATTTTTGCAACTAATTCATGAATAAACGGTCTAACATTACCTGTTTCTACAACTACAGAGAATGAATCAATTCCACTAGGAATGTGTTCAATACTAACATTAAAGTCTTCAAAAATCTTAAGTGCTTTCCCAATTAAACCAACTTCATTTGCCATGTGACGTTTTTTAATCGTAATAATTGAGAAATCTTTTTTCCCTGCAATCCCTGTAACAATTTGTTTTTCGTCAAGGTGTTTATTATCTGAGATAATAGTTCCTTCAGCAGTAGGATCATTTGTGTTACGAATTTGGATTGGAATATCTTTATCACGTACTGGGAAGATAGCTTCTTCATGAAGTACACTTGCTCCCATATATGAAAGTTCACGAAGTTCTGTATAACTAATAACTTTAATCTCGTGTGGATTTTCTATAATACGAGGATCTGCCATTAAAATTCCAGATACATCAGTCCAGTTCTCATAAACACTGGCATTCGCAATATTAGCGACAATCGCTCCACTAACATCTCCTCCTCCACGAGTCATAATCTTAATTTCTCCATTCGGTCTACTTCCATAAAATCCTGGAATAAGAAGGCGATCATATTCTTTTACAACAGCATCAAAAGCTTCTTGAGTTTTCTCAAAATCAATCTCACCTTGATAATTGTAAAAAATTAAGTCTTTAGCATCAACAAAATGATATCCTAAATATTCAGCCATTAATAAAGCTGTTAAATACTCACCACGACTTACTAGGTACTCTTCATCGATTCCTTTACTAATTTCCGCTTTTAACTTAGCCAGTTCTCCTTCAATATCGAATTTTAAGTTTAATTCGTTTTTGATTGCTACGAATTTATCTTCAATCATTTTAAAGATATTATCAAAATTAATATTGTACTTAGTATGCGCATAACATAGGTATAATAAGTCTGTTACCTTATTATCTTCTTTATTTGCTTTCCCTACAGCACTTACTACAACAAAACGACGTGCATCATCAAGTTCCACAATATTTTTTACTTTTTTAAATTGCTCAGCACTCGCTACCGAACTCCCACCAAATTTTGATACTCTAACCATTTTAACTCCTTTTTCTATTTGTATTGTTTGTATTTTCTATTCTAATATATATTATATAACTATTTTTAAAAAAATCAATGAATTTTCTGAAAAATCTAAATTTTATTTACAATAATCATTTTATTATTTATGGAATTTAGCGACAACAAAACTACTATCTTTTTCTTTCACTTCATCAACTAAATCAGTAAGTTGTTTTAATGAAATCTCTTTTGTTTTCACATAGAAATTCCCTTTATACTGCTCAACACTCTCTACCAGTTCCCCTGATAATTCTACAGACGTACGAACTAAATAATTTCTTCTAGTCAGTTCTTCTGAATAAGATAAGTCGTTCTTAATTACAACATCAACTCTTGTTGAACCTTCATTAATGTCTACTATATCTTGAACAATCGCATTTCCTGTTGGGAATTTCCCTGCACCTTGTCCATAGAACTTAAGTTCTCCGATAAATGATCCATCTAAAGAAATAATATTGTTATTTAGAGGAACAGCAGCTTCTTGAGATTCTTTCCCAAAAATAGAAAGCATTACAGAAGTTTCATACTTACCACCTTCTACATTTGTTTCTCCAATATATTTAACAGCTAAATCATATTGCTTTAAGTAGTCAATATCATTTTTAGTAATATTTCTCATAGAATATGTAGGGAAATCAGGTTGAACATGAATATCAAAAGCAAGTGCATTACTTAAGATAATCTTATTCACAACATCTCCACCATCTACATCAGCACTTGGGTCAGCTTCTGCATATCCTAAATCTTGTGCTGTTTTTAATGTAGAATCAAATTCTTGATCATTTCTATACATATTATCAAGAATAAAATTACTTGTTCCATTAAAGATACCATATACACGTTTTACATCATCAACACGTCTAGTTCTTTCTAAGTTTACAAGCCAAGGAATCCCTCCACCTACACTAGCTTCAAAAATAAACTTCACATTATTTTTCTCAGCTAATTCAACAAATTCGTCTAAATATTTTGCAGCAACAGCTTTATTTGCTGTAACTACATGTTTCCCATTCTCTAATGATCTTTTAATGAAGTCATACGCAGGGTTAAGTCCTCCAAGACACTCAACAACTACTGAAATTTCTTCATCATTAATAATTTCATTAATATCATCAGTAGCTAGATGCATCTTATCACGGCTTCTTGCAAAAACACTCTTCACTTCTAATTTCTTTAATTCCTCTGTATTTCCATTTGTTATTATCTCATAAACTCCACTACCTACAGTTCCATATCCTAAAATCGCTATTTTCATTATTATTTTCTCCTAATTTCAATACTTATTTTCAATTTTATTTAAAAGTTTAACAAGTATTTTCTTATGTCAATTATTTAATATCAAGAATTTTCAAAAAATTTCAATTTTTTGATTATTTCGACTGTTTTTATAACCTATTTTGGTGTAAAATTATAGTTATAAAAAAAATTAAAGTTCTTTTTATAAAAAACACTTGTATTTTTACAAAGAACATTGTATCATATATACAACGATAAAGCAAGGAGATTTTAAATGATTTACGAAAGTACAAGAGATATTAATAGAAAATTAAATCCAAGTGAAGCTATTCTTCAAGGTTTAAGTGAAGAAGGTGGACTTTTCGTTTTAAGAGATTTAGGAAAAAATAAATTAGACTTAGAAAAACTAATCGGAAAAAGTTATTACGAAGTGGCTCAAGCAGTGTTAAGACTTTTTGTAGATTTTAGCGACGAAGAAATTAAAAAATGTGTTGAGGAAGCATATAGAGGTAAATTTTCTCACGAAAACATCACTCCTCTAGTAGAATTAGAAGACGGCCATATCCTTGAATTATTCAATGGACCTACTAGTGCATTTAAAGATGTTGGTCTATCACTTCTTCCACAACTAACAAAAACTGCTTTAACAAAAGTAGAAGATGAAAATGACATTCTTATCTTAACTGCGACTAGTGGAGACACTGGTAAAGCTGCTCTAGAAGGTTTCAAGGATGTAGATAGAACAAAAATTATGGTCTTCTACCCTAACGATGGTGTAAGTACAGTACAAAAAACACAAATGCAAACTCAAGAAGGGAAAAATACGAAAGTTTGTGCAATTCACGGAAACTTTGACGATGCTCAAAGTGGAATCAAAGAACTATTTGTTGATGAAGAATTCAAAAAAGAACTACTTTCTAAAAACATTAAGTTATCAAGTGCAAACTCAATCAACATCGGGCGTCTTATTCCCCAAGTAGTTTATTACGTTGTTTCATACCTAGACCTAGTAAATACAAATAAAATTAAATTAAATGATAAAGTAAACTTTGTAGTACCTACTGGTAACTTCGGTAACATTCTTGCTGGTTATTATGCTGAACAAATCGGTTTACCTATTAACAAATTAATCTGTGCAAGCAACAACAATAATGTACTTTATGATTTCTTAACGACTGGTGTATACGATAAGAACAGAGACTTCTTAAAAACAGTATCCCCAAGTATGGATATCTTAATTTCTAGTAACTTAGAGCGTCTACTTTACTATGTTAGCGGTTGTGATAATAAGTATATCGCTAAGCTTATGAAAGATTTAAAAGAAACTGGACGTTTTGAAGTTACTGGTGACGTGCTAGCTAAGATTAAAGATAAATTCCAAGCTGGATTTGCTGATGACGAACAAACTAAAGAAACTATCAAAGCTATCTATGAAAAAGATAACTACCTACTAGATACACACACTGCGGTAGCCTATAAGGTTCTTCTTGAAAGCTTAGATA
Source organism: uncultured Gemella sp. (assembly GCA_963535095.1). Classification (GTDB taxonomy): domain Bacteria; phylum Bacillota; class Bacilli; order Staphylococcales; family Gemellaceae; genus Gemella. Next base: position 12,961 of record CAUSUW010000002.1, on the reverse strand, counting down.
ATGAGCATGCTAGTATTGTACTGTCAACAGCATCTCCATATAAATTCACAGAAAGTGTCTACTCTTCTCTATTCGAAACACAAGGTGAAGACGAATTTACTCTTATGAACAAACTTCACGAGCATACTAAGGTAGTTATCCCTGAGAACTTAAGAGATCTTGATAAAAAAGAAATTAGACATAAAGATGTAATTAATAAAGAAGACATGAAGAAATACATCTTAGAGAAACTAGGTGATTTATAATGGTAAGTGTTCGTGTACCTGCCACTTCTGCAAACGTAGGATGTGGATTTGATAGCCTTGGTGTTGCTTTAACACTTTACACTACTTTTAAATTCGAAAAATTAGATAGTGGTCTAGAATTCGTCGGATTTGAAGAACGTTTTTCTAATGAAAACAATCTAGTTTATCAAACATTACTAACTACACTAAAAAAATTAAACAAAGAAATTTCAGGTGTTAGAATATCAATTGATAATGATGTACCAATTAGCCGTGGTTTAGGTAGTAGCTCTACTTGTGTAGTTGCTGGAATATACGGTGCGTACTTATTAACTGATACACCTATTGATAAACAAAAAATCTTTACAATAGCTAACGAAATCGAAGGGCACCCTGATAATGTTTCACCAGCTATTTTTGGAAGTCTAAGTTCATCTTGTACTACCGATAGTAAAGAAGCGGTAACTGTAAGATACGAGGTCGACAAAAGATTTAACTTCTTGGCTTTAATTCCAAACTTCGAAACTTCTACTGAAGAAGCTAGAAAAGTAATGCCAAAAGAAATTAAACTTCAAGATGCAATCTACTCATTATCACGTATCGGATCTGTTATCAAGGCATTTGAAACTTATGACTTGGAACTTCTTAAAAAGGTTATGGGAGATAAAATCCACGAACCTTATAGAAAAGAAATAATACATGAATATCACGAAGTAAGAGAAATTTGTGAGAAAATTGATAGTTCGGCATTTTTCATTTCTGGAAGTGGTTCTACACTTATGAATATAGTTAGCGATACTAACAATATTGAAAAAATAAAAACTGAACTTGCTAAATTAAAATATAACTGGCAAGCAATCTTATTAAAAGTTGATAAAGAAGGAACAGTAGTTCTAAATTAATATGTTAACAATTTTTGAACTTCTTCTTTTATTACAGAGAGGAAGTTCATTTTGAAATAATTTTTATACAAATAAAGGAGAAATTTATTATGCAAAAATCAAGAGTAGCCGTACTAGGGGCAACAGGAATGGTAGGACAACGTTTATTGGTGTTATTAGAAAATCACCCATACTTTGATGTAGTAAAATTAGCAGCATCACCTCGTTCTGCCGGTAAAAAATATGGGGAACTTATGGAAAGCCGTTGGAAATTAGAAAACGCACTTCCTGAATACACTAAAGAGTTAGTTGTAGAAGACTTATATAAAATTGACGAAGTTTCTGAGGGAATTGATATGGTATTCTGTGCTATCAATCTTGATAAAGAAGCTTTAATCAAACTTGAAGAAGACTATGCTAAACGTGAAGTAGTTGTTGTTTCTAACAACTCTGCAAACAGAAATAAAGATGATGTACCGATGATTATTCCAGAGATTAACTCAGCTCACCTAGATGTTCTTCCGGCACAAAGAAAACGCCTTGGAACTAAAAAAGGATTCATCGTTACAAAACCTAACTGTTCAATTCAAAGTTATGTACCTATCTTTGAAGCAATTAAAGAATATGGTGTTAAAGAAGCATCTATCTGTACATATCAAGCTATCTCAGGAAGCGGAAAAACTTTCAACGAATGGCCTGAAATGGTAGAGAACATCATTCCTTATATCGGTGGTGAAGAAGAAAAAAGTGAAAAAGAACCACTTAAAATCTTCGGTAAAGTTGTTGATGGAAAAATCGTTCCAGATAATTCTATGAAACTATCAGCTCAATGTATTCGTGTACCAGTTCTTGATGGACACCTTGCTTGTGTATCATTCAATTTAGAAAATAATCCAGGATTAGAAACTTTAGTTGAAAAAATTAAAAATCATGTTCCTGAAATTGCTAAACATGATTTACCACTAGCACCAACTCCATTCATTAAATATTATGAAGAAAATGATCGCCCACAACCAGTGCTTGATCGTGACAACGAAAAAGGTATGCAAATTACTGTAGGTCGTCTACGTGAAGACAATCTATTCGATTACAAATTCGTAGGACTTTCTCACAATACATTACGTGGAGCAGCTGGTGGAGCTGTACTAACTGCAGAACTAATTAAAAAATTAGGATACTTAGATTAATATTATAAAACAATACTCCAGGAGAACTTCTCTTGGAGTATTTGTTATTATTGGTCTCTTAATTTCTATTTTACTATTTCTCTCAACTTTACTTTTCTATTTTCTTTTAAAGACAATGTGCATGCATCAGCAGTCGCAATTGACTCTAGAGCTGCGACACCATTTAATAGTTTTTCATATTCTTTTGATACTTTTTCTCCATTCAAAATATTATGCAAATACAACATTTCTTTATCTATACAGCTTTGTAACCAAAGAGGGCAACGTACATTAGGATTTCCATAAGCTATTGCTCCGTCCATTCCTCTACCTGTATAAATAGCCATTCTGTCATCATCTTCTTCTTTTGATTCATGGATTAAGAAATAACTCTCTCCTTCTCCTACTACTCTTAAAGTACCTCTAGTATTATATAAATCTAATTTTATAGCTCCTTTCGTACCTTCTATAAGAACATAGTGTTCACCCCATCTAAAAGCATTTCCATATTCAAGTACTGCATATCGTTTATTAGAAAATTCCAGATTAACTATTAAGAAATCATCTTCATCACCAAAATTTTCACCAACATGACATACATTTCCGCCTATCATAGTTGCTTGCTCCGGTAGACCATCCATAATAAATTGAATACAATCAAGTTCATGAATGTGGTGGTATAAGTGTCCTCCAGACTGTGATCGAATTTTTTTCCAAGAAACAGTTTCTTGTTTTTCTTCCCATCCTGTTCTTGCAGCATGACAAAATATTACATCTCCAATCTTCCCTTGCTTAATCAATTCTTTAGCGTGACGTACTCCATTAAAAAAGTTCATAATATGACCTGCCATAAAAATCACATTATTTTCTCGACAAGTTTCAACCATAACCTTACAATCTTCATAAGATAAAGCGATTGGTTTTTCACAGAATACATGTTTACCATTCTTAGCGGCTAATAATACTGGCTCACGATGTAAATTACTCGGTGTTGCGACGATAACACAATCTACCTCATCTAGACCAACCAACTCTTCCAACGACAAACAATTTTTTGCATTAAGCTCCCTAGAAACTTTCTCTCCATTTTCCGGATCAAAAACTGCAGTTACCTTCGCATCTTTTATTTTCTCTAATGAACGAGCTAAGTCTGCACCAAAATAACCTGTTCCAACAATTCCATAATTTGTCATAATAAAATCCTCTTTTAAATTTCTATCAAATTAGAAAATTATATTATACTATTATTATATATCTTATCAAAAAAATTTAAAAGATATATTGAGTATTTTATCCTAAACTTACTTATTTATTAAATTTCCTCTACTTATTTCTCAATACATCGCTAATCTAAGATATCTTCTTTTAAATATAAAAAAACCCTAAGGACACCTCCTTAGGGTTTGGTAATATTTAAATTATTTAACGTCTAGAACTTGTCTACCTTTGTACATACCAGTTTTTCTATCAACACGGTGACCCATTACGTAGTTACCAGTTGTTGCATCGATAGTAATTGATGGTGCAGATAGTTTTTTGTGAGTTCTTCTTTTTCTTTTAGCTGTTTTTGATGTTCTTCTAAAAGGAACTGCCATAGTTAATTTCCTCCAATTATTTTAAATAATTCTTATTGTTCTTTAAATAATCCATTAAGAGCCGCAAATGGTGATTCTTTCTTTTCTTTAACATCAGTTAAAGACTCTTCAGAAACCACTTCCCAGTCATTACCAGAAACCATTTCTAACTCCTCTTCATCAGAAGTAGTTATTGGAATATTTAAAATTATAAGCTCATTTACTAAAGGTGTTAAGTCAATATACATATCCATTAAATTAACGTCGAATACCTCTTCGCCTGCAAATACAGACTTGTCAACGTATTCTTCTCTCTCTTCAATTTCAAATGGAACAACAACCTCTTTAAGTGTTTTTCCTGAAATCATTTCGAAGTTTCCTTTAATTAACAGATCGACATAGATTTTATCTTGTCCACCTCGAGTTAATTTTCCACTAACAACAACATCTCTAATATCTTTTAGAGAGTTATCATAGTGTTCTACTTTAACATTTATATTTTCTTCAAAAACAAAAGTATCACTATTATTTTTGAATAACGAAGATCTTAACCATTTCATTAAATATCACCTCATAAACACATTATTTATTATATATCTTTTAGTTTAAGATGTCAACAAAAAAAGTTGACTCTTTTTATATTTTTTTAGTTCATTAAATATTTCAGTATATTCGCTAACGACATTATAAATCCTACAAAAATCGTTAACTTAGCTGTTAACACCATAAATGGCGCCATTGTTGTTTTGTGATTATTTTCACTAAAACCTTTAATTATTTTTATTGCTAAAGGAATAGTAACAAAGACCAGTAGATTCCACCACGAAGCATATTTAGTAACTATAAATAAAACATTTAATAAATATACTACGATAAAGCTACTTGCCATTGTTTTAATCGCATTATTTCTTCCTACTAATATCGCATATGTTCTTCTTCCTGATTCTTTATCATTGTCTAAATCACGGATATTATTCGCTAATAAAATAGCTCCAATCATAATAAACAAAGGTATTGAAACCACAATAATATCAGCATTTACATATCCAGTTTGGAAGTAAAACGATAGAGCAATAATTATTGTTCCCATAAAGAATCCAGAAACAACTTCTCCAAAAGGAGAATAAGCTATAGGATATTTTCCACCTGTATAAAAATAGCCAGCAAGCATACACACTAATCCTACTAATAGTACATAAAGACTAGTCATAAAAGTTAGAATTAATCCTAGTATAAAAGCTAGCACGTATAATACCAACGCACCTACCATAACCTCTCTAGAACTTAGATTCCCCTTCACTATCGAACCAGAAATTCCCTCAGAATCAATTTTGTCCAAACCATGCTTATAATCATAGTATTCATTAAACAGGTTGGTTGCTGCTTGAATCAACAGACATGCCAGTAAAAACAAAATAAATTTTAAAATCGAAAACTTAATCTCATATCCTAAAGCATAAGTAGCCCCAAATAAAACCGGTGCTATTGATGCTGGATAACTATGTGGTCTTGTACACATGAAAAATTCTTTTAATTTACTTTTATTCACAACATCCTCCTAGTTATCTTCTTACCTTGAATATTATACCATATTTTGAAGTGCTATGATATTAAATTTCTTTCCTTCCTATCTATAATCATTTAGCATAGCGTTTTCATCGATTTATGATATAATTAAAGAACATAAAACTATTTATTGGAGGCATTCCTTATGAAAATTGCATGGATTGGAACTGGAGTTATGGGGGAAAGTATGGCTGGTCACCTAATGGATACTGGTCACGAACTTTTCGTCTACAACAGAACAAAAAGTAAAACTGATAACTTAGTTAGTCGTGGAGCTACACTTCTTAACGAAGTAAAAGATGCACCTAAATTTGCTGATGTAGTATTTACAATAGTAGGTTACCCTAAAGATGTTGAAGAAGTTTATTTGGGTGAAAATGGACTTATTACAACAGCTAAAAAAGGTCAGGTATTTGTAGATATGACTACTTCTTCTCCTACTCTAGCTGAAAAAATTAGTAATGAATTTCTAAAAGTTGGTGCATATGCCCTTGATCTTCCTGTAACAGGTGGAGATGTCGGAGCAAAAAATGCTACTCTGTCAATCATGGCTGGTGGAGATAAGAAAGTATTCGAAGAGATTGTTCTTCCACTGGTAGAAAAACTAGGAAAAAATATTACTTATTTTGGTGAAGCTGGTAAGGGGCAATATACAAAACTTGCTAATCAGATTGCAATAGCTACAACTATGATTTCTGTCGCTGAGAGCTTTAAATTCGCCAAAGAAGTTGGTTTAGACTTAGATTCATTCTTCAAGACAGTATCAACAGGTTCAGGTGGAAGTTTCTCAATGACTTCATACGGACCACGTATCTTGAATGAAGATTTTAAACCTGGTTTCTTCACTCATCACTTTATTAAAGATATGAAGCTAGCTTTAGAAGAATGTGAAAAAATGGACATTAAATTACCTGGTCTTGAAACAGCATATAAAATTTACAATGAATTAGAAAAAGAAGTCCGTAATACGAACGGAACTCAAGCAATTTCTAAATGGTATAGACTATAAAAAAGGGAGTGACTCAAAAATCGATTTCTACGAAATCACGATTTTTGGGTCACTCCCATCTTTAATATATATTTTCTCTCCAATTTTTAATATTTTTAGAGTTTTTCGCGTGTCCGACTTCTTGTGTTTTAGCTACTGCTAAAGAAGATGCAATATACTCTTGAATAAGTTCAAATAGTTCTTCTACAGAAATTTCTTTTCCAATTTTTGTAAAAATTCCTATTAATAATCCCGAAATTTTATCAAAAACTCCAATCTGCTTTAAATGTGCTAGATATGTAACAAATCCTCTTACTTTGAATAATTTTAATAAAACAAATAAAATTTTATGTAAACTCAAAAAATAAAACTCCATCAGAATCTATAATCATATAAAATAAACTTTTAAGAGCATAAAAAATGATATTTTAAAATTATATGATATAATTAAAGAATAAAGTAATTTTATATAGGAGGAATAAAATATGAAAATTGCATGGATTGGAACTGGAGTAATGGGGAACAGTATGGCCGGTCATTTAATGGATGCTGGACATGAGCTTTTTGTTTTCAACAGAACAAAAAGTAAAACAGATAATTTAGTAAGTCGTGGGGCTACACTACTTAAAGAAGCAAACGAAGCACCGCTATTTGCTGATGTAATCTTTACCATAGTTGGTTATCCTAAAGATGTCGAAGACGTATACTTAGGAGAAAACGGACTAATTAACACAGCTAAAAAAGGACAAGTATTTGTGGATATGACAACATCGTCTCCTACTTTAGCTAGAAGAATTACTAGTGAATTTGCGAAAATAGGGGCCTATGCATTAGATCTTCCAGTAACTGGTGGGGATATAGGAGCAAGAAACGCAACATTATCAATTATGGCTGGTGGAGATAAAAAAATATATGAAGAAATTGTCCTACCGCTTGTTGAAAAACTGGGAACGAATATTACTTATTTTGGAGAAGCCGGTAAAGGACAGTATACAAAACTTGCCAATCAAATAGCTATCGCCACAACTATGGTTTCTGTTGCTGAAAGCTTAAAATTTGCAAAAGAAGTTGGTCTAGACTTAGAATCATTCTTTAAAACAGTATCAACAGGTTCTGGAGGAAGTTTCTCAATGACTTCATATGCTCCGCGTATCTTAAAAGGAGATTACGAACCAGGATCTTTTGTACATCATTTTATAAAAGATATGAAACTTGCTTTAGAAGAATGCGAAAAAATGAATATTAAACTTCCAGGGCTTGAAACAACATACAAAATATATAATGAATTAGAAGAAATAGTCCGTAAAACAAATGGAACTCAGGCCATAGCTAAATGGTATGATATTTAATGAAAAAGGGAGTGACTCAAAAATCGTGATTTCGTAGAAATCGATTTTGTCGAGTCACCCTTGCACAGTTTATTAGATATCTAAAAAGCTTTCATAAAGCGAATTTAGATATCAATAAACCACTGCGTCTATGAGTTTTCATGTAAACTATTTTTAAAATCTAGTACTTTTGGATCAGCCTCATTTTTTATATTTATCATTCCACCGATTTTTAATGCTTTAGAATCTTTTGCATGTCCTATTTCACTTGTTTTAACTACAGGTAAATGTTCAGGAATATATTCTTTTACAAGTTCAAATAGTTCCTCTACAGAAATTTCTCTTTCAATTTTTGTAAAAGTACCAATTAACAAACCAGAAATATTGCAAAATACATTCATTTGCTTCAGCTGTGAAAGATGAGTTATTAATCCCTCAACAGAAGTTCCTAATCCTTCGATAAATAGAACCTTATTTTCTACTTCAGGAAAATATCTAGTACCTGCTAATTTTAGAAAACATCTAATATTTCCCCCGATTACTTCACCTTCTACACTACTACCTTGTAGAAATTTCCATTTTATATCTAATAGAGTCTGTTCATTTTTCATAAAAGTATTTTCAAAGCTATCTCTGATTTCTGTACTCTCAATAATGTTTAGTATTTGATACAAGTAATTAACTTCATTTGTTTGTCTACCCAAAGCATTTAAAATTGTTGTTAAATCACTATAACCAAAGAATGGTTTATAATTTCTTTTTATTACATCATAGTTTAAATGATCTAATACTTCATTTGAAATATCTCCACCAGAAATATCAAAAATTGCTTTTATTTCTTTATTTTCATAAAAGGATATTAATTCCTTAGCTCGAACTTCTGATTTTGCTCCACGCCCAAACTTATCTTTATAGATATATTTAGTAAAGATAGGTACCAAACCCATCTGTACTAAAATATCCTCTAATTTTTCTAATCTGTCTTTATCTTCAATATTTTTTCCATTTGAACATATTACCAACGCTATCTTGTCATTTCTATTTAATATCATACCTTACTAATTTTCCTCATCATAAAGATTATTTTAATATGCATAAGAAAAGACAGGAATAAATCCTATCTTTACATTTATTTTTTAGTATTAATTATCTGTTCGACTTTCAATATAGTATTTAGAACGGCTTTGACCACCTTCATATTGTTTATTATTTAATCGAAGAACCATTTTCCCTTTAATTTTTCCACCTTCAAAATTGTTTATTAACGGAATTATTATTCTATCCTCTTCTTCAATCCATTTATCTGGTGTTGTTAAAGTCATTCCACTAGCTCCACCAATTCCTCCAAAGGCTGCTAGATACATTTTGTCTTTTTTGAAGTAAAGAACCTCTGCATTACCGATACTCTTATTATACTTAGATTCATTACCTTTATAACTATCATCTATTTCTCTATACTTAGCTTGTTTTAGTGCTGGCACTTTTTTATAAACTTGATCTGCATTATATGTATCTGGAGTTGCCGCATTATACATATCAGTGATTTCTGTCAACGACATTGGAACAACAGTAAGTCCTAATTGAGCATCAGTGATATGCTTACTAAAATCAGAAGAATATGCAAAAATACCTAATATACTGTCTATTCCTCCACCAAGACCAACAGCGAAGAATTTATCAGCAACTGCTTTCGCAGCATCCTTATCGTGCACTTTATTATTTAAATTCAGTTGTTTCCATGTTAAATCACCATCATTGATTTTAGAACCTACTTTACCTAAATCATCACCTGTTGATGTTAGTTTCCCATCATCTATTTTATAAGAACCGATAATTTCATTAATTCCATTTACTTTTCGGTCCATAATGTATCCACCTAAGCGGAAATAAATTTTATCAAATCCCTCACTATTATCAACTGTATAATATACAGTTGGAGCATATTTTTTCAAAATATCAACAACTGATTGTGATAGGTGTAACTCTGAGTTAAGTGCATCAATATCATTTAAAGAAGATATCTTTTCAATAATTATCGTTGTTTCCTTATCTAATTTTTTACCATCAGCACTTCCTAAATTTTCACTATTATTTGAAGTAGAATTTTCTTGCATTTCTTCGTATTTTATAATCCCAAATACACATATTACAGCTGCAATAAATATCACAACAAAACCTAATAAATACTTCATTCCTTTATTCGTATCTTTTCTCTTTTCCTTAATTATTTTCTTTATCAAAAGTCGGAACATAGAAGTGTCTTCCTTCTAGACCAAATAGTTTATCACTAAATGTTCCAGGTGCCACATTCGCTAAGTTTTTCTCAAACATCATCATTCTAGCATCGATGTTATCTATAAAATTAATAATCTCCGCTTCTTTTATCATTGGTAATTTCGGAGATCCAAATTCATATTTTCCATGATGAGCAAGAATTATATGTCTTAACAGCGTAATTTCTTCAGCTTCAATTCCTAATTTATCAGCCATTCGAGCTACTTCATCACTCATAATAACAATATGCCCCAAAAGTTCTCCCTCTAATGTATAAGATGTTCCTATAGGTCCGCTTAACTCGATAGTTTTTCCTAAATCGTGTAAAATAATTCCACTGTATAATAAATCTTTATTTAACGATGGATAGATTGCTATTAATGCTTTCGCAATTTTTAACATCGTTGTCGTATGATAAATCAAACCTGAATAAAAATCATGATGCATTGATTTAGCTGCAGGATAACTAATAAATTGTTTTTTATATTTATTTAACAATTCGATAGTTACAGTTCTTAGATTATCATTCCCTATTTCTTTTAAGAAGTAATTTAATTCATTTATCATTACATCTTTTGGAACTGGTGCTGTTTGAATATAATCTTGAATATCTATATTATCACTATCAGTTGCCATTCTATAGTTCTTTATTTTTAACTGAAGCTTTCCACGATAATCTAGTAAAGTTCCTTCTACATAAATCATCTTACCAGCTTTTAAATTTTCACTGTCTTCGTCTTTAACTTCCCAAATTTTCCCATCAATACTACCTGTTTTATCTTTTAGATAAAGTGTTAGATAAGGTTTTCCACTTGCCGCTACTCCACGAATAACATTATCCAATAATAAAAACATACTGATTTCTTGATCAGTTTTAAATTCTTTTATGAACATTTCCCCACTCCTTCTTTCTAGTGTATTTTATATCCATCTTATATTTTACTTTGTATTACAAAAAAATTCAAATAAATACGGTAGATCACTTAACAAAACAACAAAAAAAGGAGTGACTTAAAATCGTGATTTCTTAGAATTCGATTTTGAGTCACTCCCACAGAATTTATTAGACTTCTAAAAACTTTCATAAAACTTTTTAGATATCAATAAACTACTGCGTCTTTAAGTTCTCATTTTAACTCTTTTATAATTTGGGACTTTTGGATCAATCCATTTCCTCTTTATTAATCAAATAAATCTTTTGCTTTTCTACTAACTTTGTCTAAAAAGCTTTCATCTTCTTCAACTTTCTCATCGTTTAACTTTGCAAGTTGAAGATATAATTCACGTTCTTTTGTCGATAAGTTTTTAGGGATTTCAATAGATACCACAATGTAGTGATCTCCTTGACCATATCCCATAACACTTTTAACCCCTTTACCTGAAAGACGGAATTTACGTCCATGCTGCGTTCCAGCTGGAACATTTAACTCTATTTCACCTGTTAAAGTACGTACATCTAATTTTGTACCAAGGGCTGCCTGCGCTGGAGAAAGTTTTAATTCAGTATAGATATCATCACCTTCTCTTTGGAAGTATGAATCTTCAGCAACAATTACTTCTATGAATAAATCACCTGCTGGACCTCCATTTTCTCCTGCTCCACCTTTACCACGAAGACGAACACGTTGCCCTGAGCTAATTCCTTCTGGAATCTCAACCTCATATTCTACTTCACGGTTATTGTATCCTTTACCGAAACAGTGTGCACATTTATCTTTAATGATTTTACCGCGTCCTTGACATTCAGAACATGTACGTTGGCTTTGCATACGTCCGAATGGAGTATCCTGAATTACCGCTTCTTGTCCACTACCATTACATCTATGACAAGTGTTTACAGATGAAGAATCTTTCGCTCCACTTCCGTGACAGTAATCACATTCTACATCTTTACGAATTTTAATAGTTTTTTTCGTACCAAAAACAGCATCTTCAAAACTTATACGAATGCGGTGTAATAAGTCTTCTCCTTGACGTGGAGCATTGGGATTACGACGTGATCCTCCTCCACCGAAGAAACTTGAGAAAATATCTCCAAGGTCATCAAAACCACCTGAGAATCCAGAGAAACCTCCACCGAAGCCACCAAATCCTCCTTGACCGGCTCCACCTTCAAATGCTGCGTGACCAAATTGATCATATTGAGCTTTTTTAGTATCGTCACTCAGTACTTCATACGCTTCTGAAATTTCTTTGAACTTATCTTCAGCGCCTGGCTCTTTGTTGATATCTGGGTGATATTGTTTTGATAATTTACGATATGCTTTTTTAATTTCAGCTGCACTTGCACTTTTACTTACGCCAAGTACCTCATAATAATCTCTTTTAGCCATCTTAATCTCTCCTATAATTATTTAACAAAGGGCTAGCGCATAACGCTACCAGCCCCTTAGACTATTTATTTAATTATTTTTTCTCAGTGAAGTCTGCATCGATTGTGTCATCATCGTTATTAGATGAAGTTGCTCCTGCATCTGCACCTTGTGCTCCTGCTGCAGCATTTGCTTGTTCATAAAGTTTCATAGTCATTTCTTGAACTGCTTTGTTTAATTCATCTTTAGCAGCTTTAATTTCTTCTAAGTTATTGTTTTTAATAGCTTCTTTTAATGTATCGTTTTTAGCTTTAATATTATCTAATAAGCTTTGGTCTACTTTATCTTTAGCTTCTTCTAATGCTTTATCTGCTTGGAATGAAAGTTGATCAGCTTCGTTACGCACGTCAGCTTCTTCTTTACGTTTAGTATCTGCTTCAGCATTAGCTTCTGCTTCTTTAACCATTCTATCGATATCAGCATCTGTTAATGAACTACTTGATTCAATAGTGATTTTTTGTTGTTTTTGAGTTCCAAGATCTTTAGCTGTAACATTTACAATACCATTTTTATCGATATCAAATGTAACTTCGATTTGAGGTACTCCACGTGGTGCTGGTGGTATATCTGAAAGTTGGAATCTTCCAA
>CAUSUW010000001.1:0-101751 GCA_963535095.1 uncultured Gemella sp. | reverse complement strand
GACCAAAACATCAATACGTTCATTGATATTTTGGTCGTTTTGTCAACAATCTGAATATTTTTTATGAAAATAATAAAAAATCTATTGACTTATATCAATGATGGATATATAATTATATCAAAGATAGATATATCGATGATAGATATAGATAAAGAATATCTCTAATTGGTTAGGAGGGATAAAATGGCAAAGTTAAGCCCTTATGAGACGGGCGAATTAACGGATAGTATATTTTTTACACTTCTAGTTTTAACAGAACCTATTCATGGATACTTGATAATGCAAAAGGTGGCAGAAATTACTGATAATAATATTATTATCGGACCTGCGACAATGTACACAACTTTAGGTAAGATGGTTTCTGTTGGCTGGATTGAAGATAAAGAAATTGATAATTCGAAAAAAGAATATCATATTACTCCAAAAGGTATGGAAGTTTTGGAGAAAAATTTAAAACTTCGACAGTTTTTACTTGATGTAGCTAAGAAGTTTATAGGTGGTGGAAGTGATGAGTAAATATAAGGTGATACATACATTCGCTTTAACAAATAAAAGACTCATGAGAAGATTAGAGAGATGTAGTGCTAAAGGTTGGCATTTTAAAAAGTTTCTGGGGTTCTTAATTTTATTAGAAAAAGGAGAAAGAACCGATTATAAATACGAACTGGTATATGATAAAAAGTTCAATGCTGAGCGTGAAGATTTCTATAAATTTAACGGTTGGGAAGTAGTTAGAAATGGTATTTTTTGGCAGATACTACGAGGTGAACCTACGGCAACTACATTATATACAGATAATTTGAGTGAAGAATACATGTGGCTATATAGAATTAGATTTAATGCGAAAATCATGTTAGGATGCTTTTTTATAGCTTTGGTGGCGCACATAATAAATGAATTTTTAATGGCATCTGAAGTAATAGATTTTATTTTAGGAATGTTTTTTGGATTTGGTCTAGGACTAGGTGCTGTAAATATAGCGTTCTTTATAAAATATTTATTTTTAAAGAGAAGAAAGGATTGAATTTATGAAGTATAAATATGTTCCGGTATTTATAAGCTATGATAAAGTAGCGGATAAAATGAATCTCCTTGCTGCTAAGGGATATGAATATGATAAAGAGGCTATAGTGGCAATTAGAATGAAGAAAGTCTCAGAGACTAGCGATAAGCAATATAAGTTTATCTTTGATAAAAACTTTACACCAGAGATAGAAGAGTATTACAAAGTAAGTGGCTGGAAGCTTTATAAGTTTCAAGTTTATAATTTGTTTAGACTTGCTGAAGGGACTTCGAGTTCTTATCCGATATATACTGATACCGAGACGGAATTAGAAATTGTTAAATATAGATTATTAAGATTTATAGTTTTGTTTATTTTAATAAGCATAGTAGGGATATTGTATTTTACTAATATTAAATGGGTAATTAATAGTGGAATACCTGATGTGTTAGCCATGTTAATAGGTGGATTAATAGGTGGTATATTTGGTTACTGTATAGGTGGACTTGGAATGTTTTTACCGAAATATTTCAAGTTAACAAAAGAAATAAAAAATAATGACGAATAAAAAAGGGATTTAACTTTTAATAAGTTAGGAAAAGAGGTAAGTGCTATGATTTTAGAATTTAAAAATGTAGAGAAAAGTTTTGGAAATAAAAAGGTTCTTAAAGGTGTCAGCTTCACAGCGAAAAGTGGAGTGGCTAATGGATATTTAGGACGAAATGGTAGTGGTAAGACTACAAGTTTTAGAATACTGTTAGATATATTCAAGCCTGATAAAGGGGAGATTTTACTAGATGGGAAACCTTTAGATCACAGTAAGGTAAAAATTGGATACCTTCCAGAAGAACGCGGAATGTACGATGGTGTTGGGCTTGTGGATCAGCTTACGTACTTTGGAATGTTAAAAGGTATGAAGAAGAAAGCTGCGCAAACAGAAGCAAAAAAATGGTTAGAGTACTTTGAACTAGAGGATAATAAACAAGCATTAAAAACATTATCTAAAGGTAATGCACAAAAAATTCAAATTATCCAAAGTGTTATGAATGATCCAGATATTCTTGTTTTCGATGAACCGTTCAGTGGACTAGACCCGGTGAATGTATCGAAGTTAAAAGAAATAATTACAGATTTTATTAAAAAAGATAAACTTGTTATTTTCTCATCTCATCAAATGCCGGTTGTGGAAACATTCTGTGAGGACATTAATATACTAGAAAAAGGGAAAATTACTCTAAGTGGTAATCTAGATTATATTAAAAAACAATTAGGACACGGAAAAATGATCTTGAGTGTTAGTGGTTTTGAGAAAGAGGAACTGCTTGCTAATCTTAGAGCTGTGCCGCTAGATATTGAGTATTCATTAGTTCCAGAGGGAGTGCTTCTTGATTTCAAAGAAGAGGATGCTAAAAAAGAATTATTAGCAAAACTTGCAGGAAGCAATTTTAATATAGAAGAATTCAAACTTTATAAACCTTCGTTAGAAGATATTTTCAAAGAACAGGTAGGTAAGTAATTATGAAAAATTTTAGTACAGTATTTAATTTTGAGTTTAAACAATTTTTTGCGAAAAAAGCGACAAAAGTTATTATGGCATTGTATTTCATTATAGCTATAGGTATAACATTTGTACCATCGATTGCTAATAGTAACATTTTTAAAGGTGAGAGCAATGATAATTTCAATCGTAGTGCATATGTTGTAAAAGATGTAAATGTTAAGTTAGATGATCTAAAAGAAGCTAAAAAATATGATAGTAAAGAGGCTTTAGAAAATGATATTAAAGCTAAAAAATTAGATGAAGGTATCATCTTAACTAAAGATAGTTATGAATATTTATCTCGACAATCTATCTTTAGTAAAGGTAGCAGTGAATTTAAAGAAGCTTTTGGAAAAAATGTAGAAAAATTAGTTTATAAACAAAATGGTTTAGATTATGATAAAGTAACTAATGTAGAATCACATCTTCCTCAACCTGTACCTGTAAATGTAAGTGGAGATTCTGATGCTCAAACTCAAGTAGTAAATGTTGTAGTAGTTTATGCTCTTACATTTATTGTTTATATGACGGTAATTCAATTTGGTAGTGTAGTTGCGACAAATGTTGTTAAAGAAAAAAGTAATAGAGCTATGGAATTATTAGTAGTTACTGTAAGTCCAAGAACATTAATTTTAGGGAAAGTATTAGCTTTATCTGTTGCAGTACTTGTTCAAATGGGCTTAATTATTGGTGGATTATTCGCCGGTCTAAAAATCAATGGTTCTAGATATAGTGATAATATTAAACATATTCTAGAAAATGTAGACTTAAAAGTTCTTGGTGTAGGATTAGCATTTGCGTTAACTGGATTCGTAATGTTTATGTTTATGTACGCGGCATTCGCTTCATTAGTTAGTAAGATTGAGGATGTCAACGGAGCGATAACTTTACCGATGTTAACATTTATGGGTGCATTCTTCGTAAACTACTATATTATGGGTTCAACTGGAGATACTAAACTTGCAGAGATTTTATCATACGTTCCATTTACATCATATTTTGTAATGTTTACACGTTATGCAATAAGCAACGTATCTATTCAAGAATTAGGATTATCTTATTGTATATTAGTTGTAACTACATTACTTGTGGCATTTGCGAGTGTTAGAGTATATAGATTAGCGACATTAAGATACGGTCAAAAATTAAACTTCTTCAAATTATTATTTGGGAAGTAGAGAAATATAAAATATAATAACACCACATATTAGATTATCTAGTATGTGGTGTGTTTTGTGTATCTAAGATGACTATTCATAAAATAAGTTGTAGTATTATTTATTCATTGCACTTATTTTATATTTATGTTAAAATAAAATTATAAAGAGAGAGCCGTTTTAAAGACGGTGACTCTGATTAATTATAGTTTAAAATAACTGTCTTAACCGTTCAAAGTTTTAAAGATGGTTATTTTTTATTGTCTTTTTTTAATGCCATAATACATGCACTAACTATTGAAACAATTAAAAGGTTTATTCCAATAATTGTTTGTACAATTTCGTATGCCGACAACTTGCTACTCCCTTCTTCAAGTTTTCAGTGTATGTGAGCATAGCACCAACTCCTTTCGTAAAAAAGTAGCCACCATCTTTGTAGAAAGTATTATAATTTCCAACTTCTCTCTCCGATTTTGATTATATCAGATTAATTAGTGATTATCAATGATTTTAAGGAATTAATATTATTATTTTAATATTGTTAATAATAATAAGAGTTACACGAAAATGACAATTACGATAGAGATAATTATCGCATAGATAATCAATGAAATATAAATATTTAAAATTTAATTATATATTTAAAAAAAGTGTCTTTTTGGTGAACTAGAAGTAACATTCAAAAGATTCAAATTTTGAGTCTTTTCTTTTTTCTTTTTAGTGCATAAAAGGTTATAATTAGGTATAAAAAAATCTGTAAAAGAAGGAGATTATTTAATGAGTGAACTGAAAAGAACAATAGGCTTTATGCCGGCTTTTATGACAGTAATAGGTTCAGTAATAGGGGCAGGTGTGTTTTTTAAAGCTGCTGTTATTTATAAAACTACAGGGACGATGAGTCTAGGATTACTAGCGTGGGTTCTTGCAGGTATAATTACTATCTGTGCCGGTCTTACTGTTGCAGAACTAGCGGCATCTATTCCTGAAGTTGGAGGGATGGTTGTTTGGATAGAAAGAACTTATGGGAAAACTGCAGCATTCTTATTAGGATGGGCTCAGTCGGTGATTTATTTCCCTGCGATGATAGCGGCTCTTGCGGTTATCTTCTCTACACAAGTTTTAAACTTATTAAATTTAGATAAGATTTGGCATCTTCCTATAGCCATTGCTGCTGCAACATCGTTAATGTTTTTAAACTTTTTAGGTGGGAAAATTGGAGGAATGATTCAGACGGTAGCTACTATTTGTAAATTAATCCCATTAATAGTAATTATTGCATTTGGATTATTCCAAAGTGATTCACAACCGTTGCAATTATTCCCTGTAGAAGCGGGGAAAGATATTTCATTCGCTAGTGGACTAGGTGGAGCTTTACTTGCTGCGATGTTTGCCTATGAAGGTTGGACGAATGTAGGAAGTATGGCGGGAGAGATGAAAAATCCTAAAAAAGACTTACCAAGAGCAATTTTCCTAGGACTTGCAGTTGTTATGGTTGTATATGTACTTATAAATGTTGCTTACCTTATGACTTTACCATTAGATCATGTTGCAGGTAATCAAACTGTAGCCAGTGATGTAGCTGCGAAGTTGTTCGGCGGTATTGGTGGTAAAATTATCACAATTGGTATACTGATTAGTGTATATGGAGCAATTAACGGTTTTTCAATGGCTGGGATTCGAGTTCCTTATGCAATGGCTAAAAGTGAACAAATTCCATTTAAAAATGTATGGACGAAGTTAAATAAAGGAGCAGTTCCTGTCAATGCGGGATTATTACTTTTAGTAATAGCGTTCTTAATGATGTTAACTGGTAGTTTTGATATGTTAACAGACTTATTAGTATTCGTAATGTGGTTCTTCTACACAGCAACTTTCCTTGCGGTAATTATACTACGTAAAAAAGAACCAAACTTAGAAAGACCATATAGAGTACCTTTATATCCAATAGTTCCTATAATAGCTATTCTTGGTGGAGTTTATACTTTAGTAAGTACTTTAATTTCACAAACATCATTAGCTATGGGAGGAATAGCCTTAACGTTAATAGGATTATTATTCTATACAGAATTACATAAGAAATTCAAAAAATAATAAAAAAGAAACATCGCATATTAGAAAATCTAGTATGCGATGTTTTGTTGTTACTTATTTCTAGTTTCTGAATTTATTTTTTAAGAACATGTTCAATTTATGGGTAAAATTTACTATAATTAACAAGTTAAAAGCATTGATATAGCAACTTTTATAAATAGTTGATTATCATAATTTAATTTGATATAATCAAAACTGGAGAGAGAAGTTAGGGGGTGTAAAACTTCCGATAAAGATGGTGGCTACTTCAATATGAAAGGGGATGGTGCTATGCTCGCATACACTAAAATCTGGAAGAAAGGAGTAGCAAGTTGTCACCTTACGAAGTAGTACAAACTATTATTGGTATAAATCTATTGATTGTAACAATAGTTGGAGTGTGCTTAAAAGCGTTCAAAAATGACAATAAAAAATAACCATCTTTAACTTTAGCGGGTTAGATGGTTATTTTTATAACTAACTAATTGAGCTGCCGTCTTTAAAATGGCTCTCTCTTTTATGATTTTATTTTAACACAAATATATGAGAAGTGCAATGAATAAATAAGCTCGTAATTGAACTGATTGATATCTGATAAGATTTGTAATACTACTAAAGTAAATGCCAAACATCGCATATTAGAAAATCTAGTATGCGATGTTTTGTTGTTATTTATTTCTATTTTCTAAGTAGTCTGCAATTGCGGCTACGTCTTTATCTCCACGTCCAGATACGTTAACGATAATTACTTTATCTTTATCCAGTTTTGGAGCACGTTTGATTACTTCTGCAAGTGCGTGTGAACTTTCGATTGCAGGGATAATTCCTTCTGTTCTAGTTAATAGAAGTAAAGCATCAACAGCTTCATCATCAGTTGCACTTACGTATTCAGCACGTTTTGCATCTTTTAGGAATGAGTGCTCAGGTCCGATACCTGGGTAGTCTAATCCTGGAGAGATTGAGTAAACAGGTTTTACTGAACCATCTTCGTTGAATAATGCGTAAGTTTTCATACCATCAACAACACCGACAGTACCAAGTGTTAGTGTTGCTGCGTGACGATCTGTATCAAGACCACGTCCAGCGGCTTCAACTCCTAGTAATGCTACTTCTTCATGAGGGATGAACTCAGCAAAAGCACCGATTGCATTAGATCCTCCACCTACACAAGCTACTACTAAGTCAGGTAGACGACCTTCTTTTTCTAGGATTTGACGTTTTGCTTCTTGGCTGATAACTTTTTGGAAGTCTTTTACGATAGTAGGATATGGGTGAGGTCCTACTGCAGATCCTAGTACGTAGAAAGTATCGTCGATGTTTTCAATCCATGCTTTGAATGCAGCGTCAACAGCTTCTTTAAGAGTTTTTTCTCCTTCTTGAGCTGCGTGAACTTTTGCTCCAAGCATTTCCATTCTAAATACATTTAATCTTTGTCTTTCTACATCAAGAGCTCCCATGTAGATTTCACATTCCATACCGAATTTTGCAGCGGCAGCAGCTGTAGCTACACCGTGTTGACCTGCTCCTGTTTCAGCGATAACTTTCTTTTTACCCATACGTTTTGCAAGTAAAATTTGCCCAATAACGTTGTTAAGTTTGTGTGCCCCAAGGTGATTTAAATCTTCACGTTTAAGATAGATTTTTGCTCCTCCAAGGTGGTTTGTTAAAGTTTCAGCGTAGTATAGTGGAGTTTCACGTCCTGAGTAATCTTTTAAGTAGTGAGCGTACTCTGCTAAAAACTCTTCATCATCTTTGTATTTGTTGTAAGCTGCTTCTAGTTCATCAAGAGCTTTTTGTACAACTTCAGGTACGAAACTTCCTCCAAATTCTCCAAAGTATCCTTTTAAGTTGTTTAAGTTATTTTCTAAGTTTGTCATAATTGTTTATTTCCTTTCGAATTGTCTATAAGATTTGTATAAGTTTTTTTTACTCCAAAAAGAAAAGACCATATAGAATTCTATACGGCCCTTTTGCGAAATTTAAAACGAATTTTCTACAGCCGACATAGACACTTTTTAGAGTACACTAAAGTTGCGTCTACGTCATAAAAACATACACACAACATTATCTACGCCAGTTTTGCCAAGAGTTTAAAGTTGTTGTTTGTTTCATTTGTAGTTTCTCCTTCTCGTTTTGTTGTTTTTATTATACACATTATTTTTTTAGAATGCAAGTCTTTTTTTGTAATTTTTTAAATTTTTCTGACAATTTACAAGAGTAGCCTATTGTAACAAGATTCTAAAGGAGTGTTTAATTATAAAAATATTAAGAGATGATTAGGAATGTTCAAGATTGTAGTTCTTTCTACCTAAAGCATTGTAAAAGTGGTATAATATAAAGGTGTAAAATTTAAGTATGGAGGTGCAATTTGAAATTATCGGTATTAGCCAGCAGTAGTAGTGGAAATAGTATCTATATAGAGCACAATAATTTTAGATGTTTAGTAGATGCTGGACTGACTGGGAAAAAAGTAGTAGAGAACTTAGCGCAAATAGAGCGTGATATTAAAGATATAAATGCAATCTTTGTAACGCATGAACACATAGATCATATTAAAGGAGTAGGGGTACTAGCGAGAAAGTACAATATTCCGGTATATGCTAACGCGCTTACTTGGCAGAATATGACAAAATGTGGTGAAATTAACTCAGATCTTAAATTTCATTTTGAAAAAGAAGAAAGTAAAGTTTTTGATGATGTAGTTGTTAACAGTTTTGGAGTTAGCCATGATGCGATTAATCCGCAATTTTATACTTTTGAGTGTGAAGGGAAAAGAGTAAGTATCCTTACAGATACGGGCTATGTATCTGATAAGATGATTGATTATGTGAAGGATTCTCATACGATTGTTTATGAAAGTAATCATGAGGAGAATGTTCTACTTAGTGGACCTTATCCATGGACTACTAAGCAACGTATACTATCAGATATGGGGCACTTGTCAAATACAGACTCTGCAAATTATTTGACGAAAATAGTAGGAGATAATACGAGAAATGTCTTTTTAGCCCACCTAAGTGAGCAAAACAATACGAAGGAACTAGCACGCATGGCAGCTGATATGACGCTTAAACACAAGGATATAGACTGCATTCTAGAAGCTGATAAGACTATCGATTGCAATGATAAAATAGTTATAATGGATACTGATCCAGTAATTCCAACTAAGATAATAGAAATATAATAAGAAATAAGGTCAACTTATAAAAATAGTTTCTAAAGAATTAGTTTTAGAAGTTGATCTTATTTTTTCTACTATTATATAAAATGAATTATCATATTGAGTAATTTTCATATGAAAATGAGAACCTTTTTTGTAAATATTCAGAAAATTCTAGTTTTTTTACGTTAAATTTTTATTTTTTTATTGCTTTTTTTCTAAAAATTTTATAATATAGTATTATGTAGTTTTTTAAAAAGTTATGATTTATGAAAAAAATTATTATTCAAAAAATAAGTTGTAATGTTTAATAAAACAAGATAAAATGAAATAAAGTTTAAAATTGTATTAATTTATTGAGTAATGTTATTGGAAGGAGATAGGCGAATGGAAAAACTATTAGAGATTAAAAATCTAGAAACAGCATTTAGAATTAAAGACGATTATTTTAATGCTGTTGATAAAGTTAGTTTAGACCTATATAGAAACGAAGTATTAGCTATCGTTGGAGAGAGTGGTTGTGGTAAGTCTACATTAGCGACAACAATAATGCGTCTTCATAATGAAAATCTAACAAAATCTACTGGAGAAATTATTTTTAACGGGAAAAATATTCTAGATTTAACAGAAGATGAAATGAATAAAATTAGAACAAAAGATATTGGGATGATCTTCCAAGATCCTCTTTCTTCATTAAACCCACTACACAGAATTGGGAAACAAATTGAAGAGGCTTTAATTTATCATACTGAATTAAGTGCAGAGGAAAGACAAAAACGTGTTATTGAGTTATTAACACAAGTTGGTATTCCAAATCCTGAGCGTTGTGCAAAACAATATCCACATGAATTATCTGGTGGTATGCGTCAACGTGTAATGATAGCTATGGCGATGAGTTGTAAACCAAGTGTTCTTATCGCGGATGAACCAACAACAGCTCTAGATGTTACAATCCAAGCGCAAATCTTAGACCTTATTAAAGGGCTTCAAGCAGAGATGCATGCTGGTATTATCTTAATTACGCACGACCTTGGGGTAGTTGCTGAAATGGCGGATAGAGTAGCCGTATTATACGCTGGAGAAGTAGTAGAAATCGGAACAGCAGAGCAGATCTTTAAAAATCCACAGCACCCTTATACTCGTAGTTTATTACGTAGTATTCCTCAAATTGATGACGAGGAAGTTGGAGAAGAACTTTATGTTATTCAAGGGATGGTTCCATCTTTAAAAACTTTAGACAGACAAGGATGTCGTTTTGCAAACCGTATTCCTTGGCTTAAAGATGAACATCATGAACATAATCCGACTCTACACGAAGTAGAAGAAGGACACCATGTACGTTGTACATGTCACAGAAACTTTGAATTTGAAGGGGAGGAGAACAATGCTTAAAGTTGAAAATCTAAAAGTGCATTATCCTATTCGTGGTGGATTTTTTAATACAATTAAAGACCATGTTTACGCGGTAGATGGAGTTGATCTTGAAATCGAAGCTGGAAAAACTTATGGACTAATCGGAGAAAGTGGTAGTGGAAAAACTACTGTTGGTAAAGTAGTTCTAGGTTTAGAAAAAGCAACTGATGGACAAATTATCTACAAAGAAGAAGATGTTACTAAGAAAGCAGCTCGTAAAAAACTAAAATATAATCGCGATGTTCAAATGATTTTCCAAGATGCAATGTCTAGTTTAAATCCTAAGAAGCGTATTATAGATATTATCGCAGAGCCTATTAGTAACTTTGAAAACTTATCTGAAGAAGATACAAAAAAACGAGTTTTAGAACTTTTAAACATCGTTGGTATGGGTGAAGAAGCTATGTATAAATATCCATTTGAATTCTCAGGTGGACAACGTCAACGTATCGGAGTTGCGCGTGCGATTGCATGTAATCCTCGTTTAATCGTAGCTGATGAACCAGTATCGGCTCTTGACCTTTCAGTTCAAGCACAGGTTCTAAACTTCATGAAGAAAATTCAAAAAGACTTTAATATAAGTTATCTATTCATTTCTCATGACCTTGGGGTTGTTAAACACATGTGTGACTACATTTATATCATGTACCGTGGACGTATCGTAGAGCGTGGAACACGTGAAGATATTTATAATAATCCACAACACATTTATACAAAACGTCTTATTGCAGCGATTCCAAGTACTAACTTAGATAAAGCTAAAGAAGTAAAAGAAATAAGACAAGCTGTAGAAGAAGAATATCAAAAACATTATAATGATTATTTTGATAAAGATGGAAGAGTATATCCACTTAAGAAATTAACAGAAACACACTATGTAGCAATGAAAGGAGGAGAAGTGTAATGTGGAAAGTAGTTTTAAAAAGATTTTTAGTAATGATACCACAGTTATTCATCCTTAGTGTACTAGTGTTTGGTCTAGCTAAACTTATGCCTGGGGATCCATTCAGTGGTTTGGCAGAAAATCCAAAAATCTCTCAAGAGCAAATCGAAGCGATTCGTCAAGCGAGTGGATTCTATGAGCCTTGGTACCAACAATATCTAACTTGGCTGAAAAACTTTATGCATGGAGATTTTGGACTAAGTTATACTACTGGTAAATCAGTAGGAACACTTCTTGGAGAAAGAATTTTCAATACATTCAACCTGTCATTATTTACAGCGGTAATTATGTATGCGATCGCTATTCCTATGGGGATGTATGCGGGACGTTATAACGGTTCTAAATTCGATAAATTCGTAAACTTTTATAACTTCTTTTTCCTAGCGATTCCATCATTCGTATTATACTTATTCATGATCGCATTATTCGGTTTTGGTTTAGGATGGTTCCCAACAAGTGGTTCTGTAGATGTTAACCTTGATCCAGGAACATTCACGTACTATATTAACAAACTACAACACTTAGTGTTACCTGGTATCTGTTTAGCGTTATTATCAACAGTATCGACTGTTCAATATTTACGTAATGAAGTTATCGATGCGAAACAAAGTGACTATGTAAAAACAGCTCGTTCTAAAGGTGTACCAGTTAAAAAAGTTTACTCAGGACACATCTTCAGAAACTCTATTTTACCAATCGCAGCATTCTTCGGATTCTCTATTACTGGATTATTCAGTGGTGGTATCTTCGTAGAAACAATCTTTGGTTACCCTGGAATGGGACAATTATTCTATCAAAGTATTCAAGATAGAGACTATAGTGTTGTTACAACGTTAATGTTATTCTCAGGATTCTTGACATTGCTTGGTAGTACTTTAAGTGATATTATCATGGCAATTGTCGACCCACGAATTAAACTAGACTAGGAGGAAGTTGAACAATGACAAAAGTAAAAGAAGAAAAAGTTATAACTAAAACTCCTTCTGGGTTTTCAGTTGTAGCTCGTGAGTTTAAAAAAGATAAAGGTGCCTTTGCAGCTTTAATCACATTAAGTGCAATTTTAATATTTGTAGTACTGTTCAATATTTACATTCGTGTGAGTGGAGTATATAGTACTTACTTTGATGTAGATTTATTAAATATTTTCTTAAAACCTGGTGAGGATGGATTCTTATTAGGAACAGACGTAGGTGGTCACTCAGTATTTGGATGGCTAATGATGGGGATGCTTAACTCTATTCTTATCGCAGTAGCAGTAACAGCGATTACTATTGGTTTTGGTACTGCAGTAGGATTAGTTATTGCATACTATGGCGGACGTGTTGATAATATCGTGATGCGTTTTGTAGACTTTATGGTAATCATCCCAACACTGATGGTAATCATCGTATTCGTAAGTATCAAACGTGATTACGGTCTAGTACTGTTTATCTTGATCTTATCAGCATTTGCATGGATGGGATCTACTCGTTTAGTACGTAGTAAAGCTTTATCAGAATCACGTCGTGATTATGTACTTGCTTCAAAAACTATGGGAACACCTGATTGGAAAATCATGTTACAAGGAATCTTACCTAACATTAGTTCTATCATTATCGTAGAAGCTACGTTATCATTAGCTGCTAATATGGGTATCGAGGTAGGTTTAACATACCTTGGATTCGGTCTTCCAGCGGGAACACCAAGTATAGGTACTATGTTATCTTATGCAAAAGATGCAGACGTACTTATTAACAAAATGTATATTTGGCTGCCAGCAGCCCTTGCGATCTTAATTATCGTACTATGTATCAACTCTATCGGTGGAGCATTAAGACGTAGTTTAGATGCTAGACAAAGATTATAATTTTAAAGGTCATGTAGGGATTCTCTACATGGCTTTTATTATTTATAAAATATTATTTACAAATAATATCCAATTCTACTGTTATAGAAGTATAATTTAAAAGATATTAAATAAATAAGTTTAAACAGAAAAATCTTAATTATTACAGTGAAATCAATAAAGGTTTTATGTTTTATTACAGAAATTTTAAGTGTTGGATTTAGATTTCCAATAAATATAAAATCCTATTTCAGTGAAAATTAAAAAAACATTGTAAAATTTTCTGACAATTACTTGACTAGCATAAGATTTTTTGTTATAATTGCTAAAAATAAATATTTAAGAAAGCTGTATACAATACAGCATGGAGGATAAGATAATGGAAAAGAAAAAAATGTTAAAGGTAGTTAGTTCAGCTATGGCTCTCACAATGTTACTTGCAGGATGTTCAAGCGCAAGTAACAATTCTAAGGGAACAAAGGCAGCTGTAGAGTTTAAGACAGCTGTAGACAATGGTGGAAATGCACTTAGTGGCCAACAACTTAAAATTGGTATTGCTTCTGCTGATCCACTAACAGGGATGTTTAACCCAGTATTTTATTTACAATCAACAGATTATGATGTAATGAAATATACAATGGCAGGAGCGTTCCCACTTGACGATGCAAACCGTCAAAAACAAGATGATAAAGAAGCACCGGTTATGTTCCACGTAGATCGTGATAAAAAAGAAGTTACATTAACTATTCATAAAGATCTTAAGTGGAGTAATGGAGAAGATGTTAAGGCAGATGATATCGTTGCAACATACGAACTTATGGGGAATCCTAAGTATACAGAAAACGTTCGTTACAGTGATGAGTACGAAGTAATCGAAGGTATGAAAGACTACCACGATGGAAAAGCTAAAAACATCTCTGGTGTAGTTAAAAAAGACGACAAGACTGTAGTACTTAAGTACAAAGAAATTAAGCCAGCATTATTATGGGGTAATGGATTCGTTGCAGAATTCTTAAATAAATCTCAAGTAGAAGCTGCATCAAAAGACTTCACTAAATTTGCTGAAGCAGAATTAAATAAAAAACCATTATCTTATGGACCATATTACTTAGATAAAGTAGTAAATGGGGAAAGTGTATTAGCGAAAGCGAACCCTTATTACTACAAAAAATCTGAAGTGAAAATTCCAGAAATCCAATTCAAAGTTGTATCACCAGCTCAAGCAAGTGCTGTTCTTAAAAATGGTGATGTAGACTTAATGGATAGTTTGACTACAGGTATCTGGGATGGTACTAAAGACGCTAAAAACGGAACAATCTTAGGAGAATCTGATTACTATGTATCGTACGTAGGATTCAAACTAGGTAAGTTCAACAAAGAAAAAGGTGAAGTAGAAGTAGATCCAAACGCTAAAGCAGCTGACAAACGTGTACGTCAAGCATTCGGTTATGCGGTAGATTGGGATCAAATTAATGAAAAAATCTATAAAGGATTACGTTTCACACCAACTGGTTCTGGATTCTATCCACCAATCGTTAAAATGTTCTACAACAAAGATGGTGAGAAATATACTAAGGACGTAGAAAAAGCGAAAAAACTTCTTGATGAAGCAGGTCTTAAAGATACTGACGGAGACGGATTAAGAGAAGATAAAAACGGTAAAAAACTTACATTCAACTTCGCTATTCGTAACGTAGGTCAAGACTTCGACCAAACATTAGCTGATACATTCGTTAAATCTTGGAAAGAAGTAGGATTAGATGTTAAATTAGTAGACGGAAAACTTATGTCATCTAAAGACTGGTCTCAACGTGTGCAGGCAGATGATCCAGGAATCGATATCTTCCAAGGAGCTTGGGGATTAGGAAGTGATCCAAACCCAGGTGGATTTGTAAGTAAAACTTCACCACTTAACTTACAACGTTACACAACAGAAGAATTAGAAAAATCATTAACTGCAATGGGAAGTAGTGATATGTTCGATGATGCTAAACTTAAAGAAGCATATCAAAAATTTGATAAACAATTCAGAGAAGAAGCAGCATGGTTACCATTCAGCTGGCAACAATCAATGACATGGGTTAACAAACGTGTTAAAACATTTGATTTAGCGAAACTTAAAACTGGTGAACAAAAAGTTTACAGTTTAGAGTTAACAGCTGATGCACCAGCAAAAAATTAATTTAGTTTAGGAATGAGATTTAACTAGGGGCACTTAGTTAAAACTCCCCCTAATAAACTTATATTTCATTTTATTTTCAATTAATTTTGAGAGGGATGGAAAATTAGAATTTTATAGAATATTTTGATTGAAACCCTCTCAACTTTGAGAATATGAATATACAGTTTATATTATAGAAATATTAATTAGAAATAGATATAACTTAAAATGTATGGATTTAAAGGATATAAGTTCCTTAAGTCATATTAATTAAATATGTAGAGCTACAATTTTACATAGATTTAAGGCGAAGTATCGTGCTTTAATGTAGCAAGGATACTTCGTCTTAAATTTTGTTATTTTTAATTATCAACAAACTAGAGTTATATTTGGAGGAAAAATGAAGAAAAATAAATTTTTAAAAGTATTCAGTTCAGCAATGGCACTATCAATCATTCTTGCAGGATGTTCAACATCATCAAAATCATCAAAAGATGGTAAACCAGCGGTAGAATTTAAAACATCTGTTGATAACGGTGGAAGTGCAGTAAGTGATTCTGTGCTAAAAGTTGGTATCTTAAGTGCTGATCCATTAACAGGTATGTTTAATCCAGTATTTCACCTGCAAGCAACAGACAATGCAGTAATGGAAGACACTATGGCACACACATTCGCTTTTGATCATTCATATAAATTAAAAGAGGATGATGAAGATGCACCTGTTAAGTTCCATTTAGATAAAGATAAAAAACAGGTAACACTTACTATCCGTAAAGATTTAAAATGGAGTAATAATCAAGACGTAGTTGCGGACGATATTATCGCAACATACGAACTTATGGCTAACCCTAAGTATAAAGATAATATTCGTTATAAGAGCGAATTTGAAACAATAGAAGGTCTAAAAGATTATCACGAAGGTAAAGCTGAAAAAATCTCAGGTCTTACTAAAAAAGATGATAAAACAGTAGTTATTCAATATAAAGATGTAAAGCCAGCTCTTCTTTGGGGAAGTGGGTTCATAACAACATTCCTTAATAAAGATCAAGTAGCTGCTGCATCAAAAGACTTCAGCAAATTTGTAGAAGCGGAATTAAATACAAAACCATTATCTTACGGTCCATACTACCTGGATAAAGTAGTAAATGGAGAGAGTGTACTTGCTAAACAAAATCCATACTACTACAAAAAAGATGATGTAAAAGTAAAAGAAATCCAATTCAAAGTAGTTGCGCCAGCTCAGGCAAGCTCTGTAATTAAAAATGGTGAAATTGACTACATGTCACAAGTAACTCCGAATGTATGGAGTGCGGTAAAAGACTACTCAAATGGAACATTACTAGGACAACCAGATTTCTATATTTCATATGTAGGATTTAAGCTAGGTACATGGGATAAAGAGAAAAATGAAGTTAAAGTAAATCCGAACGCAAAAGCAGCGGATAAACGTGTACGTCAAGCATTCGGTTATGCGGTAGACTGGGATCAATTAAATGAAAAAATCTACAAAGGATTGCGTTTCACACCTACAAACTCAGGTATTTATCCAACACGTTCAGAAGATTATTATGATAAAGATGGATTCAAATACAAAAAAGATGTAGAAAAAGCGAAAAAACTTCTTGATGAAGCGGGGCTTAAAGACGTTGACGGAGATGGATTAAGAGAGGATAAAGATGGTAAAAAATTAACGTTTAACTTCGCCATCCGTAATACAGGTCAAGACTACGATCAAACTCTTGCTGATGCATTCATTAAATCATGGAAAGAAGTTGGGCTAGATGTAAAACTAGCTGATGGAAAACTAATGTCATCAAAAGATTGGACACAACGTGTAACGAGTGATGATCCATCTATCGATTTATTCCAAGGGGCGTGGAGCTTAGGTACGAACCCTAACCCAGCACGTCTACTAAGTGATAAAGCTAAAGTTAACTATCAAAGATATATGAGTGATGTGCTTAAAAAAGATCTAGAAACAATCAACTCTAAAGAAATGTTAGATGATGCTAAGCGAAAAGAAGCATACAAGAAATTCGATAAAGACTTTGCAGAAGAGGCTGCTTGGTTACCATTTAGCTGGAGTACAGATATCACATGGGTAAATAAACGTATCAAAAACTTCGATGTTAAAAAATACGCTTATGGCGAACAAAAACTATATGCATTAGAGCTTACTAATAAAGATAGTGCTAAAGGATAATTTAAAAAGTTTATATTAAGTTTATAAGGATTACTCAAGAAACAACTTGAGTAATCCTTCTTTATATAAAAAAATAAATATATCAATTTAACAAAATTTTGAGGAAAATAGTTAGTTTATGGATGCTGAATATCCTTGATATGTAAGTAAAGTAAAAGATATGTGCGTTTTATAAATAATAATTTACAAGATAGTTTATTGATATTAAATTTATATTTTTAAAGAAACGAACAGAAATTTAAAAAAAGAATTTTGTTATTTTTATATTATTTTCTGAAAATTTACTTGACTTATTTTTAAAATAATGTTAAACTTATTTCATAAATAATTGAAAATAAGTTTTTATATAACATGGAGGAAATAAAATGAAAAAGAATAAGTTTCTTAAAGTATTTAGTTCAGCGATGGCTCTTTCAGTAATTTTAGCTGGATGTTCAACATCAAGCAATTCTGGAAGCAAAAACGCTCCTAAAGCAAAAGTAGAATTTAAAACAAGTTTTGATAACGGTGGATCAGCTGTAGATGGTGCTACATTAAAATATGGTATCTTATCAGCTCAACCATTAACAGGTCTTTGGAACCCTGTATTCTCAGATAAAGCTGAAGATCAATACGTAAACCAAGCTGTTATGGGAGGAACATTCCCTGCTGATGAAGAAGGACGTGTTGTTCAAGATGATGCTAATGCAGCGGTTAAATTCCACTTAGATCGTGAGAAAAAAGAAGTTACATTAACTATCCACGATGGTGCTAAATGGAGCAACGGTGAAGCATTCACATCAAAAGACATCGTAGCTACATACGAACTTATGGGTAACCCTAAATTCACTACAAATACTCGTTATAATGAGGCATACGAATTTATCGAAGGTATGAAAGAATACCACGCAGGAAAAGCGAAAAATATCTCAGGAATCCAAGTTAAAGATGATAGAACAGTAGTACTTAAATACACTGAAGTACGCCCAGCACTACTATGGGGTGAAGGTTTAGTTACTGACTTCTTAAATGCTAAACAAATTGAAGAAGCTTCTAAAGACTTCGCTAAATTTGCTGAAGCAGACTTAAACAAAAAACCATTATCATATGGTCCTTACTACATCACTAAAGTAGTAAACGGAGAAAGTGTTCTTGCAGAACAAAACCCTCACTACTACAATAAAGATAAGATGAAACTTAAAAAAATCGAGTTCAAAACAGTAGCTCCAGCTCAAGCTAGCCAAGTAATCAAAAATGGAGAAGTTGACTATATCGATAGCGTTACTCCAAGTGTTTACGAAGGAGCAAAAGACATCAAAAACGGAACATTCTTAGGAGACACTTCTCGTTATATGTCATATGTAGGATTTAAATTAGGTAAATTCGACAAAGCTAAGGGTGAAAACGTAGTTGATCCTAACTCTAAACTAGCAGACAAAAACTTACGTCAAGCATTCCTATATGCAGTTGACCGTGACCAAATCAATGAAAAAATCTTCAAAGGATTACGTTTCACTCCAACTGGATCTGGTATGTATCCAGCAGCTGTAGGTAAATTAGTAAACGAAAACGCAACTGCAGCTAAAAAAGATGTAGAAAAAGCTAAAAAATTATTAGATGATGCAGGATTCAAAGATAAAGATGGAGACGGACTACGTGAAGATAAAAACGGAAACAAACTTTCATTCAACTTCGCTATCCGTAACACAGGTGCTGAATATGACCAAGCATTAGCTGACGTATTCGTTAAATCTTGGAAAGAAGTAGGATTAGATGTTAAATTAGTAGACGGAAAACTTATGTCTCCAAAAGACTTCTCTCAACGTGTACAAGCAGACGATCCATCAATCGATATCTTCCAAGCTGCATGGCAATTTGGAACAAACCCTAACCGTCAAGAGTTACTAGGTAAAAAAGCTCCATTAAACTTATACCGCTACACTACTGAAGCATTCGAAAACAGCTTCAAAGCTCAAGGATCAGCAGATATGTTCGATGAGGCTAAATTAAAAGCAGCTTACAACAAATTTGATGGTGAAGTAGCTGAAGAATTACCATTCTTCCCATTAAGCTGGGATACAAGTATCTCATTCTTCAACAAACGTGTTAAAGCTTACGACTTAGATAAAGTTAAGAAAAATCAATTCAAACTTTATGAACTTGAGTTAACAGCTAACGAAGGTGCTAAATAATAAAAATTAAAATGCGACATAGATAACTTAGGTTGTCTATGTCGTTTATTTTTCATAATTGAAAGAAAATTCAAAAAACTCTTGATTTTTTATACAATTAGTAGTAGAATAAGTACAACAAAAGTATAAAAGATTTTTCATTATAACTAAAATGAAGAACTTAATAATTAGGAGGACTACCATGAAACAAAATTTCAATATTCAATCTTGGCAATGGCGTAGATAATATTGTGTGTATGTTTTAACGACATAGACACAATTTTAGCGTGCTCTAAAAAGTGTCTATGTCGGCAAGGTAGGAAATTTGTAATTATACAATGTACTAAAAATTCGATAGTGCCGCATAGTAAAGAAAACTATGCGGTATTTTTTTCTCTTTTTAGAGTAGGTTATATATTAACGTCTTAAAATTAACACTATTATTCAGGAGAAAATTAACAATGAAACAAAGAAAAATATTATCAGTATTCAGTTCTGTATTTGTATTATCAATTTTATTAGCAGGATGTTCTACAGGCTCAAATAGCAGTAACCAAAATCAAACTAAAGCAAAAGTAGACTTCAAAGTATCTGCGGATAATGGAGGGAATACAGTTAAGGATGCTACATTCAAATATGGAATACTAACAAATAGCCCATTTGTTGGATTATTCCATCCAGTACTGCACGCTAACAAGGCTGACGGAGTTATTACAGAAACAGTATTTGGAAAAACTTTCCCAGTAGATGATGCGCTGAAATATAAGTTAGATGATAAAGATGCACCTGTAAAATTACATATAGATAAAGATAAAAATGAAGCAACCTTAACGATTCACGATGGTGTGAAATGGAATAATGGTGAAGATCTTACAACAAAAGATATAATCGCTAGCTATGAACTACTAGGGAATCCAAAATACACAGAAAATGTAAGATATAATGGTTCATTTGAGCTTATCGAAGGTATGAAAGATTATCATGAAGGAAAGGCTAAGACAATCTCAGGTATTCAAGCGAAAGATGACAAAACTGTAGTTATTAAATATAGCAAGTTATCCCCTTCAATGTTATGGGGAGATGGATTCATCTACGCATTCTCTAACGCAAAACAAATCGCAAAAGTAACTGACTTTGCAAGATTTGGAGAAGCTGAATTAACAAAACGTCCATTATCATATGGTCCTTATGTAATAACAAAAGAAGTACAAGGTGAGAGTGTTATAGCTGAAGCCAACCCTTACTACTATAAAAAAGATGAGATAAAAGTGCCTAAAGTCGAATTCAAAGCAGTAGCACCAGCACAAGCGAGTCAAATACTTAAAAATGGTGAAATAGACTACCTAACTGACATCAACACAACGGTTTATGAAGGATTAAAAGATGCGAAAAATGGTGAACTACTAGGGCAACCATCTTCATTCATGTCATTTGTAGGATTTAAATTTGGTAAATATGATAAAGAGAAAAAAGAAAATGTACCTTTAGAAAATACTAAATTCAACAATAAAAATGTAAGACAAGCCTTTTTATATGCAGTTGACCGTGATCAAATCAATGAGAAAATCTATAAAGGATTACGCTTTACACCAACAGGTTCAGCTCTATATCCACCAACAGTAGGAAAATTAAGAAATGAAAAAGCTACTGTCGTTAAAAAAGATGTAGAAAAAGCTAAAAAATTATTAGATGAAGCAGGATACAAAGATGTAGATGGAGACGGGTTAAGAGAAGATAACAAAGGGAATAAACTAGTATTCAATTTTGCCTTCCAAGGTGGAAATAACTACGACCAAGCCTTAGCCGACACATTCATTAAGTCATGGAAAGAAGTAGGTCTAGATGTAAAATTACTAGATAATAAATTAATGGGTAAAAAAGAATGGGATCAACGAGTACTAGGTGATGATCCAGAGATCGATTTATTCTTGGGTGCAGGTCACCACGGATCAGACCCTAGTCGTCAAGAACTATTCGGGCGCCAGTCACAATTCAACTACTTCAGATACACTAGTGACAAAATCGATGAAGCCTTCAAAGAGCAAAGATCAGATGAAATGTTTGATGATAATAAATTAAAAGAAGCATATAACAAATTCGATGATTTAATCGCAGATGAATTACCATTCTTTGGACTAAGCTGGGATACAGAAATCACGTATGTTAACAAGAGAGTAAAACACTTCAACGTTGAAGACTTCACAAAAGGACGTTTAACAGTTGAAAAAGTGGAATTAACAAAAGAAGCTCCTGAGAAATAATATATAGTGATTGAATATGAAATTAGATTAGAAAAAACATAAATAAAACCTCGTTTTATTAGATTATTATGACGTGTATAATTGTTTAGATTGTAAAATATTAAGTTAAAATAACTAGGGGTGACTTGAAGATGGATATTTCTATGAAATAGATATCTCCGAGTCGCTCTTTATTAATTATCGATAGAAATTTTAGAGTATTTCCGAGGAAATAGTGGTTGAGAAAAGTTGTATGTAATAATACCAGTGTGTGGAATGCTAACAGTTGAATTTTTTGTTAATAACGTATAAAATTATAAAAGTATAATGTATTTATTGCTATGATAGTGAATACTTTTAGAATTTTAAAATTCATAAGAATTTATAGGAAAGGTGTATTAATGAGAAAATTTATTTCAGAGTTATTATTAATAATTGTTACAATTATTTGGGGATTAGCTTTTATCTGGCAAAATATTGCGAGTAAGGTTCTAGGGCCTCTTACAGTTGTAGGTATAAGATCAGTAATCGCAGTAGTATTTCTTGGAGCTGTGGCACTTTTGATTCCAAGTCTATATAGAAGTCAGGATCCTAAGATTTTGGCAGAGCCAATAACAAAAAATAAAAGTTGGATACTTGGTGGTATTTGTGGAATAGTATTATTTTTTGCAATGTATATTTCGCAAATAGGTATCGGGATGACAACTGCAGGAAAAGCTGGATTTATTACAGTGTTATACATTTGTATAGTACCATTTATCGGGGTATTCTTAGGTAATAAGCTTAATAAATTCTTTATTATAGGATTAATTTTATCTGTAATTGGTTTTTATTTCTTATCGGTAAAAGAAGAATTTGCTTTAGAGATGGGAGATATTATCGTCCTAATCAGTGCGATTCTATTCGGGATTCATATAATAGTTATTGATTATTCAGCAGCAAGAGTTAATTCAATGTTCTTATCTATCGTTCAATTAGTCGTAGTATCTGTATTAAGCTTAGTATTAGCTATTTTCAAGGAAACAATCGTCTTTGCGGACATAATGAGTGTTATTTGGCCATTACTTGCGATAGGGGTGCTTTCTAGTGGAGTAGGGTATACTTTACAGATTGTAGGGCAAAAAGATGTACCACCGCATACAGCATCGCTAATATTAAGTTTAGAGTCTGTTGTGGCTGCGATAGGAGGAGTTCTTATTCTTGGTGAGTACATAGGGCTAAGAGAAGGAATAGGTATGCTTATCGTCTTCGTAGGTATTATAGTTTCGCAACTACGAGATAAAAAGAGTAATTAAATAATTTACAATGAAATTTAATGGAGGGCAGCTTGAAAATCATGATTTATAAATAGATTTCCTTGCGCCTTCTATTTTTATGAGGTTAAAGATGAAAAAAATATTAAAGATATTATTAGGGTTAGTACTTATGGGGATTTTAGGGTTTGCAGGATTAGTTGGATATTTATGGGCTACAGAATATAGTCCAAACGGAGTTGAGAGTTTGAAGGTAACTAAACAAGGTACATCAGAAAGTGCTAAGGTAGGAACAGAGTACACAGCTCTTAACTGGAATATAGGTTATGCTGGTCTTGATAAAGATGAAGACTTCTTTATGGATGGTGGAAAGATGGTTTTACCACTTGATAAAGCTCATGTTGAAGAAAATCTAAAAAATATTACAGAAATTGTTAAAAAAGAAAAAGCCAACGTCAATTTTATTCAAGAAATAGATGAAGATTCAAAACGTAGCTACAATATCAATCAAGTTACTAAATTCGATGAAATACTTGGCTTAAATAGTATTTTAGCATATAATTTCAAGGTTAGATATGTACCTTATCCAGTGCCACCGTTAGGGAAGATTAAGAGTGGTATCTATACTGCGACTAGTTTCAACGTGGAGAATGCAAGAAGATTCCAAATGGCGATTCCATTCACATTCCCAGAGAGACTTGCTAATTTAAAACGTGGATTCTCTGTTATTTATACAAAAGTTGAAAATAGTGATAAGCATTTAGTATTGATTAATGCTCATCTGGATGCTTATGATAAAGGTAATTCTGGTAAAAAAGCTCAGATGAAACAACTTCTTGAATTTATTGATTATGAGTATAAGAAAGGTAATTATGTTCTTGTTGGAGCAGATTTCAATCAGTCGCTAAAAACATTAACACAAGATGAAATTAATATTGTTCCAAAAGAATTATGGCGTGCTGAGAATCTCGATAAGAGTATGTTACCTGCAGGATTTAACTTAGTGTATGATGAAAGTAAAAATTCTGCGAGACTTAACAATAAGCCTTATGTGAAAGATAGTGAAGGTACTTATGGCTTTATTATCGATGGATATATTGCTAGTGATAATATAGAAGTGCTAGAAGTAGAGACACTAAATCAAGAGTATAGATATAGTGATCATAACCCGGTAAAACTAAGATATAAATTGAAATAGAATAAAAGAAGCGGCTCTGAGATTAGGTTCGAAGAGTCGCTTTTTTTGATAAACTAAATTTTGGGGAACTTGTTCTTTTGATTGTGGTGCGAGACGTCTTCAACCAACTAAAGTTGTTTTCCGACTAAAAAGAAAGCCTGTAGTCTTTCTTTTCCTCGATAAAATGCATTCGCATTTTATTATCACCACTATAAAGAACAAGTTAATATATATTATTTCTAATGTACCAAATAATAGAATAATTCAAACAATAGGTGAATTTAATTATAATGTTTAGGGGCTGAAAGCCATCCCTATAAGTGAATGTAAGTAAATTCTATCGATACTAGTTCTTTGATTGTGATGTGAGACTTCTCTAACTAATTGGATATGAAAAATCCCACAAACTTATGCTTGTGGGATTGTTTTTTATACATTTTGTTCTGCGTCTTTTTTGAAGAATAGTTTGTTTAGTTTATCAACGATTGCTGATAAAGCTCCATCTCCAGAAATGTTACATGCAGTTCCAAAGCTATCTTGAGTGATGTATAATGCGATCATTAGAGATAACATGATTTCGTTGAATCCAAGAACTGATTGTAATAATCCAAGAGCTGCCATAACTCCTCCACCAGGAACACCAGGAGCAGCTACCATTGTTACTCCAAGTAGTAAGATGAATTTAATCATTACTGCAGCTGATGGGAATGCAGCACCGTTTTGTAACCAGAATACTGCAGATGCACATGTAGTTAATGTGATTGTACTTCCTGATAAGTGGATAGTCGCAAATAATGGAATAGTGAAGTTTGCGATATTTTTATCAACACCCATTTTTTTAGTACTTTTTAGTGTTACTGGGATAGTAGCAGCTGAAGATTGAGTACCGATTGCAGTCATGTATGCTGGTAAGATGTTTACAAGCATCTTGAATGGGTTTCTAGCGTTAAGTGTTCCAGCTACGAAGTATTGGATAATAATGATAATTACGTGCATAATAATGATAATTACGAATACCATAGCGAAGATTTTTAAAATCTTGAATACTTCACCAGAAGCTGTAATATTCATGAATACACCTAGGATGTAGAATGGAAGAAGTGGAATAATTACTGTAGCAAGTAATTTTTCAATAATTTCTCCGAAATCTGCGAATCCTTGTTTAAGTCCTTCTGATTTAGTTGCTGAAATCCCGATTCCTAAGATGAATGAGATAATAAGCGCTGTAGTAACATCAAAAATCGGAGCCATTTTAAACTCGATGAAAGGTTTTAATAATAAATCCTCTGGATTTTTGAATGATTGTAATGTAGCGTTAGCTAGTATACTTGGTAATACTGCTTGAGCTGATAGGAATGCGAATGTTCCTGCGATAATTGTAGAAATATAAGCAACCCCTGTTGATAATCCAAGTAATTTACCAGCGTTGTTTGATACTTGGCTGATACCTGGTACGATAAATCCTACGATAATAAGTGGAATTGTGAATCCTAAGAATGCGCTGAAAATAGATGAGAATGTTACGAAAACTCTAATGATTGACGTTGGTAGAGTACTTCCTAAGATTATCCCTAATGTTACAGCGATAATAAGTTTTGCTATTAATGGAATTCTTTTATATAAACTCATTGTCCGATCTCCTTTTTTATTTATTGTATTTTTTAAAAAGACATGTGTACATTATACAAGAAAAACCTTAATTTGTAAAGGGGAATAGACATATTTTTTAATTATTTGAAAATTTTATAAATCTATATAGTAGAAATTCGGTTGAGCTAAACAAAAAAAAGCTTAAAACTTCAAATTATTATTGAGATTTTAAGCTTTTTGCAGTTATTAGATTAATTTGAATACATCATTTAAGTTCTCAGCCATTGTTGGGTGAGTGAAGATTTGATCTCTGATGTAAGTGTAAGGAATTTTGTTATCAATTGCCATTTTAATTAGGTTGATAATTTCTTCTGAGTTTTTACCAAATAAAGTAGCTCCAAGAATTAAGTTAGTATCTTTATCTACAGTTACACGGAATAATCCACGTGGATCTTGGTTAACAGCTCCTCTTGGCATGTTAGCTACTGGTAATGATGCTACTGCAACATTAGAGTAAGCTGCTTCAGCTTCTTCTTTGTGTAATCCAACGTGAGATAATGCTGGAGAGATGAATGTTGAGTAAGGTACGTTTTTACGGTCAGCAGTTGTGTATTCTTTATTACCGTGTAAGTATCCATTAACTACTCTGAAATCATCTAATGATACATAAGTAAATTGTAATCCACCGTTAACATCACCAACTGCAAATACATTTTCTACAGCTGTTTGACAGAATTCGTCAACTACGATTGTTCCGTTTGGACGTAATTCGATGTCAGTGTTTTCTAATCCTAATCCTTCAGTGTTAGCACGACGTCCAGTTGCATGTAATACTGCTTCGAATTCTAATGGACCATATTTTTCTGTATCAACTACAACAAGTTCTCCGTTGTTGCGGATTTCTTTTGTTGCAGTTCCTAATTTGAACTCGATTCCTGCTTCTTCTAAGTATCCTTGAGCAAGTTCAGCGATATCTTTATCTTCTCTTCCTAAGATTCCAGGAGCGAAGTCGATTACTGTAACTTTAACTCCAAGACGAGCGTATAGGTTAGCGAATTCTAATCCGATGTTACCTCCACCGATAATTCCTAGAGTTTTAGGAGCTTTTTCTAATTTTTGGAATTCAGTGCTATCGTAAACATTTTTAGAAGTTGTTAATCCTGGAATTGGTAATACATTGTTTTTAGCTCCAGTGTTAATTACTACGATTTCACCTTCAAGTTGTTTAGTTTCTCCATTAGCAGAAATTTCTACTACTTTGTTAGAAACGAATTTAGCGTGAGCTGTGTAAACATCAATGTTTGGACTGCTGTCTAACATAGCGAAGTTTTTAGCGTTAAGTTTAGATACAACAGCATCTCTTGTAGCTTTAGCTTCTGCGAAGTCTTTTTTGTTATCAGCAGCTACGATTAAAGTTTTAGTTGGGATACATCCAATATTGATACAAGTACCACCGTACATTGCACTGCTTTCTTCAACTACTGCTACTTTTTTTCCTTCTTTAGCAAATGTTGCTGCTAAAGTTTTTCCGGCTTTACCGAATCCTACTACTAATAAATCATATTTAACCATAATTTGATTCCTCTTTTACTTTAGATTTAATTGTTTATTGTTTATATCTATATAATAAATATAAATGAAAACTCTTTAGTTCATATTGTACTCCTACTCTTTTAAAATTTCAAGTACTTTGCCTACAAAGGTAGACGTTTTTTCAAATTTTTTTTGATATAAGATTATATTATTGGTCGAATCGCTATAATATCAACGTTTTAAAGAAAAATTTTTCGGATATTATTTTGATATTACTTCTCATTATGGTATAATATCTTTTGTACAAATATGAAATTTTATGGAGGAAAACAATGACATTACCTAATTGTCCAGAATGTAAAAGTGAATATACTTATGAAGATGGAAATATGCTAGTGTGTCCAATGTGTGCTCATGAGTGGTCACCAGAAGATGCTAGTTCAGCAGAAGAGGAAAAAGTTTATCGCGATGCTAATGGGAATGTACTTCAAGATGGAGATACAGTTTCTGTAATTAAAGATTTAAAAGTTAAAGGTAGTTCATCTACATTAAAACAAGGAACTCGTGTTAAAAATATCAGATTAGTTGATGGAGATCACAACATTGATTGTAAAATTGATGGTTTCGGAGCTATGAAACTAAAATCTGAATTTGTTAAAAAAATATAATACAAAAAGAGCTGACTCAATAGTATGATTTTGATGAAATCATTAAAGAGTACAGCTCTTTTAATTTTTATATCGGTGCTTAATCTTCCGAAAATAGAGAAGATAGTATATAATAAATAAATGTCTTGAAAATAAATTGAAAAGAATGAAAGGAAATACAATGACGAAAATTCAAAAACGTTTATCTATGATAGCTTTGCTTTTAGCTAATTTTATAGGTGGACTAGATGCAACAATGTTGAATACTGCATTACCGCAAATCACTAAGGATTTAAATGGTATAAATCAATTAGGTCTATTAACTTCCATGTTATTATTTTTTATAGCTATGACAACGGTTCTTTGGGGTAAGCTTGGAGAAGTAATTGGTAATAAAAAGGCTTTTCAATTATCGATATTAATCTTTACAATAGCTTCTATACTAGGAGGATTTTCTGTAAATATCTGGATAATGGTATTTGCTAGAGGGTTAATGGGTATTGGTATAGGAGGAATGATTTCTATTCCTTTTGTAATATATGCTAAGCTTTTTCCTGACGCGAAAGAAAGAGCCGTTGCCTTAGGATGGGTAACAGCCTTCTATGGTGTGGCAAGTATCTTAGGTCCTATTGCTGGAGGTTTTGTAGTTGATGTATTGGGGTGGTCTTGGATATTTTTTAGCCTTGTTCCATTTTCCGTAGTTTCTTTAGTATTAATCCAAATTTTTTATAAGGAAACTGTAATTTCACAAAAACCAAGAGTTGATTACATTGGAAGTGGACTATTAGTGATTATTTCGGGAGTTATTCTTTATTGGATTAGTAATCTTCCTAGGCTTAATATATTTATGAATAGTTTACTAGCAATATTTATAATTGTTAGTGGTTATATACTATGGAAGTGGGAAATAAAGGAAACAGAACCGATTCTGCCAATCAGTCTGTTAAAGAATATGTCTTACATTACGAAAAACTTAATTATGGTGTTAGTCTATGCTTTTGCCATCGGATATAGTATTTACGCTCCAATGTGGGCGCAGGTTGTATTAGGAACTAGTGCAACTATGGCAGGTGGGACACAGATTTTTAGTTCTATCGCAGTTATGTTAGCAACGAGATTCTCTTCTAAATTTATAAGTAAATGGTCGTTTGAAAAACTTATAAATACAGGTTTTATAGCGATGTCTGTTTCAGTATTTATGATGGCCTTTGCTCCAATAGGTGTTTCTTATTACTATATTTCGATTAGTGGTGCTTTCCTTGGACTCGGCCATGGTTTGATTTTCCCATCAGCGCAAGTCGCATTCCAAGAAGTTGTACCTAAAGAACAACTTAATATAGCGACTACTTTTAGCTTATTATTAAGAACATTAGGCCAAACTCTTATGGCATCAATTTATGGTTTAGTATATGCTAGTCAAGCTGATGGTATTAACAGTATAGAATACTCATATCAAGGATTACATATAATCTTTATTATTGCAGCTGTTTCAGTTATATTTGGATGGATAATGAACAAAATTACTTGGAAATTATAATAACAATTTTCTTTTTATATACATTAAAATAGTAGATTAAAAC
Source organism: uncultured Gemella sp. (assembly GCA_963535095.1). Taxonomy (GTDB): domain Bacteria; phylum Bacillota; class Bacilli; order Staphylococcales; family Gemellaceae; genus Gemella. The sequence goes on along the minus strand of CAUSUW010000001.1, from coordinate 72,106 downwards.
AAATAGTCTGTAAACCTTGATGATTTACAGACTTGTTTTTTTATCTTTTGATTAGTTTTAATATTTTTCTTCTTAGTGGTAATCCGTAGTTGTACATTAAATTGAATACGTGAGAGATTACTAAATCGAACTCTCCGTAGTATTCTACGATATTTGGAGCGAATTTTGATTTAAAACCAAGTAGACTGTCGTTTAAATCTCCTTCGATGCCACCCATAGAAACTTCTTTAACACCCATTTCCTGGGCTTTTTTCATCGTATCAGAAAAGACTTTATACTGGGCAGGAAGTTTCGCAAAATCTTCATTCATACCAGCGTAAATAATTTCAGCATGGTTACCATAAGCGATAGTAATCGCAGCACTTATAACCTGATCCTTGCTCTTATCTTCGATCTCTAAGCTATCAAATAAGACGATTAGCTTTTCAATTCCAGCTACTTGTTCAAGAAGAGTGCGTTTTTTCTTCGGTGATTTTTCTCCAAGAGCTTCAATTTCATCTTCAATAGCTTCTTTTCTAGAATGACATTCTTTTACAGCTTTTTCTACATTTATATATGAAATGTATAATAAAGCATTATCTCCAAAAGTATCTAGTAAGTTTTCGAAATACTCACGTCCACGAAGAGAGATGTTTTTTCTTTTTTCAGTACAAGCTAGGGCGAAAAGGAAGTCATCAAGATTCTCTTTACCACAACGTCTAACTTCAACGAATTTTTTCTCTGCATCACGAATTAAGCGACGTGTATCTTTTGGGAAAAGATCAGGAACTTCTTGTTCAAGTTTCGTAACTGTGTTAAAACGTGGTTGGATAGTACTGCTCATATCAAGGCTAAAACCTTTGTGTTTATAACCATTCTCCTTGAATACTTTAATAAGACTGTTGTTCTCTCTATCTACCTCAATATCCTTAAACACTGCTAACTTCTCATCTTTTACCGCAGTAGGTATATCTAATTTAACCATTTTAGCACCTTTATCTTTGGCGAATTTTTTAAGGTTAGTTAAAAAGAAATTAAGTAGCTCAGTATTAGTATAATCAAGAATTGGGCCACGTGGGGCGTACCATAATCCTTGACGAGTTAGAATTTGCACTGCAGCTATAATATTATTATTTTCATCTTGAACACCTACTCTTACAGCCCCCCAAGTATTTTTAATGTGAGACCACTCGATAGCTTGCATCATATTACCGTGTTTGTGATTCTTTATAAATTCAGTATATTTTTCATCGTTAATATTTGTTAAAAATTTCATTATTCAATAATCCTTTAACTAAAGTACACTTTATCATAACAAATTATAGTAGAAAAATCAATTTTTAGAAGGAAAGAGCGATAAATAAGTTAATTAAAATGTTTACAAGCGCCTACAAAACCTATATAATATTTATATAGAATAAAATAAAGGAAGTAATTGCGATGAACATGAATATGTTGTACATTATGCTAGGATTTATATTTGTCTATGCGATGATTTCTAACGCAAGAGAGAAGATAAAAAAGCGTAATGAAAAGAGTAAAGAAGCATTTGAAAGACTTCAAACACCAGCGTATAAAAAAGAATTAGAAAAAGTTATAAATTTAAGTCAAGATGATGCATTTAATATTGCTGCATTAAGAAAAGCATATTTTTTAAATGGAAAAGATGCAAAAAAATTAATAGAAATTTTCAAAAAAAATATATAGGAAAAACAAGAAACTCAACAAATCGATTTTTATGAATTGAACTGTTGAGTTTCTTCTATTAACTGATTATTTACCTTCAATAGTAATCATCCATACTTCACTACGAGCTGAAGTTTTAAAAGGTGGTCCCCAGAAACCGTAACCCGCAGAAGTGAAGAAATGTTTACCATTAATCTTCGCGTAGCCGTGATCTAGGGTATAAACTACATCTGTGATGAAGTTTAATGGCCATAGTTGTCCGCGGTGAGTATGCCCTGAGAGTTGAACATCTATAGGTAAGGTAGCGTGATAATCGACAGCATCAGGTTGATGGTCAACAAGAATAATTGTCTTATTTAAATCAACACTGTTAAGCAGTTCAGCAGTATCAAGTCTATCGCGACTGACACTTTTATCTTTACGTCCAACCAAAGTAACATCATTATTAATAGCGATACTCTCATCAAATAGTGGGATTATTCCTGTCTTTTTAACTTCGTTTACTATTTCTAGTGCGTCACGGTCGTGATTTCCCATAGTCGTATAAACTCCTAGAGGAGCTTTTAATTTGCTAAGATTTTCTTTCATATTACGCTTTTTGTACATAACCATATCATCGTCCATAAGATCTCCTGCGATAACTACAGCATCTGGCTTCTCTTCATCAACAATCTTATTCAGTTTCTCAAGTTGAGGATTTGAGAAAAATGTTCCAAGATGAAGATCAGAGACCATAGCTATTTTAACAGGAGTATCAAGATGTTTATCTACCTTGATAGTCTTATTAATAACAGTAGGCGAGTATGCCCAAAATAATCCAAGAGCAGTCATACCTAATAAATATAAGGTAGTTATGCTTAAACTAATTCCTTGAGAAAGGTTCAATTTAAAGATTTTTAGTAATAACTTAGAAACTAATAAGATAACACCTATGACAGCACCATTTAGGAAGTAGAAGTACCAAACGTTTCCGTAGTTTACCCAAGGTGCACCTAATCTCAGCATATAAGCAATGATAGAAAAGTTAGCAACGACAAATAGCGCTATACCGATAGCTAATTTAACCTTAGGGGGAACAAAAGGTGAGATCATCCATTTTAAACCTAGCCACATCAGAAATACGAGTAGTTCATATACTGCGAATATCCCGATAAAACCAACGATAAATTTCCAATTATTCAATATCAATTCTCCTTCAAACTATTTAATAACAAATGTAAGGGAGTAACTCAAAAATCATGATTTCGGAGAAACAAGATTTTGTTGAGTCACCCCCGCACAGTTTATTAGATATCTAAAAAGCTTTTATAAAGCGAATTTAGATATCAATAAACCACTGCATCTATGAGTTATCATATACATTTTAAAAGTTAGGACTTTTGGGTCAGCCCTAACAGGGTGCTTTTCATTATACAATATGTAGTTTAAATTGTCATTAAATTAAGTCGGATAGGGTGATTCTTTTAAGTGTTGAGATTAACTTCTTAATTTTAAAAGTTATTGGTGTCATTGCTGCTGGAATGATGTTGAGCGTAATCTTACCTATCTGTGGCACCTTTGCTCTTAGAATAAGAAAACTGGAATTTTGTCAGTTCTCTATCTTGGAAGAGATATAAAAATCTTTTAAACTGATGGGTTTCTTAGTGAAAGACTGTGAAATTTTTGATATAATATGAAGAATCAACGGATAGATGCTTTTTTATTTATCTAGAAAAAAGAGATATTTTTTAAAAGACTTACAGGTGAAAACTAAGGAAATTTAAATACATATGTAATGTTTGATAGAAAATCACTCTATCCTCATCAATAGATAAACAGAAATAAATTAAATAAAAGGAGAAACAGATGCCTGGAAATTATTCAACACGTGAATACCGTGAAAAATTATACGATGATCTTCATGTTAGATCGAGAGATACAGCGATTTTGATGTGTGCAATTTTTATTGCCTCTATCGGACTAAATATGAATTCAACAGCTGTTATTATAGGAGCCATGTTAATTTCACCTCTCATGACACCAATTGTTGGACTAGGATTAGGTTTAGCTATTTTTGACATTCGTTTAGTCAAGCAAGCTCTAGGGGTTTTACTTACTCAAGTATTGGTCAGTTTACTTGTATCGACTCTGTATTTCTGGATTACTCCCTTATCTTATGCAAGTAGCGAGTTGATTGCACGAACTTCTCCAACGATTTGGGATGTCTTAATTGCTATTGCCGGTGGAGTTGCTGGTGTGATCGGTTCAAGGAAAAAAGAAGCAAACAATATTGTGCCAGGAGTAGCCATTGCTACAGCTCTAATGCCGCCTATCTGCACTGCCGGCTATGGTTTAGCTAATGGAAATGTACGATTTTTATTTGGAGCTCTCTATCTTTTCTTGATTAACTGTGTCTTTATAATGCTAGCCAACATTGTTGGAGCAAAAATTTTAATGAGAAAATCTCCCTTAACTTCATTCAAAGAGCTAAACATTAAAATGAAAATTGGGTTGATATCTTTGATTGTATTATTGGTTGTTCCAGCCAGCTATTCAGCAGTTACTCTGACGATAGAACAAGCCCGAAAAGAAGGTGTCAAACAGTTTGTAGGAAAAGAGTTTGCCAATCATACGGTTATCAATCAAGTCTACAAGTCAAGGGACAATGAATTGATCTTAACAATTGTTGGTGACCCGATTTCAGAAGAAGAATTAGAAACAATCCATCAAAAACAAGCCTCTTACGGCATTCAATCTGTTCAATTGAAAGTTAATCAAGTTCAGAATTCGACAAAATTAGATAGTGAAGCGACCAAGGAATTTTATGAAATTATTAATAAATATATCGATCAAAAACTATCTGAAAAAGATTCACAAAAAGATCTTGTAAAAGAAAATGAAGCAGACAAGGGTTAAGGATATTCTATATCCTCAATCCTTGTCTTTTTAATTTGATTTTTTTAGAAACAGTAGTTAGGTCTTTTAGTATAGCTCGCCCAATAACTTTGAAGATTTCATCGCGTTCTAAGCCTAATTGGATATCATTACGATATAAAAGGGTAAGATATTTATGCTTTATCATAGTTGATCTTATTTTTAATTTAAACGTTTCACACTTAATTACAACGCAAAAGATCATTCCAAAGTAGGTTTCGCTTTGATTAGGTAGGTGGAAGTTACTTAGATAATAAGCTGTTTATAAAGAGTTGCCAAAGTATATAAAGAAAAGAAGAAAATCTGTAGATAATATAGACCTTATAATTGAAATAAATAAGGTTATAAGTGATTATGTTGAAATTGAAAATTTACTTTAGAAACTCCTGAATAAAAGCATCCAGGAAATTAGATTTCCTAGATGCTTTTTTATCTATGTAATTATTTACCTAGTTTTTCTAAGTGTTTAGCTAGGCGTTCGTTAACGAAATCCCAGTTTACAACACGGAAGAATTCTTTAATGTAGTCTGGACGACGGTTTTGGTAATTTAGGTAGTATGCGTGCTCCCAAACGTCTAATCCAAGAATTGGAGTAAGACCTGTTAAGTATGGAGAGTCTTGGTTAGCTGTTGAAGTAACAACTAATTTACCTTCTTTATCTAAAGCAAGCCATGCCCAACCACTACCGAATCTTGTAGCAGCTGCAGCTGAGAAGCTCTTAACGAATTCTTCGTATCCACCAAGTTCAGCTTCAACTTTTTCTTTAACTAATCCAGCGAATTCAGAAGAATCTGCTTTAGTTAGTGATTGCCAGAATAGGCTGTGGTTGTGGTGTCCACCACCATTGTTGATAACAGCTTGACGGATGTCAGCAGGTACGCTATCGATGTTTTTTAATAGACCACAGATGCAGTTAGCTTCGAATTCTGGGTGTTTTTCTAAAGCTGCGTTTAAGTTGTTAACGTAAGCAGCGTGGTGTTTGTCATGGTGAATTTCCATTGTTTTAGCGTCGATAACTGGTTCTAAGTAATCGAATCCATAAGGTAATTCAGGTAATTTAAATGTCATAGTAATTGTCCTCCCGGGATTTTTATAAATATATTATAATTATAAGAAAAATATTAAAAATAAACAACAAAAATGCTTACAAAAAATTTTTTTTATTGTATAGAAACTATTTTTCACCTTATCTAAATATAGGGATATTAGAATAAAAATTTTAAATAGGAAGAGAAATTACTTATATTAATACTATGAAAATATATGTCTTAATATAATAGTTGTGTCTGATGTTATATGTAATATTTTATATTAGATATTATTAAGAGTTTCAATTTTTAATGGCTATCTATGGACTATTTTTAAAAAATTTTATACAATAGTATTTGCATGAGAATTTTTAATCATGATAGTAAGTTTATAGTTATTAGACTTTAATTTTTAAATGTTTAATAGTATAATACAGTTGAAAATTTGTATAGATAAATAATTCGAAATTAATCGAAAGGAATTAGATAATGAGAATAGGAATTGATAAGATTGGTTTTGCAATGCCAAATTACTATTTAGATATTCGTGATTTAGCAACAGCTCGAGGAATTGAACCTGATAAATTCACAAAAGGTTTATTACAACTAGAAATGAGTATTCCTCCTGTGTCTCAAGATATAGTAACTCTTGGAGCACAAGCTGCATATGATATACTAGACAAAGATGATTTAGAAAAAATTGATATGATTATCGTAGGGACTGAGTCTGGAGTTGACCAAAGTAAGGCTTCTTCAGTATTTATTCATGGGCTATTAGATATTCAACCATTTGTACGTGCTATCGAAGTTAAAGAAGCATGTTACGGAGCAACTGCGGCATTAGATTTCGCTAAAAATCATGTTATGAATAATCCAGAGTCAAAAGTACTGGTTATCGCTAGTGATATTGCGAAATATGGTGTTAAATCTTCTGGAGAATCTACACAAGGTGCAGGAAGTTGCGCTATGTTAGTAAGTAGTAATCCAAGAATTTTAGAATTCAATAATGATAATGTTTGTTTAACTCGTGATGTTATGGACTTCTGGCGTCCGAACTATTCACAATATGCTTTTGTAGAAGGAAGATTTTCTACTGAACAATACCTTGATTGTTTAACAACGACTTGGGGTAGATTTGTTGAAAAATCTCAGAATAAACTTAGTGATTTCTCGGCAGTTTGTTTACACCTTCCATATCCCAAATTGGGATTAAAAGGTTTAACTCTATTATTGGAACAAGCTGAAGAAGAGAAGAAAGAAGAGTTACTTGCTCGTTTTAATGAATCTATTTTATACAGCCAACGTGTAGGTAATATTTATACTGGATCTTTATTCTTGGGACTACTATCATTACTTGAAAATAATACTACTTTAGAAGCTGGTAATAAAATTGCTTTATACAGTTATGGAAGTGGAGCTGTTGCGGAAGTATTCAGCTTAACTCTAGTAGAAGGTTATAAAGATCAATTAAGAAATAATCGTTTTGACGATTTCGCTAAGAGAACTCGTATTTCAGTAGACGAATATGAAAAAATGTTCTTTAGAGATACTACAGTTGACGAAGAAGGAAACTTAGATATTTCTGATATTAAAGATGAAAGCAGATTTGTCTTAGAAAAAATAGAAAATCACAAGCGAGTATATAAAAAACAATTTTAATAGGGGAAATCATGGGAAAAATTTGGAGTGGCTTTTATAAAAAAAATATTAATGAACGCTTAGAGGTTATTGAACAAGCTGATATTTTAAGTGAAGAATATCTTTCAGTTTTAAAAAATAATGAAGTTCTAGACTTTGATACGGCTAATAATATGGTTGAGAATGTAATAGGAACTTTCTCGTTACCTTTTAGCGTTGTGCCAAATTTTGTCGTTGATAATAAAGAGTATGTGGTGCCATTCGTTACAGAAGAACCGTCGGTAGTTGCTGCTTGTAGTAATGTTGGAAAAATCGTTGCGAAGTCAGGTGGTTTCAAAACAGAAGTACTAGATAGGAAGATGGTAGGGCATGTAGCTTTATATAATATAGCTGATACTCATGAAGCGGTGGAACGTATTTTACAAAGTAAAGATTTGCTTTTAAAAACAGCGGATGAAGCTTATCCGTCTATCGTAGCTCGTGGTGGAGGTGCTCGTGATATCGAGGTTAAAGTTTTATCAGAAGATGGAACAGATTTCATAGTTGTTTACCTTATCGTTGATACTTTAGAGGCGATGGGAGCAAACATGTTAAATACTATGCTAGAAGCACTTAAAGTTTCCTTAGAAACACTAGCTGAGGGTATAGCTTTAATGGCGATTTTATCGAATTATGCGACACGTTCACTAGTTACAGCGAAATGTGCTATTCCATTCGAAAATTTAGGAGAAAATGGAGAGTATCTTGCGAAAAGAATCGAACTGGCTAGCAAGTTTGCTAAAGCTGATGTTTATCGAGCAGCTACTCACAACAAAGGTATCTTCAATGGTATTGATAGTGTTGTAATAGCGAGTGGAAATGACTGGCGAGCTATAGAAGCGGCATGTCAAAGCTATGCTACTAAAGATGGTAAGTACCAAGGGCTTTCTACTTGGCGTTGTGATGATGAAGCTAAGGTGCTTGTAGGTGAAATCACTTTACCAATGCCGGTTGCTAGCGTAGGTGGATCTATAGGAATCAATCCAACTGTAAAAGTAGCACGAGGATTACTAAACAACCCTGACGCGAAAACATTAGCGAGTATACTCGTTTCTGTAGGATTAGCTCAGAATCTGGCAGCGCTAAAAGCGTTGGTAGGAGATGGAATTCAAAAAGGTCATATGAAATTGCACGCAAAATCTTTGGCGATTTTAGCTGGTGCTACTAATGATAATATTGAATTAATCGTAGAAGAATTACGAAAAGAAAAACACATGAATTTAGCTAGTGCTAAGAAAATAGTAGAGAAATATAATAAATAAAATAAGAGAGATTAGGATTCCTAGTCTCTTTTATTTAATAATTTGATTATAGGGTATATAATCTTTATAAATAAATCTAAAAAAAATTAATAAATTTAATCTTGGAAAGCTGTTTAGAAAAAATAGAGGAGTTTATTTATAGTAGATATATTAAAAAAATAAAGCAAAATTACCTTTGTTATAAGATTTTTATCATTATATAGATATTGTGAGAATACTGTTTCTACTATCTTTTTACTCTGTAGCATTATAAATAGTTTAACTTTTTTAAATTTTGTGAGCAGTTTCATTGATTAATAATTTTAAATGATATATCATATAAAGTATAGAAATTAACAAATTAATATCTATAAAAAATATTTAGAGAAAAGTATATTTGATTTCAATTTATAGAAAATTGATATGTAGTATACAGGGAGAGGCAAAATTATGTCATTAGAAAACAAATTTGAAGAAATCAAAGGATCAGTTAAAGAAGGTTTAGGAAAATTAACTGGAGATAACTCATTAGAAGGTGAAGGGTTAGCAGAACAAGTAGTTTCTAAAGTAAAAGAAGCTGCAGAAGGTGCTAAAGATGCAGTAGAAGGCGCTATCGATAGCGTTAAAGATAAATTAAAATAAGATGAATATTTATTGAATTCTTTTGTTAGGATATTAGTAAATTGAAGTGGCGAAGGAAGAGATTTAATATTTTTGTGCTATAGGTGATTGACGGAAGTAAAGAAAACTTGGTCAATCACCTATTTTTTATAACGAATTTTAAAGGATAATAAAAAATTACTTTAATTATAATCGATTCTGAAAAATATTTATAAATTAAAACTCCTAAAACTGTTATACATATAAATTCATATATTGTTCACTATTGAAATATAAAAAAATTTAGTTTAGAATACAAGTAAACTCTACTATCATAATTAATTATATTAAAATATATATTTATAATAAAAACTGTTTTAATCATAAATATATTGGTGTTTCAACATAAAATAAAAAACTTTTTTAAATTTTGCGAGCAGTTATATTGATTTAAAATTAAAAGTGATATATTATATCTATATAATAAATATTTGTTATTAGTACGCAAGTATTTAGAGGAAATAAGTAAGGAAAGGGGAATAAATATGATTTGGTCAATTATAGTAGGTGGTTTCATAGGGTTTGTAGCTGGAGGAATTACAAAAAAAGGCGGAGCAATGGGTATTATTTCTAATGTTATCGCAGGGTTAGTAGGTTCATCAGTAGGACAATCGTTATTTGGAGCTTGGGGGCCAACTCTAGGTGGAATGGCGTTAATTCCTTCTATCTTAGGTGCAGTAATTGTAGTAACTATAGTATCAAAATTTTTTGGGAAAAAATCTTAAAAGATCTTTTCTATAAATGAATAGTCAATTTTTGAAAGGAGGTTTAAAATGACTAAAGCAAAAAAAATAATTTCTATTATTGTTTGTCTATTAGCTTTAACAGTTATGGTTCCCATTATGATAGAGTATCATAATGTTAGCGGATTAGATCCACAATTTTTAGATTTACAATTATTTGATTGGAAACAATTTTCTTTCTTAGAATTTTATCTTTCTAGATATATTTTCTGGGGAGCATTAGTATTATCAACATTGATAATTCTTTCAATATTAGTAATAGCATTTTATCCTAAACAACATTTAGAAGTAAAATTATCTGATAAAGGTGGTAAATTATCACTGACAAATTCAGCTATTGAAGGATTTGTTAAAAATTTAGTGATTGAACAAGGATTAATTAATAATCCATCTGTAAAAATAAATAGTAGAAGAAATAAGTGCCTTATTAATGTAAAAGGGGAATCAGCTTCTTCAGAGAATATTATTCAGAAGAGTGATCAGATTCGAGATGGAATAAAAGATGGATTGGGTGAGTTTTTCGGTATAGATAAAGCTGTGAAACTTAAGATTTCTGTTTCTGATATTCAAAAAAAAGTAACTAAAAAGAGTACAAGTCGTGTAAAGTGAGGACATAAATTATGGAATGGCTAAAAAAACATCAATACACTGTTGTATCAGGATTATTGGGAGCATTTCTAGCTTGTTTAATTCTGTTCTTAGGATTTTTCAAAACTATTTTTGTTTTGATTTTCGCTGCACTAGGAATTGTAACAGGATATTATATAAAGAATAAAATATAAAAATTTATAATTAGGAGAAAAGATATATGTCTAATCCAAATGAAAATAATGTAGAAACAAAAGAATTAACTACAAGTAATAGTGAAGCTAGAGGAGAATTGACATTTGATAATGATGTAATTAAAAAAATTATCGGTCAAGCTTTAGAAAATGTTTCAGGATTGCTAGCAGTTGATGGAGGTTTTTTCTCAAATTTAACAGATAAATTAATTAATACTGATAATGTTACATCAGGTGTTAATATTGAAGTCGGTAAGGAACAAGTAGCTGTTGATTTAAATATCATAGTCGAGTATAAAAAAAGTGTTCCTGAAATCTTTGAGGAAATTAAACGAGTGATTACAACTGATATAAACAAAATGACGGGATTAGAAGTTGTAGAAGTTAATGTCAATGTAATCGATATTAAAACTAAGGAACAACATGAAGCAGATTCAGTAAGTTTACAAGATCGTGTGTCTAATGTTGTTGAATCAACAGGAGAATTTGCATCTGATACCTTTACATCAGCTAAAGCAGGTATAAGTGATGGATTTTCAACAGTTAAAGAGAAAGTCGGAGATGCAACTGAAGTAGTTGTAGATAAGGCTGTAGATGTAAAAGATGCAGTGGTAAACAAAGCTGTAGATGTAAAAGATGCAGTAGTAGAAAAAGCATCAGATGTAAAAGAAGCAACAGCAGACAAAGTAGAAGAAGTGAAAGAAGTAGCATCGGAAGCTAAGGAAGCAGTAGTAGAAAAAGCATCAGATGTAAAAGAAGCAACTGCAGAAAAAGTAGAAGAAGTGAAAGAAGTAGCATCGGAAGCTAAGGAAGCAGTAGTAGAAAAAGCATCAGATGTAAAAGAAGCAACTGCAGAAAAAGTAGAAGAAGTGAAAGAAGTAGCATCGGAAGCTAAGGAAGTAGTAGTAGAAAAAGCAGAAGATGCAAAAGATGCAGCAGCAGAAAAAGTAGAAGAAGCGAAAGAAGCAACTGCAGACAAAGTAGAAGAAGCGAAAGAAGTAGCGACAGAAGCTAAGGAAGCAGTAGTAGAAAAAGCAGAAGATGTAAAAGAAACAACAGCAGACAAGGCAGAAGAAGCAAAAGAAGTAGCATCTGACAAAGCAAATGAAGGGTTCGCGGGAAAACTATTTTCAAAAGTGAAAGAGGCTGCAGAAGATGCTAAAGATGCCGTAGAAGATGCTTATGACGGCGTAAAAAACATGGTAAAAAAAGATAAATAAAGAATAATATTTAGGAGGCACTATTATGTCATTAGAAAACAAATTTGATCAATTAAAAGGTTCAGTAAAAGAAGGATTAGGAAAATTAACAGGTAACGAAAAATTACAAGCTGAAGGATTCGCAGAAAAAGTAGTTTCAAAAGTAAAAGAAGCAGCAGAAGATGCATTTGACGGTGTAAAAAATGTAGCTAGTGTAGTAGCGGATAAAGCGGCAGATGTAAAAGATGCAGTAGTAGAAAAAGCAGCAGAATTAAAAGATGGAGCAGCAGATAAAGCAGCAGACGTAAAAGATGCTGTAGAAGATAAAGTAGAAGATGCAAAAGAAGTAGCGGAAGACGTTAAAGACGCAGCAGCAGACAAAGCAGCAGACGTAAAAGATGCTGTAGAAGATAAAGTAGAAGACGCAAAAGAAGTAGCAGCAGACGTTAAAGACGCAGCAGCAGACAAAGCAGAAGATGTAAAAGATGCTGTAGAAGATAAAGTAGAAGACGCAAAAGAAGTAGCAGAAGACGTGAAAGATGAAGCAGAAGACAAAGCAGCAGACGTAAAAGATGCTGTAGAAGATAAAGTAGAAGACGCAAAAGAAGTAGCGGAAGACGTGAAAGATGAAGCAGCAGACAAAGCAGAAGATGTAAAAGAAGCTGCAGCAGATAAAGTAGAAGACGCAAAAGAAGTAGCGGAAGACGTGAAAGATGAAGCAGCAGACAAAGCAGAAGATGTAAAAGAAGCTGCAGAAGATGCTATTGATGATGTAAAGAAAATGGTTAAATAATAAGACTATTATTTATCAAATCCTTTTATTAGAAAACTAGCAAATCTCAGTAATATTAAATAGGAATCTATGTAGGTAACTGACAAAAGGAGAACTTAAGTCGGTTACCTATTTTTATATTATTTCAATAAAGAGGTTCTTTGGATATCGATTTTAATTTAACGTAAAAAAACATCGCCATGTGAAATGACGATGTCTTTTGTTTTTTTAATATAATTCGAATTTTTCTACGTAATACACTGTTCTATTTTCTCCGCTTTCGTAGTTTTTATTGTTTAAGCGAAGTGTCATCATACCTACTGGTTTTCTAGTAGCGATATTTTCGTATGGAATAAGTACTCTGTCTCCTTTAACTTCCCATTTTTTCACCGGCATGAAGATTGCATCAGCAGCACCTCCGTATCCAATATCACTTTTAGTTAAGAATATTTGATCTTTAGCGAGATATACAACTTTATTTTTATGATTCATCAATTTTTCTAAGTTTTGTTTGCTAAAATCAGTAACTCTATTATTTAATTGAACAAATTCAATTTCTTTATCATTTTGTAATCTTTGTAGTATGTCTTGTTTATGGAATGTTTGTGCATTGTATGTATTTAGTAAGTCTAATACTTTAGTTAAGTTTATTTGTTTTACTACGTTATTGCTACCGTCGTTACTAGCGATAAATCGCACCACATTGGCGGTGCTGCTACCTTTTAGATTTAACATTCCGTATGCCATAGGTTGTAAAATCTCTCTGGCTTTGGCTAGGTTGTGTTTTCCATTTTGAGTAATTTGTTGGCTTGTAGTATTTTTTCTAGTAGGAGTTGCTACCTGAGTTGTAGGTTTGTTATTAATAATATTGGTACCAACGTTAGTATCTGTCTGTTTAATATGTTCATCTTCTTTTTGTGGCTTAGTTAAAGAAGTTGGTGTTTCTTTGCTAGTAGTTACTTCACTAGTTATGTTATTGTTGTTACTATCAATTTCTTGTGCAACCTTATCTGTACAACCAGTTATAAGTCCTATTCCTAAAATAAATATACCTGTTGTTTTTAGAAGTTTGTTCATATTATCCACCTTCTTTTGTATAACTTCTTTATATTTATATTATACATCCTAAAATTACAAAAAACAACCTATTGTTACAAATATATTACATTTATATTACAAAAATATTTATTGGATGTTACAATAGTGTAATTTTTATGATCGGCTCAGTTTTATTACATTATTTGATGAAGTCTATTTTTTATAGTAAAATATACTAGTAAACTAAATTTAGGAGAAAAAAACATGAATAGAGTTGCTATTGTAAGTGCGAAAAGAACTGCTATAGGAAGTTTTGGAGGAAGTTTAAAAGATGTTTCTGCAACGAAAATCGGTGGAGATCTTGTAAAACAAGCATTAGAAAGTGTAAATCTTGATCCAAATCTTGTTGATGAAATTATATTCGGTAATGTATTGCAGACTGGTCTTGGGCAGAATGTAGCAAGACAAATTGCGGTTAATGCAGGTATTCCAAAAGAGAAAAGCGCCTTTGTTGTGAATAAAGTTTGCGGATCAGGATTAAAGAGCGTTGTTCTTGGAGTTCAATCTATTATGGTAGGAGACAATGATATCGTAGTTTGTGGTGGAGTAGAGAATATGAGTGCGGCACCACATTATACGAAAAATGCTCGTTTTGGTCAAAAACTAGGTAGCTTTGAATTAGAAGATACTATAATTAATGACGGTCTGATAGATGCTTTTGAGAATTATCATATGGGTATTACTGCCGAAAATATTGCGGAGCAATACGGTATTACAAGAGAAGAACAAGATGAATTTGCTCTAGCGAGTCAAAAAAAGGCGGCTTCAGCGATTGAAAATAATCTATTTGTTGATGAAATTATACCTATAACTATTAAAACTAGACGTGAGGAGATTACATTTAATACGGATGAATATGTTCGTGCTAATAGTAGCTTAGAAAGTCTAGCTAAACTGAGACCATCTTTCAAAAAAGATGGAACTGTGACAGCGGGGAATGCTTCAGGAATTAATGATGGAGCTGCTTGTGTTATTCTAATGAGTGAAAAACGTGCCAAAGAACTAGGTTTAGATGTTCTTTGTTATATTGAAGGTTATGCTTCAACAGGTTTAGATAATAAGGTAATGGGCTTAGGACCTGTTCCTGCAACGCAAAAAGTGTTAGAAAAATTAAACTTGAATATTGAGGATATTGATTTATTCGAAATGAACGAAGCCTTCGCAGCACAATCTATAGCTGTAACGCGATTATTAAACCTGGATGTAACTAAGGTTAATACGCGTGGTGGGGCAATAGCTTTAGGACATCCTATAGGAGCAAGCGGTTGTCGTGTCTTAGTTACATTAGTGCATGCATTAATAAATGATAATAAAGAAAAAGGACTATGCTCACTTTGTATAGGTGGAGGTCAAGGTATCTCTATGGTTATTTCTAGAAAATAATTATAGAGTTTATACAAACATATGTTCATGTCGGAAGAGTTAGATGCCATGTGAATTAGTTATTTATAAAAATAATTGTCTATTAGCTAAGAAAGTGTTAGAATAGATAAGTGATTATTTTTAAGGAGAAATATTGTGAATAAATTCATGAAAGAACATGGACAAGTTATTTTGTGGTTTGTCTTTTTAGTATTTATGATAATATCACTTAGCATGGTGTTTACTCATGGTATTAGATACGCTATTGTCGTATTTGTATTAAGTTTTATACTATTATGTCCACCTATTGTAAAATTTATTCAACGAAAAACGCGTTTGAAAAAAGTTGTCTTAGGTGTTGTAAGTGCATTTGTTATGATGTTAACAATGCTAATGACAAATCATTTTAGTGAAGCTAGAAAAGAAGAACAAAGAAAAACTTTCCAAGAGAAAAAGAAGAGCGTGATAAAAAAGTAGAAGAACAATCTTCTGAAGAGAAAAAAGAAGAAAATTCAACAGAAAATAAAGAACATCAAATAGCTCCGCCACCACCATCTAAAAAAAGAATAGATGAAAGTGATAGTGAGAAAAAAGAAGTTGTTCAAGTAGCTCAAAATCAACAATCTCAACAACAACAGGTGCAACAACCTAGAAAGGTTATTGTTAGAGCTAGTAAAAAGAATGGTTACTACTATACACCAACACATCCTTCTTACAATAATATTGCAGCTAAAAACCTATTAGTCTTTAATTCAGAAGAGGCAGCCCAAAAAGCAGGGTATAGAAGAGCTGCATAATAAATGAAAGATCTCAGACAAAATATCTGAGATTTTTTATTTTAAAATATAATAAAAAAACGTGTTTGGGGAACACGTTTTTCGGGTGAACTAAATTAAGTTCTAAGCAATTTCTTGCTTGTTTATATCTAATCTTATATACAAATAACAAAAGAGTCTTTCAACTCTCTAAAGGGAGAATGGCTTGCCTAGGGAGCGACAAGCCACATTATGAAAAAAATTAAAAAGTTTTATTATCTGTTAATATCATAAAGAATTAACCGAAATATTGGTTTAAACAAAAATAATTTCAAACTTAAAAGGGAGAAACGACAAGTGTCGTTAAGAATGAAATTTCATTACTTTTGTTTAGGTACTCATTATATATCTCTTACTTAAAATATACTTAAAATTTTTTAAAAATATTTTAAAAAAATGAAATTTGCTCATTTGTTTTCATTTTTAATTCAAAGTCTATATTTCCTCTGTTGTGAGAGGCTAAATAATCATTAATTTGAGAGAAGACTTTACTTCCGAAAAAGCCACGGTATGCGGATAATGGACTTGGATGTGCTGATTCAATAATTAGATGTTTTGAAGAATCGATTAGTTTATTTTTACTTCTTGCGTAAGCTCCCCATAAAACAAAGACTACATTTTCATTTTTTTCTGAAATAGTTTCAATTATGTAATCCGTAAAATTTTCCCACCCCATCTTGCTGTGACTCGCAGGAGAATTTTTTTCAACAGTAAGAACCGCGTTAAGAAGAAATACCCCCTGATTAAACCAAGATTCGAGATTCCCTGTTTTTGCTGGATTTATGCCTAAATCATCATGAAGCTCTTTGTAAATATTTATAAGACTTTTAGGGAGTGGTACACCATCATTTACAGAGAAGCTTAATCCGCAAGCCTGCTCAGGATTATGGTAAGGATCTTGTCCTAATATTACGACCCTAATATCTTCTAATGCTAAGTCAAAAACCCTAAAAACTTGCTCTTTTGGAGGATAGATTGTTGTAGTAAGACGTTTTTCATCTATTTTTTCTATCAAGTTATTAAGTTCATCTATTTTTGGATAATTTTTTATTACTTCATTCCAACTTTTATGCATATAAAACTCCTTCAAATTACTACTTTGTTAAAGTATATCATAGTTAAATATATAATAAAATAGGAGTGATTCGACGAAATTAATTTTTGTAATTAATTCTATCGAGTCACTCCTCATAGACGCAGTGGTTTATTGATATCTAAATTCGCTTTATAGAAGCTTTTTAGATATCTAATAAACTGTGCGAAGGTGACTCGACAAAATCGATTTCTACGAAATAACGATTTTTGAGTCACTCCTTATTTATTTAATTCATCTGTTAAGTTGTAAAGCTCGTCTACTAGGTGACCAACATAAGCAATTGCTTCTTTAAGTGGTTCATCAGTACTTACATCACAACCTGCAAGTTTAGAAAGATCTAGTGCTGACATGCTACTTCCTTTAGAAAGAACATTTAACCAAGTGTCAGCATAAGAACTGTCATTATCGATCTTATTAGCGATAGCTGTACCAATTGTTAATCCTGCAGAGTAAGTGTATGGATATAGTCCCATATAGTAGTGAGGTTGTCTCATCCAAGTAAGCTCTGCACCTTCATTAACTACTAAACTATCTCCGAAGAATTCTTCCATAACATCGCGTTTAACTTTAGAAAGAACGTCAGCATTAAGCATTTCGTTGTTATCTACCATTTTGTAGATTCTATCTTGGTAAACAGCTTCTAAGTAGTGTGTTACCATATTGTGGAAGTATGTTCTACTAATCATGTTGCTGATAACCCAACGTTTGAAACGAGCATCAGTGTTAGTTTTTAGTAGGTAGTTAGATACAATAACCTCATTACAAGTTGATGGAGCTTCAACGAAGTAAAGTGGGCAATCGTTGTTTAACATTGTTTGGTGTTTTCCTGTACTCATAAAGTGATATGCATGTCCAAGCTCGTGAGCAAGAACGAAAACTTCATTCATTTTTCCAGTCCAAGAAAGTAGAATAAATCCAGCTACATTAGGAACTGTTGCGCAGAATCCACCAGTACTTTTTCCGATGTTTTGAGGGAAGTCAGTCCAACGTTTGTCATAACTTTCATCAATCATTTTAACGTAGTCTTCACCAAGAACACCAAGTGCTTTTTTAAGGTAAGAACGAGATTCGTCGATAGTCATATCAACTTCGAAATCTGGATCAAGGTTGATCTTACAGTCAGCAAACTGCATATCTTCAATTTTGTGTTCGCGAGCTAGAAGCTTAATGTAACGTCGGATATGAGGTGCTAAATCTGTCATAAGAGTACGGATTTGACGATCATATAGTTCGCGGTTACCATCTTGAGCAGCTAATAGGTAGTCGATAACACTATCATAACCACGCATTGTAGCAAGCATTTTTTCTTTTTTGATTTGTGAAATATATTCATTTGCTGAAGTGTTTTTATAAGTATTTAATGTTTTATAAAAACTTTTCGCAGCATTGCGGCGTACTTCAGTGTCGTTATCCATTTCATGTAAGTTTTCGTATAGTACGAAGCTGTTTTCGAAAGTTTTTCCATTTGCTTCAAAACTGTCGAATTGCATATCTTCGTGCTTAGTTACCTCGTATAGATTGTAGTAACCAGGAAGACTCTCGTAATTCGCGATTACTTGTTCAGCTTCTTTTGATAATGTATGTTTTTTCTCCTGAACGATTTTTTCGAAGTAATATTCTAAATCAGGACGATAGTTTTTTACGAAATCTTTAATGAACTGTTCATCTAGTTCTACAAGTTCAGTATCGAAGAAACTTAAATTTCCTGCCCATAAAGTAGAAACATCTTCAAATAGTGTTACATTTTGTACTACATTGTCATTAAATCTATCTACCGCCATTGGTAATTCAGCGTAGTGAGAAAGTTTATAAAATTCTTCATAAAGTTCTTCGTATTTTTTAACGGCAGTATCTAAAGTAGCATGATTCGTTAATTTTCCTTCATAAGTAGCCTTGAAATCTAAGATTTCTTTTTTAATATTCTCAAGGCTCGCTTTAAAATCTTCATTAGTTTTGTATAGAAGAGTCATATCCCAAGTATATTTCTCTTCGACTTCATTTCTTGGTATTAATTTCATTTCAGTCATAGTTTACCTCCTGCAAATTATAATTATATAGTCATTTGACTTAAGTACTATTATAATATGATATGTAGTATAAGTCTATAAAATTATTCTAATTAGAAAAAAATTTCGTTATTCATATAAAGTTACCCTAAGTGAAACTTTTATGTGAAATAATTAGAAATAAATTTTGTTGTGCTAATTAAATATATTTGAGAGAAACTTGCAATATATCTTTATTTTACAGGATTCCTAGTAAAAGGAATATTATCACACGTTATAGTTATTGTTTACGATAAATTTCTCTGAAATATTGATTTTATAGTTAATTTCAAAGTTAAAGTTTACTCTGTAATTTTTTTGAGTTATAATTTTAATTAGTAGATTTATTAAATAAAAAAAGAGAGGTATCTTATGAAAATAGCAGTAGTGGGTGGGGGAATAGTAGGAGCTACATGTGCTTATTATTTGTCAAAAGAACAAAAAAATGAAATAGTAGTTTTTGATTATGGTTTGGGTCAAGCTACAAAAGCATCCGCTGGGATTATAAGTCCGTGGTTTTCTAAAAGACGTAATAAACCTTGGTATAAGATGGCGAGACTAGGTGCGGATTTTTATTTGAAATTAGTTAAAGATTTAGAAGTGGATGGTTATAATACTGATTTTTATTCACAATGTGGAGTGTATTTATTGAAAAAAAATGAAGATAAGCTATCCGAGTTAAAAGAACTTGCTGAAAGTCGTAAAGAATTATCACCTATGATAGGAGATTTAGAGATAATCTCAAAAGAAGAGGTTCGAAAAATCATTCCTAGCTTTAATAACAATGGAGATGTACTGTATGCGAGTGGTGGTGGGCGAGTAGAAGGAGAGAGGTTCGTTAATACCTTACTTACTGCCTCGAAAGCTAATATCGTTAGGGAAAAAGTTAGTCTAAAGGCTGTTGGGGATAAGTATGAGATTAATGGACAGGTCTTTGATACTGTTGTTCTCTCGACTGGAGCATGGTTAAAAGATATATTAGAGCCCCTTGGATTTAATGTTGATGTTCGTCCTCAAAAAGGCCAATTAAGAGATTATAAAGTTGCTGATGAAAATACAGGATCTTATCCAGTTATAATGCCTGAGGGGGAATTGGATATTATTCCATTTGAAAAAGGTGTTGTTAGTGTTGGAGCGACACATGAAAATGATATGGGCTTTGATTTAACTGTTGATAAACAGCAACTTGATGCTTTTGGTGAAGAAGCGGAGAACTTCTTAGGTGAATTAAAAAATGCTCAGATAATAAATGAACGTGTTGGAATCAGGGCTTATACTAGTGATTATTCTCCGTTCTTTGGTGAGGTTCCGACATTAGAAAATGTTTATGCGATTAGTGGTCTTGGTTCTTCTGGTTTAACTACAGGTCCGATAATTGGTTATAGTGTAGCGAATATTATTTTAGGTAATAATATAGAACTAGATCCACAAGATTACAATATCGAAAACTATATAATACGAAAGTAAGAAATCAATATAGATATAAGAGAAAGCACTGAACGATTTTGTTCAGTGCTTTTTAATGTTTTAAATTTTTAATTATTTGTGTGCTAATTCTTTAGCTCCGCGGTGGCTTAATACTGCGAATACGATACAAAGAACTGCAGATGATAGAAGTACGTAAAGTCCTCCAGACCATCCTACACGGTCAACAACGAATCCGATGAACCAAGTACCGAATGAAGCACCCACGATGTAACTCATGAATCCTCTTAGACCAACTGCGTTACCAACAGCAAATGATGGAACAACTTCCATAGTTTGAACTGATGCTAAGAATTGTGGTACGTAGATTAGACATCCAGAAAGGCTGGCAAATACGATTACCCATACTAGAGAAGTACTTTCCCAATATCCGATTAGACAGAAGAAAATGATAACCATTGCACCGATTGCTGGAGGCATACGGTAACCTTTGAATACTTTATCAGATAGGTATCCAGCAAGAAGCGTTGATGGAATAGCAGCCCACTCGAATAATGTGAAGGCGATACCCATTTGTCCTTTTGTGAATCCTTTAGTTTCTAATAAGTAAATTGGAAGCCAAGAAATTAATCCGAAACGGATCAAGTATACGAATGTATCAACTAAAGATACATACCAAGCGTGTTTGTTCTTTAATACGTAGTTTACGAAGATTTGACCTGCGCTTAAGTTTGCAGCTTCTTCTGGTACGTGTTTTACTTCTACTTTTTGAGTTTCACCAGTGATTTCTTCCATTGTAGGTAGACCTTCGTTTTCTGGTTTTCCTTTAACTAAAACAAGGATAATAATAACGAAGATAATAGCGATAATCGCTGGGAATACGTAGTATGCTAATTTCCAGTGTTCTTTACCAAAGATGAAGAATCCTAATGTAACGATACTTGCTACGATTCCTCCACCGATGTTGTGAGAAATGTTCCAAAGAGCAGTCATACGACCACGTTCTTTTTTAGGGTACCAGCTTGCAAGTGTGATGAATGCTGGTCCAACTCCCATACCTTGGAAAAGTCCTAGTAAGATTACTAAGATTGATACTAAAAATACAGTGTGACTAACTCCAAGTGCTAAGTTTACAGATGCACAAAGGAAAAGACCAAGAGCCATATATTTTTTTGGATCGGCTTTATCTGCTAAACTACTCATGAATCCTTTACTTAATCCATATGCAAGTAACATGTAACTCATAATTGCACCCATTTGAGTTTTAGAAATTCCTAAAGATGCTTTAAGGTCACTACTCGATAAACTGATGTTATTTCTAACAATGTAGAATGCCATGTATCCAAGGAACACTCCAAGGAAAGAAATAAATCTTAATTTTTTATATGTTGGCATAACTTTATCGGCAGGAACTGTATGTGATTTAGCTTTAGGTTTTAAAAATGATAACATAAAAATGTTCCTCCTAAATATAATATATATAAATTTTAATAACTGAAAATTATGTGTTATATCAGCATGTAAATTATATACTACAGAAAGGGAGGTTGTCAATAGTTTTTTATATATTAGGTAATATTATTTTTTTTATAGTCTAGATTTATAGAAATGCTACTATGTTCTTTAAATAAAACTTATAGAGAAATAAACTTTATAAATATTTTTCATAATTATCACCAAAAAACAACTACAAATGTAAGCTTATTTGTAAGAAAAAACCTTACAAATAAGGTAAGAGTTTTTCTTTTGTTTAATAAATTATACCTCTATTTAATAATAAGGGGTAAAAACTGTTGTAATATTTATAGTATAGCATGTTATAATTTGCTGTGTTATAATAAAGATGAAAATTAAAGTATGGATAGGTATATGATTATGATTAGAAATTCTAAAATAATAGCTACTTTAGGTGATGCTACAGATAAAGTATTACGAAAAATAGTGGAAGGTGCAGCGGACGCTGTATTGATAGATTCTTATTATGGGAATAATGAACAAAATGTTGAAAGGATAAAGAAGGTTAAAGCTCTAAGAGAAGAAGCGGGGAGAGACTTAGCTATAATATATGATGTGGATCATATTTATGCAAAAAATAAGTATAAACTTATAAGAATAGATGAGGAGAATGTAAACTTTGCCTGCGTAAATGATGTAGATTTCGTTGCGTGTCCTTTTGTAGGAAACTTAGAAGAGATTACAAAGGTGAAAGAGCTTGTTAAGTCACATGGGAAAAATATAGGGATTATTGTTAAGATAGATTGTAAAGATGGTTATGACAATCTTGATGATATACTGGAAATTGCAGATGCGATTATGATTAATCGTGATGAACTTGGGGTAGATATTTCGTATGAAGATCTACCTGGAATTCAAAAGGAAATAGTAAGAAGAGCTAATGAAGCTGCGAAAGTAGTTATTTTAACTACTCAAATGTTATATTCTATGGTTTACAATCCAAGACCGACTAGAGCCGAAGTGTCTGATGTTGCGAATGCAATTTTTGATGGTGTTGATGCGGTAATGTTAACAGAGGAGACTGCGATTGGTGATTATCCATGTGAAGCCCTAGAAACAGTAGATAGAATTATAAGAACTGTTGAAAAAAATAATGCTGTTGATGCAGAAAGATTTGAAGTGGATGGATACAAAATGAGTATATCTCATGCTGTTTCTATGACGACAAAACATCTTTTGGAAGCAGTTGATGTAAAAAATATTGTAACTTATACGAAATCAGGAACAACAGCCCGTTTCATCGCAAGGTATCGTCCAAATGTACCAGTGCTAGCAGTTTTACCTGATAGAGAAAGTGCTAGAAAGTTAGTGATTACTAGAGGAATAGTACCATATATTGAACCTAAAATGTTGAGTATGGAAGAAATGTTAAGTAATGCTTCTGTATATTCTAAAGAAGTTGGACTAGCTGAAGTTGGAGATTCTATCCTAATAACTGCGGGTCAACCAGATACTGGAAAAGGTACTGTGCCACCTACAGATTTCGTATATATAAGTAAGGTTGATTAGTGAACTAATGATAGTTTATATGGAGAAAACCCTGAACTACATGGATTACAAGCTACTATTTAGTGAAATATAACTAAAAGCTAAAAATATAAAAGTATATTGAAGATATTTTGCATATGTTAATTGTAAAATATCTTCTTTTTTCTTCTATAAAAAATAGCACAACGCTTGCATTTTATGATATAATTGAGAGTAGACTGTTGTACGCATAAGAATAAGGGTTATATGCGTAGCGAGATATTATTAACTAAAGGAAGGAGAATATTTATGATAGCTGAATACTTATCAGGAGTAAGTACACTGACATTAATTATTCATTTATTGGATATATTATTAGTTTGGTTTTTAGTTTATAAACTATTGAGTTTATTAAAAGGTACTCGTGGTATGCAACTTGTTAAAGGTATATTAATCGTCATAGGATTAAAAATATTCTTTAACTTCATCGGTTTTAGAACGATGACATATATATTTGAACAAGCAGTAACTTGGGGAGTATTGGGAATAATGATTATATTCCAACCAGAATTGAGACGAGCTCTTGAATATATAGGAAGGGTACAGCTGTCTAATATCTTCAATATTAATTATAAAGATGTTGAGAAAGATTCGACCGAACATATAATAAAAGCTGTTGTTGATTCATCTAGACATATGGCACGTCGAAGAATAGGTGCATTAATCGTACTAGAAAATAATATAGGTCTTGATGAATACGTTGAAAGTGGTATTACGGTCAATGCCGAGGTGACAAATGAACTTATAATTAATATTTTTATTCCAAATACACCTTTACATGATGGTGCTATGATAATCGATGAGAATAAGATTCGTGCGGCAAGCTGTGTACTTCCTTTATCGGATAATAGATCGATAGCTAGTAGCTATGGTACAAGACACCGTGCTGCATTAGGATTATCTGAAGTTACAGATGCAATAATAATCGCTGTATCTGAGGAAACAGGAAAGATTAGCGTTTGTCAAAATGGAATTTTAACTTCGGATTTTTCAACAGAGGATTTAACGAAATTCTTGGAGAAAAATTGGAAACAGCAAGAGAAAATAATTAAATAAGAGGTGATATTATGCAACTAAAAGAAAATAATAAGTTAAAGTTAATATCATTTTTAATAGCGATACTATTGTTCCTATCGGTTAATGAGAATTTTAAAAACTTTTCGGTTCTTGGAGATAGTAGTAGTGATAATGCAACAGCTTGGGTAAGTGATGTGCCACTGGATGTTGATTATGATAGAGATAAGCTTTATGTAGTGGGTATTCCTAATACAGTATCTGTGAAATTATCTGGAACGAAAACAAAAGTTCAGAAAGAAAGTGTTGCTAAAAACTTCAAGGCGAAGTTAAATCTTAGAAATGCTCAAATAGGTGATGATCAAAAGGTTAGAATTGAGATTGATGGTTTAGAAAAAGGTGTTGATGGTACTGCAGAACCGTCTGTTATAACTATATCTATTAGAGAAAAAGCAACAAAAGAATTTAAAGTTACACCGGTAGTTAAGAAAGAACGACTACTGATTGGATATGAAGTAGATAATCTAAGTGTGTCGAATGAAACAGTTAAGATTTCTGGTGCGATAGAGAGTCTTAATAGAATAAATGAGGTTCGTGCTGAGAGTGATACTCGCACGAAACTTAATAGAAATGCTAGAGAAGAAGCAAAACTAGTAGCTTATGATAGTGACTATAATAAAATTGAAGATATTCAAATAGAACCAAGTTCAACGGTTATGAATATAGAGCTTAAAAATATAGAAAAAGAAGTTCCACTAGAAGTAAATACTATAGGAAGTCTTCCTTCAGGTTTTGAGCTGATTAGTGCGACTGCGGATGTCTCTAAAGTAACCATTAGGGCAGAAAATGCAACGGATTTAGCCAAAATATCAGAGATGTTTGTTGATGTCGATTTAAGTGATGTTAAAGAAGAAACAGAAGAACGAAGTAATTTGAAAATTTATCCTAAAGAAAATATTCGAATTGCGACGGATACACCGATTGTTAAAGTAACAATCAAGATAAGGAAAAAATAAATATGGCGGATAAAAAATTAATATTTATGGCTGTTAATATGCTTATTACAGTTTTTAGTTTAGCTATAATAATTGCGACGATGTTTATAGAAAATCAAAGGATTAAGACTACAGCGATTTTCGTAGCTATAACTATATTAATAGTCCAAAAAATAGTAGAGATAAAAGTAATCAAGGAAACTAGAAAAGTCAGTATTTTGATATTATGTATTATTATTGCTGCGACATGTTACTTTGGTTATAGATTGTTTTAAAATATATAGAAGAGCTGAGGGAGCGGGGGTTGATCCCAAAGACCTAGATTTTAACAACGTGTATATGAGAACTCACAGACGCAGTGGTTTATTGTTTATTATAAGTATCTTTATTAGATATTTAGATATAGATAAACTAATGTGATTACTTAGGATTTGGGTTTAGTCAACCTTTAAGCTCTTTGGTAAATTTGTAGGAGATGTTATGGATAGACTATTTTCATCAAAAATATATATAAATCATAGATTTAAACTTATCATGTTACTGGATTTATTGACGGTTGCATTAGGTGTAGTAGCATCGATATTTTTAGGTAAAGCATCAGATCCATTTGCGATGCTAAATGGCCATTATATTGAGATATTAGAATTTCTAGTGATTTCACTTGTTATATATACAATTAGTTTTTATTTATTTGGCACTAATAAATCATTATGGTCATACTTAGGTGTTAATGAGATAGTAAGTATTTGTATTTCTGTAGTTCTAGGGGACTTGCTTACGAGTATTCTTTATCAGTATATGTTACCTGATACATTCTCAAATGTTAGATTTGCTATCTTTTCACCTTTATTAATTATAGCGGGTATGATGTTTACAAGAATGTTATATCGTGCCTTACGTGAAAGAGAAGCTGGTAGATCTGGAGCTAGTACTTACAAGAATACATTTATTATCGGTGCAGGAGATGCGGGATACATATTATTAAAAGAGTTATCTAAAAATAATATTTTCCGTGCTAATGTAGTTGGGCTTATAGATGATAATCGAAAAAATTCTGTAATTAGTGGTATTACGGTAGTTGGGACAACTTATGAAATACTAAAACTTATTCCAAAATACGAAGTAGAACAAGTATTTTTGGCGATTCCTTCGATTAGTGCTTATAATAAAAATAGAATATTAAATGTACTGAAGGAAGCTAATGTTAGTGTTAAGGTAATGAGCTCTGGTGTTGCTGTAGAAGATGGAGAGAGTATTTCTAAACACTTGAAAGATGTATCTATCGAGGACTTATTAGGACGTGGAGAAGTGAAGCTTTCTCAAGGGGAGATTCGTTCTTATATTAAAGGAAAGAGTATCCTTGTTACGGGTGCTGGTGGTTCGATTGGAAGCCAGATTGTAAGAGAAATATTCAAATTCAAACCGAGTCAACTTGTCTTAGTTGATGTTAACGAGAATGCATTATATATGTTAGAACGTGATTTAGATTTTGAAAAATCACATAGTAAGGAATACGAGGATATAAACTATATTTCTGAAATAGTAAGTATTCGTGAAAAAGAGGCTTTAGCTGAGGTATTTGATAAATATAAACCAAGCGTAGTGTTCCATGCAGCAGCGCATAAACACGTACCTTTAATGGAACGTCGCCCACAAGAAGCGATAAAAAATAATGTCTTTGGAACAAAAAATGTTATGGATGTAGCCATCGAAAAAGAAGTAGAAAGATTTATTATGATTTCTACTGACAAGGCGGTAAATCCTACGAATGCTATGGGTGCTTCGAAACGTTTAACAGAGATTATTTTACAATCAAAAGGTAATAAGTACAAAACGAAATTTGCTGCTGTTAGATTTGGTAATGTACTTGGTTCAAATGGTTCTGTAATTCCTATTTTTAAAGAACAAATTAAAAAAGGTGGACCTATCACAATCACGCATAGAAATATTATTCGTTACTTCATGACGATTCCAGAAGCGGCGCAGTTAGTACTGCAAGCTGGATATTATGCAAGTGAAGGGGAAATCTTCCTATTAGACATGGGAGAACCTGTAAAAATAATAGATCTTGCGACAAACTTAATTAAACTATCAGGATTAGAGCCATATAAAGATATAGACATCGAAGAGATTGGTCTAAGACCTGGTGAGAAAATGTATGAAGAGTTATCGCTTGATTATGAAAGTAGTGAAAAGACTGATAACCAAATGATTTATAAAAATACAACCTTAGATATTGACGTTGAGGAGTTAGATAAAAAACTAGTAGAGTTAAAATCAATGCTAGGACATTCAACAAATGAAGAAATACGTAGCAAGTTATTTGAAATAATAAATTGTTATAACGGATAAAAAAAGGGCGATTCAAAAGTGATTTTGAGTCGCTCTTTTAGCTATATGAATGACGCGGAAATCTTGATTTCTAAGAAACAAGATTTTGTCGAATCACTCGCTAGCTAGTTTTAGAGAGTATTATTTTTTATTTTTCTATGTTTTTAGTTTTTTTATCTATATAGTTAGTTAGAATCAAAGATAATACTGAAGGTAAAACTATATAAAGAAATTTAAATACTGATAATATAGTTTTGTATTTTTGTTCAAAGTCTGGACTAACTGCTCTATCTAATATTAATAATAGTGCGATACCAAATAAAACATAGAATACTAAAAATATGTAAAATCTTTTTTTGAGTTTTTTTGCGTTTAACATAGTGACCTCCCTGAAATCGTGTATTGCGTATTTACTATGAAATAAGTGGGAGTGACTCGAAAATCGCGATTTCTAAGAAACAAGATTTTGTCGAATCATTCGCTAGCTAATTTTATAGAGTGTTATTTTTTATTTTTCTACGTTTTTAGTTTTTTTATCTATATAGTTAGTTAGAATCAAAGATAATACTGAAGGTAAAACTATATAAAGAAATTTAAATACTGATAATATAGTTTTGTATTTTTGTTCAAAGTCTGGACTAACTGCTCTATCTAATATTAATAATAGTGCGATACCAAATAAAACATAGAATACTAGAAATATGTAAAATCTTTTTTTGAGTTTTTCTGCGCTTAACATAGTGACCTCCTTGAAATCGCGTATTGCGTATTTACTATGAAATAAGTGAGAGTGACTCGAAAATCGCGATTTCTAAGAAACAAGATTTTGTCGAATCACTTGCTAGCTAGTTTTAGAGAGTGTTATTTTTTATTTCTCTACGTTTTTAGTTTTTTTAGCTATATAGTTATTTATAATCAAAGCTAACAACATAGGTAAATTCATAAAAAAAACTTCAATCACAAATAATATGATTTTGTATTTTTGTTTAAAATCTGGACTAAGTTCTCTTTTTAATATTGATGTTAGTGCGATACCAAATAAAACATAGAATACTATAAATATAAAATATCTTCTTTTAATTTTTTTCGTGTTTAACATAGTAGCCTCCCTGAAATAGCGTATTGCGTATTTACTATGAATGGGGAGTGGCTCAAAAAGTATGATCTTTTAGGAAACAAGATTTTGTTGAGTCAGCCCCTTTAGTAACTTTAACATAACATAAAAACTTTAAAAATTAAAGACTGATAAAAACTTTATTTTTATGGTATAATAAAGATTAGTGATGTTTTTAACTAGAGATAGTTAACATAACATTATTTAGAAGAAGATTTAATAATTGAACGCTGATTTCAGAAGAATAACTTTTTTGAAGTTGGTGTTTTTTAGTTATCGGGATTAGGTTGTTGGTATATTATTACATCGAATTATCTTTGATATTTCAATAGATGAATATAGTGTGGTATAATATTTAAGTGAAATAAATAGGAAAGATTTAAGATGTAGGGGTTGACCCGAAAGACCTAAATTTTAACAAAGTGTATATGAGAGTTCATAGACGCAGTGATTTATTGATATCTAAATTCGTTTTATAAAAGCTTTTTAGATATCTAATGAACTGTGCGGGGGTTACTCTGAAAAATCGATTTCTACGAAATCACGATTTTTGAGTGCTCCCTTTCTAATTGATAGTGAGGTGATTAAATGAGCAAGGTTGCAGGTAAGGTAACAAAAGTTGAAAGCAAAGGATTATATATAAAATTAGAAAATGGCAAGGATGCATTTTTACCAAAGGAAAATATGTTTATAGGTAAAAAGAAAAAGCTAGAAGAGATTTTTTCTGTTGGTTTTATTATTAAAGCCGAGGAGAAGAGTACAAAGGATTCTTTAGTGATTTTGACACAAAAAGAGTTGAAGCAAGCTGAAGCTGAGAAGAAAAGAGTAGAGAAAAACTCTAAGGAAAAACAGAACAAAAAGAAAAATAAACCAAAATCACCGATTAAAAAAGAAGCTAAAGAACAACCTGAAGTTCAGAAAAAACAAGAAGTGCAGGAAGAAAATCAGGAGCCTAAACAGGAGACAAAAACTCTAAAAGATTTGAAAAAACTTCAATTTATAGGGAATATGAAAATTTCTGTAGGAAAAGGTAAGAAGAGTAATATTACTGAGCTATTTGAGGAGAAAGAAGAGAAAAAAGAAATTCCTCCAGCGCCAGAAGGACTATTAGAAGATATTATTGAGACGACAAAGCAAGCTGAAGTTAAGTTCGAAAAAATTAAGAAAGGTCTTCATGAGAGAGGTTATCTAGATGGACATTAATATTTTATGGCAAAAAAATGATAAAATAGCACTAGGTCTGTCAGGAGGTGTTGATTCTATAGCTTTATTTCATCTGCTTGTTACAAAGTACAAAGATAGTTATAAAGAATTAGTGGTATTCCACATAAATCATGGTCTAAGAGAGCAGTCTTATGAAGAAGCCGAGTTCGTAGAAAACTTTGTAAAAAACTACAATGTTAAGTTCTACAAAAAAGAGCTAAATATGAAAGATTTAGTAAGAGATAGTCACACGTCAGAGGAAATGCTCGCAAGAAAACTACGTTACGATGCTTTTGAGGAGATGTCTTCATTAGAAGGTGGTGTGAAGTTAATAACAGCTCACCATAAAAATGATCAAGTGGAGAATATCCTTATGAGGCTCCTTAGCGGACGCAGTATGGATTATAACTTGATGATAGAAGGGAAGACGACTATAGGAAACTTAGAAGTTTATCGTCCATTATTAAATGTATTAAAAGCAGACCTTGAGCAATATGCCGATAAAAATGACTTGAAATACTATGTCGATTCAACAAACTTCGATACTGATTATACAAGGAATAATATAAGGCATAATATTGTACCATTGTTGAACGATGTGAATGCTGCAAGTTTTGATAATTTAATTAATTTTTCTAGTTATTATCAAAATATTAATACTGAGTTGAAAAATAAAGTATTAGAAGTAAAAGACAATTATATTATTTCGACAGAAGATGGTAAAGTTGAGCTAGATAAAGAAAAACTATTAAAAAATACAAAAGAAGAGATTTATTTCTTGCTAAGAGATATATTAGCAAATAATTTTGGTATTTTTGATGTGAAACAAAGGGCTCTTTTTACAATAATAGAAGACTTAAAAGATAGAAATAACAATAAAAGTTATGATTTAAAAAATAATTTAAAAATTATTAGCGAATATAATAGTATTTATATTCATAAAATCGAAAAAAAATGTTATAATGATAAGATAGAATTAATAATAGATGAAGTGGATATTACTAAAGTTTATACATTTCATCAGAGTAATTTTCTAATAACGACAACTAATAACTCATCTGAAGTCGGATTTAATAAAGAAGATTTGCCTTTAATAGTTACGACTAAGAGGGATGGCGATAGAATTCAAAGAGGTAAGGTTAGCAAAAAACTTTCACGTCTTTTTATCGATGAAAAGATCCCGAAAGAACTCAGAGATACTCTTCCAGTAATTCGCAATAAAGATGGGATTTTAGGAGTTTTAGGAATAAATACTAAAGTTAACAAAAATAAAAAATATGATTATTACATAAACACGAAAGGATAAAACAGTGGAAAATTTATTAAAAGATATCGAGAAAGTTCTATTTACACACGAGGACATCGTTGTTGCTAGTAAAAGAATCGCTAAACAAATTGAAGAGGATTATAAAGATAAATGTCCTGTTCTAATTTGTACATTAAAAGGGGCATTACCTTTTATGGCAGAACTTTTAAAACATATTGACATTCACGTAGTTACTGACTTTATGGATGTATCTAGTTATCACGGAGGAACTGAATCTTCTGGTGTAATCAAAATCAAAAAAGACTGTGGAATGGATATTGAAGGACGTCACGTAATTATCGTTGAAGATATCGTAGATACAGGAAGAACGCTTAAAGCGCTTATCGAAAACTTAAAAGAAAGAAATGTTGCTTCAGTAGCATGTGCTTCACTAGTAGATAAACCAGAAACTCGTGTAGTAGATGTTGAAGCAGATTACATCGGTATAGTTTCACCAAATGAATTCCTTGTAGGATTTGGTTTAGACTATGATGAAAGATATAGAAACTTACCTTACATCGGTGTTCTAAAAGAAGAAATTTATTCATAATAATATTTTAATCAAAAAAGGTCAAAATATTAGTCAAACTTTAGTTATATATGGTAAAATAAATTATGTTTAGAAAAATGATAGGAGGAAGATTGTCTATATGAATAATAAAAAAAGGCAAAACCCTATCCTTGGTATGCTTGCGTTAATCGTTATTGCGATTGGATTATTTGCTTATTGGCAGCAAGACTTACCTGGGACAACTGAAAAAATAGACTATGCTAAACTTGTTCAGACTATTAAAGACGACAAGGTTAAAGAAATAAGTCTACAAAGAAAAGATGAGAACTACAATGTTAAAGGTACTTATACAGATGGTAATAAGAACTTCGAGAGTGTAGTTGCAGCATCTGATTCTGAAGTACAAAAACAAATTAATGAAAAAGCTAAAGATGGAAAACTAAATGTTGTAGAATACAAACCAGCTGAAAAAACTGGTGCAATCTTATCATTTTTAGGTAACATTATTCCATTTATCTTAATGATGGGGCTATTAGTTTTCTTTATGTCACAAATGCAAGGTGGCGGTGGAGGTAAAGTAATGAGCTTCCAAAAATCTAAAGCTAAAAAAATCGATGGTGGAGAAGCAAAAGTTACATTTGCTGATGTAGCTGGAGCTGATGAAGAAAAACAAGAACTTGCTGAAATGGTTGAGTTCTTAAAAGATCACCGTAAATTCACTAAGATGGGTGCTAGAATTCCTAAAGGTGTCCTACTTGAGGGACCTCCTGGGACTGGTAAAACTTTACTAGCTCGTGCTGTAGCAGGGGAAGCGAAAGTACCATTCTTCTCAATCTCAGGATCTGACTTCGTTGAGATGTTCGTAGGGGTTGGAGCAAGTCGTGTTCGTGACCTATTCAAAGAAGCTGAAAAAAATGCGCCATGTATCATTTTCATCGATGAGATTGATGCTGTAGGACGTAAACGTGGAAGCGGAGTAGGTGGAGGAAATGACGAACGTGAACAAACTCTTAACCAACTTCTTGTTGAAATGGATGGATTCGATGGTGAAAAAGGTATTATCGTAATTGCAGCAACTAACCGTGCTGACGTATTAGATAACGCCCTTAGAAGACCAGGACGTTTCGACAGACAAATTAAAGTTTCTACACCTGATGTAAAAGGTCGTGAAGCTATTCTTAAAGTACATGCTAAAAACAAACCACTTGCTAAAGGTGTTGATCTTCGTTCATTAGCAGAAAAAACTCCAGGATTCTCTGGTGCGGATCTTGCTAATATCCTTAATGAAGCAGCGTTATTAGCAGCTCGTGAAAACAAATCTAGTATTGATAAAGAAGATCTAGATGAAGCTATGGACAGAGTAATTGGTGGTCCAGCTAAACGTAGTAGAGTATATACTCCAAAAGAAAAACGTTTAGTAGCTTATCACGAAGCAGGTCACGCAATCGTAGGTATGGTACTTGATAGTGCTGATAAAGTGCAAAAAGTTACTATTATCCCACGTGGTGATGCTGGTGGATATAACCTTATGATTCCGGAAGAAGAAAAATACTTCCAAACTCGTACAGACTTAATCGACAAAATCTGTGGATTACTTGGTGGACGCGCTGCAGAGCAAATCTTCTTTAACGAAGTATCTACAGGAGCTCATAACGACTTCGAACGAGTAACAGCTATTGCTCGTGCGATGGTTACAGAATACGGTATGAGTGAAGCTGTAGGTCCAATGCAAGCTCCATTCCACGATCCATATGGTGGACGTCAACTTTCAAGTATCGGTAACTATTCAGAAGAAATGCTGAAAGAAATCGATAAAGAAGTTCGTAAAATTATTAATGAATGTTACTCAAAAGTTCTTCACATTATTGAAACTCACAGAGAACAATTAGAACTTATTGCACAAACACTTATCGAAGTTGAAACAATCGATAGAAAAGAAATTGTTGCTCTTTACCAATTTGGAAAAATGCCAAAAGACTTAGATGAAAGAGAAGCAGATCAACTAGATAAAGTAGTTAATAAGAAATACTACGAAGAACAAGCTCGTAAAGCTAAAGAAGAAGCTGAGAAAAAAGCTCAAGAAGAGGCTGAAAACGAAGAAGATAAAGTTGAAAAGGTTGAAGAAAAAGACCTAGAAGACGAAGAATCAAAAGAAAAACCTTCTGACGAAGAATAAAAAAATAAACCCTAGATTTGGAATTAACCAAGTCTAGGGTTTTGTTATACTCTTTTGAAAAGTTATTATATCGGTGTTTAGATGATATTTATAATCTAAAGTGAGCGATAAACGAGCGATAAAGTGAGCGATAAACGAGCGATAAATGAGCGATAAATTATTATTTGTGATATAATGATTAAAAGAAGTTGATAGGAGAAAGCTATGAAACCACCATTTACCATTACGAGTACTATTCTTAATTATCTTATAGAGATTTCTAAAGTATTGGGTAATCTTGAAATAGAAACAAAGAAAAACTTACATTTAAGAAAAGAAAATAGAATAAAATCTATCCACTCATCTTTAGCGATAGAGAATAATAGTTTATCAATAGAACAAATTACAGCGATTATCGATGGGAAGAGAGTTCTAGGAGATCCAAAAGAAATAAAAGAAGTAAAGAATGCATATGAGGCTTATGAAAAAATATTGAATTTAGACTCCTATAGTGAGAAGGATTTTTTACTTGCTCATAAATTATTAACTACAGAAATAGTAGGACAATCAGGGAAGTATAGAAATTCAGATGTAGGAATTTTTGATGAGCAGGGAAATATGGTTCATTTAGGTGCGCGACCTCAGTTTATTGGTGATTTAATGGGGGAATTATTTGAATGGGGACGTAGAGATGACACTCCAGCACTTGTAAAGAGTTGCGTATTTCATTATGAAATAGAGATGATTCACCCATTTGAAGATGGAAATGGAAGAATGGGAAGGTTATGGCAAAATGTTATATTAGCTAATTGGAATCCATTGTTTAGTTGGATACCGATTGAAACGATAATATATGAAAATCAACAGAAGTATTATAAGGCTTTAGCACAGGCAGACAGAAACAATAATTCAACAGTGTTTATTGAATTTATGCTAGGTGTCATATTAGAAACGCTACTAACGTATAAGGAACCTGATGATAAGATAAAAGAACTGTCTAAAGCAGAACAGGATATTTTTGAAAAGATAAGAGAATACTTGAAAAATGAGAAATATATTACTGTAGCAACAGCTTGTGAACTAATCGAAAAGTCTAAGCCAACAGTTAGAAGGTATATTGCAAAATTTGTTGAATATGAGCTATTAGAATCTCATGGAGAAAATAAGGATAGAAGATACTCGCTAAGAAAATAAATAAGAAGATATCAGAGAGAAGCATGAAAATTGAAGCTAGGGAGTGACTCAAAAATCGTGATTTCGTAGAAATCGATTTTGTTGAGTCACCCCCGCACAGTTTATTAGATATCTAAAAAGCTTTCATAAAGCGAATTTAGATATCAATAAACCACTGCGTCTATGAGTTATCATATACACTTTTTTAAAATTTATGACTTTTGGGGTCGAATCACAGTCCCCTTCTGATATCTTTTATTTTTTTATTTGTTCTTCTTCTCGTAAAGAAGTGGACTGTCGAAATTACTAATCCAAGAATAATTATATAAATCACTTGAGAAAATACTAATGGTGTAAAGTGATTTTTCAGGATAAATATATTAACTCCTACACCTATAATTGCAGCTATACTTAACATAGAAAGTAGTGCAACTTTATATTTGTTAAGAGGTAGGCTGACTTTAGCCACCATACATAATCCATTTATCAACGCAAGAAGGAAACAGATGAATTTCGCTTGTGAATTATCTGTGATGGCAAAGTTTGTCAGTAGTACTGTAGCTACTAAAATACCACCACCGATTGCAGCGTTTGCCAGTATGTCCTTCATGAAGTTATTACTTACTTTTTCTTTATTTGCTTCAAAAGTTAGGAAGAAGGATGGAATACCGATTGTTATCGCTGAAATTATCGTAAATTGAATCGGTATAAACGCAAACTCCAAGGCAAAGATTACACTAAGTATTGAGAAGACAATCGAGAAGAATGTCTTTGTTAGGAATAGTGAAGCTACCTTTTGAATGTTATTAATAACACGACGACCTTCCATAAGTATATCGTAAAATACTCCGAAGTCATCTGTTAAGAATACAATGTTTGATACGCTTTTTGCAGCACTAGTAGCACCATTCATAGCAAAACTAATATCGGCTTTTTTCAAGGCAAGAACATCGTTAACTCCGTCACCACTCATAGCGACAGTCTTGCCAGCTTTTTGTAATACGGCTACCATTTTCTGTTTTTGTTCAGGGGTAACACGTCCGAAAATATCATTTTCAAGAACAGTTTTTTCAAAGTCCTCTTCAGTCACTTTAGTCATATCAATAGCCTTAGCATCTTCTTTGAAACCAGCTTTCTTAGCAACACCGTACACGGCTATATGGTTATCTCCACTGATTATTTTCACTTCGACACCTTGTGATTCGAAGTATTTGAATGTTTCTTTTGTGTTTTCTTTAATTTCATCCGATAGAACTACATGTCCTACAAGTTTCATATTAGTAGGGATGTTTGTACTGTCTTCAGTATAGGCTAATGATAAAATTCGGTAACCTTCTTTTTTTAGATTCTCGTAATATTCATCCATTTCAGGAGAAAAGCCTAAAAATTCATATGCCCCGAAGAAATATGTTCCACCATTTTGTAGTTTTATAAATGAGTACTTATTTTTACTAGAAAATGCTCCTAATTCTTCCACATCCCATTGTTTTTTGCACATCAGATGATTCTTTAAAGCTCTAGATGTTGCATTTTCATCATCGAAATATGCAAGGTAACTTGATAATTTTTCTGCAACTTCATCATCAATTTCTACAACATTCATATTACCCGTAGTGATAGTTCCTGTTTTATCGAAACAAAGGACATCTACTCTGGCAAGAGTTTCCACGCAGTATAATTCTTGAACTAGAACTTTCTTCTTAGCAAGTTTCATCGCAGCAACTGCAAGAGAGACGCTGACAAGAAGGATTAGCCCTTCGGGGATCATACCTACTAAAGCTCCAGCACTACGCAAGACTATTTCCACATAACTACGTCCCAGACTAGCACCACGCATGTATAGCATAATTGCGACAGGAACTAATAGAATAGATATAACTTTTAAGATTTTATCCATATAGTCACGAAGTTTAGATGGATATTTTTTAAATTCTTTAGTACTTTTAGCAAGCTTGTTAATATAGCTATCCTCTCCGACAGCAACAGCTCGTACTAAACAACTCCCACTAACTACGTTACTACCACTCATTATTTTATCGTTAGTAGTCTTAAAGATATTGTCACTCTCACCAGTTAATAGTGATTCATCGACCTCAATACTACCATCAATGATTTCTGCATCTACAGGAACCTGATCTCCAAGATTTAAATGTAGATATTCTCCAAGGACGATTTCTTCAGAATCTATATTTATTATTTCATTATCACGATTTACTCGGTATTTACTTCTACCTAGCAAACTCAATTTCTCAAGGGCATTTTTTGAACGAACTTCTTGAAAAATACCAATTGCAGTATTTATAGTAATTACACCTAAAAACAACATATTTTCAAATCTAAGTGTTGTAGCTATAAATGCTGCTAAGACTAAGTTCATAGCATTAAAAAAAGTAAAAATATTAGAAAAGATAATCTCTTTAGTTGTTTTATAAGGTTTTATTTCACTAATATTTTTTTTCGCTTTAGTTACTTCTTCACTAGTTAAATATTTCATTGTACCTCCGCTATAACTATATTTTTAATTAGTTTCTATTTTATCACACTTTAGTATAGTTTTGAAAATTAAAGCATAGTTAATTTCCCAGGAAATATTTTATTGTTTATAAGATATTTTAGAGTTTGTATATATTAGCCCCCTGTTTACATATGTATAGATGGAAGATAAGATATCCTCTGAAAATATTGTCAAAGTTTTTTCTGAATTTTTGATAAAGATTTGTGTTATAATGTTTATATGAATAAATTTTTTTCTGTGAGTGTCGCAATTTATAGTTTAAAGAATTTATTCTTTTTTTTACCTTTTTCATAATAATTTTACTATATTACCTAGTTGTTAAGTTTGTATTATATTAAAATATGGTGTAGAATAAAGTTGAAGGAAGGGTGAATTTTATAAAAATTTTAATACAAAAGTCGATTATTAAAATCTATGTAAATTTTATAGATTTACTCAAGAAAGAAGGAGGGGGCAGACATGAATAATAAAAAAATTATAGAATTTCCTGTCAATAAAAAAGGATATACAGGAATTAGGAACAAAACATATAGAGACTTCGAGCTTAATCATGGCTATAGTAGGATTAAATTCTCATCTAAAGAGCTTGAATCTGATTTTAAGGAATCGATGAAACTTTTTACAGAATTTATTGAGAATATCAATGATCCTAAATACGCGATTTATATTGAAGATGCGATAGCTTTATCTAAGTATAATGTGGATGCTAAAGTCTGGAAAATTGTTAGTAAAGATTGTGCCGAATATGAAATAGAATTAGCATTACTACGCCTAAAAGAGGAAGTATACACCTTTGAAGAAGGTTATGTCGAGGGTAAACTATTTCCGATTAACTATCTTCATTTAATAGTTTGCCACCATCTTGCGGAATTTTATTTAGGTAATAAGCTGTATAGTAAAGTTTGGGATGCATATAAACCTTTTTATATGGCTTTAGATATGGCTGATGAAGTTTTAGTGCCGATGTATCATAATTTTATCGTGGCTAGTCTTATATTAAATGATTTTACAATGCTTAATCATTACTACAAACTTATGAATAAACGTGGTAAAAATGATGATGTAATTTTATTATCGAAAGTTTTCTATCACTTGATGCAAGGTGAGGAAAAAGAGGCAGTTGCATTCTATAATAAATTGATAAAAAATAATAAATACATTTCGGATGTGTTGGATAGAATTGCTAATCCAAAACTGATAGAGTTCAGTACAGATGATGATTGTAAGTATTTAGAAGCTCTTAATACGGTTATAAAATTCGATTATTTCATAAATAAAGAGTACTACTTCGACTTCCTTATGCATGTGAGAGAAAGTGAATATGTAATCGGAGATGAGTTGGATAAATATGCCGATCGTAAAGAAATAACAGTTGCTGATATGAAACGAGATAGGTCATTTATGGCAATTAGAGATACGGAATTAAAAATTATGCATGAGAACTTTTTATTAACAAAAGAGGATTTCTTGAAAATTACGAAGTCAGAATTTCTTAAAATAAAAGGTTTAGGTAAGGGGACTATCAAAAACCTACATTTAAACGGTGTAATATTCGCCGATGATAGTGAGTTTGATATCCAGATGGATCTTATGGAGGATGACTTATGGTAAAACATGATAGAGAATTCGAAATATTGCTTAAAGAGTTTTTGAAAACTGAAGGGAAGCATTTTTCTAGTAAGGAAGAGGCTACCGAGGTATTTGAGCGTATTTATAATTTGGTCGACGCAGGTTATGAGATGGATGCTTCTCTTAGCGATCTTGTTGATGCGATTGATGAAGGAGATATGAGTGTTGTTGATAAAATTAGTGCCTTGCGTGAACTTCATGAGGAAAATAAAGATGCCATTGAGAGAGCTATAGAGTTGGAAGAGGATATCATGTATTCAGATAATGATGAAGATTCTGAGCAGATGATAATAGCGGATGTTCTGGCAGAATATTATAGTAAGGCTGGTATGAATGAAGAAGCTGCGAAACTGTATGAACTTATGCTAATGGCGAATCCAAGTGATTTCCATGAGGTTATAGATCTTTTGACGCTTATGTATGTTCGCCTAGATAGAGAGAGTTCATTAATGGATCATATCAATTGCTTTGATTATGAAGAATCAGAAGCAACATTGTTATTGTTAAGTATCTTTGGTATAAATCAAGAAAGATTTGACGAAGCACATTATTATATGACTAAACTTAAAAAACTTAATAAGTACGTAGGTAATATATTTAAAGGTGGATTCAATAAAGTTTTAGATTATATAGTAGGAACTTCCGGTAATGTGAAAGGTGCGAATAAGGAAAAATCTTTTGAAATGCACTTTGCAGCTGATATCGCTAAAGAATATCTGACTAATAAATATCATTACGAGTTATTAGAGAAATTCTATAGAGAAAATATAGAGAAAAAACAAAGTCTGATTGTTGAAGGACGTAAGTCTGTGTCTAAAGAAGATATGAAAGAAGATCCTGTCTTCAAAGGTATGGAAAAACAATTGAACAAGTTTATTGACGTAGAGTTGTATAATAAAGAAATTATCGAATGTTATACAGAAAAAGAAGTGAAAAAACTAGATGGTATCGGAGTAGGTATTATCAAAAAACTGAAAGATAATGGTGTGAAGTTCAAAGAAGAATAGGAGTGACTCAAAAATCGTGATTTCGAAGAAATTGATTTTGTCGAGTCACCCTCGCACAGTTTATTAGATATCTAAAAAGCTTTTATAAAGCAAATTTAGATATCAATAAACCACTGCGTCTATGAGTTCTCATATGAACTTTGTTAAATTTTATGACTTTCGGCCCGATAGCATATATATACAAAAAATAGAAACCTTTTGACTTATATTTATACATGAAAGTAAATAGAGAAGAGAGTTTGATTTTCTAAAATCTGTATATACAAAAATAATGAATCCGGGGCTGGAATTTTTCCATGCTCCGAATTTATTATATAACCAGAAATCTGGGAAGAATGAGTGACTCAAAATCAATGTTATCGAGTCGGCTCATAGTTTCCCAGATTTTTTTATTCAAATATTTTAGCTAAAAAGTCTTCACTAAGCGTATATATTTTCGGGTTCTTCTTAATCACTGTAATCTTATCTTCATTTTCTTCTAAATATTTATTAAGAGTTCTTTTAGAAATTCCTAAAATATTAGACACTTCGTCATGACTTATTAAAGCATCTTTAGCACTAAATAAATGACTTTGTAGAAGTAGGAATAGTATATTTTTAAGTTTATCATCAGCAATATTATCGTTAATATAGTTTCTAGCTATGAACATTTTTTCAATATTTTCTGTTAAGAAAGATAATATATGTTCTTGACCTGAAACTAAAAGTTCTAAGTTTTCTTTAACAAACAGAGTCATATCACCTTTGTTTAATGGGTGTGATGTTTTCTCGAAACTCTTATAGTATTTATTTTTATTTCTATTAATGCTGTATGAAAGAGTAATTGCCGTAAATATATCTACTACACTCGTAAGAGATTTGGCGAGTAAGTATCTGCCTACACGACCATTTCCATCATAAAATGGATGGATGTATTCAAAATAGTAATGTCCAATAAAGATTTTATATAGTTTTGGCAAGTTGTCATAATTCATAAATCTAATTAAATCAGCCAGTCCGTTGTTAATATCATCTTCAGTTGCTAAACCATGGTGAATGATATCATTCCCAGCATAGACACTTACGCTTTCTTTTCTAAAAAATTCTCCATCTAAAACATCTTCTTTTGAAACCTCATCCCCAACGAGAACATCATAAATCTTTCTGAAATCTTTAGGTTCAAGTATCTGAACTTCTTTGTCTAGGTAAGAATATAATGTGGCCATACCAGCAAAACGTCTAAGGTTAGGGGAATCACTATCTTTTTTAGAAAGTGCCTCGCTAATCTCTCTTTTAGAACTATGAATACTTTCAATTTCATTAGTACTCTGAAGTTCGTTGATAAGCAACAAATTAAAGAACTTTTCTTGTGCGGCT
Source organism: uncultured Gemella sp. (assembly GCA_963535095.1). Lineage (GTDB taxonomy): Bacteria > Bacillota > Bacilli > Staphylococcales > Gemellaceae > Gemella. The sequence goes on along the minus strand of CAUSUW010000001.1, from coordinate 30,234 downwards.
TCCGGAAGTACACTTTGTTTGGCAATAATCTTAGCACTATTAGTATAAATTTTCTCTAGAATTAAGATTAATTCTGCAGAGTTGTATATAAATAATGGATATTCTTCTGGTTTTCTTACTCCCTTAATAAAGGGATTTATTTTAAGTGAAGTAACAGAAGTAGAAGGAGAATGGATTCTATTGTTATATTCGTTTTCTATATCAAAATTCATATGAAATAATTTTTCTAATGGATAATATTTATTCATATAAATCACCTACTTTAATCTATTTTTAATAATTATAGCATATTCAAAATGGAAAAAACAGTCAAAATTTCCATTTTGAGAATAAAAAGAGAGTTCAAAATGGAAAAAACAGTCAAAATTTCCATTTTGGGAAGAAAAAGAGAGTTCAAAATGGAAAAAAGAGTCAAAATTTCCATTTTGAGAAGAAAAAAAGAGTTCAAAATGGAAAAAAACAGCCGAAATTTCCATTTTGGGAAGAAAAAGAGAGTTTAAAATGGAAAAAACAGTTAAAATTTCCATTTTGGAATTAAGGTATGAGTGCACCTTAAACCTACAATAAGTTATAATAAAACCCCCCTTATGTCAGAAAATAACTCGAAAATCGTCATTTCAGAGAAGTCGATTTTGTCGAATTATCCCAAATTGCATAAGAGAGGTAAAAAAATCTAAGCAGCAAAATGCTGCCTAGATTTCTAGTATGATTTTTTCCCGTGCCCTGAAGCTGACAGAGCGTTGTTTTTTAAATCTCAATTTAGTTTTATTGTTTTGAATACTCAACAGCTCTTGCTATTTTTGGTTTAGCAGGATTTTTGTTGATATTATTTTCTTCTAATAGTTTCTCGAATGCGACTAAGCCTGTTTCGTAATCTTTTGTCTCGAATTCTAGTTCATAATCGACGATATCATTGATAAATATTGTTTCATCAAGTACCAATAAGCCTTCTTCTAAAGTAACTTCGTGTCTTAATGTCTCGATTTTTTGAATCAGCATTGGAGTTTTAATCTTCACGTTCATTTGCTCTAGCTCAGCAATAATTTCGTTCGGTAAAATCGGCAGTACCGTTGGCTCTTTTGGATATCTTTCATCTAGAGGTACGTTTATCTCAACGTTTTGAGTTTCACCTTTTACCTTTAGAGTCATTTCTGTTTTTTTATTTGTATAACGAATTCTTAGTGCTGCTCCGATCTTCTTGAAACTTTCATCTGCATCATCATAGTAGAAATTTTTGTTTATTATTTTTTCAGAATTCTTTAAGTCATATTTTTCAAATAGTGACGCATATTGATCTTTTGTTAGTAAGTTTTTAAATTCTATTTCTATTTCTCGCATGAAATTTCCTTTCTCTTTTCAATCGCAATAATAAATGGTGCATTGTTTTTCTGATTAATGAATTGATAAACCAATACTTCAGCTTCTTTTTGATCGAGATTTTGAAGTTCATTTAACAATGCTTCTCTTTCTACTTTACCATTCTCATGTCCCCAATAGACAACAATAACAATTCTCCCGCCAATTTCTAGGTGTAATAAGAACTTTTTAATCGTCGCAAGTGTCGTCCCAGCTAGTGTAGTAATCTCATGATCTGCATTTGGTAGGTATCCCAGATTAAAGACAACTGCACGAATTTTTTCACCTATATACTTATCGAATTCGAAGTGTGAATCAAGAATAACCTTGCATTTATCCGATAGCTCTGCTTCTTCGATTAGCCTCGTAGTGTTTTCTATTGCCAATTTTTGGATATCAAATGAATAGACCTTTTTAGCTGAAGTCTTCGCTAGAAATAACGTATCATTTCCATTTCCAGCTGTAGCATCAACAACGACTGAATTTTTATCAATAACTTCTTTTAATAATTTTTTGCTAAAAGCTAATACCTTATCCATATTATTGTCCTTATTATAAAATTATTTTTGTCTGTCTGCTTTCATTTCAGAAAGAATGTCACTAAGTTCGTAATAGTTATCGCTAGCTATTGTAAAATCAAGTGACGTGTTAATAATCTCAGCTAATAATTTTGAATTATCACTTGTATAGTCTTCTTCTCGATTTAAATTTTCTTTAAGATCTGCGACAAGTTTTTCTAATTTGTCTACTAAATCAGCTTCTGTAGTTTCATCATTTTCATCAAATTCTTTAGTGTAGTCTTTGATATTAAAGCTAAGTCCATCTTTTAACGGTGCGATATATAAAGCGCGTAGGTTATTTACGTCCTCACCAACTGCAGCTGAAAGTTCATGTAGAGGAGCAGTGTAAATTTTTTCATCTTCTGCACCGGCTTGCTCAATAACTGTAACCTCATGATCATAAGGATAAAACGACATAAGTTCATCCGATACATTCGCCGCAGTTAAATCATTATAACATTGGGTAATAAGTAGGTGTTGTAGTGGATTAACCTGTCTTAACGTCTCAAGTGCAGTGGCATCAACAAGTGCAAATCCTTCAACAGGATCGAACTTCGCCGCGTTAAAGCAAGAATCTAAAAAGCTCTCTCCACCAACGATTTTCACGTCTTTACCACTGTTTATTAGAAGTTGAGTAGTCAGCTCAGCGACCATAGGATGCCCAGGAACAAGATACATTACATCGTTAGCCTCAGCAACTTCAAGAATATAATTTGCAATGCCGTTATATGTATTTTCGAAATTTTCACTTTCTGTGTAAAATCTGTCACAAGTCTCAAACGCGATATTATTCTCCTCCAAGAAAGAAATCGCAGGATGTTCCTTAGTACGCGCGATAACCTTTGCATTAGTGTTATCTAGTAAAAGTTTTTTAATATTTTCCTTAATGTTTGAACTATCATTAGGTCCAAGTCCAATAATATAAATCATAGGGTTCTCCTTATTTATCTATTTTAATAAATTATTTTATTCAAAAGTAGTACGTAAGTCTAGTATGGATCACTGTTTCGAATTCTTAATAATATTTTTCGATTCAAAAGCAATATGTAAATCCAGTACGAATAATTTTTTAAAAATTAATAACTTCATCTAGTACAAATCACTTTTTTCATTTTTCACATATTTTCTTTAATCCAAAAGTGCCTCGATTATCTCAAGTGCCTCACTTTCTTCAACATTGTTATTATAACATAAATTAAAGTTTGAGTTGATAAAAATATTTATCTGCATATTATCGATTCATTATTCAAATATGCAGTATAGTACGACGGGGAATGAAGTGAATTATAAAAAAATATGATAAATCTTATATTAATAAACAAGATTGTTCACTACAGTAAAGAGAAGAAATATTCCTTGGGGAATTTAAGTTTCCCTTATGAAGATTTATGAGCTATGGTGTTTTTAGAGTTAAATTATTACGAAACATAGGTAAAATAATAATATTTTCAAAAATAATTTATTTAGAATAAAACATTAAATTTTTGACTATACAAGGCAGAGGGGGGAGTGAAAAAAATTGAAAAATATAAGTTAAGAAATATTAAGCGAAAGAGAGAAAAGCTTGATATATTAGGATTTACATATAATTTGTAAAGTGATATAATAATATAAATATAAAATATATAAGGAGGAACTAAATATGTCAATCAAAGCATTAAAAGTTGCAAAAGCAGCACTTAAAACACCAGGAGTATTCGCAGGAGGAGTAGCATTCGGAACTTTAGGTCTTAAACTTCTAGCAAGTAAGGATGCGAAGAAAGGTTACTCAGTTGTTTTATCAAAATTATATAAAGCAAAAGACGGAGTAGAAGGGACAGTATCAAACATTAAGCAACATGCTGATGATGTTGTAGCGGATGCTAAAGACTTATACGAAAAAGAAAAAAGAGAAAACAATCTTCAAGAATTAGAGGAAAAATAAAATGGATTTTAAAATACTACATCTTTCGAGTGCAAGAGCGAGAGTTAGAGCTGATTTTCGCTTGACACCAGATGTAAAAGTATATTTTAAAGAACAGGCATCAAAAATCGAAAACATACAAAAAGTGGACTTTTATCAAGATGAGTACACTTTTGTTGTTATGTTTAAAGATGGTTGCAACAGTTGTCTACAACAATTCTTTAAACTAGTAGATAAAGAAAGAGTTAAGGACTGTTATGAAAATCCAGTTGTGGTAGCTGAAGAAAGTCCTTATTCAATAATTGTAGATGCCATTTTTTGGCGTGCAATGTCTAAATTATTCGTGCCACTTCCACTTAGAGCTATTCACACATGGTGGAAAGCATCAGGGTATTTAAAAGATACGCTAAAATTATTAGGACGCAAGCAAGTTACCATGGAAACACTTGATTCTGCAGCAATCTTAGTCTCATTAGCGACGGGTGCTCGTGAAACGGCAAGCTCTATTATGTTCATCTTAGAATTAGGAGAAGCTTTAAACAACTGGTCTGAGAAAAAATCTGTAAAAGTATTAGAACAAAGCCTAACTTCTATGGACAGAGAAATCTGGCTTGTTGAAGAAGAAGGTAATAGAAAAGTAACTTGTGCAGAGGTGAAAAAAGGCGATATAATTCTAGTTTCAGAAGGAAATGAAATTTTATTTGATGGTATTGTGATGAGTGGGGGAGCTAGTGTTGATGAAAGTTCATTGACAGGAGAAAGTTTCCCGATTGTGAAGAATATTGGAGATGAGGTCTATTCTAACACGATAGTCGTTAACGGTGAGATTAAGCTAAAAGTTGAAAATCCACAAGTTAATGGTCGTATCCAACATTTAATTCAACTGATGAAAGATTCTGAAAGTAGGGAAGACACATATCATTACAAATATATCAAATTAGCCGACAGTATAGTAAAATACAACTTCTTAGCGATGGGACTAACGTATTTATTTACAAGGTCATTCACTAAGGCGATGTCGTTTCTATTAGTAGACTACTCATGTGCATTGAAATTATCAACACCTGTAGCATATCTAACTACTATAAAAAACCTAATTGATCAAAAAATTGTGGTAAAAAATTCAGTAACCCTTGATAAATATGAGGATATAGATACATTTGTTTTTGATAAAACAGGAACAATCACGGTATCTAAACCATATATTCAAGAAGTACTACCATTTTATGAATATTCTTATGAAGAAGTTCTTAGAATTGGAGCGTGTTTAGAGGAACACATCTATCATCCGATTGCCAGTGCTGTAGTAAGTAAGGCGGAAGAGGATGGAATTGAGCATGAAGAGATGCATACAGAACTATATCACATTGCTTCAAAAGGAATAGTATCTCATATCGACGGAGAGAAAGTAGTTATCGGAAGTAGACAATTGCTAAAAGACGAAGGTGTAGTTGTTACTGACGAGCAAGAACAAATCATAGCCGAAAAACAAGAACAATATAACCTATTATTCTTAGGATATAAAGGAAAATTAATCTCAATTTTCTGTGTGGATATCCCATTAAGAGATGAAGCTGGTGCAGTGTTAGCTGAGCTTAGAAATAGAGGTAAAAAGGTAGTTCTTTTAACAGGGGATAATGAACTTAGAACGAAGAAAATTTTAAAAGATGTAACTTTTGATGAAGTACATACGAGTATGACACCAGTTACGAAATTTGAATACATTAAGAGTGAAAAAGAACAAGGAAGACGTGTCCTGATGATAGGTGACGGTCTAAATGACTCAGCGGCACTATCAGAAAGTGACGTAAGTATTGTTATGAGTGAAAGTGCTGATCTTTCAAAACAAATCAGTGATGTTGTCCTAAAATCAGATTCACTAAACTCGCTATTATTACTGTCAGATGTTTCTAAAACACTACGAGCTCAAATGAGCAATAATGTTAAGAGCACAGTATCGATTAATAGTTCATTAATATTCTTAGGATTAATAAACGTATTACCATCGAACTTACTAGCATTACTACACAACTTAACAACATTTAGTATCGTACTTAAGAATTTTAATATTAAGTAGAGAAGATCAAAAGGTGCCAAGTTAATTATGTTTGGAAGAAGGTATTTCTTCTTTTGAATATGTAAACTAAATAACAATAAAACTCGAGTCTGGGAGAATCTGAATTCGAGTTTTATTGTATAGATAATCTAGGTTTTAAAAAATACATATTAATTATTTGAGATCCCCTTATATGATTATATTTGAAAATGTATACAATATATAGTATTATATCAATATAATGAAATAAAGGAGAGCGTATTAATGAATAAAAAAAGAAGATTATTAAGTATTGTGGCGGTTGCGTCATTAGTAGCAGGTATAGGAGAAGTAGCAAGTCCACAGGCACAAGCAGTTACATTCCATAGTTGTAAAGAAGCGTGGAACCAGGGATACGGAGATATTCGAGTAGGGGAAGACGGTTATTCAAGACATCTAGATAGAGATGGTGATGGAATAGCATGTGAAATCAGTAAATCAAATGGACAATATAAACCACGTGCTCAACACACTCAACATGCTCAAAATGGTTGGGTAAAGAGTGGTGATGCTTGGTACTACTATAAAAATGGATCAGCAGTAAGAAATGCATGGGCAGGAAATTACTGGTTAGGATCAGACGGAAGAATGGTGACAAACAGCTGGGTAGATAACAATCGTTACTACGTGGGAAGTGACGGAGCATGGGTAAAAGGCTACGGAAATAAATCAGGATGGCAAAAAGAAAGCGGATCTTGGTACTATTATAAAAATGGATCAACAGTAAGAAATGCATGGGCAGGAAATTACTGGTTAGGATCAGATGGAAGAATGGTAACAAACAGCTGGGTAGATAACAATCATTACTACGTGGGAAGTGACGGAGCATGGGTAAAAGGCTATGGAAATAAATCAGGATGGCAAAAAGAAGGCGGATCTTGGTACTACTATAAAAATGGATCAGCAGTAAGAAATGCATGGGCAGGGAATTACTGGCTAGGATCAGATGGAAGAATGGTAACAAACAGCTGGGTAGATAACAATCGTTACTACGTAGGAAGTGACGGGGCATGGATAAAAGGCTACGGAAATAAATCAGGATGGCAAAAAGAAGGCGGATCTTGGTACTACTATAAAAATGGATCAGCAGTAAGAAATGCATGGGCAGGGAATTATTGGCTAGGATCAGATGGAAGAATGGTTACTAATAGATATGTGGATGGTGGCCGTTATTATGTAGGAAATGATGGAGCTTGGGTTCCGTCGCTTCCACCTATAAGCGATTTGCAAGACGAATAGGAAGAAATTATAAAAAGAATTAATATAATAATAAGAGCTTTAGTTCACCGATTAGGTGAGCTAAAGCTCTTATTATTTATTTTGAAGAAGAAATCTTACTAAGAAGGTATATTTTTCGTAATATTGATAATAACGCCCTAACTATTATAACAAGGATTATAGTCAGTATGAAGTTCAGGACTACGACTACAGGAAATAGACTGAATCTCACATTCATATTAGAAATCAGATTCACATAAGGGTATATAATATTGTCCACAATATACGAAAGCAGATATGCTAATAATGTGTTATTAGAAATGAATATTATACCAGGTTTAATTTTCTTGGGTATATTAATATCTAGACTAAGCAACCATGAAAAGATGCATGTTGTTATGATGACTATGAAGATGTTAATATGAAGTCCAGATTCAACATATATCTGAAATTTGTAATAAACTAGAGCTGATAATATACTTGTTATAGCAAGGAATTTTAAAGTAAACTTAGAATTTCTATTTAATATATTTTTATTATATGAAAAACATACCCCTATAATATAATATAAAAGAGGCCATGTAAGAGACCACCAATTTGGCAAAATATAACCTAAGATAGAATATCTAATACCATAAAATAAATTTAATAAGGTAACTGGTATAGATATAGCTAATATAATATTTAACATTGCGTGCCTTCTAGTTATATCTGTCATATTTTTAAAAGATATATTAATAACAGGTGCGATTAACATTAGACCTACATACATATTAATATACCATCCGTAGTATTTATAATTTAAGATATTAATAAGAGTAGTTTTAAATAAAATTGTATTAATAGCATATTTATTGTCTACTAATGTTAAAATAAATATAGCAAGTGAATATAGTAGATAAATATGACCAATATTTAAATAATATTTTCTATTCCAAGTTTTATCCTTATTTAAGTAGCCAGTAACAACAATAAACAAAGGAACACATGTCATTGTAATATTACGTACAGTAATGAAGGGTATACTAATGAGTGTATATTCTACAGAGTAAAATTTTGTGTATAGAAAAAAGTGTAAACCAATAACTAATAGTAGGGAAAATGTTTTAATAATATCGATATTAATGTTTCGTTTTGGAAAATTCATAATAAACCTCGAAGAAATTATATTAGTAACAATATATCATAAAAAAATATAATAGTATAGTATAGGGAAAGTAAAATCAGCTATAATTTGAAAAAACCTTTTAATTATAGTATTATACTAGTGTTATTAAATTTTGAATATTATATTTTAAGGGAAGGGGGCAGGTAAATAGTGAAGAAAACTACCTCGCTAATAATTTCAATTGGTATACCATTATTTATTGTAGTGCTATATAGATATTTATATGGTTACATTTATCATGCTGTTGATGATGTTACAATTAATTATTCGATTTTAAATAAAGAATATATGTTACTTCCCTACATGGGAATAGTATTAACTAGGATATTAGTAATATTTCAAAGTTTATTTTCAAATGTTAATGTTTACTTCGTTTTTTTAGTATTAGCGTATAGTATAAGTTTTTCATGTTTGCTCTATCTGCTGAGAGATAGAAAATATAAAATAGTGCTATGGATAATAGTTTTAGTAATAGAGTTTGCTTTATTAAAATATTTTACATACTCAGTGGTTGCTTATTTGTTAACTGTCTCGGGAATATTTTTACTTTATAAAGAAAAAAACATAGTTTTTCCTATTATACTTATATTTATAGGTATCTCTCTTAGAGTTCAAATAATATCCAGTCTTTTAGTAATATGTTTAGCGATAATCATATTTGAACTAACTAGGAATAAAAAGGTAAAACACACAGGTATTTTAATTAGTACAATTTTTATTGTAAGTTTAACTAATTGGTTATTTATACAAAGTAATGATGTAGAAAAATCATATATAGAGTGGAATGAAAAGAGTACTTTGATTAGAGATTATCCCGCTATTGATTATTCTGTAAAAAAAGAAAGTCTAGATAAGATAGGTATTACTGAAAATACTTTAGCAAGTCATAATTCGTGGATTTTCTCAGAAAAACAAATCTTTAGTAATGAGTTGTTAGACAATCTTGATAAAGTAAGGTCAGTATCAGAAAAATATAATTTTTCGATTAAAAAGATAATACTTGAGTACTTTTCTAATGAGTTTTATAAGTTGTTTACATTTTTTGTACTTCTTGTTTTTATATTTTATAAATCTAAAAGTTATTATGGATATTTGCTATTTTTGAGTCCTGTAGCGCTACTAACGGCGCTAATAATTAGGCAAAGAGTAGTAGAGAGAGTATATATATCTATTATTATTCTAGCTCTATTTATTTTTATTTTATATGGGAATGAGTTGTTTACAAAAAGAAACTATAAATTATTGAATAATCTAGAAAATATTATCTTTACAATTTTATGCATACTATTAATGGGCTCTATATGGAACTATGGAAAAAATGAATTGTATTGGTTTAATTATCATTCTCGTGATTTTAATAAGGCTTATAACAATGTACTAGTTAATAATAAAGATAATTTATATATTATTTCAGGATACGGAAACTTAGTTAGTTCGCAACCTAATGTTGGTAAGGTTTTTGTTGAGACTGATAAGTTAACAAAAAACATAATAACTTTTGGAACCTGGCAAACATTCTCGCCTCAATATCATAATAAACTAAAAGGATTTGGAGTTGAAGATACAAATAATGTACTTTCTAGTGCGGTAAATAGTGATAATATTAAATTTATTTTACCCAAGGACTCTAGTGCTTTCGATAAAATCAGAGTATTGTTTAAAGAAAATTATAATAAGGATGTTTACTTTGTAAAAGAAAGTGATATTTCAAATGATATGAATATATATATATTAAGGAGTGATAAGTAATGAGTAGTAAGAGAATTAAATATATCGATATGTTGAAGGCTTTTTGCATAATCTTAGTAATAGCTGGTCACATGGGATACACTCCAGCCAAGGTGAAATTATTACTATATATATTCCATATACCTTTATTTTTCTTTTTATCTGGAATGACTTTAAATGTAGCCAAGTATAAATCGTTCTTTGAATTCTTTGCTAGAAAATTTAAAACTATAGTTATACCTTGCTTTTTAATGAATATTTCTATATTTTTTATTAAATCATTTATTTTGCAACCGCAATTTATATTGAAAATAGATATTATATATTTTATAAAAGCTATGATAGTGGCTGATAGAATGCATATTTATTATCAACTGTGGTTTTTAAATGTGTTATTCTTAGCAGAATTAGTTTGTTATTTTGTGATAAAATATAGTGACACATTATATAAATATATAATTGTATTTATTGTTCTTATCTTGTGTGGTAGTTTAGGAAAAAAACTATATGAGATGGAATTTTGGTTAATTTGGAGCTTTGATCTTGTACCGTATGCATCAATATTTATTTTATCTGGATATGTATTGAGAAAAAATCTAGCTACTCTACAAAGTTATTTTAAAATATTATACTTTTTACCGGTTGCTGCAGTAAGTATCATATGTGGAGTTTACAACACGAGAGTAGATCTATATTATCAACAGATTAATTCAACTTTCTTGTATTTTGTTGCTGCTTTCTTTGGTATCTGGGCAAGCTTTATATTATTCAAAAATATCCCAGATATACCTATACTAGAGAGAATTGGTGGTAACACGTTAATATATTATGCATATCATTCACCAATAGTTTTATACATTTTAGATATAATTATGGAGCAACTTGCCGCTAGGTATACAGGAATATTGGTTAGTAATTATATAATAGCCATTGTAGAACTATTTTTAGCGATAATATTGTGTGAATTAATTGCTAAGATAATTAATAATACTTTCCCATTTATTATTGGAAAATCATTTAAGGCAGCCTAATTTGGTTGTCTTTTTTACTTCCATTTCTTCTGTTATAACTAGAAATATGTTATAATAAAAGGATGGAATAAATTTGAGAAACTATTTATAAATATTCAGTTGAATTAAGTAAGGTGAAAGATGAACATTGATAATAGATTTGAAACAGAAGCGGTAAAAAAGTATAGAGCTTTGATTGAAAAGAAGAAGATATCGTTATTTCTGAAATTACTTTTTGATAAGGTATTGGCATTGATTTTGCTTATTCCTTTATCGCCGATAATTTTAGGGATAGCTTTTTGGATAAAACTTGATAGTGAAGGTCCTGTGTTTTACAGGCAAGAGCGTATTACAACTTACGGTCGAACTTTTAGGATCTTTAAGTTTAGAACTATGGTTAAAGACGCGGACAAGCTTGGGACAGCTGTTACTCAGCAAAATGATCCTCGTATTAGTAAAGTAGGACATAAGCTTCGTAAATTACGCCTTGATGAACTTCCTCAGCTTATTAATGTACTTATCGGTGATATGAGTTTTGTAGGTGTAAGACCGGAAGTTGCGAAATATGTAGATAAGTATACTGATGAAATGAATGCAACATTACTTCTTCCTGCTGGGATAACTTCTCCAGCGAGTATCGAATACAAAAATGAAGATGAAGTTATTGAGAAATTCAAAGGAAGTGGAAGAAGTGTAGATGAAATCTATGTGGAGGAAATTCTTCCAGACAAGATGAAATATAATTTAAAGTACATTGAAGAATTCAGTGTTATAAATGATATTAAAATAATGATAAGAACTGCTATTGCGGTTGTTAAATAAAATATAATAAGATTAAGGCTTTTTAGTTGATTAGAATAGATTATATTGTATAATAATATCTAGATAATTCGATCAAGAAACACAAGAGGCCTTCCACAATATTAGTCTCTTGTGTTTTTTTATTGATAAGAGTAGAAATAAATAATTAGGAGTTTGAAATGAAAAAATATAATATACCATTTTCTCCACCAGATATTGGTGATGGAGAAATAAATGAAGTAATAGATACTTTGAAATCAGGTTGGATTACAACAGGACCGAAGACAAAAGAACTAGAAAGAAGATTATCTGAATTTACTAATACACCAAAAACTGTTTGTCTTAATTCAGCAACTGCAGCGTTAGAATTAACATTACGTGTTCTAGGTATTGGTGAAGGTGATGAAGTTATCGTTCCTGCGATGACATACACGGCATCTTGTAGTGTGATTTATCATGTTGGTGCGAAGGCTGTTATTGTTGATATCGCTGAAGATAGTCACGAGATGGACTATGATGCGTTAGCTAATGCAATTACTGAGAATACTAAAGCTGTTATTCCTGTTGATTTAGCAGGGATTCCATGTGATTATAATAAGATTTTTGAGGTAGTAGAGAATAAAAAACACTTATTCAAAGCTAATAGTGAATATCAAGAGAAACTTGGTAGAGTGGCTGTTGTAGCTGATGGAGCGCATGCTTTAGGAAGCACTTATAAAGGTAAGGAAATTGGTTCTGTGGCTGATTTTACTACATTCTCATTCCACGCTGTGAAGAATTTCACTACAGCTGAAGGTGGAAGTGTAACTTGGAAACAAAATGAAAACTTTGATAATGAAGAGTTATATAGAGAATACCAAATATATTCACTTCATGGTCAAACAAAAGATGCATTAGCAAAAACAAAAGCTGGATCTTGGGAGTATGATATTGTTATCCCTGGATATAAATGTAATTTAACTGATATTGCAGCCTCTATTGGATTAGTTCAACTAGATCGTTATCCAAAACTTTTAGAACGTCGTGAGGACACTATTAGTCAATATAACAAAGGATTTGAAGGAACAAGAATTACAGCTCTAAGTCACAGTTCAGAAGATTATAAATCTTGTGGACACCTGTATATTACTCATGTTGAAGGTGCTACATTTGAACAACGTGGGGAGATAATTACTAAGATGGCAGAACGTGGAATTAGCTGTAATGTTCATTACAAACCATTACCGTTATTAACTGCGTATAAAAACTTAGGATTCAACATTGAAAACTATCCTAATGCATATAATTATTATGTAAAAGAAATAACATTACCTCTACACACTAGACTTAGTGATGAAGATATAGCTGTTATTATTGAAAACTTCAAGGAAATAGTTGAGGAGGTAGTAGGTGAGTAGTTTAAAAGAAATTCAAAATAAAAGCTTGGAAATGGCTGAGTATTTTGTAGAATTTTGTAAAGAACATGACTTACTTTGTTATCTTTGTGGTGGTGGAGCTATTGGTGGACTTCGTAATAAAGGATTTATCCCTTGGGATGATGACTTAGATTTTTTCATGCCTAGAAAAGATTATGAAAAACTTCCAGAATTATGGAAAAAATATGCAAAAGAACAATATTTCTTATCAAAAAGTGATAGCAACTTTGTTGATAGAAACTTATTTATCACGATTCGAGATAAAGAAACAACTTGCATAAAGCCATATCAACAAGATTTAGATATGCCACATGGCTTGGCGTTAGATGTTATTCCTTTGGACTACTATCCTAAAAATGAAGCGGATAGAAAAAAACAAGTTCGTTGGGCATTGATTTATTCACTATTCTGTGCGCAGACTATTCCAGAAAAACATGGAGCAATTATGAAATGGGGTAGTACGATTCTTTTAGGTTTAACACCGAGCAAATTACGTTATATGATTTGGAAAAAAGCTGAAAAAGAAATGACGAAATATACGCTTGAAGAAAGTGATGGAATAACAGAGCTTTGTACAGGTCCAGGATATATGAAAAAGAAATATCCAATTGAAGCATTTGAAGATAATATCTTTATAGATTTTGAAAATACTAAAATGCCGATACCTGTAGGATATGATATTTATCTGAAAACAGCATTTGGTGATTATATGACACCACCACCAAAAGAGAAACAAGTACCACATCATGATGCAGTTATAGCGGATATGGAAAATAGTTATCTTAAGTATAAAGGGGAATATTATGGACGAAAAAATTAGTGTAATAGTACCGGTATACAATGTAGAACAATACTTAGAACGCTGTATTGATTCAATAATCAATCAAACTTATAAAAACTTAGAAATTATTTTAGTCAATGATGGTTCTACTGATAACAGTGGACAACTTTGTGATGAACTTGCAAAGAAAGATGATAGAATAAGGGTTATTCATAAGAAGAATGGTGGATTGTCTGATGCGAGAAATGTTGGTGTTGATGAAGCGAAAGCCGAGTTAATCGGATTTATAGATAGTGACGATTACATAGATGAAGATATGTATGAATTGCTGATAAATAATCTAAAAGCTGCAAACGCAGATTTATCTATGTGTGGCCATTACGATGTTTATAATAATGTTCCTGAGGCTCAAGTAGTTGATAAAAAAACATGGGAACTTAGTCCTCGAGAAGCTATTAAAATGGTTATGGAAGCTAAGATATTGTCCGTGACAGCTGTTAATAAATTATATAAAAAGAGTTTATTTTCAGAGTTAAGATTTGAAATTGGGAAAATCGCTGAAGATGCATTTATTATGATAAAGTTATTAGATAAGTGTAATAAAATAGTAACAACCAATGAGAAAAAATATTACTATGTCCATAGAGAAAATAGCATTACTACCCAAAAATTTTCGCTTAAGTTTTTAAATGTAATAGAAGCTTATGAACAGAATAAAGAGATTATTTTAGAGAAATATCCTGAATTAAAAGAAGTAGTTCAGATGAGAATGAATTGGGCGTATTTCTATGTATTAGATAGGTTATTGTTAGATAAAGATTATAATGATAAAAAATTAGAAAATAAGTTAATATCGTATTTAAAAGATCATAGTAAGAGTATTTTAACAGATTCATTATTTACAAAAGGTAGAAAAATTGGATTTGTTGCCTTATTATTGAATAGAAATCTATATAGAAAAATAATAGAGAAGAGAGGATATTAATTAGAGTATGTTAAAACTAATAGAAAAAAATTATTTTAAAATAAATCTGGCATTTATTTTAATAGTTGCTGTTTATTGTATGTGTGGTCTAATAGTGCCACTACAATTTATTTCAGCTAACAAGGTTGTTGCAGGGGGAATGACATTACTTGGAATTCTTTTGGCGACGTATAACTTAGTTATTAAGAAAGTTTATCTAAAGATAAAAACAATAGAGTACTTATTACTATTTTTTGCTTTTAATATTATTACTAGCATTCTAGTGATATCTTATGGTTATTCTACAAATATTAAAAATACGTTAATATTTTATATTTATTTCTTAACAGTATTCCCTATATTTACAGGAATTACTAGAGAAGAGGGTAAAAAAATATATAATTACTTTTTCTATACAGTTACTGTACTTAATACTTTTGGAGTATTAGTTTCATTAATTCAATTCGTATTATTGAAAGGTTATAGAGTACATGACTATAAAGGGTTGTATATCAGACAAGGATTTGTAGAGTCTAGATTATTTGGTATTTTAGCAAGTCCAAACTTTTTATCATTAATTTCGCTAATTGTGATTATATTTTTAATTACAAAAATTGGTAGCTTTATAAGAGTATATAAAAATATAAGTATATTAGCTATTGTATTGAATTTTATTTATATAGTATTATCAGGTTCAAGAACTGCGTTTATCTGTATGATGATAGCGGCTGTTATATATTCAATAGCGATGTTTTATCAAAAAGGAAATACTAAATCATTGTTAAAAGTAGTGATGGCAATTATAGTTGTATTATTTAGTTATAAAGCTGTTAATTTCACTAGTGAACAGTATTTAAAATACAATAAAGAAAGATTAGAAGCCCAAGATAAAAAGTTAGAAAATAAAGACAACAATCTTTCTTTAGAAAGAACTGATACAAGTGAAGAGAATATTTCTAACAACAGGTTCGCGATTTGGAAATCTACGGCATCTTTTGTACCTAAAAAACCTATCTTTGGTTATTCAGGTGGAAACTGGTATGAAATAGGTAAAAAAATTAATCCTGAAGAGTATATAATAAAAGAGCATTATCTTACTCATAATGGATATTTAGAAATCCTATTTTACAATGGATTAGTAGGATTTATTTCAATGGGAATTTTTGTTTTATCATTCTTTGTGTCAATGATAAAACGAATATTTAGAGATAAAAAAGAAGATTTAGTAAATAAAGATTTATTATCAATGATTATGATATTAATGGTGATTTTAGTATCTAATCTATTCTTAAGTTCTACTTTCTATGGTATCTCATTATTAGGCATCATCCTATTTCTAATGGCAGGTTATTTCTATTCTATAGTGAGTACAGATAAAAGTAATTTTAAAAAATTAGATATTGATGAAATCAAAGAAGTAGAATTAGGAGTTATGGATTATATTCATAATATTTGTAACGAAAAAGGTATTAATTATTCATTAGCTTATGGAAGTTTGTTAGGCGCAGTAAGGCATAAAGGGTTTATTCCTTGGGACGATGATTTGGATATTGCTTTAAAGAGGGATCAATATGATAAATTATATCAAGCAATTTTAGAAGATAATAACAGTATTTATAAGGTTGTTTCTTGGGAAAATGATTCTAGATATCCTTATCCATTCTACAGAGTCTATGATAGTAGAACTGTTTATGAAAATAACTACATACAAAATGATATAGAATTAGGTATTTGTGTAGATGTATTCCCTTTTGATGACTATAAAGATGTAAATAAAGAAATAACAAAATTAGATATGTATCGTAGATTATCTGTATATACTTTATATGGGATAAGAAATAAAGAAACGGGAATAAAGAATATTGTTCGCTATCTAATGCTAGTTGTGTTCAGATTAACAAGAGTGAAAACATGGAATAAAAAATTAAATGATTGTTCTAGAGTGCCTGTTAATAGTGAGTATATTGATTATCTGATGGAATCTAAAAAATATAGTACTAAGATAGATGCTAAGGCGTTAGATGAAGTAATTGAATGTAAATTTGAGGATAGAGTATATAATATACCAAAAGATTATGACCATATTCTAACTATAATTTATGGTTCGGATTATATGGAGATTCCTCCATTAGAAAAAAGAATACAGCATGATGATTTTGTAGCGTATATTAAGAAGGAGAACTAGTATGTTGCAATGGCTTAAGAGGAGTTTAGCTAGCTTTTTAGGTGATAAGAAAGATGTGGTTAAAAACTTTCCTCTAATAAAAAAATTAAATGAAAAAGCAAATATTGAGTTAGATTCTAAGAGAAGTAATTTACTAAAAGAAAACTTCGAACAAATATTGACTATTGTTTATAGTTCCGAGTTAAAGAATTATAATATATGGTTAGATTTTGGAACATTATTGGGATATTACCGAGAAAATGATTTTATTAGCCATGATTTAGACATGGATTTCGGAATTCAAGTTTCAAGTTTAGAAGAATTTGAAGTGATAGAAGAACATCTTATTAATAATGGTTTTAACAGAACAAAAGAATTCTATTTCAATAAAAATTTAGTTGAATTATCTTACAGCTATAAAGGACTTAATGTGGATTTTATTATCTATAAAAAGGAAGATGATAAAGTATCTTCTGATACAATATTTTTTATGACAAATGCATTAGGGAATCCTACTCGATATGAGGTTTACCACTATGAAATTCCATTTTCAGGTTTAAAAGAGTGTGATTTTAAAAATCTAAAAGTAAAGGTTCCGACTAACACTGAGGAGTATTTAAGAACTTTATATGGAGAGAATTTTAAAACTCCTAATACTAACTATAATTGGAAAGAAAATCCGATTTATAAAAGCGGAAATGCAGGGTTAGCAGAGGTTGTGTTAAAGAAAAATTAATAAAGAAAGCATCGTGACTTTAATATTCACGATGCTTTTTATTTTTTATTTTATAACTTATATATATGATTATTGCTAATAGCGCAGTTGAAAGTGGATAGTTTCTATAATCAGAAAGACTAAGTCGTCCATCCTTATTTGTATGAAGGAGACCAATCCATTTATTTTTACTTAGAGTTCCATCAGCCTCAAAATGATAAAAGTTTTCCCATTCATTTTTTGCAGCTCTACCATCTTTTTTGAAATAGTAATTTGTGTTTGAATCAATTTCTTTCCAAGAATTTGTCAACATACCTTTATTTTTGTCGATATAGTAAAGGTTGCTATTATCTTCTACAATACCTGTTCTTAAAGAACCATCGTTATTAAAATAGTACCAGTTATTATCAAGATGTTTCCAATCAACAGCGACAGATCCAGAATTAAAGAAGTAATACCAATTGTCATTATGCTGTGTCCATCCATCTTTTGGGGCTTCATTTTTCCAATTTTTAAATTTTAATGTATTGTTCTCACTATAGAATCCATAGTGAGGATAATCATTAGAAATATCTTTTACTTCCCCATTATTGAACTCTAAAGAAATTGCTGCTCTGTCTAGTTGACCAGCATTTATAATGCTGATACTTTTTTGTTTTAGATATTCATCATATTTTTCTTCTACAGGTCTAATACCTGTTTTAATAATTTTTTTAGGATTAAGTTTATCCACAAATTCTTTTGTATTTGATTTTGTTGTTTCTACATGATGATTAAATTTCATAACATCTACTTGACCGATTAATGGGCCATATTTTTCTTCAAGGTGTCTTTCAGTATTTTCTAAATCCCCACCTAAGAAAATCTTAGTATTGTTTATGTTTACTATTGCTAGAATTGAATTTAAATTATCGTCATATACTTTTTTTAATGAACCATCACTCTCGTATTCATTTTCATAATTTAATAAGTCAATTTTTATATCCCCTAGCATTAGGTGTGAATCTTTTTCAGTAATGTCTTGAATTACAGTAGTATTAGTTTCTTTTGCTGCTTCTAATGCTCTCTCATATCCATATAAATTATCCCAAAGTCTTGTTTTATCAGAAATTCTATCGTCACTATATTTTTTTATATAAAGTTTCTCCGTAGGGATAGTTTTCAAAACATCGTGTGCAGAGCCGACATGATCGGAGTGGGCATGTGTAATAATGATGAAATCAAATTTTTTAATACCTAATTGTTTAATGTGGGCAAATAATCTATCTTGTGTGATTTTATCTTTATCCTTTGTTATACCTTCTCTATCGGGATATCGAGGATTTGAACCATCTGGATATGAAAAATCTTCTCCAGTATCAATCATTGCATAGTGACCATTACTTTCTAATATCATCGCGTCAGACCATTCGGCAACAGTTATAATATGTAGTTTATCATCAGAATTTGCATGTACTGTTGGAAGAAAAGTCATAGATACTAATATGATTATAATAAGTGTTTTTAAGGTTTTCATAAGTACTCCTTTATTAGTTTTTATTAACTTTACTTTTTACCATATTTATCGCATAGTTTATTGTTGAATCTTTTAGTATGGTTAGGATAGCTAAATAATAAATTCCACAGATTGCTATAACTGTGCAGACCATAATAAGCATGTTTAATGTGATTTCATAAGAATTAATGTGGAATGCGAATTTTATAATGAAGTATATTGGAATAAAGCCAAGTGATACTACAAGATATTTGTAAAGTGAAGAAAATACAGCTGATAAGTTTATTAACTTATGTTTTCTAATGAACTGTATTTCTAACAATACTACTAATCCTTCTGCAAGTATTGTTGTTCCAATATAGTATTCTGGTTTAAAAATATTACAGAAGTATAGTGTTGAATTTAACACTACATTTAATCCACCACCGATAAAGTAAAATGAAGTCAATTTATTTTCGAAATCGTTGATAAATATAATTTGCTTTCCTAATATCATTTCAATAGCCCAGATAATAGTTCTAATCGCAAATATACTCGTTACTATTCCTGCCTCTAAATATTTATCTGATGAATAAATAACAGTTGCATATGTTCCTAGAATCATTATTCCGATACTAGTTGGTATCATCAGGAAGAAGAATAGGGAAGATCCTTGTCTGATTAAATATTCATAAGAATCGTGCTCTTTTCTTCCTAAATAATAACCTAATCTAGGAAGACTGACATTTAAGGCTCCACTAAGAACACCTGCGATAAGCATTACTATACTCGATGCGATTGTATAGTAAGATATATAGTTCTCATCTGGGCTTTTTGTTATAAACATTCTATCAAGCAGTGTATAAAGCATATTAGCGTTTGCTAATAATAACATTGTAGTTAGTGCTTTTGTAGATGTTAATAAGTCCTTAATATTAATCTTAACAAATGAAACTTCTCTTTTTATCCATAAGAAACTTAGTAGATAGTTTAAGATTGTAGTAGCACTCATTATAATTGCATATGGTATAATGTCATCTTCTGTTTTTACGAATGCGAAGATTGATACTAACATTGCAATTCTAATAAATAAAGTTTTATAGAGAATAAATGTGTAGTTTTCGTATGCTTCGTTCATCCATTCAATATTTAAAAATTGGAATAAGGCTTGAATTCCAAGTATATAGTATAAGATTTTTAGATTTTCAGTATCATGTGTGCCTACGCTGATAAATATAAAATATAGAGTAGTTATCGCAATTGAGGTTACTACTGATATATAGAATAGTTTTGAAAATATGTAGTTAATTTTGTTTTTATCGTCTTTTACTTTACTTATTGATCTAATACCGTAGTTATATATTCCGAATGCAGCAAGTGGTATTACAAAACTAGCCCATGTATTTGCTGTATTGAAATAACTGTAGTTAGATTTACTAAGTATTCTAGTTAAGTAAGGATTAGTGATTAATGGGAAAACTATGTTTAGAACGTTAACCATTAAACTCGCTAATGCATTAACTTTTATGCTTTTCATTTAAAGGAAATCCTTTCTAAAATTCTATTTTACATTATATCATATTTTCAATTCATTAGCTCAAAATTATAGGTTTAATAGAAGATTTTTGAAGTTTATTGTTTTTATATGATATAATAAAATAGATAATATATTGAAAAAAATAGTATTTAAAAGGAGCGAAAAAATGATATACGCAGGAATATTAGCTGGTGGAACAGGAACTAGAATGGGAATAAGTAATATGCCAAAACAATTCCTAGAATTAGGTAAAAAGCCAATACTTATTCACACAATTGAGAAGTTCTTATTAGAACCTGAAATCGAAAAAATCGTAGTCGGTGTTCATGAAGATTGGGTATCTCATGCTGAAGACTTAGTGGAACAATATGTTTCAGCATTTGCTGATAGAATCATTATTACACCTGGTGGTGTTGATAGAAATACAACGATTGAAAACATCATAAACAGAATTAATGAATATAAACCTTTAACTGACGAAGATATTATCGTAACTCACGATTCAGTTCGACCATTTATTACACTTAGAATTATCAAAGACAACATACGTCTAGCTAAAGAAAGTGATGCAGTAGACACAGTAGTAGAAGCTGTTGATACGATTGTAGAAAGCACTAATGGACAATACATTTCAAACATTCCAAACAGAGCTCACTACTATCAAGGTCAAACACCTCAAAGTTTCAAATGTTTAGATTTCTTAAACTTATATAACTCATTAGATAAAGAAAAAAAACAAATACTTACAGATGCATGTAAGATATTCGTTATAAAAGGGAAAAAAGTAGCACTAGCTAAGGGAGAATACTCAAATATCAAAATAACTACAGTAACTGACCTTAAGATAGCTAAGAGTATGCTAGAGGACGAATAATATGATAAATCAAATATATCAATTAATTAAACCGAAATTTATTAATGTAAAATACAATGAAGAGAACATAAATGATGGCGACAAAATCATCATCCGCCCAAACTACATGGCAGTATGTCACGCAGACCAAAGATACTACCAAGGGAAAAGAGATCCTAAGGTACTAGCTAAAAAACTACCTATGGCACTTATTCACGAATGTGCTGGGATAGTAATCGCAGACCCTACAGGAACGTATAAAGTTGGACAAAAGGTAGTAATGATACCTAACCAACCACCAAGACAAAGTGACGAAGAATTCTATGAAAACTATATGCCAGAAACATACTTTCTATCAAGTGGTTTCGATGGTTTTATGAGAGAATTCGTAGCACTACCTAAAGATAGAGTGGTAGCTTATGATAGTGTGGAAGATTCTGTTGCGGCTATTACAGAGTTCATAAGTGTTGGAATGCACGCAATGGATAGATTTTTAAAGAATTCACATAGTAGAAAAGATAGAATAGCGATAATTGGTGATGGTAGTCTGGCTTATGTTATGGCAAATATAATAAACTATACCTTACCAGAGTGTGAGATAATCGTAATAGGTCGTCACTGGGAGAAATTAGAACTATTCAGTTTCGCTAAAGAAAGATACATCACAGATGATATACCTGAAGACTTAACTTTCGACCATGGTGTAGAATGTTGTGGTGGAGATGGTAGTGGTTATGCGATAAATGACTTAATCAAATACATCAAACCACAAGGTAGTCTAGTACTAATGGGAGTTAGTGAATATAAGGTAAATATCAATACACGTGATATCTTAGAAAAAGGCCTAACGCTAATAGGTTCATCGCGTTCAGGAAGAATCGACTTTGAAAAAGCTATTGAGATGCTTAGCAACAAAAAATTCGAAAGAAGATTCAAGAATATTATTGAACTTGAGCAACCTGTGAGAAATATTAAAGACATACATAGGGTGTTTATGACTGATTTAAATACTGCATTTAAGACGGTTTTTAAATGGGAGATATAGTAAAACTGGGGCTGCCCCAAAAGCTCTAAAATTTAACAAAGTTCACATGATAACTCATAGACTCAGTGGTTTATTGATATCTAAATTCGCTTTATAAAAGCTTTTAAGGTATCTAATAAACTGTGCAGGAGTGATTCAACAAAATTGATTTCTTAGAAATCGTGATGTTTGAGTCACTCTCTTTTTTATTATTGATGAAAAATTATAGTAAAAATACTATGAGTTATCTCATTTTATGTTATAATGGTAAGTAATATTGTAATGTAGAAAAGAGGCTTTACATTGAAACAACTAATAAAAAGTAAAATAGAAAAACTACTTACTGAATCTGAGGAAGTGGTAAAAGTAGAACAACTAGGTGGTATGACAAATAGCAATTACTTAGTTGAAACTACTAATAACAAATATATAGTTAAGTTCTTTGGTAAAGGGACTGATAAGCTAATCAATAGGATTGCGGAGAAAAATAATCTTGCAAATCTTGCTGATCTAGGCTTGGATGTGAAAAACTATATCTTTGATATTGAATCTGGAATAAAGGTAAATGAATATATTGAGAATGCAACAACTTTTGATGCGCATTATCTAAAAGCAAAGAAAGAAGAAGTTGCGAATATTCTAAAAAAAGTACATAGCTCTGGGAAGGTTCTTGAAGGAGAATTTAGAGTCTTCGATGAGATAAGAAAATATGAGAGTCTGATTGAAGGTAATATCAGCTATCCTTATTACGAGAAGATAAGGGAGAAGGTATTTTCTCTACAAAACCACCTAGAAGAGATTGGTATTGACAGAAAATCTTGCCATATCGATCTTGTACCAGAGAATTTTATCGAAGATGAGACTGGTCGTATTTATCTTATAGATTGGGAATACTCTGCGATGAATGATCCGATGTGGGATTTAGCGGCGCTTTTCTTAGAGTCTAACTTCAGAAAGGCTGAAGAAGGAGAATTCTTTAAAGAGTATTTCAGTGAAGATACTCCAGTTAGCGTAGCTAAGATTATGATTTACAAAATATTACAGGACTTCCTGTGGAGTCTGTGGACGATCTATAAAGAAGAACAAGGTGCAGACTTTGGATCTTATGGAAAAGACAGATACTTAAGAGCGGTTAAGAATTTAAAGGAGTATGTAGAAAGTTATGAAAAATAAAATAGGTGTCTCAGCAGGGCTTTTATCTGGTATGTTCTGGGGGCTTGGGCTTGCGATAAGTGCGTATATATTTTCACTTTATAATATTTCGCCTTTTGCGGTTGCGGTTGTCCACGATTTCATTAGTATTTTTGTCCTATTAGCAATTATTTTAATTAAGTATAAAACAATTAATTTCAAGATTTTTACGAATATAAAAAGTGTTAGTGTTATTGTAGGTGCACTGCTTGCAGGACCTATTGGAATGCAGTGTAATCTATATGCAGTGAAATATATAGGAAGTGGTTTGACATCTTCGATTACAGCGATTTATCCTGCTGTGTCAGTAATACTAGCTGTGATATTTTTAAAAAATAAAGTTTCATCAAAAACGATTTTAGGGATTGCGCTTATTATTGTTGGTATTTTCATCCAAAGTTATAAGAGTGAACAGGTTGAATCATTTTACCTTGGATTTATGTTCGCATTAATTTGCGCAGTTGCTTGGGGTAGCGAGAGTGTTCTTAGTTCATATGCGATGAAAAATAATTTAAACGAGCTTGAGACTTTATTAATTCGTCAGGTTACATCATTTTTAGCGTATTTAGTAATAATTTCATTCAATGGTTTAGGAATTGAGACGAGCCTTGATGTGAAATTCGGGGGACTTATTGTCTTCTTCGTAGTTAGTAATATGGTATCTTACATATTGTACTATATGGCTATTAATAGATTAGAACCAGCGAAGGCAACAGGGCTTAATGTCAGCTATGTTGTTTGGACAATATTATTCTCGATGATTTTTGTCGCATTAGAGGTGAATTTACAATTAGTCATTACATCTATTATTATCATACTAGGTGTTTATGTTATTGTTAGAGAGGAGTAACAAATAGATAATGAAAGCAATTATATTGGCTGCAGGTTTAGGAACGCGTCTTAGACCTATGACAGATAATACTCCAAAGGCTTTGATAAAGGTTAAAGACAAGCCACTTGTGGAGTACCAAATAGAGTTTTTAAAAGAAAAAGGAATAGATGAGATAATCGTTGTTGTTGGATATTTACATGAACAATTCGATTATTTAAAAGAGAAGTATAATGTAGAACTAGTATTCAATGATAAATACTCTGAGTATAACAATTTCTACTCATTATACTTAGTTAAGGAAAAACTAGCGGATAGTTATGTAATCGATGCGGATAACTATTTATTCAAAAATATGTTTAGAGCTGATATTGATCGTTCAACATATTTCAGCGTTTATCGCGAAGATTGTGAGAATGAATGGTTCTTAATCTATGGTGATGATTATAAAGTTCAAGATATTATCGTAGACAGTAAAGCAGGAAGAATCCTTAGCGGGGTATCTTTCTGGGATAAGCAAACTGCAGAGAAAATCGTAAGTTTTATAGAGAAAGCTTATAAAAGTAATGAGTTCATGAACTTATACTGGGATAATATGGTTAAAGATAATATCGAGAGACTAGATGTTTATGTGGAAGAATTAGAACCTAATAGCATCTATGAAATTGATAGTGTTAAAGACTATAACAAATTAGAAGAAATACTGAAAGAAGAATGTGAGAATTAATCTCCATTCTTTTTTCTTTTGGTAAGGTATTAAGTAATAATATTTCTTGCTTTTTTGTAATATAGATGTAATAAAAAATAACCTAATTGTAACCCTAAAAATAGCTTAACTATGGTATAATTATCAATGCATGACAATGAGTAAAGAGGGCTATAAAAAATGGAAAGAAATAAACTGAAATTAGGATTAGGAGTATTAACGATATTAGCTACACCAATAGCTATGAATACAGTAGCTAGTAGTGACATTTTAGCTGCACAAGGCTGGGTTAAGACTGGAAATTCTTGGTACTTCTACAATCAAAATGGAACATTAGCGAGAAATGCATGGGCAGGAAATTACTGGCTAGGTGCCGATGGAAGAATGGTAACTAACGCTTGGGTAGATAATGGGCGTTATTACGTGGATGCAAATGGAGCATGGGTAAAAGGTGCTCAAAAACCTGTTGCAGTACAAAAACAAGGTTGGGTACAAAGTGGAGGAGCTTGGTACTACTATTATCAAGGTAATGTAGTTAGAAATGCATGGGTAGGAAGCTACTGGCTTGGAGCTGACGGAAGAATGGCGACAAGTTCATGGGTAGATAACGGGCGTTACTACGTGGGAGCTAATGGAGCATGGGTAAAAGATGCTAAGAAGCCAGAAGCAAAGTCAGAAGTTAAAGAGAACGGTTGGATAAAAGAAGGAAACACATGGTACTACTATGAAAATGGAACATTAGCTCGTAATAAATGGGCAGGAAACTACTGGTTAGGTGCTGATGGAAAAATGGCTACTAATGCGTGGGTAGATAATGGACGTTATTATGTAGATGGTTCTGGAGCATGGGTTAAAAATGCAGGTCATGGAGTTAACTATTCTGGTTATTACAAAGTAAAATCATTATATATTCCTGTATATGATGCGAACGGTCGTATCTTATCACATGTTTCTAAAGATACAGTGCTATTTAGAGATAACAGATCTACTGTGAATGGTAGAATCCCTGTTCAAGTAGCGGGACTTACAGGTTATGTTAATGCTAGTCAGGTGACTGCGGTTGATTCTAGTAATACTTTTATTCCGGATTATGTAAGTGATGGAATGTATGTTTATCACAGATACTCTCCGTACACTAAAGTAATGGTTGCTTATCACAATGCAAATATGCAAGTTGGTAAATCTTATTACTCTGCAGATGGAATTAACTTTGGAACATTCAAACTAGATCACCCATTCCAATTTTCTAATTTGAAATCTAGAACTAACTATACAGCGGCTGATATTAATAGACTATATAGTATAATGGGAGCTAGTGATAGTAAGTTAGCAGGTAAAGGAGCTACATTTAAAGCTGCTGAACAAAGATACGGAGTTAATGCTTTATACTTAGTAGCACACAGTGCTTTAGAGAGTGCATGGGGAAGAAGTAAGATTGCAAAAGATAAAAATAACTTCTTCGGTATATCGGCATATGATGATAGCCCATATACTTCTGCGACTAAATTTGATAATGTAGATAGTGGTATTCTGGGTGCTGCACGTTGGATTAACTCAAGATATTTACATAATTCTGGATATCCAGCTAACGGAGCATACTTAGGAAATAAAGCAGGTGGTATGAATGTTAACTACGCGACTGCACCGTATTGGGGTGAATCTATCGCGAGTATAATGTTCAGTGCTAATGAAAAATTAGGAAGAAAAGATAGATAAAAAGGATAGGCTAGGTTAGTATTTTAATCTAGCTTCCTTTTTGATAAAGGAGATAATTATGTTAGTTTCGGTTGTAATCGGACTTTTAAATGAGGAAAAGTTTTTACCAAGATTGATAGAAGACTTTAAGAATCAGACATATGATCATAGCAAGATAGAATTAATATTTATAGATGGGATGTCAAAAGATAAAAGTTGGCAAATATTAGAAGATTTCAAAGCTAGTAATCATGATTTTTACGATATAGTATTGTTGAAAAATCCTAAGGTAATATTGTCAGCTGGTATGAATGTGGGTATAAAAGCTTCAAGAGGGGAATGTATCCTTAAGGTGGATTGTCATTCACATATTACCGAGAATTTTATTGAGAATAATGTTAAAGTTATCGAGAGTGGAGAACATGTTTGCGGAGGGCCACGTCCAAATATTATTGAGAATGAAGATAATTTAAGTAAGACCTTATTATTGGTCGAGGAAAATATGTTCGGTAGTGGGATAGCGAATTATCGTAAGCAGACTTCTAAACGTTATGTAAGTTCAGTTTTCCAAGGAATGTACAAAAAGGAAATATTTGATAAAATTGGACTACTGGATGAAAAAGTAGGTCGTGTTGAGGATAATGAACTGCATTATCGAATTAGAAAAAACGGATATAAGATTCGTTATAGCAATGATATACTATCGTACCAATATACTAGACCAACAGTAAATAGAATGCTAAAACAAAAATATTCGAACGGATATTGGATTGGTAAGGTAAGTCATGTTTATCCTAAGGCCTTCTCTATCTTCCATTTCGTTCCTTTCGTATTTGTTTTAGGAATAATTTTTAGTCTATTGATGTTGCCTTTAACGAAGTTATTCGCTGTACTTCTTGCGGTTGCTTATGGACTATTCACAATTCTCGTTACATCGATGACAATTATTAATAATAAGTTCAACGTGACAATGTTGTTAATTCCAATCTTACTATTCTTAGTGCACTTCAGCTACGGTATTGGAACTTTAGTTGGATTAGTCAAAGGTTTTAGTTGGAAAAAAGAATATTATAAACAATAAAATATGAAATGATGGGAGTGACTCATAAATCTTGATTTCAGAGAAATCGATTTAGGTATGTCACTCCCATATTTGTAACTAACTTGTAATATCTAAAGGAATAGCTTAATGGTATAATAGAAAATGCATAAATATACGATAATATGAGCAAGGAGATTGGAAATTTTTATGAAAAAAAATAAATTGAAAATCGGTTTAGGAATCTTAACAGTATTAACTACACCAATCGCAGTGGATACAGTAGTAGGTACTAAAGTACACGCAGCTCAAGGTTGGGTGCAAAGTGGTTCATCATGGTACTTCTATAATAATCAAGGTAATGGAGTAAGGAATGCCTGGCAAGGAAATTACTGGCTAGGTGCTGATGGTAAGATGATGACAGATGCTTGGGTAGACAATGATCGCTATTATGTAGGAAGCAATGGTGCTTGGGTGAAAGGAGCTCAAAAACCTACTGAAGTTAAGAAGCAAGGTTGGGTTCAAAATGGATCATTATGGAACTATTATTACCAAGGGAATATAGTAAGAAATGCTTGGATAGGAAACTATTGGCTGGGTGCTGACGGAAGAATGGCAACAGATGCCTGGGTAGATAATGGACGTTATTATGTAGGAAGTAATGGAGAATGGGTAAAAGGAGCTCAAAGACAAGTTGAAACTAAGAAACACGGATGGATAGAAAGTGGAACATCGTGGTATTATTTAGATTCACAAGGAAACGTAGTAAGAAATGCTTGGGTAGGAAACTATTGGCTAGGTGCGGATGGTGAAATGGCAACAAACTCATGGGTAGACAACGATCGTTATTACGTAGGTGCCAACGGAGTTTGGGAAAAAGATAAGAAAAGAGAAGAGAGAAAACGTGGTTGGAAAAAAGAAAACAACGTTTGGTACTACTATAATGAAGATGGTTCTTTAGCTCGTAATAAATGGGCTGGAAATTACTGGCTAGGTGCGGATGGTAAAATGGTTACTAACGCCTGGGTAGATAACGACCGTTATTATGTAGGAAGCAATGGAGCTTGGATTCAAGATAAGAAGAAAGAAGATTCAAGTTTAACAGGAAAGCATACTGGTTGGGTTAAGAGTGGAAGTACATGGTATTACTTCGATGCTCAAGGTCAAATGATTAGAAATGCTTGGGCAGGAAACTATTGGTTAGAGGCTGACGGTAGAATGGCTACAAATAAATGGGTAGATAACAACCGTTACTATGTAGGAAGCAATGGAGCTTGGGTTCAGAATCCAGATAACAACACTAACCTAAATAAAGTTCTTGATATTGCTCGTAGTTACCTAGGTGTAGAAACTGACTCAGCTACTCATAAGAAAATAGTTGATGCTTATAACTCTGTAGATCCAAAACCAGTAGGATATACTGCGACGTATGATGATGACTGGTGTGATATTTTCGTTACAACAGTATTCCAACAAGCAGGACTAAGTGACCTTATCGGTAGAGAATGTGGAGTTCAACGTCATATTGGTATTATGGAGAAAAAAGGAATCTGGAAAGGAAAATCTCAACCAAAAGTGGGAGATATTGTTACATTTGACTGGGACGGTGGAGGTTTTGCGGACCACATCGGTATCGTTGAATCTGTAAATAATGGAGTAATTACTACAATCGAGGGTAACTCTGCATTATATGCAGGAAGTACTGCTAAAACAAAAGTAAATAGAAAAACTTATAATTGGAATTCTAATTATATTAAAGGTTATGCAAGACCGGCGTATTAAGATATAGTAAATTTACTCTGAATATCAAAATAAAAATTGGTAAAGAGATAACATTCAAAGTATCTTAGATAAATTTTCGAATATATTAAATCTATGAGAGGTGACTCACAAAGTTAATTTCTATGAAATTATGATTTTTGAGTTCCTCTTATTTGTTTTTATTAATTAAAAAGGTTGTATACTAAATCCGGGGCATGGAAAAATTCCAGCCCCGGATTTCAATTTT